>DAOKYY010000024.1:0-45082 GCA_035325905.1 Aggregatilineaceae bacterium | reverse complement strand
AAGCGACCTGTCATGTCTTTGGACAGAACTAGCTAAAGCGCAGGGCGCTGGCCGCTGGCCGGATACCTGGTCTATAATTGGGCGCTCTGATAGCGCGCTACCCATGCGGTCCGCGCGGCAAGCAAATGCCCGGTAGGCAAAGGGAGACAGGCATGAAAACGGCTTTGGTCTGTGGCGCTGGCGGCTTTATCGGCGGGCACCTGGTCAAGAAACTGAAGCGCGAAGGCTATTGGGTGCGCGGGGTGGACATCAAGCCGCACGAGTTCGCGCCCACCCAGGCTGACGAGTTCCTGCAACTGGACCTGCGCGAAGAAACGAACTGCCAGCAGGCGCTCAACCGGAACGGCGGCACGTTCGACGAGGTCTACCAGCTCGCGGCGGACATGGGCGGGATGGGCTTCATTCACTCCGCCGAGTGCGAGATCATGCACAACAGCGCGCTGATCAACATCCATATGGTGCACAACGCCGCGCAGATGGGCGTGCCGCGCTACTTTTTCTCGTCGTCGGTGTGCGTCTACCGCGACATGCAGCCCGGCGAGCCGGAGATGACCGAAGCCGAAGCCATCCCCGCCAACCCGGACAACGAGTACGGCTGGGAGAAGCTCTACGCCGAGCGGATGGCGATGGCTTACGAGCGCAACCGGGGGATGACGGTGCGCATCGCCCGCTTCCAGAACTGCTATGGACCGGAAGGGACGTGGACCGGCGGGCGCGAGAAAGCCCCGGCGGCGATCTGCCGCAAGGTCGCTGAGATCGAGGACGGCGGCACGATTGAGGTCTGGGGCGACGGGACGGCCATCCGCTCGTACACCTACGTCGACGACATGGTGGACGGCATCTTCCGGCTGATGCACTCGGACCTGCGCGGCGCGGTCAACATCGGCTCGCCGCAGTACGTGTCAGTCAACGAGCTGGTGGCGACGGTCGCGGAGGTGGCGGGCAAGCGGATCAACGTCCGCCACGTCGAGGGGCCGGTCGGCGTGCGCGCGCGCAACTTCAGCAACGCGCGCATCTACTCGCTCGGCTGGCAGGCGCAGTTCGATCTGAAAGCCGGGATCGAGCGCACCTATCCCTGGATCGAGGCGCAGGTCAAAGCGGCGCAGGCGCAGCCGAGGGCGTAATCGGCTGCCCGGCCGGGGCGCTCAGCCAGCCGGGATGTCCGCCTGCAGTCTCGCGGCGAGCGCGCCCCTGCCTCCAGCCCCAAATGGCGCGGGCCGGTGATCTGAACCGCCGGCCCGCCGTTTACACGAGACACATTCTGTCGGGCGGCTCAGGCGCCCGTGGGGCAGAGCGTGTCGATCCACAGCTCTTGCCCGCCGATCGCGAAGTCGTCGATGGGGCCATCGAGGGCCAGCACGCCGATCTCCGGCGTCAGCTGCGCAACCGCGACCTGCACCCCGCCGATGGTCGCGCCGTCGATGTCGGCGAAGTCCGCGAAGTTCTGAAAGTCCCCGTTGATGCGGATGTTGAGATTGCCGCCGTACTCGCCGAACCAGAGGGTCAGGCCGGCCGGCGTGCCGGGAAAGTCGAACGACAGGTTGACATTGTTGGTGTTGACCTCATTGCCGATGCTGCCCGCTTGCCCGGCGTTGCCGATCACGGCCATGCCGCTGCTGGTCGAGGTGCCGTTGCTCCAGGTGAACGGCTCGACGGTGATCGGGACGCCCGCGTCGGTGAACGTGCTGCCGACCGCATACTGCGCCCCGCCCTGCTGCTCCTCGAACTCGACACAGCACACCTCGATCGGCGGCTCAGCCCGCAGCGAGAGCGCGTCCAGCCCCAGGAAGTCGGCTTCGGGCTGGAAGGCCTTGATCAGGTCGTTGTTGAAGCGCGACACGCTGCCGCCGACTTTCAGCACGTCGCCATCGGTGAAGCTCGTCTCGCCCCGGTACAGAATCTCGGTGGAAAAGAGCAGAGCGGCGCGCTCCGGCTCGCGCGGACCGGCCAGCGCATCCAGGCCAAAGTCTACGCCGCGATCGGCCAGCCCGGCGGGGATCGGCGGGTCGAGCAGGACCTCTTGCCACAACACCTGCCCGCCGTTGCGCGCCGACAGAATATCGCCGTCCAGCAGCGGTCGCTGCCCTTCGACGCGCCACCAGCTCCCTTCGACCGAGAACCAGATATCGATGTCCAGCTCGGTCAGCACGTCTTGCAGCTTCCCGCCGAGCCAGTCTTGCGGGGCGGTTCCGCCGACAACCTCAAGGAAGCGCCGGATGCCGTCTGGCCGGCCGACAAAGTGCACCCCGTCCAGGCCGAGATCAAGCGGGATGTCGAAGCGGAACAACAGCGCCGCGTTCGGGATGCTCGCGCCGTTCGTGAACAGCAGATCCCCGGCGCCGAAATTGCCGTGCGGGCTGTCCAGCTCGGTCGAGAAGGCGATCAGCCGCTCGTCAACGACCAGGATGTCGAGCGCGTCCAGGCCCAGGTCTTCGCGCACGTCGAAGTGTTGGAGCAGATGGCGGTTGCGGACGCAGACCTGGCCGTTTGGGCTAAGGACATCGCCGTCCGAGACGTACTGGCTGCCGTCGTATGCCTCGCCCCCGCGCATCATAAAGTCTTCTTCGGTCGAGAAACCGGCCTCCCGGCACAGCTCCAGCGGATAGTCTTCCTGAGCGCGCGCGCCCAGGACCGGCGGCGCGGCCCAGGCGAGGGCCGCTCCCACAAGCATGATTCTCAGCAGTTTCGCCAGCATGTCGCTCTCCTTGAGTATCGATGGACGGTCGTTCTAACATGATCAATGCGCGTGGCCCGCGCTTTTCACAGGTGCGGGCGGTGGCTCTCTGGCGCGGTTGACTTAGCGGAAACGGTCAGCATACAATTCGATCAACGCGTGACGCTCCCGGCGGCGTCATGGGGATGGGCCTGATCGACGCAGCGTGCGGGCCGGCGCTGACTGGAGTTTGCGAGCGTGAAACCGCAGAATTATGAGCTTAAGAACGAGCAGATTCGCGCGGCCTTTGAAGACCTCAAGCGCCAGCACCCGGAGCGGCTGACGCGGCGGCTCAACCTGTCGTGGAGCAACTGGGGCTTCGGCATCGAGCCGCTGGCGGACTCGGCGGCCCGGCTGAAACGCGCAGGCATCACCTATATCGAGCTGCACGGCAACCACTACGGGGACGATCTCGGCTACAAGGTAGATGAGACGCTGGCCGTTCTCGGCGATCACGGGATCACGGTTGCGGGGGTGTGCGGGATGTACTCCCCCGACAGCGAGCTGGCGAGCAATCGCGCGGTCCACCGCCAGGCTGCGATCGACTATCTCAAGCGCGAAATCCCGTTTACGGCTGCGGTCGGCGGCACATACCTGCTGATCATCCCTGGCGCGGTCGGGCGGCCCAAAGCCTACGATGACGCCGAGTTCGAGCGCGGGGTCGAGGGGATGCGTCTGATCGCGGACCTGTTCACCGAGCACGGCGTGCGCGGCGCGGTCGAGCCGATCCGCTCCGCCGAAGTCAGCCTGATCCACACCGTCGCGGACGCGCAGCGTCTGATCGCGGCGGTCGATCACCCCGGCATCCAGCACATCAACGGCGACGTGTATCACATGCAGGTCGAGGAAGAGCACATCGGCGCGGCCATCCTCGCCGCACGAGACCAGCTTATCAACCTGCATATGGCCGACAGCAACCGGCGGGCGCTGGGGCTGGGGTCGATGGACCTCGACACGATCATCCGGGCGCTGTACGTGATCGGCTTCAATACTGAGGGGCGCTATGTGACCCCGGAGCCGCTTGGGCCGGGCGGCGACCCGTACCCGGCGATGTACGGCAAGCCTGACAAGGCGGCGCTCGACGAGATGGTGATGCAGACCGCGCGCACCTTCCGCGAGCGCGAGGCCGAGCTGCTCGCCTGATCGGACCCCCTCTCGGCCGATCCGGGAAGCGCTGGCAAGGCCCTGGACACAGTATGCGCGGCGGCGAGCGAGGAACGGAGGACACGATGGCGACGGAATTCACCGTGTCGATCGAAGACCGGCCGGGGGCGCTAGCGCACCTGGCGGAGGCGCTGGCTCAGAACGGGATCAACATCACGGCGATTCACGCGACACCCTGCCCAGGCCAGGGGTTCGTCCAGTTGATCACCAACAATAACGACGCGACCGTCAACGCGCTGCGTGACGCCCGAATCGACTACACCGTGCGCGAGGTGCTGCTGGTCAATCTGGTCGATCAGCCGGGGTCGCTGGCGCAGCTTGCGCGCCGCCTGGCCGACGCGGGGATCAACATCAACGCGGTGTATATTACCATGCGCGGGCAGATCGTCCTGGACACGGACGATCTGCCGCGCGCCCAGCGGGTCGCGCTGGGGCTGGCTTCGGACCGGGGCGCGGTGCGGGGCGGCGAGTAAGCGAAAACGCGGCAGCGGTTCAGCCGGTCAGCGCGCGCACGTCGAGCGGCTCGCCTTTGCGCGCGTCCCGGACGAGCGTGATCGCCGCGCCGGTGCACTGCGTCTCGCAAATGCCGCAGCCGAGACACTTCTCCCAATCGACCACGGCGCTGCCGTTGACCGCGATCGCGCCGAACGGACAGGCGTCCTCGCACGTCCCGCACGCCAGGCACGCGATTTCGTTCACCGCCGCGACGTAGCCCGACGAGATGACCATAGGCACGCCGCAGCGCGTCATCGCCTCGATCCCGCCGCAGCAGCAGGCGCAGCAGTTGCAGATCGCGTAGAAACGGTTGAGCATCACGTCTTTGAAGTAGGCGGCGTGCAGATGCCCGCGCGCGTGCTCCGCTTCGAGCAGCGCCAGCGCCTCGCCGGTCGTGATCTTGCGCGCCGTGCGTGGGTTGTGCTCGATGATGAAATCGACGAATGGCTGCCCGACGATCATGCAGACCTGCGTCGGCTGGCAGGGGGTCGGCCGGGCGGCGCGGCAGGGGCACTCGTACACCGCGATCTCCGGCGGGCCGTCGAGCACCAATTGCCGCGCAATCGTGTGCGGGATGATCTGCTCCAGGTCGCGGCGGATCGGCTCGTTGACGGTCAGCAGCCGCTTGGCGTCTTCGGTGCGCAGGACTTTGCCGTGATAGACGCGCGCCCAGCGCGGACTGCCGGGCGCAGGATGGGTGTGCGGGAAGGCGTAGCGAATGCTCCAGCCGATGTACTGGCCTGACCAGCGCGCATAGAGATAGCCGTGCCAGAACGCGCCGTTCAGCACGCCGCGCCAGCCGTGCGCGCGCAGCAGGGCGCGCGTCGAGCGGCGCAGCAGCCGCCCGCGCTCGCCGAATACCCAGAGCGCGAGCGCCGACCCGCCAAAGATCAGAGCCAGTCTCCACAACATCCCTGTTTCTCCACCGCAGCAACCGTATGCGCTCAGTGTAGACGGCCTGCCGTGCGCTGCCTAGTGCGAAGCGGCAGCTTTCGCGGGTCCAATCGGCGGGTTGCGAGCGCGCTTTACCCTTCGATGACCTTGACCTGCACCTGGCGCTGGCGCGGCCCGTCGAACTCGAAGAACAGGATGCTCTGCGAGCCGCCAAGCGCCAGCGCACCGTCGCGGATGATCAGCGTCAGGCTGTGGCCGACCAGCGCGGCCTTGACATGACCGGCGGCGTCGGCGGGGGTGTCGTACTGGTGCGCAAAATCGACGCGCTTGGGAACCAGGCGCTGCAAGTCCGCGATGATGTCGGTCGCGGTCGCGCTGTCCAGCGCGGAATTGAGCGTGATCGCCGCCGTCGTGTGCGGGACGGCCAGAATACAGATACCCTCCTGCGCGCCGCTGGCCCTCACGATCTCCTGCACCTGCGCCGTGATGTTGGTCAGCGACTCGCCGCGCGGCGTCTCCAGGTTGACGGTGTTCAACATGCTGCTCTCTCCGGGGAAGGAACCGTCCGGCCGCACCCATGTCGGCCAGCCGCCGCCATTATACCCCGCGCAGCGCGCCAACCTGCCGCCTGATGACGCCAACCGGCGGCGAGAGATGGCTCCCGCCGCCGGCTGGCACACCCGTATCGGATTAGTCGGATTAGACGGCGCGGCGCGCTCAGGCGGGGATCGGCTTGCGCGCTGTGATTCGCGCACTGAGAATCCGCGCCGCGTCCGGCGTGCCGAGGATTTCGGCGGCGGTCGCCTTATCGACCGCGCTCACCTCGACGAACCCCGCCGCGCGCAGCAAGTCCAGATACGCGCTTACGTCGATGGCCCCTGCGACGCACGCCGCCCACTCGCCCAGATCAAGCCTCGCGCGCTGCGGAAGCGGCCCCTCCGTGACGATGTCGCTGATCGCCAGCCGGCCGCCGGGCTTGAGCACGCGGAAGGCCTCGCGGAAGACAGCCGCCTTGTCCGGCGCGAGATTGATCACGCAGTTCGACAGAATCACATCCACGCTCGCGTCCTCGACCGGCAGCGCCTCGATCTGGCCCTGCCGGAACTCGGCGTTAGTCACACCCAGGCGCGCTTTGCTGGCGTTGGCTTTGGCGAGCATCTCCGGCGTCATATCCACGCCGATGACGTAGCCGCTTTCCCCCACCTGGCGCGCCGCGAGGAAGCAGTCAATCCCGCCGCCGCTGCCCAGGTCGAGCACCGTCTCGCCGGGGCGCAGGCTGGCGATGCTGACCGGGTCGCCACAGCCGAGCGACAGGCCGGTCACGTCCACCGGCAGCTCCGCGATCAGGGCCGGGTCGTAGAGCGCGGGCTGGTCCCCACAGCAGGCGCTTGCGCCGCCGTCACAGCAGCCACCCTGACCGGCGCGAGACGCGATGGCCGCGTAGTGGTCGCGCACCGCGCCATGGATCGCGTCGTCGCGGGTCGTTTCGCTGAAGAAGGTGACATTTGCTTGCGGGGTGTCTGGCTTGCCGTTCATCGGCGTTCTCCTTCCTGATATATCGACATTGGTCGATATATGAGCGTAAAAAAAGAGCGCATGGGATGCGGTCCTATCCGGCGCGGCGCGTCTCGATCTCGTCCGGCAGGATCACCTGCGGCGCGTAGTCGGGCGCGAACGCCCGGATCAGGAGGCCGCAGCAGCTCGTGAGCTGTTCCTGGTTGAGCGTGTAGAAGCGGTTGCGGCCTTCCCGGTAGACGCGAACCAGGCCCGCTTCTTCCAGCTTCTTTAGGTGGTGGCTGACGGTCGGCTGGTTGACGCGCCCGCCGAGCCGGTCCACCACGTCGCTCACGCTCAGCCAGACGCAGCACAGGTGGCGCATGATCTCCTGGCGGGTGTCGTCGGCGAGCGCCTTGGCAAACAGAACCGGATCCGTGTCCATACCGTTCATTTTATCGACATTTATCGATATGTCAAGCTACCTCGCACAAATCGACGACAGGGTGGCGGCGCAACGCTATTTTCCGGCGTAAAAGCGTAGATAGTCGGCGGCGTGCCCGGACCAGTATTCCCAGTCGTGCTCGCCCGGCCAGATACGCCCCTGAAACTCGGCGATTGGGTTCGGCTGGCCCAGCAGCGCGCCGAAGAAGTCGTATGTGCCGCGTAGCAGAAAATCGCCGGAGCCGATGTCGATGAACAGGCGCGTGTCATCCGGCCAGCCCTCGCGCCGGACGATCGCCGCCGGGGCGCGTTCTTCGTAGCGGCTCCAGCCCGCGCCATAAACGCCAATCGGCGCGCCCTGGGCGCCACGCTCAAACAGGGCCGCGCTGTGGGCGCCGATCGCGCTGAAACGATCGGGGTACTTCAGTCCGAGGTAAAGCGCGCCGTAGCCGCCCATGCTCAGCCCGCCGATGAAGCGCCGCTCGCGCGTGGCCGCGGTGGGGAAGGCGCCGTCCACCGCGCCCACCAGCTCCTCGACGATGTACGTCTCGAAGTCCCCGGTTGCCCCGTTTAGATAAAAGCTCTTTTCTCCGTCGGGCATCAGGATGACCAGCGGCTCGATCTCACCCGCCGCGATCAGCTGGTCAGCGGTCGCGTCGAGCTTGCCGTAGGATGTCCAGTCAAAGTGGTTGCCGCCGAGGCCGTGCAACATCACCAGCAATGGCAAATCTTCCAGCGCGCACCAGTCCGGCGGAAGATAGACCACGTAGGATTTCTCGCGTCCCAGCGCCCCGCTGTCGATCTGCCGGGTGATGACCGTGCCCGCGTCGGGGGAGCAGGCCGGTTCGTCTTGCGCGTGCGCCGGCTGATACGAAAGGGAAAGCGAGAGAACGCCGAGCAGCAGGGCTAGAACGAGGATCGCGCGAGGACGTCGCATGGCAAAGCCTCATTTCTCTCCATTCGAGCAGCGCTCGACCGGCCGAAGCAGTGTGATTATAGCGCAGTCCCGGCCAGGCGAGCGCGAACCGGCCAGAGAAAGAGCCGCTCGCCAGTGACTCCGCATGAAACCCCGCCACCTGTCCCGGCCTGAGATCGCTCAGGTGGCTCATGACAGGCCGTCGCCGTTTCCTTAGCATGAACACAGCGGCAATCAACTCGCAAGGCGGGGACCATGAACTATCCGGCAGATCGCGCGCGCAGCCCAGGCGAAAAGCTGGCGCTGGCGCACAGTGGCTTTTACCTGCTAACCGGCGTGTGGCCGATGCTCAGCCCGAAGACGTTTCAGGCCGTCACCGGACCGAAAGTTGATTTCTGGCTGGTCAACACGGCGGGCGCGCTGATCGCCGCCATCGGGGCGGCGCTGGGGCTGGCTGCGCTTCACCGCCGGGTGACGCCGGAGATCAAACTGCTGGCTATCGGGAGCGCGCTGGGGCTGACCGCGATTGACGTGATCTACGTCGCGCGCAGGCGGATCTCGCCGGTGTACCTGCTCGACGCGGCAGCCGAAACCGCGCTGATCGCGGCCTGGGTGGCCGCCGGTCGAGGCGGCGCGCGTTAGCGGCGCGCGTGACTTGCTTGACACGCTTAATCGTTTAACCTATAGTGTATACAAGGGAATGTGTATGCAAGGGATATGTATCTGGTCGCGGCGGCGCTCCGCGCACCTGTGCAGCTTATTTCTTACTTGAAACGGCCTCGCGGCCAGTTTGAGGGCTTTTATGACTTCTCACGCTGTGATTCGCGAAGACCTCGCCTGCGCCGAGCAGGCGCTCCAGTACGAAACCCTCTTTACCATCGGGAACGGCTATGTCGGCGTGCGCGGCTTGCTGGAAGAGCAGGAGACGCACCCCGGCTTCGATTCGACGCGCGTGCATGGCCTGTTCAACGCCATCGAGGGAGACCTCAGCCCGGACCTCGTCCCGGCGCCTCACTGGCTTGGCCTGACGCTCGACTTCGACGGCCACCCCTTCAGCCTGGATACCGGTCGCGTGCTCGGCTACGAGCGGGCGCTGGATGTCAGCAGGGCGACGCTCAGCCGCCGCGTGCTGTGGCAGTCGCCCCAGGGCGATGTCGTGCGTCTGGAGTTCGAGCGTTTCGCCAGCGCCGCCGATCCGCACGTGCTGGCGCTGCGCGTGACAGGCCGCGTGCTGCACGGCGCGCCGCGTTTGTGGGCGCACGGCGGGATCGAGACGCGCGTGGTGCTGCCGAGCGGCTTCGAACATTGGGAACGGTGGGAGACCGGCAGCGCCGCCGCCGATAGCGTGTGGGTCCGCAGCCGGACGACGCAAAGCGGCTATGAGCTGGCGATGGCCGCCGCCCTCGTCACCGACCTGGGTGCGGCTCCCAGCGCGGACGCCCGCGCTGAGCATCCGCGCGTCTCGGTCAGCGCCGCGCTAACCACCGGGCAGACGTTCACGATCACCAAGCTGGTGACGCTCTACACCAGCCGGGACAGCGCCGATCCGCTGGCCGAGGCCGAGACTGCGCTCGACCGGGCGCGCGCAGCGGGGTACGACTCGCTCTACGCCGCGCACCTCGAAAGCTGGTCGCGCTTGTGGGCCGATTCCGACGTGCTGCTCGAAGGCGACGAGTTTCTTCAGCAGGCGATCCGCTTCTGTATCTACCATGTGCTGATCGCCGCGCCGCCGCATGATGACCAGGTCAGCATTGGGGCCAAGACGCTCAGCGGCGCGGGCTATCGGGGCCACGTCTTCTGGGACACCGAGCTGTTCATGGTCCCGCTGCTGACGCTGACGCAGCCGCACTTGGCGCGCAACCTGCTGATGTACCGCTATCATCGCCTGCCGGGCGCGCGCGCCAAGGCGCGGGCCAATGGGTATGAAGGCGCGATGTTCCCCTGGGAGAGCGCCGACACCGGCGACGAGGTCACGCCGCAATGGACACTCCCCGACGCCAGCGGCAAGCGCATTCGTATCTGGACGGGCGAGCTGGAGCAGCACATCACCGCTGACATCGCCTACGCCATTCTGCAATACTGGCAGTGGACCGGCGACGACGCCTTTATGCGGGACTATGGCGCGGAGATCGTGCTGGACGGGGCGCGCTTCTGGGCCTCGCGCGTGGAGTGGCACGCGGACGCCGGTCGCTACGAGATCACGCGCGTCATCGGCCCGGACGAGTATCATGAAGATGTGGACAACAACGCGCTGACGAACGTCATGGCGCGCTGGCATCTGCAAACCGCGCAGCGCGTCTGGGGCTGGCTGCGCGCCGAGCACCCGGCCCAAGCGGAGCGGCTGGCCGCCGCGCTGTCGATCGATCAGGCCGCGCTGGATCGCTGGCAGGAGGTGATCGACCGGCTGTACATCCCCTTCGACGCCAAGCGCCAGATTTACATCCAGTTTGACGGCTTCTTCGATCTGACGCCGGTCGACGTGCTGGCCTTTGAGCCGCGCGTGTCCAGCCTGCAAAGCGTCTTCGGCTACGAGGAGACCCAGCGCCTGCGCATCATCAAGCAAGCCGACGTCGTGATGCTGATCGCGTTGCTGGGCGAGCAGCTTGGGCCGCCGGAGGCGCTGCGCCGCAACTGGGACACCTACTACCCGCTGTGCGATCACGGCTCGTCGCTCAGCCCGGCGGCGCACGCCTGGGTCGCCGCCCGGCTGGGCCTGACCGATCTGGCGCGCGACCTGTTTGAGCACGCCGCCGAGATCGATCTGCGTGACAACAAAGGCAACGCTCAAGATGGGATCCACGGGGCGGCGTGCGGCGGGCTGTGGCAGGCGCTGGCTTTCGGCTTCGCCGGGCTGCACCTGACCGCCGATGGCCCGGCGCTCGATCCGCGCCTGCCGCCGGGGTGGGACCGGCTGCGCTTCCCGATTCGCTATCATGGCGAACCATACATCATCACGATTGAAGGAGGTGACGCCCGTATCGAACGAGCTTGATTCGATTTTCCAGTTCTCAATCGCTGCTTTGAGAGTGATTAGGAGAGGCACTATGCGTAAGTATCACGTTCTGACGGTGGTCGTGCTCGCTGCCCTGGTTGTTGGCGGCGCAGGCGCGGCCCTGGCTCGCCAGGCGACGACGGTCACGCTGATGGGCTGGTCGTCCTCGCAGGCCGAGGACGCGGCCCTGGCTGAGCAGATCGCCGCGTTTGAGGAAGCTAATCCCGATATCGATGTCGAAGTAAATCTCGTCCCTGACTACGACACTACGCTTCAGACCACGTTTGCTAGCGGCGCTCCGCCGGATGTGTTCTATATCGACAGCTTGCGCCTGCCCGACCTGGTCGAGGCGGGTGTGGTCGATATTGGCGGCGACAAGATCGAGAATCCGGAAGGCATCTACCCGTCGCTGGTGGACATCTTCACCTACAACGACGAGTTTGTCTGCCCGCCGAAGGACTTCTCGACGCTGACGCTCCAGTACAACAAAGACATGTTCGACGCCGCCGGGCTGGACTACCCGACCGACGACTGGACCTGGGACGACCTGAGCGCGGCGGCTGAGGCGCTGACCGGCACGAACGAGGAAGGTCAGCAGGTGCTTGGCCTGGTGATCGGCGCCGAGGCGGCGCGCTGGCTGCCTTTCCTGTATCAGGCGGGCGGCTCGGTCCTGAACGAGGACTGGAGCGAGGTCACATTCGACAGTGAGGAAGCGCGTGAGGCGTTTGACTTCCTCACCGGCCTGGCGCAGGAAGGCTTCGCGGGCACGGCGAGCCAGGTGGATGCTGGCTGGCCGGGTGAGGCGTTTGGTATGGGGCGCGCGGCCATGACCATCGAGGGCAACTGGATTATCCAGTTCCTGGCTGACCAGTTCCCGGATATCAACTGGGGCGCGGTCCAACTGCCCGCCCATCCTGACGGCGGCGAGGCCACGATGGCGTTCACCGTCTGCTATGGCGTCGCGGCGGACAGCGACAACAAGGACGCCGCCTGGCAGCTTGTCAACTTCCTGACCGGCGAAGAGGGCGGTCAGATCGTGGCCGAGGCGGGCTTCGGCCCGATGCCGCCGCGCATGGCTCTGGCCGAGACCTGGCTTGCGGCGCGCGGTGAAGAAATCGGTCAGCCATTTGTGAATGCCGCCGAGGTTGCGTACCCGTGGTCGTTCCCGGTAGGCTTTGGTGACGTGCTCGACACCTTTAACGCCGGCATGCAACTCGCGTTTCAGGGTCAGGCAACCGCCGATGACGTGATCTTCGAAACAGCGGCGGCGGCGGAAGAAGTGCTCGCCCGCTAAGCTGTTCCACTCGTTCTGTGTGCGCTCCCTGTCCTCCGCAGGGAGCGCCTTTATCCCCCGAACGACAGGAGTGCGCTATGGCGACTGCTGCTCCAGCCAGACCACCGGGCCTGATGACGATGGCCGCCAAGCGCCGCCAGGAAGCGGTGTCCGGCCTGACCTTCATGATCCCGGCGTTGATCATCTTCTTGATCTTCCTGATTATTCCGATCGGCGCTGCCCTGTACATCAGCTTCACGGACTGGAACGGAATCTCGCCGGTGCTCGAAGAGGGCGCGTTCGACTATGTCGGGACGGCGAACTACAGCGACCTGCTGCGCGGCTATCACATTGAAGAAGGCCGCGAAGTGACAGCGGCGATCCGCCAGCGCGACTTTTTCATCGCTTTGAAGAATACGTCGTACTATGTGCTTGGCGTTGTGCCCGTCCAGACGATTATCGCGCTGGTGCTGGCGGTGATCGTCAACCAGCGTTGGCTGAAAGCGAAGGGTTTTTTTCGGA
Organism: Aggregatilineaceae bacterium; assembly: GCA_035325905.1. Lineage (GTDB taxonomy): Bacteria > Chloroflexota > Anaerolineae > Aggregatilineales > Aggregatilineaceae > DYGX01. The sequence goes on along the minus strand of DAOKYY010000024.1, from coordinate 32,175 downwards.
CCGCGTTCTATTTCCCCTCGATCACGTCCTCGGTCGTGATCTCGCTGATCTTCATGTTTATGTTCTCGCGCGGTGGCCTGGTCAATCAGGCGATCGCAGGGGTTATCCCCGGTTACAGCGACAATTACATCAACTGGCTGGACGATCCGACTGGGCTGTTTCACATCATTCTGGAGCCGTTCGGCCTCACGCGTGACTCGGCGGGCGCGTGGGCCGGGGAGCGCACGCTCGGTCTGACCGGCTGGGAGTGGATTAGCGGGCCGAGCATCACGCTGCTGACGATCATGATCCTGAACATCTGGACGACGATCGGCACGATGATGATCATCTTCCTGGCCGCCCTGCAGGACATTCCGGGCCATGTCTACGAGGCCGCCGCGATCGACGGGGCCAATGCGTGGAACATCTTCCGGCGGATCACCGTGCCGCTGCTGAGGCCGACGATCTTCTTTGTCGTCACGCTGGGGCTGATCGGCACGTTCCAGGTCTTCGACCAGGTGTACGTGATCTCCAGCGGCGGGCCTGCCAAAACCACGCTGACCGTCGCCTACATGGTGTTCCAGAACGGCTTTGACCGCTCGGCGATGGGGCTGGCTTCGGCGACCGCGCTGGTGCTGTTTGTCATCATCTTCACCTTCAGCATCTTACAGCGCGTCGTTGTGCGCGAGCGCGCGGATACGTAGCGGCGGAGGGGATACTATGAGCACTGCGGTTGATGCGCCCACGGCCACTTTCCCCGGCCGGGCCGAAAGACGGCCGCCCTTGCGGACGGCGATCGCGATCCTGGGCTGGACGGTGCTGATCCTTTTTGCGGCCATCGAGATTCTGCCGTTCGTCTTCACGGTGGCGAACTCGTTCAAGTGCCTGCCGGCTGTCCAGCGTTTTCCCGCCGCGCTGATTCCGAGGACGACCACCACGACCTGCGTAAACGAGGAAGGCCAGTCGCTCGGGGCGCGTGAGGTCGCTAGCGAAACGAGCTTTAATCCAACACTGCAAGGCTACGACGAGATTTTCGACGCCAAGCTGCCGCGCTGGTTTCTCAACACGGCCTTTATCGCCGTCGTCATCACGGCGCTGCGGCTGGCAATTGACTCACTGGCGGGGTACGCGCTGGCGCGCATCAAATTTCCGGGGAACAGGCTGTTTTTCTACATTATCCTCGGCACGATGATGGTCCCTACCATCGTGCTGCTGATCCCGCGTTTTATCATCCTGAAGCAATTCGGAATTCTGAACACCTACCAGGGGCTGATCCTGCCGCTGGCCGCCGATGCGTTCGGTATCTTCCTGATGAAGCAGTTCTTCGAGTCGGTGCCGGTCGAGATCGAAGAGGCCGCGATGGTCGACGGTGCGAGCCGGTTCACGATGTTCCTGCGCGTCGTTCTGCCGATGGCAACGCCCGCGCTGACGGCTCTGGCGATCTTCAGCTTCCAGGGCGCGTGGAACGACTTTCTGATGCCGCTGATCGTGCTTTCCGGCAACAGCACCTTGTGGACGCTGCCGGTCGGGCTGGCCTTCCTGCGTGGGGCATTCGGTGAAGGGCTGCGCTGGCACGCCTTCCTCGCCGGGTCGGTGCTGACCACGCTGCCGCTGGCGCTGATCTTCCTGTACTTCCAGCGGTACTTTGTCGAGGGCATCAGCTACAGCGGGCTGAAGGGCTAGACCGCGAAAGCGCGCGGTCAAAGACGATGATCGACGGGCTGCGCGTCACGGCGCGCGCGCTGGGCAATCTGCGCTACAACGGCTACGCGTATGTCTGGGCGAACCTGGCGTTCGTCGTGCTGTGCCTGCCGGTGATCACCGCCCCGGCGGCGTGGAGCGCGCTATGCCGAGTCGCGCACCTGACCTATACTGATCCGTCCGAGGCGGACCTGAGCGCGTTCTGGCAGGCGTTTCGTCGCAACCTGTGGCGGGCGCTGCCCTGGGGCGCCGGAGTTGCCGCGTTCGGGGCGGTCAACACCAGCAACCTGGTCGCGTACGCTGGCGCGGACGGCCCGCTCGCCCTGGCGCTGATGACGGTCTGGTTCCTGGCCGGAATCCTCTGGCTGGGCGTCGCGTTGTTTACCTGGCCGATCTACTACGAAATGGCCGCACCGAGCGTGTGGGGCGCGACGCGCAACGCGATCCTCATGGTGCTGCGCCACCCGCTGATGGCGCTGACGCTGGTCGTCGTGCTGGCGCTGGTTGCCGCGATCAGCATCGTGTTGATCGCGGCCTGGCTGCTGCTGACCTGGGGCGTGTTCGCCGCGATTGCGAACGCCGCCGTGCTGGACCGGCTGGCGTTCTACTACGCGCGCCGCGCCCAGCCCTGATCAGGGCTTGACACGCGCCGTCTCACCCGGTATCGTCGCGGGCCGGTGGAGCCGCCTGCGCTCCACCACCGCGCGGTGAACGGCGAGTTTTCCACCGAGTGATCGAATGGCGACGATCAAGGATGTCGCGCGCGAAGCGGGGGTTACTTCCGCCACCGTTTCCTATGTGCTAAACAATTCGGGCCGGGTCAGCGCGGCCACGCGCCAGCGTGTCCTCGAAGCGGCCCAACGGCTCAACTACCGGCCCAGTATCACCGCGCAGAACCTGCGCAGCGGCGAGAGCCGGATCATCGGCTACGCCTGGCACACCGAGCGCCCCGGCGAGTGGACGCCGGTTATGCAGCAGTTTCTCTACAACCTCTCGGAAGCGGCGGAAGCGGCCGGCTATCACATCCTGACCTTCATCACGGACCTTGCCGACCCGGTCGCGACCTACATCGAGCTGGCCGAGATGCAGCGCGTCGACGGTTTTATTCTGGCGAATACCGACGTTGACGACCCGCGCATCCGCCGCCTGCTGGAGCTGAACATCCCCTTCGCCTCGTTTGGCCGGGCCAACGACGACTGGGACTTCTCGTATATCGACGTGGACGGTGAAGACGGGATGCGGCAGGTGATCGAGCACCTGGCGGAGCAGGGACACGAGCGGATCGCGTTTATCCGCTGGCCGACGCTCTCATTGGCCGGGAGCTACCGCGCGCGGGGCTACCGCGAGACGCTGAGCCGCCTCGGCCTGCCGTCCGACGAGCTGTGGCTGGTCGAGGCGGAGAACACGCCCGCGCACGGCTACGAAGCGGCGCGGCAGTTGATGATGCGGCCCGGCGCGCTCCGGCCCACCGCGATCGCCTGCGTCAGCGATGTGATCGCGATCGGGGTGCTGAAATACCTGCACGAGCACGGCATCGCGCCTGGGCGCGACGTGGCCGTGACCGGCTTCGACGACATCCCGGCCGCCGAGCACATCACCCCGCCGCTGACCTCGGTCCACCAGCCGCTCGACGCCATCGGCCAGCAGCTGATGGCGATGCTGCTCGATATTCTGCACGGCACGGCAAACGGCACTCAGCAAGTGCTGGTCAAGCCGCTCCTGGTCGTCCGCGCCAGCAGCGCCCCGACCTGAACGCCCCCTGAATGCGACCGGGGCGCCCGCAAGGCGCCCCGGTGAATCTCGCCGCTGTCCGAAACCGGCTTATGGGCAGGCGCCCTTTTGCAGCACGTACTCGATCACGCGCACATTGTCTGTTTCGTTCGACTCTGGAATGATGCTTCCTGAATCGACGGTGATCGTCAGGCGGTGGACCTCGTTGTAATAGGTCGAGATCGTCATCGGGACGTTGACGCGCGTGGTCTGGCCCGGCAGCAGCGGCGGGAACCCGCCGATGTTGGTCTGCTGGACAGTGCCATCTGCGGCGCGCGTGTCGGTGACGGTGACGGTGCCGGGCGAGAAGGTTTGCTCCGATCCGAGGTTTGCCACGTCGACGCCGACAATAAACGTCTGCGCACAGGTGGGCGTCGGGGGGTCAAAGACCACGATGCCCGCCACCAGGTTCGCCGCGCTGAACGGCGTGGGCGAGGGCGTTACGGTGGGCGGCGGAGTCGGCGTGGGCGGCAGCGGCGGCGGCGAGACGAAGGGCAGCAGGCCCAGGTTGCCGCTCACGTTGATCACGCTCGGCGCCATCCACCCGATGCGGCCATTCGCCAGGCGCACCTGATACCACCCGGTCCCGCGATTGCTGACGCCGATCAGCAGCACTTGCTCGTCGCGGCGCAGCGTAGTGATCACCGGGAACTCGGTGCTATCGCCGGTGCGGACATTGGCCGCCGCGCCGCTGACCGTCCCGCGCGGAGTCGGGTCGAGCGTGGGCTGCGGGATGGCGGTCGGGAAGGCGGGCGTGGGCGTCGCGAACAGGTCGGCGAACGGCGGCGGGTTGTTCTCCACGCGCAGCGGGCTGACGATATGGATCACCGGCGCCGCGCCGCGCACGTTGACCGTCAGGCGCAGCTCATACAGCCCGTCGTCGGTGGTTGTCGTGTCCCACACCCCCAGCACGTCGTTTTCCACGCTGAACGGCCGGGGCAACATCGCCGGCAGAAACTCGGCGGTCAGCGGATCGAGGCTGTCGCTGAGCGGGCGAAAGCTGAGGAAGTAGTTGCGCATATTGGGCAGGCTGGCTGACCCGTAAACCTCCACCTCGCCGCGCAAGACGTACACCGGTGGCGGCCAGATGATCGCGGCGTCCGGGTTGATCCCCTGGCCGGTCTGCGCCTGCGCGGGCAGCGCCGCCCAGCCGGACCCGAGCAGCAGCAGCGTCGTCAGCGCCAGCACAATAACGCGCATTCCTGATCGGTTCATGGTCGGTTCCTTTCTCAGTCAGGACGCAGCCCTGTGCGGCGCAGCGTTCAGCGCGATCCCATCACCGGCGACAAAACGGCGGCGCCCCCAGGCGATCACGTCGGCACGCAACAACTCGATGACCGATTTCTACAGTTTCTATTATGGATCACAATCGATCCCCCTCGAACAGACTGTAGCACATTTGGCCCCTGGGCTGCGCCTCGAAAACTGCTTTTTGTCAGGTATTCCAGGCAGTCTGTCAGGTTTTAACAGGATACTTCCATGTTAGTATTGTTGCTATCGAGCGCGAAAATGCAGCCTGCCCGCTGCGTTGCCGCCGGATTGAGTGCTTCGAAAGAGGGAGTGTGATGCTTAACCTGGCCGCCCTGGCCGAGCGCATGAGCCGTCTGAAATATTTCAAAGGGCTTTCGGTCGGCGATCTGACCCTGATCATTCGCTCAGGGTATATCCGGCCGGTCTCGGAAGGCGCGGTGATCGTGGCCGAAGATACGCCCTGCGCCGGGATGTTCGTCTTGCTTTCCGGCATGGTCTACCTGTACCGGACCAGCCCGGACGGACAGGCCGTGCTGATCGACGAGCTGACCCCGGTCACGATGTTCAACGAGGTCGCCGTTCTGGACGGCGGCCCGAACGCAATGACCGCGATCGCGGCGCGCGACTGCGTGGTGTGGCAGGCGGACTATACCGTTTTGCTGGCGCTGGCCGAGCGCTATCCGCAGGTGGCGCTGGGGTTTTTGCCGGTGCTGGCGGAGCGGACGCGCGTGCTGATCTCGATGGTCACAGATATTTGCTTCCGCTCGGTCCGTGCGCGCACGGCCAAGCTCATTCTTGACCTGAGCGAGTGGGGCGAGCAGCCCATCTCGCGCCACGATCACTCGATCCAGAAGCTCGCCGCTCAGATCTCGACCGCGCCCGAAGCCGTCAGCCGCGCGCTGAGCTATTTCCGCGAGCAGGGCTGTATTCACACCTCGCGGGCGACCATCCTGGTCAAACGGCCCGACCAGCTTGCCGCGCTGGCCGAGATCGACTGTCTGGCCGAGGCGGACCGGTCGCTGTCGTAACCGCCCCGGCGCGCCGCTATCCAGCCCGTTTCGCGCTGCCAGATCGCTCATCGATCATTTGACGAAAGTCAAAGACCAAACGCGCTTCGCCTGTTACCATGTTAGACAGAACATCCGCGCCTGCGCGACGCGCGCCTTGTCGCGCGCTGCGACGCCGCCGCGAAGCCAGGGAAGCAGGAGGGGGGATTCGCGGTCGGAGCGGGGCGTAGAGCCATCCGGTTCGCCCAGGCGGTTCACGGTTTTCACCCCTATCAGCAAGGAGAATAGCGTTAATGCAGGCAATTGGGGCACGGTTCAAATTTCTGTTCCAGTCGACGAAAGGGCTGATCCTCGTCGCTATCGCAGTGCTCGCGCTGGTGACGGCGATCTGGGGGATGCTGTCTGGCCCGATGGCCGAACTGGGCGTGCGGGAGGTGGTCGTCAAAGCGGTCGGGTTCGATATGGATCCCGTCGAGCGCGAAGGCCGCCTCATCATCCTGTATCATTCGATCGCGATGGCGGTGACTGCCATCCTGGTCTATATGATCACCGGCATCATCCCGATGAAAGAGCATGAGAAGGTTACGATCAACGCCGGTGCGACGATTGGCTATATGCTCGCGATGTTCTTCGGGCTGGCGTTCGCCTATTTCGGGCATATCTGGGCCTTCCACGGCGTGTATCTGCTCGGGCTGTCGATCATGTTCTTCACGGGGCTGCTGCTGGCGGCGGCGCTTTGGCCGTGGCGCAAAGAATACCGCAATACCGATCCCAAATATGCGCACCTGGGTAGCGTCAACCTGGAGCGGGCGGCGCTGTTCGTGATGGCGGTGATGACGCTTGCCTCGTCGCTGTTCGGCGCAATCGCCGGAGCGTATTACGGAAACGGGTTCACGACGTTTCTGGCCGAAGACACCATCCGCTGGCCGAACAAGACCGATTTGCAGCTTGCGATCGTCGGGCACCTGCACATTATGCTGGCGCTGATAGCGATTGCGACGGCGCTGATCATCGGGCGCTGGTTCGACTGGAAGGGCACGCTACACAAAATCTCGATGCCGATCATGATGTTCGGCACGGTCACTATGTCGATTGGGACGTGGGCCGTGGTCCCGATGCAGGGGGGCGCGGCGCACTACATCATCTACGCCGGATCGACGTTCGTGCTGCTGGCGGGGCTGTTCCTCGTGATCTTCGGCTTCAGCAAGATTATCAAGACGCGCCTGGCCGAGCAGGGCATCGAGAAGGCGAGCTTTGGACAGGGCCTGCGCGCACTGCTGCATGACCCGCTGCGTTTCGGGACGCTGTGGCAGATGGTCTTCATGAACTTCTCCACCAGCTTTGTTGGAATCTTTGTCGCGGTCAAGCTGGACGACATCTTCCGGGTGTGGGCCTGGCGCGACGAGCGGCTGATCCTGACCGGGCACTGGCATATCCTCGGCGCTATCATCGCGACTATCCTGCTGCTGTACTACGCGGATATGGCCGGGCTGAAGGGGAAGGTTCGCCAGTGGTTCGGCTGGCTGATCATCATCGGGTCAGACGTCGCGTTTGGCGCGGTGACTATTTTCGAGCTGAAGCGCCTGTTTGTGTCCGAAGTGAATCAGCAGCCGGTCACGGACGTGACCATGCTGCTGGCGGACATCGGCCTCGCCACAGTGCTGGTTGTGCTGGCCGCGTTGATGGTCTGGCGGCTGGTCGATCTCTTCAAGCGGCGCGGTCGCTGGGAAGAAGAGCTGCAGGAAACGGGCTATGAAGCTGTGAGAGCCGAAAAGCGTGAGGCTCTGCACTCGGCGCAGGAGTTGGCGAAATGAAGGCGAGACTCTTCCTGGTTGGCATGATGGCCCTGCTGCTGGCGGCGTGTTCTTCCGCGGAAGCGGGCGGGCCGCCGGTGACGGTGGAGACGGGCATCGATCCGGACGCCTGGGCGCTGGTTCCTGCTGGCGAGTTCCTGATGGGCCAATTCGAGGAACGGACGCCGGTTGATTACGACTATGAGATCATGGTGACGCACGTGACCAACGCGCAGTTCGCCGAATTTCTCAACGCCGCGCTGGCCGACGAAACGATCCACTTCAACGACGAGAAGACGGAAATCCTCGGCTTCTACCCCGGCGACGAGTTTCACGGCTACCGGCACGAGGAGCGTATCGACGCGGGCGACTGGTTGTTGTACCCGGTTACTGAAGAAGGCGTGCGCCTCGACTTCGACGGCGAGACGTTTGCTCCCAAAGCGGGCTACGAGAACCACCCGGCCACCTTTGTGACGTGGTTCGGCGCGCGCGCCTACTGCGAGTACTACGAGGGGCGTCTGCCCTCTGGCGCTGAATGGGAAAAGGCCGCGCGCGGCACGGAGGATGCTCGTCCGTACCCGTGGGGCTTCGAGATCGAGCGCAATAACGCGAACTTCTACGCCAGCCGCGACCCCTTCGAGGAAGGCGTGGGGAGACAGGGCGACACGACGCCGGTTGGCTACTACAACGGCGAGACGTATGGCGACTACGAGACGCTTGACTCGCCCAGCCCGTATGGGGTGTACGACATGGGCGGCAACGTCTGGCAGTGGACCAGCGACGTGTACGACAAGCAGCACTATCGCTACATGCGCGGCGGGAGCAAAGGCGAATACGAACATTTTCTGCGCGTGTGGATGACGAACAACGCCGCGCCGTACTACGCGAGTCCCAGCGTCGGTTTCCGCTGCGCGCGCGACGTGGACACGGCTGAGTAATCGTACAAGAGAGAATGGAACGGAAGCGGGAGGCGCTCTTGGCTACGCAAGAACTCGGTAAGCACACGTCTGCGATCCTCTGGGTCAAGCTGCGGCTGTACTGGCAGTTGATCAAGAGCCTCCAGACCGGGCTGCTGCTGGTCACGGGGCTGGCTGGCTTCATGAGCGTCTGCTGCCCGGTGCAATCGTGGCGGACGATGGCTGGCATGGTGCTGACGCTGTTTCTGGCGATCAGCGGCAGCACCGTGCTCAATATGGTCTACGACCGTGATATCGATGCGCGGATGGCGCGCACGGCTCGCCGCCCGATCCCATCCGGCCAGATCGATACCGCCGAGGCGCTCTGGCTCGGCCTGATCCTCTCGACGCTGGGGGTGGGCGGCGCCCTGCTGCTCGACCCCTGGTACGGGCTGGTGGTGGGCGCGGGGCTGACGTTCGATGTCATGGTCTACACCATCTGGCTCAAGCGGCGCACGCCCTGGTCGATCTTGTGGGGCGGCATCGCGGGCGGCATGCCGATCCTGGCCGGGCGCACGCTCGGCACGGGGCAGATCGAGCATGTCGGGCTGCTGCTGGCGCTGGCGGTCTTGCTCTGGATTCCGACGCACATCATGACCTATGGCATCAAGCACGCGGCGGATTACCGGCGGGCGGGCGTGCCCACCTTCGCCAACCGCTACGGCGAGCGCAAGACGCGCCTGATCATCAGCGTCTCGACCATTCTGGCCGTGCTGACGATGGCGGTCGCCGCGTGGCAGATCCAGCTTCAGACGCACTGCCTGTACGCGACGGTGGGCCTCGGCGTGATCCTGGCCGTGCTGACCGGGGTAAGCGTCGCCTTCCCGTCGCCCCGGCTGAACTTCGGCATCTTCAAATTCGCCTCGGTCTACATGCTTACCGCCATGCTGCTGATCATCGTCGGCGGCTGAGCCGGGAACGTCCGCTTCGCATCAAAAGACCCGCCGAGGGAACTCGCCCCGGCGGGTCTTCTTTCGTGCGGAAAGGTAAGCGTGTCAGGACGCCGCTGGCTGGTGCGCGCCCGACGTTTCGGGCTGGCGAATGACCGCTAGCACTGCCTTGACGAACACCCCCAGCCCGCCTGCCATAAAGGCCAGCGCCACGATACTCAGGCCGGGCTGAAGCACGTCCGTCCAGTCGGTCCCTTCATAGGTGTGCGTGTCGCCGACCCACCACGGTACGGTAAAGAGCATCAAGCCGACGATCAGGGCGGCCATGCCACCTACGGCGGCGGCTTCCGTCTTGCCACGCGGGCGCGAGAAGGAGATCCGATTCCGGATCGACGGCAAGCCAAGGATCAGGAACAGGATCAAGGTAAACAGATTCATGTAGAACACGACGTTTACCGGGGCGATCTTGCCGCGCCACTCCAGCGAGGCGTGCAGCCGCAACTCGTGCTGCACCGTTCCGATGATCAGCACGATCAGCGCATTGCGATAGGCATTCGGCCCACCCCGGAACAGGCCGAACGCCGCCGACACGCCTGCGATGCCAATGGCGATCCCGATAACGACCATGCGCTGGTAGAACCACTGGTAATCCAGCACAGGCAGCAGTGGCGGAAAGTTCTCGGTCAGGAAGGCTGCACAGACCGTGCCAATTCCGCCGATAATCATCATTGCCGCTGTGAGCGCCATCGCAACCACCGCGACGATCCACAGAATTCGGAATGATTTAACAACCATAGGCGATGACTCCAACTCTACTCGATACAGGCGCTAGGATGTAGCCGGCTGCTGAGTGCTGGCAGTCTCCGTGCGGCGTACGATCGCCAGCGCCGCCTTGAAGAACACCCCCAGCCCGCCTGCCATAAAGGCCAGCGCCACGATACTCAGGCCGGGCTGAAGCACGTCCGTCCAGTCGGTCCCTTCATAGGTGTGCGTGTCGCCGACCCACAGCGGCATCGTCAGCATCGTCGCGCCAATGATTAGGGCTGCCAGACCGCCTGCCGCAGCCGCTTCGATCCTGCCGCGCGGGTGCGCAAACGATACTCTGTTCCGAAGCGAAGGCAGCCCCAGGATCAGGAACAGGATCAGCGTGAAGAGGTTCATGTAGAACTTGATGTTCGCGGGGACCATCTTGCCGCGCAGCTCAAGCGAGGCGCGCGTGTGCAGCTCGCCGATCACCACGCCGGCGATCAGCACCAGCAAGGCGTTGCGGTAAGCGTTCGATCCGCCCCGGAACAGCGCGAAAGTAGCCGACGCGCCAGCGATCCCAATACCGATCGTGATCAGCATCAGGCGCTGGTAGAGCCACTGGTGATCGAGCAGGACGAGCATCGGCGGGAAGTTCTCGGTCAGAAAGGCCGCGCAGACCGTGCCGATTCCGCCGAACAAGTTCATCGCCGTTGTCAGCCCCAAAGCGACCACCGCGACGATCCACAAGATGCGGGCTGATTTAACCGTCATAAGATATTACTCCACTCTTCTCGGCTTCAAAGCGGGCGCAGGCCGGCTCGTTTACTTGTACTTCCCCGGCAGAACCTCGACGTGGCAGCGCTCGCAGTCGGACTCGCGTCCCAGGGCGTGCGACAGGTGCGGGAACGACTCGCCGTCTTCACTGCTGGCGAAAGTTACCCACAGGCCGCCGCGCGCCTCGTCCGGGCCGACTTCCATTCCCGACGTGTCGTGACAGGCGACGCAGTGCACGTTCGCATGATCGGTGTCGTGGCCCGGAATCTCCTCCAGGCTGTCGTGACAGCCGGACGACGTGCACGACGCCTGCATCGAGTGCGGGTCGTGGCAGTCGTTGCAGGCCATGTCCTCGTGCGCGCCCATGACGTGAATGTCGGCGTGGCCCTCGACCTCGGCGCCGGTGTGGCAGTACTGGCACAACTGGCTGACCGAAGATACGTCCGCGTACTGCTCGATCGCGGCGACTTCGAGCCAGGTCACGTCGGCCAGAACCGTCCCGCCGCTGTCCACCCGGTGGCAGACCTTGCAGTCCACCTGGTGCGCGTTAGCCGGCTCGGTCAGCGGCGGCGGCGGATCAACCTTGAATTTGCAGACCGTACAACTGGCCGGCATATCTTCCATCGACGGAATGTAGTTGATCGGGTCGTGACACTGATTACACTTGTCGTTTGTGCCCTCGGTGGAGACCACATAAGTATCGGAGTGCGGCCCGGCGACCCACCGGTCGAGCGGGTTATCGGACAGCCCCTCTGCGTCCTGCGCGCCGGTCGCACTCTGGCCCAGCATCTGGGACGCCGCGCCGCCGGTGTTCTTGACGATGCTAACCTCTTCGGTGTTGCTGGCTTCGATCTGGTAGATCGCGACGATGGCCGCGCCCAGCGCCAGCAGGACGACCGCGATCACGGCGTCTCTGACCTGGCCCAGCCGCGACGGGGTGGTGCGTTTCGTGGAATCGGGTGTCTTTCTTGTCATGGCATTCTCGATGTCTTCCCTGGCTTATGAACAGTATGGTGAGAGGGGCGCTCTCACCATACTGGCACCGGCTACCGTTACAGGCTCACCGGGTAGAACGTTCGATCGTCGATGCTCACCGCGCGATCCTACTGAACGGGCGCGCCTGTCGCGTCAAGCACCGTCAGGCCCGCCGGGTTATCGGCGAAGTGGCAACGGTCACACGAGACTTCCCACTGGAGGCTGTGCGAGACAATGGCCGAGGTTGTCATCTCGCCCGACCGGCTCATCTCGCTCAGGATCGTGGTCCACACGCCGCCCATCGCCTCGTCGGGGTGCGGCCCAACCTGGGCGCCCGACGCGTCGTGGCAGGCTACGCAGCTGACAACTTCGCCGTGCGTCTGGTGGACTTCGATCTCGCCGACGTTGGTGTGGCAATCCGTGCAAGCAGCCGGCTGCTGCGTGTGGGGGTCGTGGCAGTCGGTGCAGCGATCAGGACGGCGCATACCGATGGTGGCAGCCCAGTTGCGGTGGGCGCTGCCGCCGAGGATGATTTCATGGTCCACGCCGCGCCCGCCGGTCTCGGACACGCCGGTCGAGTTGGTGTGGCACTTGCCGCACAGCTCGTTGGACGTGGCGACCGGCTCGTACTCACCCGCGATCGGGTTGAGCCAGGCGTTCGAGGTCGTCTGAATCAGGTCGCCCTCGACGACATGGCAGGTCGAGCAGGCGATGCCCACCCAGTCGGCTTCTTCGACGAAGTCCATCGTGGGGGCGATACGCAGCTCAGGGTCTTGCGGGAACTTGCAGGTAACGCAGTTCGGCGGTGGTCCGGGCCGCGCGGCCGGGTCCCAGTTCTGGGGCGAGTGGCAGCGCGAGCAGTAGGTATTCGGCCCCTTGCCCAGATCGTAGGTGTTGCCGTGAGCGCTCGCCGCCCACTCGGCCATCTGGTCCGGGAAGTCCGCGATCGGCTTCATGTCGTCCGGCCCCTGGGCCTGGGCCGAGTTGTTCAGCGCCAGAGCCACGCCGAGGACGACAACCGCGCAAAGGATAAGTTTCAGCCAAGCAGGTGGTCCTTGCATCGTGCGCATACGCTTCTCCTCAACAAAGTGCGACCTACAAAACCCTCGTTGATGCAGAGCGATTGGCGGCGTTTCGCACGGTGTCCCCCCCTCGCGCCAGCAGTTAACCGCCAGCCGTTGCTACCGTCCGAGATGCCAGGCAGGGCACGCGCAACATAGACGTGACCTGCGCCTCGCTCTTAATGAAATTTATCACGAGTGGGGGCACGAGTCTTTGACTTTTGTCAAATCGAGCGTCCGACGGCGCGAGACGGCGGCCAGAGGAAAACGGCGGCACAATGCGTGCCGCCGGGCGTTCGCAGGGATTGGCTGGCTTGCGTCAGCGGGACACGCGCCCCGAAGCGTCGCCGCCCATCAGCTTCTCGACTTCCGCCACGCTGACGAGGTTGAAATCGCCGAAGATCGAGTGTTTCAGGCACGAGGCTGCGATCGCGAAGTCCAGCGCGCGCTGGGGGTCGTCATAGGCGCGCAGGCCGTAGATCAGCCCGCCGGCGAACGCATCCCCGCCGCCGACGCGATCGACGATGGGCGTGATGTCGTAGCGCGCGCCGGTGGTGAACCGCCCTTCATGCCATAACACGCCCGACCAGGTATTGTGGCTGGCCGAGATCGAGCCGCGCAGCGTGATCGCGATCGTGGTCAACCCCTCGAAGCGCCGGTGCAGCCCCTCGCAGACCACGCGATAGGTGTCCGCCTCGACCCGTCCGGCGGTCACGTCGGCGTCCGGCGCGTGGATGCCGAAGACCTGCGCGGCGTCTTCCTCGTTGCCGATCGCCACGTCGCAATAGGACACCAGCTCCGGCATGACCTCGCTGGCTTGTTTACCCCATTTCCACAGGTTTTTGCGGAAGTTCAGGTCGCACGAGACGGTCAGGCCGCGCTCTTTGGCGGCGCGCACTGCTTCGAGGCAAGCCGCCGCCGCGCCGGACGAGATCGCGGGCGTGATGCCGGTCCAGTGGAACCAGTCCGCCCCGGCGAAAACGGCCGCCCAGTCGATCATGCCCGGCTCGACAGTCGCCATCGCGGAGTGCGCGCGGTCGTAGACGACCTTGCTACCGCGCTGCGCCGCGCCTATCTCCAGGAAGTAAATGCCCAGGCGCTCGCCGCCGCGCACGATATGCCCCACGCCAACGCCGTATTGCCGTAGGAACTGCACGCAGGCGTCGCCGAGATCGTTCGGCGGCAGCCGCGTCACAAAATCGACCGGGACGCCGTAGTTCGCCAGCGACACGGCGACGTTCGACTCGCCGCCGCCATAGATCACGTCGAACCAGCGCGCCTGCCCGAAGCGCAGCATCCCCGGCGGCGAGAGACGCAGCATGATCTCGCCGAACGACACCACCTTATGCGCCATTCCGGTCATCCTCCCTTAAGTGACGCTTAAGCGCTCTACACACCGCCGCGCACCGCGCCTTACGGGGCGCTGCCGCGCTCGATGAATTCCTCGTCGAATAAGAACTCCCGGTAAGTCAGGTCGCCGTCCATGCGTTTGAACAGCAGGCGGGCGGCGTTGGCGCCGATCTCATACTTGGGCACGCTGAACGTGGTCAGCGGCGGCGTGACCTGGCTGGACAGCAGAATGTCGTCGCCGCCGATCAGCGCCAGGTCCTGCGGGATCCGCCGCCCGGCCTCGACCGCGGCGCGCATCACGCCCAGCGCGACCAGATCATTCCCGGCGACGATCGCGGTCAGCTCTGGGTGTTCGGCGAGCAGCTGGCGCCCGATCTCGTAACCCGCTTCCCAGGTGGGCAGGCAGGTCGCGCACCATTCGCGCTGTATCGCAACGCCGTGCTCCGCCATGCGGGCGATCAGCTCCTCGACTGGCATGTTGATCAGGCTGCGCAGCAGGCTGATGTAGCCGATCCGCGCGTGACCGGCGCGCGCCAGGTACAGCACGGACTGGTGAGCGCGATAGCCGTAGCCATGGCGCGGTCGGACGCAGCTTGCCAGCGGCGCGAACTGGCGGTTGATGGTGACGACCGCGCGGTGTTGCTCCAGCAGCGGCAGCAGCGTGTCGTCTGGCAAGCGCGAGCTGACCGGGATCAGGCCGTCGACCGCCGTGTCGTCGATCTGGCCGAGCAGCGCGGCCTCGCGCGAAGGGTTTTCGTTGGTGTTCGCCAGCAGCACGCTGTACTCGGCGTCCCAGGCGACATCCTCGATTCCGTGCACGATCTCGGCGAAATAGGGGTTGGTGATGTCCGGCACGACCACGCCGATCATGCGCGTCTTAGCCGTGACGAGCGTGCGCGCCGCGCGGCTAGGGCGATAGCCGAGCCGGTCGATAACCTCGAAGACGTGCTCGCGCGTGGCGGGGCTGATGCGGCCGGTGTGGTTGATCACGCGCGAGACGGTCATGGCCGAGACGCCGGCCTGGCGCGCCACATCCTGGAGCGTCACACGTTTGCGCTTGGCGGCCATAGGGGAGCCTTGTTGACACCGCCGGAAAACCGGCGTAAACTGACTTGAAAGGGTTAACGCTAACTCTTTGAAAGCTGGATGTATTTACACCTGCGAGGGCAGGGTTAACGCTAACTCTCACGCTCATTATAGATCGAATCTTCTGGCTGACAACTGTTTCCATCGCGCCAGCCGATCATCCGCACGGTGCGCGGTTCGACGAGGGGCAGCTCCCCACGCTGTGCACCACCTCTGCCCCACGCGCGCTATGAAAGGAGGCTCCCTGACCAGCTCACCCGCACTGCTCCTCCATTTCGATAAGACTTATGCATTTTGGGAGTACAAGATGTCAAGCAAACGTGTTCTCCTTTCCGTCATCACCCTGTTGTTAGTGGCAGCTTTCGTCGTGCCCAGCCTGCCGCGCGCCAGCGCCCAGGGCGGCGAATACGGCGAAGCGCCGATGCTGGCGGAGAAAGTCGCCGCTGGCGAGCTACCGCCCGTCGAAGAGCGCCTGCCTGAGAACCCGCGCGTCGTCGAGCCGATCGACAGCGTCGGCGTCTACGGTGGCATCTGGAACCGGGCCTGGCGCGGCGTCAACGACTTCCACTGCTTTGGCCGCATCGTGTACGACCCGGTGCTGCGCTGGCCGCGTGACCCCTCCGATCCGGTTCAGCCGGGCCTGGCTGAGCGCTGGGAGTGGAACGAAGATGGCACCGAGCTGACGCTCTTCTTCCGCAAGGGCTTGAAATGGTCCGACGGCGTGCCGTTCACGGTCGACGATGTGACCTTCTGGTGGGAAAATATCGAGAACGACCCGAACATCACCGCCGCGGTTCACACCGAGTGGAAGACGCTGCAAGAGCTGATCAAGGTGGACGACAGCACGCTGACGCTCAAGTTCTCCGAGCCGAACGGTCTGGCGGAGACGGTCGGGCTGGCCTTCCACGGCAACCAATGGCCGCTGGGCTTCGAGCGGTTTGGGTTCTACGCGCCCCGGCACTATCTGGAGCAGTTCCACCCGGCCTATAATCCCGACGCGACCTATGACCTGTTCCAGGAAAAGGTGTTCGACTACAACGTCGAGCGCCCCGTCATGACGGCCTGGAAAATCACCCAGTACGACCCCGGCGCGACGCTGATGATCGCCGAGCGCAACCCGTACTACTGGGCGGTGGACATCGAGGGCAACCAGCTTCCGTACATCGACTATGTGTACTTCCACCTGGTCGAGGATGTGGCGGGCGTGAACGTCATGGGCATCGCGGGCGAGCTGGACATGCAGGCGCGCGCGATCAGCCTGGCGGAATACCCGGTCTACATGCAGAACGCGGAAGCCAATGGCTACCACATGCTGCTCTGGCCGCAGGCGATGGCCTCCAACGCGACGCTCTTTATCAACCAGAGCTACCCCGATCCGAAGTACCGCGAGCTGTTCCAGACCTTCGACTTCCGCCGCGCGCTCTCGCTGGCGATCGACCGCAACGCCGTCAACGAAATCGCGTTCCTGGGCCAGGGCACGCCTCGCACCGAGACGGTCGTTCCCGCTTCGCCGTACTACCAGCCTGAGCTTGAGTCGCTCAACGCGGAATATGACCCCGCGACCGCCGAGGCGCTGCTGGATGGCCTCGGGCTGGTCAAGGGCAGCGACGGCTTCCGCACCTTCCCGGATGGCTCTGAGCTGCTGATCGTGATCGAGACCTCCGGCACCGGCGCGGGCGAGCTGGACTCCTACGAGCTGATCACCGAGTGGTGGAACGCGATTGGCGTGAAAACCGAGCTGACGCAGGAGACGCGCGAAGTCTTCTGGGACCGCGCGGGCGCCAACGAGATCATGGTCGCCACCTGGACGACCGACCGTGGGCTGGTCCCAATGGTAGACCCAATCTACCAGTTCCCGTTTGACGAGCGATCGTGGATGGGTCCGGCCTTCGGCATGTGGTACAAGTCTGGCGGCGAGCAGGGCGAAGAGCCGCCCGCGCATATCAAGGCCGCAATGGATCTCTACGACGAGTTCAAGGCGACGACTGACGCGGCGCGCCAGCTTGAGATCGGCAAAGAGATCGTCAAGATGGCGACCGAGCAGTTGTGGGCAATCGGCACCGTCGGCCTGGTTCCGACCCCGGTTGTCGTCAAGAACAACTTCATGAACGTCGGCGAAGAACACACCGCCGACTGGATCATCATGACGCCTGGCACGCAGGACCCCGCGCACTACTACTTCTCGGACGCGGGCCAGTAACGCTGTGCGACGGGCCGGGCGCTGCGCACTCGCGGCGCCCGGCCTTCGCCGGAAACGCTGGGACAGGGCGGAGACCATCCCATGCTGACCTACATCGTGCGCCGTATCGTGACGATGGTTCCCATGCTGGTCGCGATCTCGTTCATCTCGTTCGTGATCATCCAGCTTCCGCCGGGCGACTTTCTCAACACGATGCAGGCGGTGCAAGGCTCCAGCGGCGGCGGCATGACCAACGAGCAAGCCGCGCTGCTCCGCAAGCAGTACGGCCTGGACGAGCCGCTGCTGGTGCAATACGGCAAGTGGCTGGCTGGCTTCCCAAAGGGCGACTTCGGCTACTCGTTCGAGTGGAACACGTCCGTCTGGAACCTGATCGACGACCGGATCGGCTATACGCTGCTGCTTGGCTTCTGCTCGCTGCTGGTGATGTTCGTGCTGGCGATCCCGATCGGCATCTACTCCGCCACGCACCAATACTCCATCGGGGACACGCTGCTTTCGGCGCTGGCGTTCCTGGGGCTGTCGATCCCCGGCTTCTTGCTGGCGCTGATCTGGCTGTACTTCGGCGGCGTGCTCCTGGGGCTGGACATCATGGGCGACCAGTCGAAGCAGTTCATCAACCAGCCGTGGAGCGCCGCTAAAGCCTGGGACTACTTCCTGCATCTCTGGCCGCCGGCGATCATCCTGGGGCTGGCGAGCACCGCGCAATTGATGCGCATCATGCGCAACGGGATGCTCGAATCGATGAGCGAGCAGTACATCACCACCGCGCGCGCCAAAGGGCTGAAAGAACGGACGGTTATCAACCGCTACGCCGTCCGGGCGGCGATCAACCCGGTCATCAGCGTCATGGCGATGGAAGTGCCGAAGATCATCTCGTCCTCCATCCTGATCGGCGTCGTGATGTCCATTCCAACCACCGGCCCGACCTTTCTCAGCGCGCTGCGCAGCCAGGATATGTATGTGGCCGGTACGTTGCTGATGGTTATGTCGATCATGCTGTTGGTGGCGAACCTGATCGCGGACCTGATACTCGGCTGGCTGGACCCACGGATCGTGTATTCATGATCGAGACCACGCGCGACACCCCCACGACCGATCAAGAGCCGAGCATGGTCGCGCAGAAATCCGAAGCCCTGCGCGGCCTCTACTATGACCTCGCCGAGCAGCAGGAGGCTCAGGCGCTGGACGGCAAGATCGGCGCGCTGACCGAGGCCGAGGCCAAGTTCGCCGCCTCGCAGTGGTCGGTGATCTGGCGGCGCTTCCGGCGCAATCGGGCGGCGATCGTGGGCGGGGTGGTCGTCCTGCTGTTTTACGTCGTGGCGATTATCGGGGACTTTGTCGCGCCCTACGCGCTGGAAACGCGGTTCGTGGAGCAGGCGTATCTGCCGCCGCAGCGCGTGCACTTCATCGACGACGGCAAGCTCAAGCCGTTCGTGTACAAGGTCGAGTCCGGGCGCGACCCGCGCACGCTGGAAAAAGTGCACGTCACGACCGATGAGAAGGTCTATCTGGAGTTCTTCGCGCGCGGCAACCAGTACGATGTTTTCGGCCTGTTCAAGTCCGACCTTCACCTGTTTCAGGCCGAAGGCGGCGGGCTGGTGAGCCTCCTCGGCACCGACCGGCAGGGGCGCGATATGTTCTCGCGCATCGTGCTCGGCAGCCAGATCTCGCTGTTTGTCGGGCTGTTCGGCGTGGTGCTGAGCCTGGTCTTCGGCACGGTGCTGGGCATCGCGTCCGGTTTCTACGGCGGGCTGATCGACGAGGTGATCCAGCGGTCGATCGAGGTCGTGCGCGCCTTCCCCTCGATCCCGCTGTGGATGGCGCTCTCGGCGGCGGTCCCGGCCGGGTGGTCGCAGACCAAGACCTATTTCGCCGTGACGCTGATCCTGTCGCTGATCGGCTGGACCTGGCTGGCGCGCCAGTTGCGCGGGCAGGTGCTGGCGCTGCGGCAGAGCGACTACGTGATGGCGGCGCGGCTGGCCGGGGCGAGCGACGCGCGGATCATTTTCAAGCACTTGTTCCCGGCGACGCTGGGGCAGATTATCGTCGTCGCGACCCTCTCGCTGCCCGCCATGATCATCGCCGAGACCTCGCTGAGCTTCCTGGGGCTGGGCCTGCGCCCGCCGATCACCAGTTGGGGCGTGCTGCTTCAGGAGTCGCAGAATCTGCAATCGCTGGCGCTCTACCCCTGGGTCTTCATCCCGGCGATCGTGATGGTCATCGTCATCCTGGCGTTCAGCTTTCTCGGCGACGGCCTGCGCGACGCCGCCGACCCGTTCACGATCTAGAGGGCGCCATGCAGCCGGAGAACGTGCTCGAAGTCAAAGACCTTCAGGTGCAGTTTCGGACGCTTGACGGGGTAGTGCGCGGCGTGGACGGCGTCACGTTGGACGTGCGCAACGGCGAGACGCTGGGGCTGGTCGGCGAGAGCGGCTGCGGCAAAAGCGTCACGGCGCACAGCATCATGCGGCTGCTGCCCCGGCGGGTGGCGAAGATCGCGGCGGGCGAGATCTGGTTCCGGCGGCGCGACGGCTCCGAGCACGACCTGGCGCGCGTTGACCCGGAAGGAAACCTGATCCGCGATATTCGCGGTAACGAGATCGCGATGATCTTCCAGGAGCCGATGACCTCGCTCTCGCCGATGCATACCATCGGCGACCAGATCGTCGAAGCGATCATGCTGCACCAGGGCGCGAGCCGGGCGCGCGCCGAGGAGCGCGCCGCCGAGGTGCTGACCGCCGTGCGGATTGGCAACGCGCGCGAGTTCATGCGCTCGTACCCGCACCAGTATTCGGGCGGGATGCGCCAGCGGGCGATGATCGCGATGGCGCTCTCGTGCAATCCGCAGGTGCTGGTCGCGGACGAGCCGACGACCGCGCTCGACGTGACGATCCAGGCGCAGATTCTCGACCTGATGCGCAAGCTCCAGCGCGAGTTCGACTCGGCGATCCTGATGATCACGCACAATCTCGGCATCATCAACGAGATGGCGGACCGCGTTGCGGTCATGTATCTGGGCAAGATTGTCGAGATTGCCGAGCGCAAGACGCTGTTCAAGCGGCCCGCCCACCCCTACACCGTCGGCCTGATGCAGTCTGTCCCGGCGATGGGCGACCAGCAGAAGACGCGCCTGCACCCGATTCCGGGCATGATCCCGGACCCGTTCAATATCCCGGTTGGCTGCGCGTTTCACCCGCGCTGCCCGGTCAAAGACAAGCCGGCGGCCTGCGCCGACCCGGCCGGCGTCCCGCTGGTCGAGGTCGAGCCGGGCCATTGGGCGCGCTGCACGCTCTACCAGAGCTGATCGACGAGGACGGATCCTGATGCACACTGCGACGCAGACGACCACCCCGGCCCCGGCGACACCGCCCTCCTCGGCCCACGACGCGCCGCGCGCGACGCTCGTCTCCGTGACCGACCTGAAGATGTATTTCCCGATCAAGCGCGGCCTGCTGCGCCAAACGGTCGGGTACGTGCGGGCGGTGGACGGCGTCAGCTTCACGATCTATCGCGGCGAGACGCTGGGGCTGGTCGGCGAGAGCGGCTGCGGCAAGACCACGCTGGGGCGCTGCGTCGTGCGCGCCTACGAGCCGACCGCCGGGACGATCCTCTACCACTCCGGCGAGCGGGACACCCCTGCCGCCGCGATTGATTTTGCGCGCCTCAGCCAGCGCGAGCTGCGCGCCTTCCGCCACGAGATCCAGATGATCTTTCAGGACCCGTATTCCTCGCTCAACCCGCGTATGACCGTGCTCGACATCGTCGCCGAGCCGCTGGTCATCCATAAGCGGCTGCGCGGCAGCGCGCTGAAGGCCGAGGTGGGTGACTTGCTGCGCCGGGTCGGCTTGCGCCCGGAGCACATGAACCGCTATCCCAACGCCTTCAGCGGCGGGCAGCGCCAGCGGATCGGGATCGCGCGCGCCCTGGCGCTGCGCCCCAAGCTGATCGTCTGCGACGAGCCGGTGTCCGCGCTGGACGTGTCGGTCCAGGCGCAGGTCGTCAACCTGCTGCAAGATTTGCAGCGCGAGCTGGGGCTGGCGTACCTGTTCATCGCGCACGACTTGTCCGTCGTGCAGCATATCAGCGACCGTGTGGCGGTGATGTATTTGGGCCGGGTGGTCGAGCTGGCGCGCTCCAAAACGCTCTACAGCCGGCCGCTGCATCCCTACACCGAGGCGCTGCTATCCGCCGTGCCGTCCACCAACCCCGATATCAGCCGCGAGCGCATCATCCTGACCGGGGACGTTCCCAACCCCGCCAACCCGCCGTCCGGCTGCCACTTCCACCCGCGCTGCCGCTACGCGCAGGACCTCTGCCAGCAGCAAGCGCCCCCCTGGCGCGAGTTCGAGGATGGGCATGGCGTCGCCTGTCATTTCGCGGAAGAGCTGAAGCTCGTTGGAGTGAGTTGAATCGAGATGGTTCCGACCAAAGTAGACCTCAAGCGCTGGCTGGCGGCGCCCGCCCCGGCCAGCGATCTGCGCGCGCAGATTCGCCAGTCGCCGACCACGCCGCACCTGCTGGACGCAATCCGGCAGGAGATCGAGGATCGCGGCGCGATCCCGGCGCTGACGTACACGTTGTATCGCACCTTCGAGCACGAAGGCACGCGCGGACCCTATGAAAACCCGTACTTTCTGAAGCGCGCCCGGCTGACGCGCGCCGTGCTGGAACTGCTGGCGGGCGACGAGTCCGCGCGCGACGCGGTGCACGACCTGGCGTGGAGCATCTGCGAGGAAACGTCGTGGGTGCTGCCCGCGCACGAGGAGCAGGGTCCGGCGTTCTGGGAGCTTGAGCCGCCAACTGTCCGCACGGCGCCGCTTGGCGCGCACACTATGCTGACGCGCGCGCCGGACTCGATCGACCTGTTCGCCGCCGAGACGGGCGCGGCGCTGGCCGAGACCGTCTATCTCGTCGGGGACCGGCTGGCGCCGGAAGTCCGCCAGCGTATCCGGCAGGAAGTCGAGCGTCACATCTTCCGCCCATATCTGGCGTATGCGCGCGATCACTGGTGGTTCAAGGGGCCGCTGAACTGGAACGGCGTCTGCAACGGCGCGATCGCGCTGGCGTTTCTGCGGCTGGAGCACGACCTTGAGACGCTGGCCGAGGCGCTGGCGCTGGCGCTCGAAGGCTTCGAGGCGTATCTGGCGACCGGCTTCGAGGCCGACGGCGGCTCGATTGAGGGCGTTGGCTACTGGAACTACGGGCTGATGTACTTCATCACCGTGGCGGAGCTGCTGCGCGAGATCACCGGCGGCGCGCTGGACCTGCTGGCGCAGCCGCGCCTGCGCGACATCGCCGCGTATCCGCCCGGCATGGCGCTCGCCGCGCCGGACCGCTTTATCAACTTTGGCGACTCGACCGAGACGCAGACGCTCTCGGCGGGCGTGGTCACACGGCTGGCCGAGCGCACCGGCGTCGAGTCGCTCCGGTCGCTGCTGGCGCCGCTTGGCGGCGGGACGGCCACCTCAGAAGGCGGGGCGTATATCAACCCGGACTTCGCCAAGCGATTCGGCTTCAACTTCTACTCGAAGCTGCCGATCATCCTGCGTACCGCCGCCTGGTGGGACTGCACGCAGCCGGTCCCGCCGCTGGAACTGGGCGATTTCATCCTGCCGGAAACGGGCGTCGTCAAGCTGGTCGGGCAGACCGCGCAGGGCCAGCCGGTGATCCTGGTCACGAAGGCCGGGCACAACGACGGCCACCACAGCCACACCGATGTGGCGACGTTTATCGTCAACGTCGGCGGCGAGAGCTTGCTGCCCGACGCTGGGCGCGGCTACTACAGCAAAGACTATTTCCGCCAGGCGCGCTACGATAACGTCTTCAACAATTCCTACAGCCACAGCGTGCCGCGTATCGCGGGGCGGCTGCAAGCGCCGGGGCCGGAGTTCGGCGGGCGCGGTCAATTTCACGGCACGATCGTCGAGGTGAGCGAGCGCGGCGCGACGAAAGCCGCCGTGGTCGAGTTCCACGCGGCCTACGATCTGCCCGATCTGGTTGGCGCGCGACGGACGTTGGAATTGGACACGCAGACCGGCGAGGTCACGCTCAGCGACGAATTCGCCTTCGCGGGCGAGCCGCTGCCGGTTGAGGAAGCGTTCGCGACCTGGTCCCAGGTCGAGGTCGATGGCCCGTGCGCGCGTATCTCTGGCGAGCAGGCCGCGCTCGACCTGGAGATCGTCGAGCCGGCGGGCGCGGCGTTCGCGGTCGAGTCGCTGGAAGAAGACTGCCGCGCCAACGCGATTGACGGGACCCTGTGGCGGCTGGCGGTCGCGTTGCCGGACGGGGCGACGCGCTTTACGATGCGGATCGTTCCACACTAAAGGACTACAGCATGGATCACTGGCCGAGCGAGTTTCGCACCTTCAAGGACGAGAAGACCGGGCGGACGATCACCCAATTGACATCGACCGGCAACAACGTCCACCTCTATTTCACCGAGAATTCCTTTGACCGCGACCGCAACGAGATCATCTTCCTGTCGGATCGCGCGTCGGGCGAAGATCGCGCCCCGCACGAAGACCCCAAGTACAACGTCTTCCGCATGAGCCTCGACACCGGCGCGATGGAGCGCCTATCGGACGACGTGGTGCACGGCTCCGGCTCCACCACCAAGACACCCGACAGCGCGCTGGTCGCCTACACGACCGCCGATGGCCGCGTGCGTTTGTTGGATACCGCCAGCGGCGACGTGATCACTCTCTACGAGCAGCAGCCCGGCTTCGAGCTGAGTAGCGTCCCGTCGATTGCGCCGAACCGCCGCTACGTCGCGTTTTGCCGCAACGAGATCACGGACGAGCACGTGCACTATCGCGGCGCGAACTACGCCGGGTTCAAAGACCGCTTCTACCTGATCAAGGATGGCCGCATTACGGTCGCCTATACCGACGGCTCCGGCTGGCACGACGTGTTTCAGGATACGCACCAGCTTGGGCACTTCCAGTTTTCGCCGGACGACCCGACGCTGGGGATGTTCTGCCACGAGGGACCGTGGAACCTGGTCCGGCAGCGGATGTGGTTTTTCGACTTCATCTCGCGGCGGGCGCGCCCCTGCTTCCGCCAGGGCGAGCACGACACCATCGGGCATGAGTTCTGGACGCAGGACGGGCTGGTCTTCTTCGACGATCGCGGCCCCGGCCATGACGGGACGATCACCTCGCACCGCACGCAGGCGGTCGTGACCGAGGTGCCGGTCAATCAGAACGTAATGGTCCCCTTCGTCGGGCTGATCGACCGCGCGAACCGGCTGATCCGCAAGATCGACATGCCGTTCTACTGCAACCACTACCACGCGAACCCGGATAACAGCGTGCTGGCCGGCGACGACGTGGATGACCTGGTGCTGATCGACATCAGCGGCGACGAAGCGCGCCTGGAGACGCTCTGCACGCACGGGACCTCGTGGCACACGCAGAGCAGCCACTGCCACCCGACCTGGAGCTGGGATGGCAGGCGAATCCTGTACGCTTCGGACCGGGGCGGGCGCGTGCAGATTTACCTGATCGAGCCGTAAGGAGCGCAGGCGATGACCGTTGTTCGCTGGGCAGAGACCACGCCGGAGATGATCGCGCCGGGGCGCAAGCGTTATCTGGCGCACACCGACGACCTGATGGTGGTCGTCATCGACTTCGAGGACGGGCCGCACGCCGAGCCTGATCCGCCGCACAGCCACCCCCACCAGCAGGTCACGTATGTCGCCACAGGCGAGGTGCTGTTCTTCATCGACGGCGTGCCGCACGCGCTGGGGCCGGGCGACCTGATCGCCGTGCCGGGGGATGCGCCGCACACGATCCAGCTTCTGAGCGCCCGCGCCCGGCTGGTCGATACCTTCACGCCGGTCCGCGAGGAGTTTCTGAGGTGAGCGGCGTCATGACCGCGCGCGAGCGCGTGCTGGCGGCGCTCGATCACCAGGAGCCGGATCGCATTCCGATTGATCTCGGCAGCACGCAAGTCACCGGGATTCATGTCGTCGCGGCGCGCGGGCTGCGCGCGGCGCTTGATCTGCCGCCGGTCGAGCCGGTGTTGTGCGACGCGATCCAGCAGCTTGCTCTGCCCGAAGAAGACCTGCTGGCGCGGCTGGAAGTCGATACGCGCGGCCTGTTTCCGCTCAACAGTCACAACTGGCAGGTCCATGAGGAGCCGGACGGCGACTACTGGGCCTATCACGACGAATGGGGTATCACGCACCACCGCCCGCGCCCGGACGGGCTGTACTACAGCATCGTGCGCGTGCCGCTGGCAGGGCCGGAGATCACGGCGACGGACATCCGCGACCACGCCTGGCCGGACATGGCCGATCCACGCCGGATCGCGGGGCTGCGCGAGCGGGCGCTGCAAGCGCGCGCGCAGGGCTACGCGGTCGTGCTCAAAGATGCTTTCGCGGGGATTTTTGAGATGGCGCAGCGCATCGTCGGGATGCAAGAGCTGCTGATCATGATGGCGACCGACGAGGCGCTGGCCGGGGCGCTGTTTGACAGGCTGCTCGAACTCAAGCTCGACTTCTGGGAGATGGCGCTGCCGCAGTTGGGCGATGCGGTGGACGTTGTGACCTACGCCGACGACTACGGCACGCAGCAGTCGCAGATCATCTCCCCGGCGATGTTCCGCCGCCAGTTGAAGCCGCGCGTGCGGACGCTGTTCGAGCGGATCAAGCAGCTCGCGCCGCACACCAAGCAGTTCTTCCACTCCTGCGGCAACATCCGCCCGCTGATCCCCGATTACATCGAGATCGGCGCCGAGGCGCTCAACCCGGTGCATATCCGCGCGCGCGGCATGGAGCCAGCGGCGCTCAAGCGCGACTTTGGCGCGGACGTGGCGTTCTGGGGCGGCGCGGTCGATACGCAGGACGTGCTGCCGCACGGCACGCCACAGCAGGTGCGCGACGACGTCTGGCGCAACCTGGAGGCGCTGGCGCCCGGCGGCGGATACGTGTTCAACACCGTGCACAATATCCAGGCTGATGTGCCGCCCGCTAACATCCTGGCGCTGTGGGAGGCGCTGCGCGCGTTCAACGCGGGTCTGGCGGAAAGCAGGCGCGTATGACGACGCCCTGGGAGCGGTTCGTGCAGGCGGCGCGGCGTGAGGAGCCGGACCAGGTGCCGGTCGCGCTGATCGTGGACAGCCCCTGGCTGCCCGGCTACGCCGGGATCGACACGCGCGATTACTATCTGTTCCCCGATCGCTGGCTGGCGATCAACCAGGGGCTGGAAGCGCGGTTCCCCGGCGCGGTCTGGATCCCCGGCTACTGGGTCGAGTATGGCATGGCGGCGGAGCCGTCGGCGTTCGGTGCGAAAATTCGCTTTCACACGGACCGCCCGCCCTCGGTCGAGCCGGTCGTGGCCGATCTCGACTTCTGGGCGAGAATGATCAAGCCTGCCGACCCGCGCGAAGACGGGCTGATGCCGCTCGTCGTGCGCCAGTACGAGGCGCTGGACGCGCGCCTGCGCGCCGAAGGATCGGCGGTGCGGATGGTCTGCGCGCGCGGTCCGATGACGGTCTCCTCCTGGCTGACCGGCATCCCGCCGCTGATGGAGGGGCTGGCCGCCGACCCCGACGCCGCCAGCCGCGTGCTGGACGCGGTCACGACCACGATCATCCGCTGGCTGCACGCGCAGCTTGAGGCGCTGCACGCGCCGGAAGGGATTATGCTGCTCGATGACCTGGTCGGCATGGTCTCGCAGCGCCACTACCAGGCGTTGATCGCCCCGCACCTCAAGCGTATCTTCGACGAGTTCGAGGGGCTGATCCGCGTCTACCACAACGACACGCCCTGCCCGCATCTGCTGGCGGCGCTGGCCGAAGCAAATTTCGACGTGTTCAACTTCAGCCACGAGACGGATATCGCGGCGGCGAAGGCGGCGATGGGCCACCGCGTCGCGCTGATGGGCAACGTCCCACCGCTCGATGTCGGCGTGCGTGGCACGCCCGACGAGGTTCGCCAGCACGCCCGCGCCTGCCTTGAGACAGCCGCGCCGGGTGGCGGGCTGATCCTGTCATTGGGTGGAGGCGTCGCGCCGGGCACGCCGCCGGAAAACATCGACGCGCTGCTGCAAGCCGCCCGCGAGTGGTCGTGAGCGAGGAGAGTCATCATGCTGGACGATGATCGCTATTTCGGCCCCGATCCGGGCCAGATCGCCGTTGCGCGGGAGTTGTATCGCGCCGTGTCCGCATTGCCGCTGGTCTGCCCGCACGGGCACGTCGATCCGCGCCTGTTCGCGGCCCCCGACTACCGCTTTGGCACGCCGGTCGACCTGCTGCTGATCCCCGATCATTACATCTTCCGCATGTTGTACTCGCAGGGCGTGCCGCTCGAAGACCTGGGCATCCCGCGCCTCGATGGCGGCCCGGTCGAAACCGATCACCGCAAAATCTGGCAGACGTTCGCCGAGCGGTTCTACCTGTTTCGCGGCACGCCGACCGGGCTGTGGCTGGCGCACGAGCTGGCCGGGGTCTTTGACGTGCGCGAGCCGCTGAACGGCGAGTCCGCCCAGCGCGTCTACACCCAGATCGCGGAGCGGCTCGCCGCGCCGGAGATGCAGCCGCGCCGCCTGTTCGAGCGCTTCAATGTCGAGGTGCTGTGCACGACTGACGCCGCGACCGACACCCTGGAGCACCATCAGGCGATCCGCGCGTCTGGCTGGGACGGCGACATCCGCCCGACCTTTCGCCCCGACGCGGTGATCAGCCTCGACAGCCCCGGCTGGCGCGCCCAGATCGACCGGCTGAGCGAAGTTTCGGGGGTCACGATCGGCGGCTATCCCGCGTATATCGAGGCGCTGGAGCAGCGGCGCGCGTTCTTCAAGTCGCTCGGCGCGGCGGCGACCGATCACGCCGCGCTGACGCCGCACACCGCGCCGCTGTCCGAGTGCGAGGCGGGCGCGATCTTCGAGCGAGCGTTGCGCGGTGAGGCGTCGGATGCAGACGCGCGCGCCTTCACCGGGCACATGCTGGTCGAGATGGCGCGCATGAGCGTCGAAGATGGCCTGGTGATGCAGCTTCACCCCGGCGCGTGGCGCGATCACAACCCGCTGATTGCGGCGCGCTTCGGGCGCGACAAAGGCGCGGACATCCCGATCATCACCGAGTACACGCGCAACCTGCGCCCGCTGCTCGAGGCGTTCGGCAACGACGCGCGCCTGACGCTGGTGCTGTTCACGCTGGACGAGACGGCGTACTCGCGCGAGCTGGCGCCGCTGGCCGGGCATTACCCGGCGCTGCGGCTGGGGCCGCCCTGGTGGTTCTTCGATAGCTGGAACGGGATGCAGCGGTTCTTCGAGCTGGTGATGGAGACGGCGGGCATCTACAACACGGCCGGGTTCAACGACGACACGCGCGCCTTCCCGTCGATCCCGGCGCGGCACGACATCTGGCGGCGGGCCAGCGCCAACTGGCTGGCCGGGCTGGTCGTGCGGCGCATGATCGACGAAGCCGACGCGCACGAGATGATGGGCGAGCTGGCCTACGGGCTGGCGAAGCACACCTACAAGCTGTGAGCGCGAGAAAGCAGGCGACGATGATTCCTGGCTCGCTTGGCGAGTTGAGCGTGTATGAGCGCTCGGTCGTGTCGCACGAAGGCGCGGCCTATTTCCTGGCGCATGATCCTACGCGCGGTGAGAGGTTCCTCGTCGTCCAGGGCGAGGCGGCGGGCTTCAGCGGCGAGCGACAGGGCGATAAGCTGCTCTGCCCGCCGGCGCCGCACAACGCCGCCGTTCTCGCGGCGCGCCTGCCCTGGCTCAACCCGGCCCCGCTCGGCCTGCGCACCTCCGCCGGGTTCGGGGACCGTCTCGGCCTGGCGACGCCCGGCCACGCGCAGGCGGCGGAAGGCGCTGGCGTCGCGCCGGTCTTCGCGCAGCAGTCGGTCCGCGAGAACGCGCGCACCGGCCGCACGCCGCAGCAGGTGCTCGACGACGCGCGCTGGGGCGTGTTCCAGGCGGGGTGGCGCGCGGCGTGGGGCGCGGACGCCGACCACCTGAAGACGCCCGACGCCATCACGCCGTTTGTCACGGCGGGCTACTCCTTTTTCACGATCGATCCCGGCGATCACGTCGATCCGCTGGCCGACGCCGACGCCGAGGCGGCGCTGCGGGCGAAGGTCGAGGCGCTGCCCTGGACGCAGCTTGACAGCGCGCCGGGCGATCTCGCCGCGCGCTTCCTGGGACGGAGCTTCGACCTGAGCGACCGGGCGCTGACCTTCGACGAGCCAACGCTGCTGCGGGCCGCCGCCAAGTATGGCCGCGCGCTGGCGCACATCGCGCGGATGGACGAGGCGCTGCGCGCGCTGACCGGCGGCGCGGCGGTGGACCTCGAAATCTCGGTGGACGAGACGGAGACGCCGACCACCATTCACGAACATTTATTCCTGGCAACCGAGTTGCGCCGCCTGGGGGTCGTGTGGATCAGCCTCGCGCCGCGCTTCGTGGGCCGCTTTGAGAAGGGGGTTGATTACCTGGGTGATCTGAGCGCGCTGGACCGCGATCTGGCCGGGCACACGGCGGTGATGCGCTTCGCCGGGGGCTACAAGCTGAGCCTGCACTCTGGCTCGGATAAGTTTTCCGTCTACCCGCTGGCCGCGCGCCACGCCGAAGGCGCGGTCCACCTGAAGACCGCCGGGACGAGCTATCTTGAGGCGCTGCGCGTCTGGGCCGAGGTCGATCCGGCCGCTTTCCGCGAGGTGCTGGACTTCGCCCGCGCGCACTACGACGCGGACCGCGCGACGTACCACGTCTCGGCGGACCTGCAAGAAGTCCCGGCAGGCGATACACTTGAGGACGGCGCGCTGCCGGGCCTGCTGGATCAGTTCGCCGCGCGCCAGGTGCTGCACGTGACCTTTGGCTCGGTGCTGGACCGTTTCGGCGGGCGCCTGCGCGCCACGCTGCGCGCGCATGAGAGCCGCTATCACGCCCTGCTGCGGCGGCATTTCGCGCGGCACCTTGAGCCGTTTGCATCACAACATGAAGGAGCATGAGTCTGATGAGTGGCATGGAACTGCGCTACCCCGCCCATCCTGACGCGGTCAAGACCTTTACGACCGATGAGCTGCGCCGGCATTTTCTGATCGAGACCCTGTTCGTGCCGGGCGCGATCCAGATGGTCTACAGCCACATCGATCGGATCATCACCGGAGGCGCGGCGCCGGTGGATGCGCCGCTGGCGCTGGCAGGGGACCCGAAGGCGCTGGGCGCGGCGTTCTTTTTGGAGCGCCGCGAGATGGGCGTGGTCAGCGTTGCCGGACCCGGCACGATCATGGTGGACGGGCGCGCTTACCCGATGCGGAAGCTCGACGGGCTGTATATCGGGCGCGGCGCGCGCGAGGTGGCCTTCTCCAGCGATGACCCCGCCGACCCGGCTCGCTTCTATTTCAGCAGCACCCCGGCCCACGCCAGCTGCCCGACGACCCACATCCCGCTGAACGAGGCCGCCCCGGCGCATCTCGGTAGCCTGGCGAACTCCAACGAGCGCACGATCTACAAGTACATCCATCCCGACGGCGTGCAAAGCTGCCAGCTTGTGATGGGCGTGACGCTGCTGGAGCCGAACAATATGTGGAACACCATGCCCGCGCACACGCACGTCCGCCGCATGGAGGTCTACTTCTACTTCGACCTGACCGGGGATAACGTCGTCTTTCACCTGATGGGCGCGCCGGACGAAACGCGCCACCTCGTCGTGCGCAACCAGCAGGCGGTCATCTCGCCAAGCTGGTCGATTCACGCGGGCGTCGGCACCGGCAACTACAGCTTTATCTGGGCGATGGCAGGCGAGAACCAGACGTTCAGCGACATGGACCCGGTCGGCATGGCCGATCTGCGCTGAGGCGGGCGACGATGACGGTGCTTGACCTGTTTCGACTCGAGGGCCGGGTGGCGCTGATCACCGGCGCCAGTCGCGGCCTGGGGCAGGCGATGGCCGTCGGGCTGGCCGAGGCTGGGGCTGACATCGCCGGGCTGGATCGCACGCCGGACTGCGAGGAAACGTGCGCGCAGGTCGAGGCGCTTGGACGGCGCTATCTCAACCTCTCAATTGACCTGCTGAGCGCCAGCAAAGACGATCTGGCGCGCGCCGTGCAGGACGTGGTCGAAGGGCTGGGGCGGCTGGATATTCTGGTCAACAACGCGGGAATCATCCGCCGCGCGCCCGCCCTTGACTACTCCGAGGCCGATTGGGACGAGGTGATCACGATCAACCTGCGCGCGTTGTTCTTCCTCTCGCAGGCCGCCGGGCGCGTCATGGCGGCGCAGGGCGGCGGCAAGATCGTCAACGTGGCCTCGATGCTGTCGTTCCAGGGGGGGATTCTCGTCCCCTCGTACACCGCGTCGAAAAGCGCGGTCGCCGGGCTGACGCACGCGCTCGCCAACGAGTGGGCGCCGCTTGGCATCAACGTCAACGCGATCGCGCCGGGTTATATGGCGACCGATAACACCGCGCCGCTGCGAGCCGATCCGGCGCGCAGCCGCGCGATCCTGGACCGCATCCCGGTCGGAGACTGGGGAAGCCCGGAAGACCTGAAAGGCGCGGTCGTCTATCTGGCTTCGGACGCGGCGCGCTACGTGCACGGGGCGATCCTGCCGGTCGACGGTGGCTGGCTCGGACGATAGCGAGCCGCTAGCCGTTAGCGATGAGCGGTTAGCTCAAGACC
>DAOKYY010000023.1:0-46095 GCA_035325905.1 Aggregatilineaceae bacterium | reverse complement strand
GCCCGTCACGATCACGAGCGGCGCGTACCAGATCATCCCGCTCGCCACGACCCGCTCGGTCGATGGGATCGTGCTGACCAGCGGGCACCCGCAGACGCAGCCGGCTAGCGGGACGCTGACTTTCACGCCGACCACGCTGCTGCCGGGCCAGAGCGCGACCGCGACGGTCGCCAAGACCGAAGACCAGCGCGGGACGTACATCTTCCGCGCGACGGTCAACGGCTTCGGCCTGACGCTGCCGGTCGTCGCGACGATGGACCTGACGCTCACTCCGTTTGGCGCGGGCACGCCGACGCCGACGGTTGACCCGGCAACGCTGGACCCGAACGCGACCGAGCCGCAGATCACGAAAGAGCCGTCCGCCGCCAACGTCCAGCCGGGCGGGGCGATCACCTGGACGATCAAGGTCCGCAATGGCAGCACCTCGGTCATGCCCGGCGTTGTCATGTCCGACACGGTGCCGCCGACGATGGTCGTCGCTTCCGCTGCCGCCGACCGGGGGCAGGCGACGGTGCAAGGCTCGACGGTCAACGTCGCGATCGGCACGCTCAACCCTGGCGAGACGGCGACGATCACGATCAACACCACGCTCGCGCCGGCCGTCACCTCTCCCGCGACCGTGACCAATACCGCCTGCGCCGCGCGCCAGGGTGGCGCGAACGTGTGCAAGGTTGGCACGGTGACGGTTGGACCGGGCGTCGGCACCCTACCGGCGACGGGTCTGCGCTCTTCCCGCGAGCCAATCGGCTGGCGCTGGGACGGGCTGCTGGGTTTCGCGTTCAGCGGCGCGCTGATGCTGTTCCTCAGCGTGCAGGTCTCGCAGCGGCGGCGGCTGGCGGCGATCCTCTTCGTGCTGGTCGCGCTGGCGGCGATCGGCGGGGCGGTGGCGCTGGTGCTGACCAGCGGCGGCGACGAGGAAGCGCCCGAAGACGCGGCGCAGGCTCCACCCGTCGCTCCGGCGGGTGATAGCGGCGCTCCGGCTGCCGAGGCCCCGGCGGGCGACGACAGCGCCCCGGCGGTAGCGGACGTGGCCGTTCCGACGCCGTACATCGTGCCAACCCCGGCGGGCGTGCGGACGCTGATGATCCCCAAGCTGAGCGAGACGTTCCGCGCGCCGATCCCGATCCTGGAGCTGCCGATCATCAACCGCCAGTGGGATGTGAGCGGCCTGGGCTACTATATCGGCTGGCTGGACGGCACGACCTGGCTGGAGCCGACGTGGGGCAACACGGTTTTGGCCGCGCACGTCCAGCTTGACGCGCAGACGCCCGGCCCCTTCTGGGGGCTGAGCAAGCTGGTTCCCGGCGACGAGATCATCGTCCGCGAGGGCGAGATCGAGCGCGTGTTCGTGGTCATGAGCACGCGCAAGGTCGCGCCGGATGACTGGACGGTGACTGCGCCGACCGATGGGCCGACGCTAACGCTGATCACCTGCACCGACTGGAGCAACGCCTACGGCATCTTCGCGCAGCGGCTGGTCGTACAGGCGATCCCGGTGACGTAGCGCCGCCGCTTTTCGCGGCAGACCGAGAAACAAACGAGCGCCCGCTCCGCGAGGGGAGGGCGCTCGCGCTGTTTTGGCAGGCCGGTGCGAGATGCGCGCTAGCTGCCCCAGACGCGGATCGCGAGCACCAGCGGGCGGCCAATCGGCACGTCGCTGCCGGGATAGAGCAGGTCCCACACCGCGTAATAGCAGCCGTAGAGCGAGGGTGCGGTCCCGGTAAACGAAATCGTGGCGGTTTCTTCGATGTCGACCGCTGGCTCGAAGAAGAAGTTCGACCGCTGCTGGCGCGCGAAGTTGGCGCCGGGCCGCAGCTCGGCGCCATCGCAGGCGTCTTGCAGGCGGCGCAGATCGACCGACTCGTCCGGGTTGGCGGTCAGTTGCGGATTGAAGGTCAGGCGCGCGCGGGACGGCCACGCACAGCTTCCGGTGTTCATCAGAGTCAGATCGAAGGTGAAGTTCTCGCCGGAGCGGACCAGGCGCGGCTCGTTGAACGCGGTGCGTGACGGCGGCGTATCGAAGTCTTCCGGCGCGACCACATAGTATTCGAAGTCGCACGCGGCCAGCGTCTGCGTCATGTTCGGCGTGGGCGAGGCGGCGGCTTGCGTGGCGAAGTAGTCCTCGACCAGCAGCGCGACCGCCGTCCCGGTCACGTCCGGCGACGGGGTGAGCGTCGGCGTACCGGTCGGGAGCAGGGTCTCGGTGGGCTGCGGGGTCGGCGTGCGAGTCGGCCCCGGCGTGCGGGTGGGCGAAGTAGCGCGGCGCGGCGTCGGGGGTGTGTTGGCGGCTATCGCCTGCGCGGGCGGCGTCGCCGTGACCTCGGTCGCGCTCGGAGTCAGGCTGGGTTGCTGCCCGTTCGGACGATCTTCGGTCAGGCCGAGCAGCCCGGAGACGCGCCCGGTCCTGTCATTCAGGCCGAACAGCGCGAACGCCGCGACCGCGACCAGCGCCGCGGCCAGCGCCAGCACCGCGCGCGGGCGGAGCCTTCCCGGCGCGCCGGGCGCCGGGCGGGGTGTAACGGTGGGAACCCGGCCGGTCTCGCCGACCAGCGTGCGCAGCCGCCGCCATTCGGCGGACTCGGTTGAGCGGCCCGGCGCGGGCGGGGCGTCGGCGTTCAGGATCGGCGCGCCATCCGCCAGCAGATAGGGCCGTCCGCTCTCGTCGAGCAGCGCCAGGTCTTCTGCCATCTCGGCGGCGGATTGGTAGCGCTCGTCCGGGTCTTTGGCGAGCGCCTTGCGCACGATACGATCCAGCTCAGGCGAGGCCTGCGGCGCGTGATCCAGCAGCGACGGGACCGGCTCGTTGACGTGCTTGAGCACGACCGCCAGCGGAGTCTCCGCGTCGTAGGGCAGGCGGCCAGTCAGGAACTGGAACAGAATCACGCCGAGCGAATAGAGGTCGGATCGCTCGTCACCCTGCTCGCCGAGGCCCTGCTCCGGCGCCATGTAGGCGGGGGTGCCGACCATCCCGCCGCTGGACGTAAACTGCGCGCCCGTTACCATCTTGGCGATGCCGAAGTCGGTCAGCACGACGCGCTGCCCTTCGTCGAGCATCAGGTTGGCGGGCTTCACATCGCGGTGAATCATGCCGCGCCCGTGCGCGTAGTCGAGCGCCTCGGCGGCGCTGCGCACGATACGCACCGCCTCGCCGACGGGGAAGCTGCCGTGCGTGCGGGCCAGCTCTAGCAGGCGATCTTTGAGCGTCAGCCCGT
The DNA here is from genome assembly GCA_035325905.1 of Aggregatilineaceae bacterium. Lineage (GTDB taxonomy): Bacteria > Chloroflexota > Anaerolineae > Aggregatilineales > Aggregatilineaceae > DYGX01. The sequence goes on along the minus strand of DAOKYY010000023.1, from coordinate 42,883 downwards.
TGATCAGCTCCATCACCATGTAGTAGCTTTCGCTCTCCGCATCGTACTCGAAGTCGTAGACCTGCACGATGTTCGGATGCTTCAGCTTGGCGACGTTGCGCGCTTCGTTCTCGAAACGGTCCTTGAACTCCGGGTCGTCGGACAGGAAGGGGTGCAGCAGCTTGATTGCGACGTAGCGATCCAGCGCGGGGTGATAGCCGCGATAGACCTCCGCCATGCCGCCACGTCCGAGGCGGTCAATGATCTCGTACTTGCCGAGCTGTTTACGCGCCACCGGTGGCACTGCCCCTTACGATCCGAAGCCCGCGCGCCGCTGCGTGCTGGCGCGCCGTTGAGTATAGCCGAAATCGGATCGACCGCCCACCGGGCGCCGGTTCAGGGCGCGGGATCAGGTGGCAGGTGCAGCGTTGTCTCGGCGCGATGGGCGGGCGCTGGCGCCTCGTCGTAGTACAGATCGGCGCGCAGCGTGTACTCGCCCGGCGCCGGGATGCCGCGCAGGTGCAGCGTGAACTCCAGGCGGAAGTTCATCGCGGCGATCACAGTTGTCCCCGCCACGTGCCGCTGCGCCGCGTCGACAAGCGCGATCTCGAAGTTCGGCTGCTCGCGGAAAGGCGTCACGGCGATCTGCACTTTGACGCGCCGTCCATCGGGCGACGGCTCGGCCTCCAGGCGCTCGATGCGCACCTCGTCGCGCGGCTTGAGGTTCGGATTCTCTGTCAAGAAGAAGCGAGGCGGCTCGCTCATCGGGCGGTCCCAGGCTGCTGCGCGGCGCGCAGCGCGTCCCACGCCGCCTGGAAGTGATCTTCCGGTACCAGGACGTGATCGCGCGTGAAGGCGCTCAGCGCCAGGATCGGGACGCCCGCTCGCGCCAGCACGTCGCTGACCCGCGCCAGGAACCCGGTCAGCGAAGGCTCAAGCGCGGCGTCGAAGGTGATCAGCCGGTAGAGGCCGCCTTCCTCGATGTCTGGCAGCCGCACGCTGAACTGCTCCCATTCTTCCTGGGGCAGCACAAGCGTCACCTCGCCTTCGTCCACGATCAGCGCGCTGAACGGCGTGCCAGCCTCGGCCAGCAGACCCGCCCCGGCGGTGATGGCGGGCGCGGGCAGCCGCACCAGCCGGTACAGCCGCCCGTCGGTCAGCAGCGGAGCGCGGGCAAAGATGTCTCCGGCAGAGCCGGATGCAGGCGGTAGCGCGTTCGTCATCGCGTGTCCTTTCGGCCTGCCACGAATTACAGGCGCTCGTCTGGCGGCACGGGCAGCATCACGATTCCGGAGATGACCTTCGGGTAAAAGTCGGTGCTTTTCTGCGGCATACGCTCGCCCTGTCCGGCGATGGCGCGGATGTCGCGCATCCGCGTCGGGCTGACGAAGAAGACGAAACTCCCCTCGCCGCGATCGATATGGGCGACGGCGGCGCTCGGGTCGCGGTGATAGCGGATCATGCTTTTGTCCTCAATCCCGGCCTCTGGCACGCCCGCGACCTGCTCCAACAGCAGCCGGTGAAGGATGCTGACGGCCAGCCCTTTCCAGGCGTCGGAGTGATCGCCCTCGATCAGGTCGGACAGGCGCGCGCCTTCCTTGAGCGTCAGGACGTTGAACCCAGTTCCGGCTCCGTAGAAGCCAAAGGCGTGCCCGCCCGGATGGGCGTTGACGCGCTGCAAGGTCGTCGCCAGGTCCGGCGCAGGCTCGACCGTGAAGTGCTGCGCGGCGCGCTCCAGAATGGTGGCGGGCGCGGTCGCGCTGAAGTGATGAATCTCGCGGTGCGTCGGCAGCACGACCAGCCCTGGATCGTCCATGCTGACCAGCGTCGCGGCCACAAAATTGAACGCGGCGTCGGGCGGCGCGCCGGGGTGGGCGGCGCGCTGCTGGTCGCGGTAGGCCAGCCCGGTCGAATAGCGATGGTGGCCGTCGGCGATGATCAGTCCGCGCTTGGGCGCCATCTCGGCCTCGATGGCGGCGATCACCGCCGGATCGCGAATCACCCACACGCGCTGCCGCACGTCGCTTTCGAACAGCTCGACGGTGTCGATGTCCGGCGCGCGCCCCTCAATCGCGCGGTGGATCAGCGCGTTGACGGCGTTCGCCTCGTCAGGGTAGAGGATAAAGATCTGCTCGGTGTTGGCGCCGAGCGTGTTCAGCAGGCGCAGGCGGTCTTCCTTCGGCCCGGCGTGAATCCGCTCGTGGGGCAGGATCACGCCCTGATCGAAATCGACCAGCTCGACCGCCGCGATCAGGCCCAGCCGCACATACGGCACGCCGTCGACCGAGAAAGTCTGCTCGTAAGCGTAGAAGGCGGGGCGCTCCTCACGCATCAGGACGCCATCGGCCAGCCACCGCTCGTAGTAGGCGCGGGCGCGGGTGTAGACGTTCGGCCCCTCCGGGCGCAGCGGCTGGTCGCCCGGCTCGGCGCGGCCCTCGATGATCCGCACGACATTGTACGGGCTGAGGTCGTAATAGCGCGCTTGCAGGCTGGCGTCGATGCGGTCGTAGGGCTGGCTGACGACGGTCTGCATGTCGGCGATCTGCTGCGGGTTGTAGCGGACGGCGCGAAACGGTTTGACGACAGCCATCGGATACACCTCCTGTGGGTGCGGTGCGGCGAGCGGGGCGCTCCAACCAGTCGATTGTTCCAGTGACCAACGAGACGATTGTAGCGCAGACCCGGCGCGCGGTCCCACCCCGCGCATTGTTCTCAAGGCAAATCCGGCCTGCGCGAGTGTTGCGGATCGGCTGGCGTTCGCGTATGCTGTACCTAGCAATGATGAGCGCCGAGTCATCTCGCCGGGCGGTGGGGTTTTCGACGCGGCGTGCGGCGTGAGTCTGAATGGCGCTGGCAGAAGAAGTGGACTAAGATCACCGGACAAGGTGTTCTCCCAGAGGAGGCAAAATGATGCATCATGTGCGGCAAGTTATGACGCTGCTCCTGGCGCTGGCCGTGCTGATGGGCGCGCGCGCGGTTGTTCGCGCCCAGGACGGCAGCCTGTTGGCGACGCATACGGTGCAGGCGGGCGAGACCCTCTTTAGCATCGCCAGCCAGTACAACACCACCGCCGAAACGCTGGCTCAGGCGAACGGCATTCTGAACCCGGCCCAGATTCTGCCCGGCCAGGTCCTGACGATTCCGCTGCTGCCCGCCGCGCAGCTTTCCTCCGGGACGCCTGTGCCCGGCGCGCCGCCGGTGCAGCCAGGCGCGGATGCGGGGCAGTACCCGGCCGCGCTGCCCGCCCAGGCGGGGAACGAAGTGATTCATATTGTCCGCGCGGGCGAAACCTTGTTCCGTATCGCGCTGCAATACAACACCACCGCCGACGCGCTGGCGCAGTATAACGGCATCGCGAACCCACGCGTGATCTACGTCGGGCAGCAGATTCGCATCCCGGTTGCCCAGGCTCAGGCGACGCCCGTCCCGGCTGGGACCGTCTTCCCGACGGCTGGTCCGCCGCCGGAAGGCACGGTCTTCCCGACGGCTGGCCCGCCGCCGGAAGGAATGATGGCGACGCCGACCGTCGCCGCCCAGCCTGAGGTAGAAGCCTTCCCGACCGCCAGCGCGATTCAGAACCTGGCGCAGAACGTCGGCTTCGCGTATGGCGTGCAGGTGCATTTGCCGAACCAGGACACCGCCGCCGTGATGGAGAACGTGACCGCGCTCGGCGTGGGCTGGGTCAAGCAGGTGATCGACTGGTCGCTGTACGAGGCGGCGCAGGGCGCGATCGACTGGACGCCGCTCGACGAGATGGTCGGGGCGATGGACGCTGCCGGGCTGAATATCCTGCTGACGGTGACGAACGCGCCTGCCTGGGCGCGCGAGACCGGCGAAGAAGCCGGGCCGCCCGCTGACCCGCAGACCTACGCGGCCTTCGCCGGCGCGCTGGCGCAGCGTTACGCCGGGGTCGTGGACGCTTACGAAATCTGGGACTCGCCGAACCTGCGGCGGGCGTGGAACACCCCGCGCGGCATCAGCGCCGCCGACTATGTGGCGCTGCTTCAGGCGGCCTATTCCGCGATCAAGCTGGTTGATCCGGCGGCGGTCGTGGTGACGGGCGGCCTCGCGCCGACCGGCTTCAACGACGGCGTCAACGCGGTAGACGACCGCGTTTACCTGCGGCAGATGTATGAGGCCGGGGTCGCGCAGTGGGCCGACGCGATCGGCGCGCACCCGAACGGCTGGGCCAACCCGCCGGACAGCACCTGCTGCCGCAACAACCGCCCGGCGGTCGCCGCCTGGGACGATCATCCGAGCTTCTTCTTCAAGGACACGCTCAGCGATTACCGCGCGATCATGGTCGAGAAGCTCGACAGCGGAACCTATATCTGGGCGACCGAGTTCGGGTGGGGGTCCAACGATGGCCTGAACGTCACGCCGGTCGAGGCGCTCGGCTTCGTGGAGTACACCACGCTCGACGAGCAGGCGCAGTATGTTGTGCGTGGCTTCGAGCTAGGGCGCGAGTTAGGCTATGTCGGCCCGATGTTCCTCTACAATCTGAACTTCTGTAGCGTGGTCGGGCAGACGGGCGAGCAGTGCCTCTTCAGCCTGCTGGACCCGGCGGGCAACCCGCGCCCGGCGTACTTCGCGGTCGAGAACATGCTTGGCGAGTAGTCTGGCGACTGGCGATCAACGCCCGGCAGAGGCGCGCCTCTGCCGGGCGTTTTGATTCTATACCCGTGCGCGGCCCGGCGGCGTCAGGGGGACGTGACGCGCTCCGTCGCCGTTGGCGTGATGGTTGGCGTTCGGGTCTGTGTCGCGGTCGGACGCGGCGTGTTCGTAGCGGTCGCTGTCGGCGTGTCCGTCGGCGTGCTGGTCGCGGTGCCGGTCGGCGTCGCGGTCGGCGTGCTGGTGTCGGTTGGGGTATTGGTCGGCGACGGCGTTCTGGTCGGAGTCCGCGTGAGCGTCATGGTCGGCGTATCGGTCGCGGTCGGCGTTGGCGTGTTGGTGCTGGTCGGCGTCGGCGTCGAGGTCGAAGTCGGCGTCAGCGTGACGGCGGGCGTGCGCGTGATAATCTGCGTGGCGGGCGTGCTGGTGGTGTCGGGCGGCCCCGCGACGCGCTCGGCGTGGACCGCGAGCTGGGCGGTCAGGGGCAGCAGGCGAACGCGCAGCGTGCCGCTGCCATCCTCGGCCAGCGTGACCGTTTCCTCGCCGATGACGTTGCCAGTGATGGCGTCCCAGATTGTCACGCGGTACGTCCCGGCGGGCATCTCCGGGATGCGCAGGCTAAAATTGACCGGCTCCGGCTCGATCCCGGCGCTGATCGTCTCGAACGTGAAGTCGCGATGGTGCACCCAGACCGCCGCCTCGCCGCGCTCGCGGTCGGCCAGGCCGATCGCGCGAATCGGCGAGCGATAGGCCGCGATCTCGATGTAGTCGAGCTGAATCCAGTCCGCGCCGAGGTTATCGAGCACGACGGTATGCTCGCCCGCGCTGAGCGGGACAGTCACGAGAATCTGGCGGCTTCCGGCGCTGAAATCGATCCGCGCGATCTCGCTCCCGTCGATGTTGATCACCAGGATAGCGGGCGCCTCGGATGACACGTCGCGGAGGCCGATCTGAAGCTCGGTGTCGATCGGTGGTGACACGACGAACGTCTGCGGGCGGCTGCGCTCCGGGTTCGCCTCGCCATACAGGTAAGCCGACGCCTGGCTGATGGGCGGGACGGCGCCGTCTTGCAGGACGCGGTAGATCGTGTCGAAGGGCGACTCGCTGCCGAGATCGCGCCGGAACCCGTCCAGGCGCAGCGGCGCGTAGTTAAACGGCGTCTCCGCCATCAACCCGACCGTGATCGGCTCCAGGGCAGGGGAGTTCCAGCTGACCTGCTCGGTGAAGCTCGCCAGCGGCGCGAATACGTCGTAGAGCGCGGCGCGGTCGATGTAGGTATCCCACCACCAGCTCATCGCGCCGCCCGCCGACCCCGCCAGCGCGGCAGTCCAGATCGTGTTACGCAGGTGAATGCCGGTGGGGTCGTCGTCGATTGGCTCGTACCAGGGATTGAGCGAGAACTCCGAGAGCAGGACCGGCTTGTCCGTCTGCGTCAACGCCTGGCTAAGCGCGTCCAGCGTCCCGGCGACCTGGTCCTGCGGCGGCTCGACCGGGCGGCGCTGGTAATACGTCACCTGCGCGAAGTCAATCGCGTCGAGCGCCCACAGCGACGGCTCCGGCTGCCGCATCCCGACCGTCACCAGGTGATCGACCGGATCGATCTCGTCCAGGTAGACGAGCGAGTCTTGCAGCCAGGCGCGGGCGCGCTGCGGCGTGTACCCGGCCAGGCTATCGATCTCGTCCACCAGCTCCCAGGCGAAGACGTGCGGGCTATAGCCCCAGCGCGCCACGATGTAGCGCAGGCGCTGGTTGAGCAGAGGGCGCGCGGTCTCGAAGAACAGCGCCGAGGGGCCGCTTAGCGGGCCGCCGAGCGCCACGTTATACGGGTTGCTGTCCCAGTCGGCGCTGGTGTCCAGGCGCGGGCCGTCGTCCACCGGGCCAACCGGCGGGCTGACATACTCGGTGAAGCCCTGGTGCCAGAGCAGCGTCACCTGCAAATAGATGCCACGCTCGGCGGCGCGCTGCAAGATGGTATCGAGCCGCCACGCGGCGGCCTGCGCCTCGGAATAGTCACCGGCCGGTCCGGGCCAGTCCAGCCCGATGAACCAGGGCACGTCGATGTTGATCCGGGCGTAGTTCGCGCCCGCCGCGCTTAGCGCGTCGAGCCAGCGCTCGTAAGCGAAGATACCGCCCGCGCCGTCCCACGACCACGCCAGATTCGAGCCGACCGGGAAGAACGGCTCGCCGCTGTCAAACGCGAAATAGCGCGGGTTCTCGCCACGGCGCACGAAGCCGGGATCATCGGAGGGCGCGACCCGGAAGCTGTCCTCGTAGACGACGCTGCTGAAGCCTGTCCGGTCCCGCGCGCTGACGGACACCTGCCACTCGCCGGTCGCGGGCGGGCTGAAGCGCACGCGCCACTCGCTCGGCCCGGCCATCTCAAGCTGCTCGACCTCGCAGTTTTCGGTGCAGGTCTGGCGGAACGGGCGCATGAAGAAGGCAGGCACGTCGTAGGACGCGCCGCCCGGCCCGCTGAAGGTCGCCATTACGTCGATCTGCGCCGGATCGTAGGGGTTGGTGTAATCGCCGGGCGCGCGGAAGCTCGCTTCGTAGAGACCGTATTGCGAGATGGCCTCCTCGGCAGGCTCCGGCGAGGGCGTCGGCGTCAGTTGCCCCGCCACCATCGGGACGACGCCGATGCTCGCGATCAGCAGGACGGCCACGGCGAGCAGAGACCAGCGGGTTGAATCGTGTCGTGTCAGCATGCCTGAAGTGTATTCCTGCTCCGGCCAAACATGCAAGTAGGTCAGCAGGTCAGCGGACGAGCGGCGCGTCCGTGCCGCCATAAGGCGGCGACTGCGGAGCGCGCGCGCCATGCTCCGCGAACAGCAGGACCGGCTGGTCGTCCGCGTCGTAGCTGGAATGCGCGTAGAACAGCCGCCCGTCGTCCGGCGCGTCGAACAGCAGCGGCAGCAGCGCGGGCAGGTCTTCGACCAGCGGTAGATCGGCAGCGGCGTCGAGCGGCACCCATTCCAGCGTGCCCTCGTCGCATGGCGCGAACTCGCGCGAGGTGGCGCGCGCGGAGAACACGAAGACCATGATCCCGTTGGCGCTGCCGGCGTCGACGTGGATCAGCCCGCGCAGGCGCACCTCCTCGATCGCCAGCCCGGTCTCTTCCTGCATCTCGCGGAGGGCGCTGGTTAGCGGGTCTTCGTCGCGCTCGATATGGCCGCCGACGCCGTTGTAACGGCCCGGATAGACGCGCTTGTGCATCCCGCGCTTGAGCAGCAGCACGTCGCGCCCATGCGTGATGAAGCACAGCGTGCGCGGGATCACGAGCCAGCGGCCCTCGATCGCGTCCGCCCCCTGGTCTTTGGCGCCCATTGTTCGCTCCTTGCTATGAACGTCGCGGCCATTATAGCACGGCCCGCGCGCCGCCGCCGAAGCCCCCCAATTCGCGGGTTTGTGCGCAGCCTCCCTCTGATGTATGCTTGGGACCAGCCAAGTGCAAAGAAGGAGATTACAGGCGATGGACGACCTCTACGCGCGGATTGTCCGCGAGCGGGGCAAGCTGGAGTCCCTGGCGGCGAAGGTTCCCGGCTTCCGGGGCTACATGGAAATGTCCGCGCGGCGCCAGGCCGACCGGTTGATCCGGGAGCATGTGGTAGATCAGCTGAAGCTGCAACTCAACCGGCTGCCCACGATTGAGAAGGCGCTGCTCGACGCGGGCGGGCTGAGCACTATGAGCAAGACCCGCAGTGCCAAGACCAAGCTCCAGACCTTTGTCGACCGCGTCGCGACCGACACGCCCGGCTACAGCGGCTTCTTCGACGCGGTGAAGATCGACGCCGAAGACCTGGAGGTGGCCTACGCCTTTGACCGGGCGCTGCTCGATTACGCCGACAAGTTTAAGGAAAAGCTCGACGCGCTGCACGACGCGGCGCTCAAAGGCGAGGGCGTGGACGAGGCGATCCGCGATCTCGACGCGCTGACGATCGAGGCCAACGACGCCTACGGCCTGCGCGACAGCGTGATGAAGGGCATCGAGTAGCGCGCGGCCCTGCCCGGCGCGCCGGGCTGCCGCGAGGGACGACAAGGAGACGAGAAAATGCCACGCATTATTGACGTCGTTGACCATGTCAACGTGATGGACGACGAGCTGGTGTACCGCGAGCCGCAGGGCGGGTCGGGGGACTTCCGCTTCGGATCGCAGGTGATCGTGCAGGAAAGCCAGGCGGCGGTCTTCGTGCGCCAGGGCCAGGTGCTCGACGCGCTCGGCCCCGGCTCGCACACGCTCAGCACCGGCAACCTGCCGATCCTGACCGGGCTGCTTGGCCTGGTCACGGGCGGGCGGACGCCGTTCACCGCCGACCTCTATTTCGTGAACCTGAAAGACCTGCCGCAGGTGCCGTGGGGCACCAACCCGCCCGTCGTGCTCGAAACGCCGGGCCGGGGCATGGGCGTGGTCCTGCTGATCACGCATGGCGTGATTGATATCGGCGTCGAGGACCCGGTGCGCTTCGTCAAGCAGTACGGTATCGGGAAAGCGATCCTGCGCCTCGGCGACATCCGCGACCGTATCCAGTCGATGCTGCTGGGCGAGCTGGCGCAGTTGCTCTCGACATCCGGCGCGCAGAGCATCATGGACGCTAACCGCCTGCTGGCGGAGCTAGAAGGCGCGGCGCTGGCCCGGCTGAACGAGCAGTTCGCGCAGATCGGGATGCGGATCAAGGCGTTCGAGGCCAAGCCGTTCACCGCGAAGGAAGTCTCGACCGAGGAGTTGCGCAACTACATCGACTTCGCCACTTACGAGCGCATTCGCCGCCTGGAAGTGGCCGAGAGGGCGGCTGGCAACGAGGGGATGGGCGGCGGACTGGCGGGCGCGGGCGTCGGCCTGGGCGTTGGGCAGCAGATCGGCGCGGCGCTCAACCCGGAGCAAGCCGCGCTCCAGCAACAGCAGCAAATGATGATGATGCAGATGATGCAGCAGATGATGCAGAACCAGCAGGGGCAGGAGCAGGCTCCTGCCGGACCCGCGCAGACACCGGCGGGGGCGGAAGCGGCTGTCCCGCAGACCGCCGACGAAATCCGCGCCTATCTTGACCAGCTGGACGCCAAGCTGATGGCCGGGTCGCTTTCCGAGGCGGTCTATGAGCGGCTGTACGCGAAGTGGGAAGCGCGCCTGAAGGAGCTAGGCGGCTGACGTTTGGCGCAGTGAGAGATGAACAGGAGCGGCTGAAATGGGCCGCTCTTTTTATTCGCCGAGCGGCCACGCGAACGCCGCCAGCGTGAGATGATCGCCGAGCGGCGCGCCATCCGCCCCCGTTACCGGGACGCGCGCCGAAGGATCGGCCGGGTCGTAGAAACCGATGAGCAGCCGGTAATCGCCCGGCGCCAGATTGACGGGCGTTTCGAGCAGGTGATACGGGTCGCGCACGAGCGTCCCTGGCTCCCAGCTCAGCGTGCTGGCGAAGCCGTCGCGCGGGCGGTGATCGTCCTGATCCACCAGCGGCCCGGCGCCCTCAGCGGACGCGCCCGGCCCGGCCAGGTGCACGAACACCACGTAATCCGTCGCGGTCGCGCGCAGCGGCTCCCAGTAGAGCAGCACGGTCAGCGCCTGCGTCGCGGGGTCGGGACCTTGCAGCGTATAGCCTGCTAGGCGCGCGAAGTCGCCGAAGGTCGCGCCGCTCGTCTGCTCGATCTCGCTGGGGCGCACGGTCCAGGCGCGGTACTGGTTGACGTGGAACGCGCCCGCCTGCCGCTCGCTGACCGCTTGCATTCGCCCGGCGAGATAGGCGCGCGCTTCCGGCGGCCCGTCGATGGTCCAGATACCGGCGCGAAAATTGACCTCCGGGCGCAGTTGGGCGATCGGGTCGGCTTCCGGGCGCAGGCTGATCTCGTCGGCGGGCTGGGCGTAATAATAGCCAAAGGCCGGGTCGGGCGCGGACTGCACGATCAGATCGCCGGGCAGCGTGCGCGCCTGGAGATAGGCGACCAGCGCGGGCCAGTCCGGGGATTTGGCGTCCACGCCGCGATAGTAGCCGCTGAGATGCGCGAAGCCGAGCAGGGGCAGCGCGAGCAGGGCGGCACCGATCGCGAGTGGGGCAGGACGTGTGGCGCGGCGCTCGGCCAGCGGCGCGAGCGCCCAGGCGGTCGCGATCAGCAGCGCGGGTGTCGCCGCGATTAGATAGCGCGGGTGAAAGACGCTCATGCGGCTGGCGGCGATCAGCAGCAGGGCGGCGGGCGCCAGCGCGCTCAGCGCGAGCCAGAGGCCGAGGCGCGGCTGCGGCGGGCGGCGCAGCCGCCACGCTGCCGTAACCAGCCCGATCCAGGCGAGCGGGAGCAGCACGTCCCACGGGCCGGGCGGCGCGTAACCGAGCAGCAGCGTCGGCAGGAACCAGGTCAGCAGCTCGGCGGGGCGCGCGTCGCCGACCGCGCCCTGATAACCACTGTCCGCCAGATACCACGCCTGCGCGAACCACGGAATGAGCAGCACCGCGAGCAGCGTCCAGGCGCCCAGCGCCTGCCGGACCGCGCGCCGCTCGCGCTGGACGAGCAGCAGGTGGAGCGCCTGGCCGAGGATAAAGAACGCCTCGAGGAAGAAGGTGTAGAGCGCCAGCGCCTCGACCGCGACGTACAGCAGCCAGGCGCGCGGGCGGCCCCGGTCAGCCGCGCGCAGAAACAGCCACAGCGCCAGCGGACTCAGCCCGGCCCAAATCGCGTAATTCCGAACGTCCTGCGCGTGCCAGATGAGATAAGGGTTGACGGCCCACAGCGCCGCCGCGATCAGCCCGGCGGGCGCGCTGCGCAACAGGCGACGGCCTAGCTGGGCGACTGCCGCCACGCCGATCAGATTGCCGAGCAGCGGCAGGTAGCGCATGGCGAACTCGCTGTCGCCCGCCGCCTGCTTCCACGCCCAGAAGCTGATGAACGTGCCGAGCGGGTGCGGCTCGCGGCGCACCAGGTCGCGCAGCGTGTCGCGCGGGTCCGCCGCCACGTAGCGCACCGAAAACGCCTCGTCGCCGCGCAAGGGGAGCGCGTCCAGCCGGTAGAGGCGCAGCGCGAACGCCAGCCCGGCGATCAGGGCCAGCGTCCACAACCAGCGACGGCGCGCCGCGCTCATGCCTCGTCGTCGGCGTCGTCTTCTTCGACCGGCAGGCTGCCCCCGGTCGCCGCCGCGATCTCTTCGCGCGTCACCAGCCCGTACAGGCGGTCGATCTCGTCCAGGTGAGCCTCGGAGAGGGTCGGGCGCTCCTCGCCTTTGAGGTCGCGCAGATAATCGCGCAGCGAGGGCTTTTTCTTCGGGTTGGCGTAAAGGACTGGGATAATCGGGTCGTCAATCTCGAGCGTGACCTTCGGGCTGGTGAAGACGACCAGCGGCTGCACCTCGATGCCCTCGTCCGGCGCGATCTTGTCGACCAGCTTCTGCATTTCCTGCGCGTGGATGCGCGCCTCGTTGAACGGGTTGCCGAGCATATCCTGCCGCATGTAGCCGGAGAGGCGCGCGAACAGCCCGCGATCGCCCGCCCATTTATTGCCCGAAACGCGGTACTGGCGCTCCTGCCACTGCGGCGTGATCGTGAACACGCCTTCCGGGCCGATCAGCACGTGCGGGGCGGGCAGGATATGCTGGAACAGCGCGTAGCGCCGCCCGATGCCCTTCAGCGACTCCTCCAGCACCCGCTCCGGGCGCGGCTCACGAATCCAGGTGTTCGCCATGCGCACCGAGATGAGCGTCATGAACAGCAGCGCCGGCAGCAGAAAACAGCTGACACTGGTCGAGGTCTCTGGGTCAGCCGTCCAGGTGTAGAAAAACCCGGCTGCCATCCCCGCCAGGCTGACAAAAAACAGAATGTGCGACATCCGGCGGTAGCGGGCGAGATGCGCCTCGTTCGTGACCACACGCATGGGGTCGAACCTTTCTTCGCGGAATTGCGTCAGGAATCCAAGAACCAGCCAGGGAACGAAAGCCGCAGAAATACTACCACAGATTCGGGCAATCGTCCGGTAGTCGCGCGAAAAGCGAAGCTAATCTGTCGCTCGCTGCGCCCGACGCATCCTGGTCAACGGAGCCGCTCCTGGTATAATCCGCTCCGCATGGCCCGGACTGGTTCCGGCGAGGTCTCGCGAGGTGTGATGACGGACGGCAAGCGCACGCAGGAATGCCCAATCTGTGGATCGAACCAGCCGCTTTCAGCGCGGATATGCGCGATCTGCGGGGCGGCCCTGTCCGGCGAGGCGGCGCCGATCGTGGTAGCGCCTGAGCCGCCTGAGAAAGACAAGCGTCGCTCGCGTTACGACCCGGCTGAAGGCGACGACGACCTCTACGCCGGGGAAGTGGCCGGGCGAGCGTGGCGCTGGGCCGCGCTGATCGGCATCGTACTTGCCCTGGCGCTGGGGATCGGCATCGGCGTAGGCGCGACGGCGCTGCTGCGCGATGACAACGGTAGCGGCGGCCAGGGCGGGGAGAACAGCGCCGGAGTGGAGCCGCTGACTCCGCTGCCGGGCGCGACCGCGCCGCCGACCTCGACGCAGCGCGGGGTTGCGCCGGTCGATCCCACAAACACCCCGCGCCCGACCTTCCAATGGATCACCGTGACCCCGGCCCCGCCATCGCCAACGCCGACCCCCACTCAGGGGCCGTGCATGCAGACGGCGCGCGAAGGGGACACCATCTACGGCATGGCGATTCGCTGCGGGCACCTGGAGCTATCGATTGTGGACCTGATCCTGGAGCTGAACGACATGACCGACCCCGGCCAGCTCCAGCTTGGGCAGACGCTTGAAATCCCGTGGCCGACGCCGACGCCCGGCGCGGAACCGGCTGAGGAGCCGGTGACTGGCGCGATCGAGGGCGCTCCAGCGGCTGGCGGGGACGCGGTCGCGGCGGAGCCGACGATCGCGCTCAACGAGTTTGGCACGCCGGACGCGCTGGCGCAGTACCAGAACGTCGAGCCGACGCTGCGCCCCGGCATGGCCTGGCACTCGGTCCAGGCCGGGGAGACGATTCTCAGCATCGCGTCGCAGTACGGCGCGTCGCTGGAAACGTTGTCGCAGATCAACCCGGAGATTCCGTTCCTGCAATGCGATTTCGGGTCGCCAACCGGCGGCGAGCGGTGCACCGTGTTGTTGGGGCAGGGCCAGCGGGTGCGCGTGCCCGTCCCGCTGCCGACCGTGACGTTCACGCCGTCGCCGGTTGGCACGCTGACGCCAACCCCGACGCCGACCGCGACCTTTAACGCGCCGTTCTTGCTTTCCCCGGCCGATGGCGCTGAGTTCCGCGCCGACCAGATGGTCACGCTGCGCTGGGGCGGGACGGGCACGCTGGCGACCAACGAGCGGTACCTGGTGCGCGTGTTCGATCAACGGCTGGAGCGCGAGTACACGCGGCTGGTGCCGGACATCGCACTGATCTTGCCAGGGGAATGGCAGCCTGAAGATGGACGCGCGCATACGTTTGAGTGGACGGTCTCGCTGGCAAAGATTGGACCGGACCAGAAAATTCTGTCGGACGATTACGCGACGGCGCCGCGCCGGTTCACGTGGGCGAGCCGCTAGCGCAGAACAATCAGGCAAGGGGGGACAATAGCTATCTGCGCACGAGAGGACACGAGGATGAAGGATCGACTGTGGCTGATAACCCTGTTGTTGACGGCGCTGGCGCTGCTGGCCGCCGGGTGTGGGAGCGACGGCGCTCAGGAGCCGACCAGCAGCCCCTCGCCGCCCGCGCCGACCGATCCACCCAGCCCTGTCGCGGTCCTCGCGGCTTCGACGCAGACGCCGGTCCCGGCGTCGCCTACGCCTGCCGCGCCATCGCTGACGCCGTCGCGCACCATTCCGCCCACGATCACGCCGACCGTCAGCGCGACCGCCGGGCCGCCGACCGAGACGCCGACCGTCACCGGCACACCCGGCCCCTACGAATACGTCCTTCAGTCCGGCGACGACTGCATCAGCGTGTTGTACCAGCACGGGTTCAGCGATCTGGCCGCGATTGAGGTGCTACTGCGGCTCAATAACCTGACCGACTGCCGCCAGCTACCGGGGCCGGGGACGCGCATCCTGGTGCCGCGCCCGACCGCGACCGCCACGCCGCCCGGTTATGACGTCACGCTGACCGCCGTGGCGACCAGCGCGCCGCCGATGATCACGCTGCAAGTCGCCGGGCCGAGCTTCTCGATCCAGAAATACCAGGTCCGCCAGGACGACACGCTGAGCAGCATCGCGATCGCGGTCGATTCGACCCTACGCCAGCTGTGCGAGCTGAACACCGGGCCGGGCGGGATCGACTGTCGCGGCTGCCAGTGGCAGTCCGCGCACTGCTGCTGCCCGATCCCGCCGGTGCTCTCAGTCGGGCAGGAGATCAACATTCCCGCGCCAACGCCGACGCCAACCTTCACGCCGACCTTTACCGGCAGCGAGACCGCGACGCCGACGCCGACCCACCGGCCGCCGCAGCTGATCTATCCGCCGGCCGGGGGAACGGTCGCCGGGCCGGTGCGCCTGAGCTGGCTGACGGTTGGCCCGCTGGCCGCCGGCGAGTTCTACCTGGTTAGCGTGCGCGATCAGG
This sequence comes from Aggregatilineaceae bacterium, assembly GCA_035325905.1. GTDB lineage: Bacteria > Chloroflexota > Anaerolineae > Aggregatilineales > Aggregatilineaceae > DYGX01. The sequence goes on along the minus strand of DAOKYY010000023.1, from coordinate 27,783 downwards.
CGACCGGCCAGACCTTCAGCGCGACGACGCGCCAGCTTTCGTATGATCTCCCGGCGGTCGCGCTGCCGGAAGAAGGCGCGCCGCGCGAGTTTGCATGGCAGGTGTCGGTTGTGCGGCAGGAAGGCGACGGGCCATTGTTCCCGGCGGGCGCGGCACTGCCGGAGCAAGTCTTCACCTGGAGCGGGTGGGGCTAAAGTCGGGGCTGGCCCGGATCAGCTTTCTTCGCGGACACTTTCGAGCGTGACGGTGATGCGCTGGCCGGATCGGACCCGCGTCTCGACCAGCTTTGGCTCGCACTGAAATCGCGCCGCGTCGTCACGGGGATAGGTGACTTCGTAGCGGTATAACTCGTCGGGGAAGACCGCGATCGTCAGCTCGGCGCCCTGCGCGACAGTGTGCGTGCTGCTCTGGCCGGACGCGGCGTGTACCAGCGTGATCGTCGCGGCGCCGCACTCGGTCTTGTTGGCGAAATGTAGCTCCGGCTGGGCGCTGCACGCGGCCAGCAACAGCGCCAGCCCAAGCGGCAGCAGGAGCGTCCAGCGTCGCATGGCGGGAAGTCCTTCCGGGCAAAGTTCGAAGCGCGGATTATACGGGCCGGGGCCGCGCCTGACAAGCGGCCGGCGGCCAGGGGAACGCTTGAGGGAGCAGACATGGAGCAAACCGTGCGCGCCGTGATGTTTGAAGACGGGCTGAAGGTCGTCGAGCGCGCCGCGCCGCAAGCCGGACCCGGCGAGGCGCTGATCCGGCTGCGGCTGGCGGGTATCTGCAACACCGACCTGGAGCTGATGCGCGGCTACAAGGGCTTTCGCGGCACGCTCGGCCACGAGTTCGCCGGCGAGGTGATCGACGGCCCGGCGGGGTGGGTTGGGCGGCGCGTAGCGGGCGAGATCAACGTCAGTTGTGGCGAGTGCGATAGGTGCCGGCGCGGGCTGCCGACGCACTGCCGGACGCGCGCGGTGCTCGGCCTGATGGCTTACGATGGGGCGTTCGCGGACGTGTTCCGGCTGCCGGTCAGGAATTTGTGGGCCGTGCCCGACGCCGTGCCGGACGACGCGGCGGTGTTTATCGAGCCGCTGGCGGCGGCCTGCCAGGTGCTCGAAGTGGCGCCCATTGCGCCTCATGAGCGCGTGATCGTCGTTGGCGCAGGCAAGCTGGGGCTGCTCGTGGCGCTGGTCGTGCGCCTGACCGGCGCCGATCTGGCCGTCGTGGCGCGGCGCGAGCGGCAGCGGGCGCTGCTGGCGGGATGGGGCATCGCCGCCGCGAGCGCGGACGAATTGGAGCGCGGCGCGGCGGATGTGGTGATCGACTGCACCGGTAGCGCCGAGGGGTTCGCCGTGGCGCTGGACCTGGTGCGCCCGCGCGGGACGATCGTTCTGAAAAGCACCTACGCGGGGCTGCCGCAGGCTGACCTGACACGGATCGCGGTCGAGGAACTGCGGGTGATCGGAAGCCGGTGCGGGCCGTTCGGCGCGGCGCTGCGCCTGTTAGACGCTGGCCTGGTTGATCCGCGCCCGCTGATCGAGGCCCGCTATCCGCTGGACGAGGCTGAGCGGGCGCTGGCGCACGCCGCCCGGCCCGGCGCGCTCAAGGTGCTGATCGAGCCGTAGCCCTCGCCCGCGCCCCCGTAGAACTTAGGCTGGTTGAGGGGCCAGCTCCGCGCTGCCAGCGGGCTTGCCCGTTCCTGCCTCGCGCTCGGCCAGTGGCAGCGTGAACGAGAAGGTTGTCCCCACGCCGAGTTCGCTCTCCACCCACAGCTCGCAGCCGTGGGCCTCGACAATCCGCTGCGCGATCGGTAGACCCAGCCCAGTGCCGGTCGTGGTGCGCGCGGTGCTGGCGGCGCGGAAGAACTTGTCGAACACGCTCAGACGATCTTCTTCGCTCAGCCCGGCGCCGGTGTCCTGCACGCTCACGACGGCGTGATGTGGCGGCGTGCCCGGCCAGTTCTCGCTGCGGTCGACCCGGCAGACAATGTGCCCGTGTTCGCGGTTGTACTTGATGGCGTTCGTCAGCAGGTTGAGCATCACCTGCCTGATCTTGGTCTCGTCGGCGGTAACGCTCAGCGGGCTTCCAATTACGTCGATACTGATGCCCCGGTCGGCGGCCTGCGGCAAGACCAGCTCGACGCAGGCGCGAACCAGCGCCAGCAGTTCGCAGCGGCGTAGCTCCAGGCGCGTGCGGCCCGACTCCAGCCGCGCCAGGTCGAGAAAGTCGCTGGTCATCTGCGTGAGGCGCTCAGTCTCGGCCTGAAGGGTCGCGGCGATCTCATGCCGGACGCGCTCCGGCAGGGTGGGGCGCTGGAGCAGCGAGGCGCTGGCGTGCAGCGCCGCCAGCGGCGTGCGCAGTTCGTGCACCATCTCGGCGATGAAGTCGCTCTGCTGGAACAGTCGCGCGTTCTGGACGGCGGTTGCGGCCTGGTTCGCCAGCGCGCCGAGCGTATCGACATCTTCCTGAGTCCAGGGCTGGCCCTCGCGCTTGTTGATCGCCTCCACGACGCCGATCACCGAATCGTGCAGCTTCATCGGGACGGCGAGCAGGTTGCGCGTGGTGAAGCGCAGCGTTTTGTCCACATGACCGAACCAGCGCGCGTCGTTCTGCGCGTCCTGCACCAGCTCCGGCGCGCCGTGCGTGACGACCCACCCGGCCAGGCTGCCCTCGATCGGGACGGGGATAGCCGCCATCGCGCTGCCCGACAGGTTCGAGGCGGCTTCAAAGCGCAGCTCGCCGGTGGTAGGGTCCACCAGCAAAATCGACGCGACCTCCGTCCCGGTCAGCTCGGTGGCAGCCCGGACGATGCGGCTGAGGAGTGTTCCCAGGTCCAGCGTCGAGTTCAACTGGCGGCTAATTTCCATCAGGCGCTCGTAGCGCGCGGCAAGCTGCTGGTAGCTGTTCTCAGGGACCGCAGGGCGGTGCTCGTCCGTCATTCGGGATCGCCTTCCAGGGACTGTGCGAGACGCGGCAGCACATCGACCACGTCTCCGTGGATTACGATGTCGGCCAGCGAGTCTAACGCGGTTGCGGTCAGATTGACGAAGATCAGCGCCGCACCCGACCGCTGAGCGAGGCTTGGCAGATCAGCCGCCGGGAAGACTTCGAGCGACGAGCCGACGACGATCATCACGTCGCATTTCTGCGCGTCGCGCCGGGCTGCGCTGAGCGCCTGGGCAGGAAGCTGCTCGCCAAACAGGATCACGTTCGGTTTCAGCGCGTGCCCGCAAGCCGGGCAGAGCGGCATCGCGCCCGTTTCGAGATAGGCGAGGATCATCGCCTGAGCCGGGTACTCGTTGAAGCAGTGAATGCACGTCACCGTGCGCAGGTGCCCGTGCACTTCGTGGACGGTCCGGCTGCCGGCGCGCGTGTGCAGCAGGTCGATGTTCTGCGTGATGACGCTATATAGGCGCCCGCGCTGCTCCATGCGCGCCAGCGCGAGATGCGCGGGGTTTGGCTGCGCGTCGAGAATCGTCCGCGCCAGAGGGCGAATCCAGCGGTAGAAACGCTCCGGGTTGTGGCGAAAGCCGTAGATGCTGGCGACCTCAGCCGGATCATGTAGCTCCCACAGGCCCGCGCCGGGGCTACGGAAGTCGGGGATGCCCGAATGGGTGCTGATCCCCGCCCCGGTCAGCGCGACGGTGCACCGAGAGCGGCGGAGCAGGGCAGTGGCCGCGGCGAGGGCGTGATCGAGCGACATTACCGAGGACAGGTCATAGAGCGCCGGGCTGGCCCACCTTAGCCGACATGGACCAGGGCCTCGGCCAGTTTGGTGTACTGGGCGGCGACGATCGCGCTCGGCTGGTAGAGAATCAGCGGCACGTTGGCTTCGTCGGCCTGGAACACCAGCTCCGGCATGGGCGAGATAATCGCGGTCATCTCGTGGTTGAGCATCTGCTCGGCTTCCTGCCAGGGGATTTGCAAGCTGGACTGCGTGCGGTTGATCAGCACGACCAGCACCTGCGAGCGCGGGAAGGCAAGCTGCTCAATCTCTTCGAGCAGGGCGCGCGCCAGCGCCAGCGCGACCCGGTTCGGCTCGACGGTGATGACCAGGTGATCCAGTTCCTGCAACAGCCGTACCGTGACGCGCGACAGCCCCGCGCCCAGGTCGAGTAGCGCGTAACGCGCCAGCGACCCCAGCTGGCGCACGACTGCCGCCGCCGACTCTGGGCTGACCGTCATCTGCGTTTCTTTAGGGCGGGCCGACGACAGCAGCAGCCGCAGACCGCTGCTGTGGTGGATTAGCTCGTTTTCGACGCTGCGCGCCGTCAGCTCGCTGGCCGGGCGCGACAGCAGATTCGCCATGCCGGTCGAGCGCGCGGCGCCAAGCGCCAGCCCCAGCGTGCTCTGGCCCAGGCGGAAATCGGCCAGGATTGTGCTCTCGCGCTGCGACAGGCTGGCCGCGACGTTCAGCGCCAGGGTCGTCGTGCCGATCCCGCCTTTCGCGCCCAGAAAGCCGATCGTGTGCGCCCGGTCTGACCCGGAGCGGCGCTGGGCCGCGCTGCGCGCCAGAACCGCTTTCACGCGCGAGGCCAGCTCGGCGGGATGGGTTGGCTTGGTCAGATAGTCGTCGGCGCCAGCCTCGAACCCCGCCACTTTGTCGTCCACCATCGACTTAGCGGTGAACATGATGATGGGGATCGGCTCGGTCAAGGGGTTCTTGCGCAGTTGGCGGCAGACCTCGTAGCCGTCCATGTCGGGCATCATGATGTCGAGGATGATCAGGCTAGGATCGTCGGCCTGAGCCTTCCCTAGAGCCTGCTGCCCACTGTTGGCGACGATAATGTCGTAGCCCTGGCGCTGGAGCATCAGGCCGATCAGCTTTAGGCTGTCGAGATCATCGTCTACGATCAAGATTCGGTCGGCCATGCGGTATCACCACTTCGCAGATGACTCTGATGTGGGGCGTAATAATCTCGTGTCCGGGCGTGCACTGACGGGAAGTCTAGCACGGTTGATCAGGCCATGCAACCCGGCCAGGGCAGGCTGTAGCCGGGAACGACGCGGCAAATGGGCCGCGTTGCTCCGCCGGTAGAGCGGTGCTATACTGCGGGCATGGCTCGCCGGTAAGAGCGGCTTGATGCCGCTCGTTAGGGCCGCGCCCGCGTACTCGTTTTAGCGAGCGGATTGCAGGCCCTGTCCGGCTCGGAGAAGGCAGGCCCGCAGTGAGCGATTCCCCCTCGATGTCCGCGAAGTACGCGCCGGACCATCCGTCTCTGCTTGCGACAATCCGGCAAATGGGTGTTGGCCCCAGCCCCCAGGCGACGCTGGCGGCGCTGCTGAGCGGGATGCCCGACCCGGTGATCGTGATGGACCGCGAGCACCGCGTCCATCTGCTCAGTCCGGCCGCCGAGACGCTGCTCGGCGTGAGCGGCGCGTCGGCGCTCGGTAAGCCGGTGGCCGAGCTTGCCCGCGACGACGCGCTGCGCGAGCTGTTGCTCGCGTTGTCGCAAGGGGCAGGGCAAATGCCGGCGCAGGTCGCCACCGCCGACGGGTCGATCTACGCGCCGGGCGCGGCGCCGATCAGCGGGGAGAATGGCGAAGCGACCGGCTGGCTGCTGGTTCTGCGCGACATGACCCGCTTCAAGCGGCTGAACCGCAACATGGCAGAGTTCCTCAGCACCGTGTCGCACGATATGCGCTCACCGCTGACGTTCATGAAGGGCTATCTCGACATGCTGGGCATGATCGGCCCGCTGACCGACCGGCAGGTGGAATTCGTCGACAAGATCAGCGGCGGCGTCACGCAGATGTCCGAGATGGTCGAGAAAATCCTCGACGCCGGGCGGCTCGACCCGCACACCGGCAGCTACGAGCTGGCGCGCGAGCCAGCGGACCTGGCCGAAGTCGCGCACCGCGCGACTCAGGCCCTGCTTGAGCCGGCGCGCAAGAAGGGCTTGACCCTTACGGCGGCCATCGCGGACGATCTGCCGATCCTCAACGTAGACCGCGCCATGCTCGGCAGCGCCTTCGCCAATCTGGTCGAGAACGCGGTGAAGTACACGCCCGAAGGCGGCACCGTCGAAGTGACGCTGGGCATGGAGCAAGACAAGATCGTCTTCCGCGTGCGCGATAACGGCTATGGCATCCCCGCCGCCGACCGCGACCGGCTGTTCCAGCGCAACGTGCGCATTCACCGCCAGGAATGGAAGCGCGTCAAAGGGAGCGGCCTGGGCCTGTTCATCGTCAAAAATGTCGCGCAGCGTCATGGCGGCGACGCCTGGGTCGAGAGCGTCGAGGGACAGGGCAGCACGTTCTGTCTCTCCATTCCCCTGGACGGGCCGAACCTTCTGGCGGAGAGCGAATAAGCGACTCTCGGCAAGCGCCCCTAACAGTTTGTGGTGAAGTTGTCCCGGCCAGACCGGGGTTTTTTGGGTATGATCAGCGCGGGATGACGAGAGCAGATTGAGAGCCTACTATGCCGATTCGCGTGCTGCCGGAAGTGGTCGCCGCGCAGATCGCCGCCGGAGAAGTCGTCGAGCGACCGGCGTCGGTCGTCAAGGAATTATTGGAAAACGCGCTCGACGCGGGCGCAACCGCGATCGCGGTCGAGGTCGAAGACGGCGGCCGGCGGCTGATCCGCGTCAGCGACAACGGCTCCGGCATCGCGCCGGACGAGGCGGCGCTGGCGTTTCACCGCCACGCCACCAGCAAACTGGAGACTGTCGAGGACCTGAACCGGATTTCAACGCTCGGTTTTCGGGGCGAGGCGCTGGCGAGCATCGGAGCGGTCAGCCGCACGACGATGACCACCCGCCCGCGCGACGGCGCCGCCGGGACGGCGATCCAGGTGGAAGGCGGCGAGCTGCGCTTTCAGCGGGCGGCCGGCGCGCCTGCCGGGACGGTGGTCGAGGTCGAAAACCTGTTTTTCAACACGCCTGCCCGCCTCAAGTTCCTCAAAGCAGACAGCACCGAGCGCCGCCACATCGCCCAGCTTGTCACGAATTACGCGCTGGCGTATCCCGGCGTGCGCTTCAAGCTGGTGCAGGAAGGACGCGAGCAGTTCCACAGCACGGGGAGCGGCAGCCTGGCCGATGTGCTGGTCGAGACGCTGGGGCTGGAAACCTTCCGCGACATGCTGGAAGTGCAGCCACAGCCCCCCTCGCGTCCCGACTTGCCGCCGGTCGAGGTTTGGGGCTACACCTCCGCACCGGGCCTCAATCGGTCGAACCGGCAGCAGATCGTGCTGTTCGTCAACGGGCGCGCCATCGCCGACCAGAGCCTGACCTACGCCGTGGTTCAGGCGTACCACACGCTGATCCCCACCGGGCGCTATCCCCTAGCCGCGCTGATGGTGCGGCTCGACCCGGAGCAGGTCGATGTCAACGTGCATCCCACGAAAGCCGAAGTGCGCTTTCGCGCGCCCGACGCGGTGTTTTCGGCGGTGCAGCGTGCGGTGCGGCGGGCGGTCATCGACCAGGCGCCGGTGCCGGCAATGGGCGGCGACCCATACGCTGCCGCCGATCAGGGCTGGAATCCGCCTTCGAGCGCCGCGAGCGCCGGGCTGAGCCGCCCGCTGGTCCCCGGCGAGCAGCAGCTTCGGATGCAGCTTGACTCGTTCGGGGCCGGGCGCTACGCGCAGCAGCGGCCGGATGCATCCCAATTCGCCGCGCCTGCCGAAGGGACGGCGATCCCTGCCGGGCCGCAAGCGCCCGCCCGCCCGCGCACGCTCCCGGTCCTGCGCGTGGTCGGGCAGGCTGGGGCGATGTACATCGTGGCGGAAGGACCGGCCGGGCTGTACCTGATCGACCAGCACGCCGCGCACGAGCGAATCCTCTACGAGCGGTTCATGGCGGAGCACGCCGCGCAGCAGCCCGCCGCGCAGCACGTGCTGACCGGCGCGGCGGTCGAGCTGCCGCCCGCTTCGGCGCGGCTGGTGGACGAGGCGCTCGACGTGCTGCGCGACCTCGGCTTCGAAATCGAGCCGTTTGGAGGCAACACCGTGCGCGTGCGGGCGGTCCCGGCGCTGTTGGCGGATCGCGACCCGCGCGAGGTGCTGCTGGGCATCGTCGAGGACCTGGAAAGCGGCGCGACTCCCGGCGCGGCGACGCTGGAGGAGCGGCTGGTGCGGCGCGTGTGCAAGACCGCCGCGATCAAGGCAGGGCAGACGCTGAGCTTCGACGAGATGCAGCGGCTGATCGAGCAGTTGGAACGCTGCGAATCACCCCGGACCTGCCCGCATGGCCGCCCGACGATGCTGCATATCAGCGGCGACGAGCTGGCGCGCCAGTTTGGGCGGATGTAACAGGCAGCAAAAAGCAGCGGAAAAGCAGCGACACCCCACCGCCTCTGCTTTTTGCTGCTCTTCGCTGTCTGTGGCTGTTCTTCGCTGCTTCTCGCTGTTTCTAACTCGCGGCGGGCGCTTCGTGCCGGAGGTGCTTGGCTTCGCGGTTGACGAACGGCAGCTCGCCCTTTTCCCAAGAGACCAGCAACGGCACAGCCGTGAAGATCGACGAGTACGTCCCGCTGACCAGGCCGATCAGCAGGATCGCGATGAACTCGCGGATGGTCTCGCCGCCGAACAGCACAATCGCGATCATCACGAAGACCGCGTTCAACTGTGTCGCCAACGAGCGGTGGATTGTCTCCAGCACGCTGCGGTTGACGATCAGCTCGTATGGCTCGCCGCGATACTTCGGGATGTTCTCGCGGATGCGGTCGAAGACCACGATCTTGTCCTGGACCGAGTAGCCGACGACCGTCAGCAGGGCGGTCAGGAACAGCGCGTCCGCTTCCCAGCCGAACAGCAGACCGAGGATCGACATCACGCCCATCGTCACCAGGATGTCGTGGAACATGGCGATGATGGCGCAGGCGCCGTAACGGATGGCGTGCGGCACGCGGCGGAAGGCGAACACGATGAAGCCCAGGATCACCACGGCGACGGCCAGGGTCGCTAGCAGCGCGGCACGCGTGACCTCACGTCCCACCGTCGCCGAGACGCTGCTGGTGGTGATGGCCGCTTCACGCTGCGGGTCCTGCTCGACGCTCTGGGGAGACCAGAACTCGCCCAGGCTGTCGCGCAGGTGAGCGCGGAAGTGGTCGATGTTCTCGATCTCTTTGGTGCGAAGCTGCCAGCGGCTTCCGGCGGCGTCGTGCGCGCCCTCGATCGTGTCCGTCGAGATCGGGTCGAGGCGCTGGACGACGATGTCTTCCAGCCCATACGCATTCAGCGCGTCGCGAATCTCCTGCTCGGAGAAGTCATCGACGAACGAGACTTCCATCAGCGTGCCGCCGGTGAAGTCGATGCTCAGGCGGACGGGGCTGCCGTGCTGGAGGGTTGAGATGACCATAGCGATCAGGCCGGGGATAATGATCGCTGCCGAGAGCAAATAGTAGAACTTGCGGCGTTGTGCGAACTGGAACATGGCGTATCAGTCTCCTCTGCCTAGACGCCCAGCAGCTTGGGCCGGCGGCGCAGCAGGCTGCCGCTGACCGAGACGATCGTGTGCAGGAAGACGCGGGTCGCCAGCACAGCGGTGAACAGGTTGATCACCAGGCCCAGGCCGAGCGTGATCGCGAAGCCGCGCACCGCGCTCGCGCCGAAGGCGCTGCCGAAGAAGTACAGGATCAGGCAGATGATGATGGTCGACAGGTTCGAGTCGCGGATGGCGATCCAGGCGCGGTTGAAACCGGCCTCAATCGCGCGCTCCATGCCCCGCCCGGCGCGTAGCTCTTCCTTCATGCGCTCGAAGATCAGAATATTGCCGTCCACCGCCGTCCCGATGGAGATCAGAAAGCCGGTGATCGCCGGCAGGCTGAGCGTGACCGGGATCAGCTTGAACAGCGCAAAGTTGACCACCACGAACAGCAGCAGCGCGAGATCGGCGGCGATGCCGGGCACGCGATAGTAGACCAGCATGAAGAGCAGCACGGTCGCCACGCCGATGATCCCGGCGCGGATCGAGCGATCGACCGAGACCTGGCCGAGCGACGGGCCGATCGTGTCGAACGCGATGATGTCGAGCGGGATAGGCAGGGCGCCGTATTTTAGCTGTGCGGCGAGGACCTGCGCTTCGTCCCGCGTGAAGTTGCCGGTGATGATTCCACCGTCCATCGTCCCGGCGCGCGCGCTGCTGGCGAGGTCCGGCTGGATGGTCGGGTACGACAGCAGCCGCCCGTCGAGCACAATCGCCATCGGCTGGTTCGAGTGCGAGCCAACGTACTCGATGAAGCGATCGACGCCGTCGCCATCGCCCTTCAGCACGAAGTTGACCGCCCACTGGGTGCCAATCTGCCCCTCGATCACGGGCGCGGCGTCCGCCAGACCGGCGCCGGTCATGATCGTGGTGAACGGCTGGCCGCCGTTGAGCTTGGCTGGCTCCGGCGCGACGTTCGGGTCTTCCGAGGCGCAGGTGTACTCGCTTGGCGCCAGCGGCGTCTCGCCTTCGCCCAGGCGCGCTTCGGCGCGCGCGACCTGTTCGGTCGTCAGGATGCAGTCGCCTTCCGCAAACTGGCCGGTGCTGACGCGCGAGAAGTCCACAAATTCGAGCAGGCCAGTCGACTTGATGGCATCGAAGGCGACGGCCTGTTCCTGCACGCCGGGCAGCTCGACAATAATCCGCCCGCCTTCCTGGCGCTGAACGACCGCTTCGGTCACGCCCAGGCCGTTGACGCGGCGCTCGACGTTCTGTTTGGCCTGCTCCATGGTCGTGTCATCATACGAGGTGCCGGGCGCGGCCTGGAGCAGCACGCGCGATCCGCCTTGCAGGTCCAGCCCCTGCACGACCTTGATGTCGCGATCGACCTCGTATTCGCCGTCACCGTCGAGATCGAGGTGGATGCCGGGGTTCCCTGGCAGGCTGAGCCAGGTGGCGATGGCCGCGACCAACAGGATGATCGCCAGCCAGAAGCGGTAATGTCTCATAATCTAGTTCCTCTCAGGCGGTGCCGAGATCGATGATGCGTGGCGCGGCCAGGGACGGCCACGATCAAGCCCGAAAAAACCAGTCCGGGATCGCGACTGGTCGTGAACGGGGTCATGATAACGCGGAGCAGGGCGATGATCAAGTGCAGCTTAAGCGTTCCGGCGCCCCACAGCAGAGGCGCCGGACGTGTCAGGCGGGGTCAGCGCGGCGCCCGTCGAGCGCCAGATCGGCGGCGATCTCCTGCATGGCATTCAGCACACGCGGGACATGGTCCTGCCACAGATCGACGCCTAATCGCTGCGCCGCTTCCTCGATCTCCTCACGATGGACAGGCGCGGCGAAGCTGCGGTCCTTCCACTTCTTGCGGACCGAGCTGATCTGCGTGATGTCGCGGATGTCACGGCTGGGCCGCACAAGCGCCACCGCGACCAGGAAGCCGGTTAGCTCATCGACGGCGACGAGCGCGCGCGCCATGAGCGACTCCGGCATGATGCCGGTGCGTTCGGACGCGTGCGCGGCAATCGCGTTAATGATGTCCTGGCTGACGTCGCCCCGCTCGCGCAGGACGCGTAGCCCGGTGAACGGGTGCCCATCGGCGGCGGTCATGTCTGGATGGGCCTCATAGTCGAAATCATGGAGCAGCCCGGCGATGCCCCACGCGGTTTCGTCCTCGCCAAAGTGGCGTGCGTAGGCGCGCATGGCGGCCTCGACGGCCAGCATGTGATGCCGCAGGCTTTCCGACCGGGTCCATTCGGTGACTAGTTGCCAGGCTTCATCCCGATTCATAGTGCCTTGTCCCTCGCAACGAGATCAGTGCGCCTCTTCCGCTACCGGCGATTCCGGCTCGGCGGCGATGATCTCGTAATCGTAATGCAGGGTGGCGGTGTGACGCAAGGTCGCGGCGGCGGCGCAGTATTTGTCGCGCGACAGCTCGATCGCGCGCTCGACCGCGGCGGGGTCGACATTCGCGCCGGTGATCGTGAAATGGACCCAGATTTCGGTATAGACCTTCGGGTGCTCGTCCTGGCGCTTGCCCTCGACACTGACCTCGAAGGCGGTGAACTCCTGGCGTTTCTTGCGCAGGATGCTGATCACATCCATGCCCGTGCAGCCCGCCAGCGAGGTCAGCATCAGGTCCATCGGGCGAAAGCCCGCCTCGTGGCCGCCGGCGTAGGGCGCGGCGTCGAGTGGAACCGTGTGCCCGTTCGCGCTATAACCGGTCATCATCATATCGTCGCGCCAGACCAGGCGCGCACTGCGGTTCTCTGCCATTCGTCTTCCTTTTTTCCTTTATGATGCGTGTGGCTATGCAATCTTAATTGTAGCAGCTTCGGCCGGGCGGAGCCGCCCCGCTTAATCCGATGCGGGGCGCGGGCTGTTGGTTGCACGCAACGCGCGCGCCGCCGGGTGCATCTAACAGGGTGGGCTGGAGACGCACTTGGGACTGCCGGCCGGCTGCGTTAAGATATGCAAACCGGGCGCTGGCCGCCCGGCCGGTCCGCCAGCAGTGTAAAGAGTGCGTATGTCCAGACTGGATGATGGAGAACTTGTGGCGCGGCTCAAAGCCGGGGACCAGGCCGCCTACGCGCAACTGGTCGAGGAGCAGGCGGCGCGGATTTACCGCCTCGCGTTGCGGATGATGGGCAACGAGGCGGACGCCGAGGACGTGCTTCAGGAGACCTTTCTGAGCGCCTTCCGATCGATCGACAGCTTCGAGGAGCGGTCGAGCCTGAGCACGTGGCTGTACCGGATCGCGACTAACGCGGCGCTGATGCGGCTGCGGCGCAAAGAGCCGGAGCAGGTCTCGGTGGACGAGCCGCTTGAGCGCGACGATGGCGATCTGCTGCCCCGGCAGTTCTTCGACTTTTGCTGCCTGCCGGAAGACGATCTGCTACGCGACGAGGCGCGCGCCGAGATGCTGCGCGCGATTGAAGAGCTGCCCGCGACGCTGCGAAGCGTCTTCGTCCTGCGCGATATTGAAGGGCTTTCGACCGAGGAAACGGCCAACGCGCTCGATCTGTCTATCTCCGCCGTCAAAAGCCGCCTGATGCGCGCCCGGTTAAAACTGCGCGAGCGCCTCAGCACGTATTTCTCGCAAGGCCCGGTGATCCCAGAAACGAGGCAATAGGATTCCTATGAACGCTGCTGAACATCCGCACGTGCACAACCCGGAAAACTGTCGCCGCTACCTGGGGAGCCTCGGAGACTACGTCGAGGGAACGCTGGGCGCCGAGCTGTGCCAGGAGCTTGAGGCGCACATGGCGGTCTGCGAGAACTGCCGTGTGGTGGTCAACACGCTCGCCAAGACGATCACGCTCTATCACCAGCTGCCCGCGCCAGAGCTGCCAAACGCCGTCAAGGAGCGGCTGCTCGCCGTGCTCGACCTCAAGCCGTTTTTCCGCAACGGCGCCAGCGCCGAGGAGCAGCAGACGGAGTGAAACCTTTCTCGCGGCGCTGCATCTAAGCCTGGTGAGGACCTTTGGGCCTGGCTGATTTTCTGTGTACACAGCGCCCGCTGTTGGTGATAAGAGGGACCCGCATGCCGAAGGCAATCGACGAAACCAAGACTGAAGTCAAGAAGAAGAACAAGCGCGTGATCATCTTTACCACGCCGACCTGCACCTACTGCAACCACGCGAAGCGTTACCTGCGCGAGCGCGGCGTGCGCTTCCGCGACGTGGACGTGAGCCGCGACCCGGCAGCAGCGCGCGACATGGTGCGGCGCAGCGGCCAGCAGGGCGTCCCGGTGCTCGATATCGGCGGGCGGATTGTGGTCGGCTTTGACAAGGCCAAGATCGACCGGCTGCTGGAGCTTTAGCCCGGCGGTCCGGCGGTTGTCAGCGAGAAATAGACAGGCGGCTCACGACGAACCGCCTGTTTTTTTCCAGCGCGCGCAGCCGGTGTGGATCAGGGCGTATACGGCTCGGTTGGCAGATCGGCCCGCAGCCAGTCCTGAATCCCGCCGTCCACATTGTAGACCGAGGTGAAGCCCAGCTGGAGCAGCGCGTCAGCAGCGACCCGGCTGCGGTTGCCGCTGTTGCAGATCAGGTAGATCGGCTGATCCTGCGGGAGCGCGTCCGGCGCGCGCTGCGCGATCTCGTCGAGCGTGATCAGCACGGCATCGGTCGGGACGCCGGTTGTCGCCCACTCCTGCGGGGTGCGCACGTCCACGATGATCGCATCCGGGTCGGCGCTCAGCGCCTCGTGCGCCTGCCGCACGTCGACTGTCGTATAGGTGCTCGGCGCGGCCTGCTCGGTGTTGACCGGCGCCGCGTCATCTTCCGAGCTACATGCGGCGAGCGCGACCGCCACCACCAGCAGCACCGCCAGCACCGCCCAGCGCACATTCTTCAGCAACATGGTTCTCTCCTCACGGCGTCCACCCGCTCATTCAGTTTCTGGCGCGGCGACGGCGACGCGCGCGCGGGCATCGACGATCATGCCGTCGCAGGTCTCGCCGGGCGCGACGACGCCCCCGGCCAGGATCAAGCTGTTGGCGACGGACGCGCCCGCGCCGACGACCGCGCCCGACTCCAGATAGACGTTCGGGCCGATCCGCGCGCCCGCGCCGACGCTCACCTCTGGATCGATGCGCGCGGGAGCGAGAAGTTGCACGGAGCCGGGAAGATCAGCATGAACGCGCAGCGCGCCCTTCTCGCGCAGCAGCGCGACATTGATTTCGAGCAGGTCGCGCTCGCGCGTCAGGTGCAGGCGCCGGTCGGTCGACACATAGCTGACGCGGCGGCCTTCGGCCAGCGCGGCCTGGATACCGCTGACGATCTCGCGCTCGCCGCGCGACGAGATCGGCACGCGCGCCAAATAGCCCAGATAATCATGCGAAAACGCGTAGATCATGATCGCGGCCCAGGGGCTGGGCGGTTGCTCCGGCTTTTCCTCGATGACGGTGATCCAGTCGCCGTCGAGGGCGACCCCCGCCGAGCGCCGGATCTGCTCCGGCGTGGCGGGCAACAGGCTGAGCGTCGCGATCGCGTCGGGATCGGCGGCGTAGCGTGCGATCAGGCGGCGGACGTGCGCGGCGGAGGTCAGATTATCGACGGATGAGAGCAAAAAGGGGCCGTCAAGCTGCGGCGCGGCGAGCGTCAGCGCGTCTACGGTGCCGGTGGCGCGCTCCTGAACCGCGAAGCGGATGTCCACGCCGGGCAGAGCGGCGCGCTCGAAATAGGCGCGCATCCCCCCGTCATCGGGTCCGACGACGATCACGAAGCGCCGCACACCGGCGTCGGCCATCGTTCCCAGCACGTGGGCGGCGATTGGCTGGCCGAGTACCGGCAGCATCGATTTTGGGCGGTCTTGCGTCAGCGGGCCGAGCCGCGTGCCGCGCCCGGCCGCCAGGATCACAGCCTGTTCAATCACCGGAGGTCGTCTCCTGATGATCTGCCTTGAGGATACGCAGACGAGCCGCGCGCATTATAGCATAGCGCCCTGCGGAGGGTATGCTAAACTAGAGGGACTGGAACGGGAGCATCAGGGAGCAGGGCGCTGATGTCCACCACAGAGCGCTTGATCGCGTATCACCTGGCGCGGCTCAAGGACAAGAATCCACAGGTGCGGATCGCGTCGATCCGCGAGCTGGCGCTGCTGGAGGCCCTCAACGCCTACGGCGCGCTCGAAGCGATCTATCACACGGACCCCGACCCGGCGGTCCGCAAGGCGGCGCAGGAAGCCGGGCGTGCGCTGTTCCGCAAAAAGAACGCGATCGAACGCTAGCCCGCGCCAGACAAAGCCAGCAATTGACGGCGGGCGCCTCTCGCCAGAGAAGCGCCCGCCTCCGATCTCCTGGGTAGCGCGCTAGAGCGTGCTCAGCCGTTCCAGCACCGCCTGGCGGCTGGCGGTCAGCGCCGCGTGCTTGTCGCGCTCGCGCTGGACCACGTCCGGCTTGGCGCGGGCGACGAAGCTCTCGTTGGCGAGCAGCGCGCCGGAGCGCTGAAGCTGCTCGTCAAGCTGCGCCAGCTCGGCTTCCAGCCGGGCGCGCTCGGCGTCGAGGTCCACCAGCTCGGCCAGCGGCAGATACGCGGTCACGTCGGCCACGACCACGGCGGCGGCTTTCTCCGGGGCGCTGGCCCCATCGATCAGGCGGATGGTGCCCACGTTGCACAGCCGCGCAAAAACGTGCCGGTGCGTCTCGATCAGGTTGCGGCGAGCGCCGGGATCGACCAGCGCCGTGATCTGCGCGCCGGGCGTTACCCGGTACTCGGCGCGGGCGTTGCGGATGCCGCGCACCAGCTCCATCAGGACGCCGAACTCCGCCTCGGCGGCCGGATCGATGAAGCGCGGGTCGGCGGCCGGCCACGACGCAAGGATCAGCGGGCGCTCGCTCACCGGCAGGAAACGCCAGATTTCCTCCGTGATGAACGGCATGTACGGGTGCAGCAGGCGCAGGCTGCGGTCGAGCACGTGCATCAGCACGTCAAGCGTCCGCTCGCGGGCCTCGGTCTCGCCGCCATACAGCGCGCTTTTACCGATCTCGATCGACCAGTCGGCGAACTCGCTCCACAGGAAATCGAGAATCTGTCGCCCGGCCTCGCTGAACTGGCAGGTGTCGAACAGGCGCTGGACGTTGCCGATCAGCCCGTGCAGACGGCTGAGAATCCAGCGGCTCGGCAGGTCGAGCGTGGATGGGTCAGTCACCGGGCGCGGCGTGTAGCCTTCCAGGTTCGACCAGACGAAGCGCGCCATCTGCCAGACCTTATTGCCGAAGTTGCGGCCATACTCGATCCGGCTCTCGGCCAGGTTCATATCGGCGCCCGGCGCGCTGCCGGTCAGCAGCGCGAAGCGCAGCGCGTCCGCGCCGTAGCGCTCGACGGTCTCGATCGGGTCGAGCACGTTGCCTTTGGTTTTGCTCATTTTCTGGCCGTGCTCGTCGCGCACGATGCCGTGCAGGTAGACGGTGTGGAACGGCGCCTGGCCCGTGAACCACAGGCCCATCATGATCATGCGCGCCACCCAGAAGAACAGGATGTCGTAGCCGGTCTCCATCACGTCGGTCGGGTAGTAGCGCGTCAGGTCGGGCGTCTGGTCCGGCCAGCCAAGCGTGCTGAACGGCCAGAGGCCGCTGCTGAACCAGGTGTCGAGCACGTCCGGGTCTTGCGTGATGTTGGCGCTGCGGCAGTGCGCGCAGCGGTCCGGGTCTTCCCGCGCGACGGTGATCTGGCCGCAGTCCGCGCAGTGCCAGGCCGGGATGCGGTGCCCCCACCAGAGCTGGCGGCTGATGCACCAGTCTTCGATGTTTTCCATCCAGTTGAAGTAGACGCGCTCGAAATGCTCCGGCACGATGCGGATGCGGCCCTCTTGCACGGCTTCGATCGCCGGGGCGGCCAGCGGCGCGATCTTCACGAACCACTGCGTGCTGATCATCGGCTCGACGATCTCGCCGCCGCGCTGCGAGCGCGGGACGGCGTGGCGGTGCGGCTCGACTTTGATCGCCAGCCCGGCGGCTTCCATATCTGCCCACAGGCGCTCGCGCGCGTCGAAGCGGTCCAGCCCGGCGTAGCGCCCGGCGTGGGCGTTGAGCGTCGCATCCTCGTTGAGGATGTTGATCACCGGCAGGTTGTGGCGCTGGCCGATCTCGTAGTCGTTCGGGTCGTGACCAGGCGTGATCTTCAGCGCGCCGGTTCCGAACTCGCGGTCCACGTACTCGTCTGCGATGATCGGGATCGGGCGGTTGAGCATCGGCACCAGCGCGGTCCGGCCAATCAAGTGCTTGTACCGCTCGTCCTCAGGATGAACGGCCACGGCGGTATCGCCCAGGATGGTTTCGGGGCGCGTAGTCGCCACCGGGATCCCCCCGCCGCCCTCCACGGGGTAGGTGAAGTAGTAGAGGTGGCCCGCTTCTTCTTCACGCTCCACTTCCAGGTCGCTGACAGCGGTTTGCAGCCCGGGCGACCAGTTGATCAGGCGCGGCCCGCGATAGATCAAGCCCTGCTCCCAGAGCGTGACGAACGCCTCGCGCACGGCGCGCGACAGCCCCTCGTCGAGCGTGAAGCGCTCGCGGTCCCAGTCGCAGCTCGCGCCGAGCCGCCGGAGCTGATCCTGGATGCGCCCGCTGTAGCGTTCCTTCCACTCCCAGGTGCGGCGCAAAAATTCTTCGCGGCCCACTTCTTTGCGGCTGGTGCCTTCTTCGCGCAGCATGTTCTCGACCTGAAGCTGCGTCGCGATCCCGGCGTGATCGGAGCCGGGGATCCACAGCGCGGCCTTGCCGGCCATGCGCTGCTGGCGGATCATCAGGTCTTCGAGGTTGACGAACAGCGCGTGGCCGTTGTGCAGCGCGCCGGTGACGTTGGGCGGCGGGATCGCGATCACAAACGGATCGGCGTCGGGGTGAACCTCCGGCTTGAACCAGCCGTTTCGTTCCCACCAGCGGTAAAGGCGCGCTTCGGCTTCGGCAAAGTCGAAGGTCTTGGGCATATCCTGCGCCATCGTTTTCGTGCTCATCTCGGTCTTCATGGTGTCCTCAGCTTGGCATGAACCGGTATTGCCCGGACGGGTGATCGACGCGACTGGGCTGCGCCGGGCGACCTGGCGCGCAGCGCGGCCCACCAACGACTCCCTTAACGACCAGTGACACGTCGATCACCCCCTTCCTCGCGCTTGCGAACCGGCTGTTCAGGCCGGCTTCGTCGCGGTCAGGAGCAGCTCCCAGCGATCGTGCTGCGTCTGGATGTTCTCGAACCCGACTTCCAGCAGCACTACCTCGACCTCCGACGCAGTGAGCGCGCGGTAGACGACCGGGCGCCTGGTGGCCTGGTAGACGACTCCGTCGCCGCGCACGATGAAGCGGTTGAAAGTGACGGTCGCCGGGACATCGTCGTTCCAATCCCAGATGTCGAAGGTGATCACCTGCTCCTCCGGGCCGTCGTGGATGCAGCCCGGCCAGAAACGGGGCCGGTCTTCGAGCAGCGGCTCGAAGTCACGCATCCCGATCAGGAGCAGCCCGCCGGGGCGCAGCAGCTCGTGGAAGATCAGCAGCGCCTCCTCGATCTGCTCGTCGTGCAGCAGGTGCGGCAGCGAGTTGCCTTTAGTCAGCACCACGTCGAACGGCCCGGCGACGCGATTATGCAGGCTCAGGAAATCGGCCTGGACGAAGGTGATCTTGTCCTCGACGCCGTACTGCGCCGCGTTCTCACGGGCGCGCGCCAGGATGCCAGGGCTGGGGTCGGCGGCGGTCACGCTGAAGCCCAGCCGGGCGAGCGCGATCGCCTGCGTGCCCGGCCCGCACGAGGCGTCGAGCACGGTCTTGATTTCATGATCGCGAAAGAGGCGGCGCAGGTTCAGTCCCTCACGCTCTAGCTCGGTCTCCCAGTCGCGATACCAGAGATGATAATCCGCCGCCGCGTCATCGTAGAACGCGGTTGTGTCGTTGTCGTCGATCATCATATCCGCCATATTCACCAGGTTCGCCATTTGATTTACCATCGCCATCGCTCAGCCGGCTTGATTCCAACAAAAACGCCCTTCCGTCAGACAAGGACGAAAGGGCGAGCTTCCGCGGTACCACCTTGCTTCCCACCCGGCGCGCGGATGGGCGCTTGTGCGCGCGATAACGGGCGCAGCCGGGCGCGCTTACCTTCGGTTCGGCGCGCCAACTCAGGAGCGACGTTCGGCGGCGGATCGCTGCGCGGGCTTGCAGCCTGTGACCCGCGCTCTCTGGCAGCTCCGCGCTGCCTACTCCTCTCCGTCACAGTTATTGCGTGATCGGTTGTGTGGCCGCGTGCGCCAGCACGCGAGCCGAGTGCTCAGAGTACGCGAAGTATAGCACGTGGACGGAAGGCGCGTCAACGGTGAGTCATCGGGCAGGCACGCCGCTAGACCTCGCTCAGCTTCGGCGGGTGCGTCCAGGTTCCGGTCACGAAGGCGTACACGTCGATCCCGTCTTCCAGATCAGGCCAGTAGACATCAATTGGGCTTAGCTGGTAATTCGCGCGTTGCTCTGGCGTCGCCTGTTCCAGCCACTCAAAGAAGCTTAGCGGCATGCTCACGATGCGCCCATCACGAAGAGTCAGCCATACGCGGCCCTCTCGGATGTCAAGTGCGACCGCCTCATCCTTTGGCTCAAGTTCACCGATTGTCATTCCGTATCTCCATATATGGTGCCCCAGATGTTGAGAAAAAGTTTCTGGTTTTCAACAACCAGGCGCTCAATCTGCTTTAGCTCCCGTGAGTGATAGCCCCTGTTGCTGAGCAGTCGAACAGGGTTGAGGCCGAATTTCGCACGCCGTTCGCCACTGAGCACATGTACGTGTGCAGGTGGATGATCGTGTGTAAAGATAATAAACCGAAAACCACCGACTGTGAGTATTCTTGGAGTCACCTTATCCCCTATTCATGACGCCTTGCTAAAAGGATGCTCCTATTCTCGTGTACTCGCTACGACAGCAGCTTCTGGACCCACGACAGGCTGAGCGACCCGGCCAGCGCGATCGCGCTGCCCTGAAGGATTTTGCCGACGACCGTAATGCCCATGAAGCGCCAGACGGGGATACGGCTGGCCCCGGCCAGGATGCCGGCGATGTCGAAGATCGGGTTCGGGATGATACTGAGCACAAAGATCGTCCACAGGCCGCGCTGCTCCATCCAGCGGCGCACGCGATGCACGATCGCCGAGTTCTCCGCGATCCCGACGCCGCTGTAGCCCGCGATGTAGCCGGTCAGCTCGCCGAGCGTGGCGCCCAGCCCGGCGGACAGCCCGACCAGCAGCGGATGCAGCGAGCTGCCCAGCGCGAAGACGAAGATCAGCCCCGGCGCGGGGAGAATCAGCGTGGCGTTGCTGAGCAGCATCGCCAGGAACGCGCCGATATAGCCGAGCGCCGCCAGCCCGGAGATCCGTTCCTGGTTGAGGCTGATCGTCACGGTTAGCGCCGCGATCAGCGCCAGCAGCGCCACGCGCTTGATCGTCTCACGTTTCACGGGGCGCGGCGTGACGGGCGCGACAGGGCGCGCAAATAGCTGGGGCAGTCGGTCGGCGAAACGGCGAAACATGGCGTATCGCGCGGCGCTCCTCGCAAGCGGTTAGACGGAACGGTCGAGTAGACTGCGGATGCGGGCCGCGACCATCTCAATCGCGACGAGATTCTGCCCGCCCTCCGGGATGATCACGTCGGCGTAACGCTTGCTCGGCTCGACGAATTCCAGGTGCATCGGACGCACGCTGCCAAGATACTGCTCGATCACGGATCGCACGGTGCGCTCGCGCTCCGCCACGTCGCGCTGAAGCCGGCGGATAAACCGGATATCGGGATCGGTGTCTACAAAAATTCTTACGTCAAACAGCATGCGAAGTTCCGGCTCGGCGAAAACCAGGATGCCTTCGACCAGAATGATCGGCTGTGGCTCGACGATCCGCGTCTCGCCGGTGCGACGATAGGTCGTGTAATCGTACACCGGCACGGCGACCGCTTCCCACCGTTTCAGCCGGTGCAGGTGCTCGATCAGCAGCGGCGTCTCCAGCACGTCAGGATGGTCCATGTTGATCCGCTCGCCGGGCACGTGCGGGATGTCGTCGAGGTCTTTGTAGTAAGAGTCGTGCTCCAGATAGGCGATGTGCTCGGTGCCCACGCGGTCGAGAATCGCTTTGGAAACGGTCGTCTTTCCCGATCCGGTGCCGCCGGCCACGCCGATCGTAACGGGGATGGGGCGCTGGGAGCGCTCGGACATAGCCAACTCCTCGTCCCGTGGAACCAGCACGCAGGATTATATAAAATGCCCGCAGTGGAAACACTGGGGCACTTCCATCCGTGAGCCACCCATGAGAGTTGAACTCATAACCTAACGCTTACGAAGCGTTTGCTCTGCCGATTGAGCTAGGGTGGCAATATTGAGACGGATTATACCAGGCACCGCGCAGGCTGACAAGGCTTTTCCCCGCGTGATTTGCACAAAAGAAGCGTGCCGCGCGGCCCGGCCGGGATTCTAGCGACGATCTTACGCGCCGCGCATGGGCGGAAAACTCGCCGTTCTGTATAATGAGCAATAACGGGGCTTACCCCGCTCGTTGCGTGAGAGAGGGACTGAATTGGAAGTCACCTTATATACCAGCACTGCGCTCTTTGACGATCTGAAACATCAATGGAACCTGCTGCTGCGCGACAGCGGCGCTGACTGCATCTTCCTGACCTACGAATGGCAATCAAGCTGGTGGGACGCGTACCATCCCGGCGAAATCTGGGCGCTGGCAGTGCGCGAGGGCGGGCAACTGGTGGGGCTGGCGCCCTGGTTTGTGCAGCGCGAGGGCAAAGACCGGCGGGTTGTCCGCGCGATCGGCTGCGTGGACGTGACCGACTATCTCGAAATTATCGCCTGTCGGGGCCTGGAGCGCGCGGTGTTCGAGGCGCTGGCGGAGTTCATCGCGACGCGCGGCGACGACTTCGACGACATCCGCCTGTGCAACGTGCCCGAAGCGTCGCCAACGGCCCAGGTGCTGCCCGAAATCTTCGAGGCGCGCGGGTACACCGTCGAGGTTACGTTTCAGGAAGTCTGCCCGATCATTACTTTGCCGGAGACCTTCGAGGCGTTCATCGCCGGTCTGGACAAGAAGGACCGGCACGAGCTACGCCGCAAACTCCGCCGGGCGGGGAGCGACGAGGTTGATTGGTACATCGTCTCGTCACCGGACGAGCTGAACGGCGAGCTGGACAAGTTCCTGGCATTGATGGCGGCCAGCAGCGACGAGAAGGCGCTATTTTTGCGCGAGCCGGAGAACGTTACCTTTTTCCGCAGCGTCGTGCCGCGCATCGCGGAAGCTGGCTGGCTGCAGCTGGCGTTTCTGACGGTCAGCGGGCAGCCGGCGGCGGCCTATCTCAATTTCGACTATGGCAACCGGGTGATGGTTTACAATTCCGGCCACGACCCCGCCGCGCACGGGCACCTCAGCCCCGGCATCATCCTGATGGCGCGCGTGATCGAGCGCGCGATCGAAGACGGGCGCGACGAGCTGGACTTCCTGCGGGGGGACGAGCCGTACAAGTATGACCTGGGGGCGAAGGACACCCGTATTTTCCAGGTTGCGATCAGCCTGGACTCCGCCGCCTGAGCGGCGGCGCGGGGCGCGCGCGGAGCGAACAAAAGCAAACGGGAGGAGCGACAGGCTGCTCCCGTTTGTTGATCGCAGCTATGAAAGAGGGGGTGTCTGAGGGGCGGCGCCGAGAGCGGTCAGCCGCCGTAGGCTTCAAGCGTGTTGATCGTTTCCGCCGGGATGTACGGGTCTTGTTCCTGTACGTCGAGCGCCTCCTCTTCATCGATCCGGCGCTGGCCGTTATGATACAGCACATCGTTAAAGGCGTCGTAGCGATAGCGACGGTTGACCCAACCGTAGCGCGGATGCATGAAGACCACGTTGAAGCGCAGCGCGTCATCGGCGGGGAGGGCGGTCTCATCGACCATCCAGACCGGCGCGTATTGCTCCAGGTGCACGCGGACCTTTTCATCTCGCAACCGGCGCATCAATTCGACTTTCTCGGTGCTGTCGCTCACCATGACGATCCTCTCTTCTGCCCTCGCTCGCACACAGTCTTGACGAGGCCCTTTCGACACGCTGCGCAGATTGTACCTTCGCTTGCGGCGATCAACCAGTGCGCGGTTGCGTTGCGCGCGGTTTCAGCCCGAACGCCGGTCTTCGGCTATAATGCGGGGTGACGGTAGGACGAGCATACCCGAAATAACGAGTGAAGGTGCGCGATGCCAACTGAACTCAGCGCAGGCATGTGGCGCGGGCTGATGCTTCAAGGGGGGCGCGGCGCGCGGCTCAGCCTGAAGCGGGCGTATCCTGGCTCGCTGGTCGACGCCCCGACGCTGGACATGGCTCACGCCGGGGACGGGGCGGCGCGCGCGGCGGCGCTCGGCGCGACGCATGCGCTCCTCGTCTTTAGCTGGGGGCTGCCGCCGGAGCTGGACGAAGTCGATCGCGTGGGGTTTGGGCGCGTGGCGCGGCTCTATCGAGACGCTGGGCTGGGCGTGCTGGCCGGGGTGATGGCGTCCAGCTACGTGCCGCAAGCCAGCTACGCCGAGCGCAATTGGGCGGCGCGCGACGTGACCGGGCGGCGGATTCCCGCGCAAATCGGGCGGCTGTACGCTTGCTGGAACGACGCCGAGTGGCTGGCGACTGTCGAGCGTCATCTGATCCAGGCGCTCGACGCCGGGATCGAAGGCGTCTGGCTCATGGCGCCGTGGGCCGGGGGCGTTCCGCTGGCGGCGGACGGGGGCCTGCTCGGCGGAGCCGGATGCGCCTGCCCGCGCTGCCGGGCAGCCTACGCCGAGGCA
The DNA here is from genome assembly GCA_035325905.1 of Aggregatilineaceae bacterium. Classification (GTDB taxonomy): domain Bacteria; phylum Chloroflexota; class Anaerolineae; order Aggregatilineales; family Aggregatilineaceae; genus DYGX01. The sequence goes on along the minus strand of DAOKYY010000023.1, from coordinate 3,658 downwards.
GCAGGCGGAGCCGAGATTCCGCGCCTGCCCACGCTTCGTGCGCGGCCCGTGCAGCACTACCTCGAATGGCGCGCGTCCCTAACGGCGCGGCGGATCGGCGAATGGGCGGCGGCAGCGCGCGCGCATCGCCCGGACGCCCTGTTCGTCGCCGAAGGGCCGCCTGTTCCGGGTGGCTTGGCAGCTCTGCAATACGGGCACGACCCGGCGGCGATCGGCGCGCACGTTGACCTGTACCTGGTGCGCGATTCGCTGGCGGAGCCGCGCGGGTTGGCCGGGCCGGGGGTCGCGCTGGCAGCGGCGCGGGCGCGCCTGGGGCCGGACGCCCAGGCGGCGAGCCTGCTGGGCGCAGCGCGCTCAACGTCCAGCACTACAGACACGCCGCACGCCTGGACGCGCGCGGGCAGCGTCGCGGCGGCGCTGGCGTGCCCGCCGGTGATCGACGGAACCGGCTTCGTCGCGGGCCGCACCCTGACGCTGCTGCTTGAGACCCGCTATCAGGGCTTGCGCGCCGCGCTGGCGGAATTCAACGGGTGGATCGAAGCGCAGCGCGGCTGGCTCGGCGCCCGAACCGGCGCGGGACCGCTGGCGATCTACTGCCCGCCGGCTTTCACCTGGTGGAAAAATGACCCGGTTGAGCCGGTGTTCGAGGCGGCGTGCGCGGCGGTGATCCAGATGGGGCTGCCGTTGCGCGTCGTCGGCGACGAGACGTGGGACGGGGTCGAGACGCTGATCGTGCCGCCGGGTCCGGTCGCCGGGCTGGACGCGCGGCTGATCGAGTTTGGCGCACGCGGCGGGCGGGTGATCGCGCTCCAGCAGATGCGCTCCGGCAGCGCCGGTCGCCCGTTGTGGACCGCTTTCCAGCCGCTCAAGCCAGGGCGCGCGCATTGGCCGGTGGTGCGGCGGGCGGCTCATCGCACCGCGCTGATCGGGGTGCGCTGGCGCGGCGGTGGCACGGTGCGGCGTCGGGCGGCGCGCTGGCTGCGGCTGCCAGGCGCTTCGCCCAACGCGACCGCTGCGATCCAGCTTCCTGGCGTCGCGCTCGACGAGCTGGCGACGGCGCTCGGCGCGGACTTCCGGCCCCGCGTGCGCTCGGCGCAGCCGGTGCTGTTCACGATCTGGCGCGAGCCGGGCGGCGGGACGCAGTGGCATCTGGTGAATTCTGCGCCGGAGCCGCAGCGCGTAACGCTGATCACCCCGGAATTTATCAGCGGGTGGGTGATCGCACCGGAGCAGGGCGAGCCAGTCAAAGTCTTTGGCTCAGACGTGGTGATCCCGCTGGAGACATACAAAGTGCTGCGCCTGCCGCCGCAGGGTGCATGAGATTGCGGCTCAGGCGCAACTGCGCAGCCGGGCCACCACCCGGCTGCGCAGTTCAAATCACTATTTCCGAAAGTCTAGTTCAGGGTTTAGGCAGGGCGCTAACCGGTCAGCCAAACTCTCAGCGAGTTCCCAAGCTTTTCGGACTGGCTCTTTGGCAGCAGGCCGGGCGCGACGAGCTAACGCGTGCGGGCGGTCGAGGCTGGCTCGACGGGGCGCGGGATGGCGCCGCCATCCCGGTCCACGCTGATACGGTTGCCGACCCGGAGCAACAGGTCCGGGCGGGTGGTGATGCGGCGGACCGTGCGCCCGACGGTCACATCAGCCCAGCCGCGTCCAACGCGGATCACACGTCCTTCCAGGCGATTTTCGCTGTGCATCTCTCTCTCCTTAGCCCTAACAACACCCACTGGTTCCAGTCGATGAAGACGATGTCCCGAAATCCAAACGCCGCACCTACCTTTATTTAACAATCTTAGCACGGTTGCCGTCAAGCAACGCTGGTCCTATTCGCTTTCTGCACATGGCAGCCGCGCCCAGGCAATGCAAGTCTGTACACCTTGCCGAAGCAGCGGGTTTTTTGCGCGGCGCTTTGCGTGTACAGTTAAAGACAGGCAGGCGATGTCTGGGGGAAATCGGCTGCCCCGGCTGGTGGTCCGTTTGCGAAATGAGGATATGCAATGCCACGCGCGTTTATCAGCGTATATGACAAGTCCGGCCTTGACGTGTTCGCGCACGGGCTGGTGGAGCTGGGCTGGGACCTGGTCGCCAGCGGCGGCACGGCGCGGGCGCTCGACGTGCTGGGCGTGCATTCGACGCCGGTTGAAGCCGTGACGCAGGCGCCGGAGATGCTGGCGGGCCGCGTGAAGACGCTTCACCCGGCGATTCATGCCGCGATCCTGGCGCGCGACACCGACGCCGATATGGAAACCCTGCGCAAGCATGGATACGCGCCCATCGATATGGTGATCTGCAACCTGTACCCGTTTCAGGAGACGATCGCGCAGGAGGGGATCAGCGTGGCCGAGGCGCTTGAGCAGATTGACGTGGGCGGCGTGGCGCTCGTGCGCGCGGCGGCCAAGAACTTCTCCCGCGTGCTGGTCATCACCGATCCGGCGGATTACCCGGCGGCGCTCGCCAAGCTGCGTGTGGCGGGCAAGGTGGACGACGACTTCCGCCGCCGGATGGCCGTCAAAGCCTTTGCCCTGACGCGCGACTACGACACCGCGATTCACGCGTACCTGGCGCGCGAGCTGCTCCCGCAGGACACGGCCACCGAGGCGCTGCCCGCGATTGTTTCGCTGGGGCTGACGCGCATTCTCGACCTGCGCTATGGCGAGAACCCGCACCAGCACGCCGGTCTCTACGCCGTTCGCGCCGACGGTACGCCCCTCGGCGGGCAGGTGCTCGGCGGCAAGGAGCTGTCGTACAACAACTTGCTCGACCTGGACGCCGCGTGGCGCGCCGTGGGCATTTTCGAGACGCCGGCGGTCGTGATCGTCAAGCACCTCAACCCGACCGGGATTGCGACCGCTCCGACCGCCGCCGAGGCGCTGCCGCTGGCGCTGGCGTCGGACCCGGTGTCGGCTTTCGGAGGGGTGATCGCCGCCAACCGCCCGGTCGATGAGGCCTTTGTTGAGGCGTTAGGCGCGCTGTTCGTCGAGGCGATTGCGGCGCCCGATTTCACGCCGAGCGCCCAGCAGATGCTCGGCGAAGGGCGGAAGAACTGCCGCCTGATTCGCGGGCCGGAGCGCACCCCGCCGACGGTTGAGCTGCGCAGCGTGATCGGCGGCTATCTGCTTCAGCGGCCCGACCGGGACGATTCCGAGGGGGCGAACTGGCGCGTCGTGACACAGCGCCGGCCGACGTCGAATGAGCTTCAGGCGTTGCGGTTCGCGTGGCGCGCGGTGCAGCCAGTTAAAAGCAACGCAATTGTGCTGGCGACCGCTAACGCGACGGTTGGCATTGGCGGCGGGTTGCCCAGCCGGGTTGACGCCGCGCGGCTGGCGGTCGAGAAGGCTGGCGAGCGGGCGCAGGGCGCGGCGCTGGCCTCGGACGCCTTCTTCCCGTTTCCCGACGCGATCGAAGTCGCCGCGGCGGCGGGGGTGACGTGCGTCATCCAGCCGGGCGGCTCGATCCGCGATCAGGACGTGATCGCCGCGGCAGACGCGGCGGGAATGGCGATGGTATTCACGGGCGCGCGCCACTTCCGGCATTGAGCCTAAAGCCTAGAAGCTGTTATGAACTTTCCAGACGGGACCACGAGAGAACAATCCGGCGTCCAGAGGGAGGGGCGGAAGCTCGCGCCGCCCGTCATCCCCCGAATGGGTCTGGCAGCGGG
>DAOKYY010000022.1:27622-49166 GCA_035325905.1 Aggregatilineaceae bacterium | reverse complement strand
GGAGGCAGCCACAATGAAATCACGACGGTTAAGGATCGCGCTGCTCGGCTGGCTGGTGATTTTGTCGCTGGCCGTCCCGGCGCTGGCCGGGTCGCCGCGCAATTTCCGGGCGCATCTCTCGCAGGAAGCGCCCGGTGTCGAGACGCAAGCGCAGGGTCAGGCGATCTTCCAGCTTAACAAGGATGGCACCGAGATCAGCTACAAGCTGATCGTCGCCAACATCGAGGACGTGACGGTCGCGCATATTCACCTGGGCGGGGCAGGCGCCAGCGGCCCGCCGATCGTCTTCCTGTTCGGCCCCGCTGCGCCGCCGGTCACGCAGAACGGCGTGCTGATCGAAGGGAGCTTTACCGAGGCGAACCTGATCCCCCGCCCGGCGCTCGGCTTTAGTGGCACATTCGCGGAGCTTCTTGACCTGATGGCGAGCGGCGGGGTTTACGTCAACGTCCACACCACCGCCTATCCCGGCGGCGAGATTCGCGGGCAGATCCACTAACCGGCACCCTCCGCACCCTCAAAAAAACCGGGAGACTCGGCGCGAGTCTCCCGGCTCATTTCACTCTGCGGCGTCCCGTTTAAGCCACATACGGGATCGTCTGCGGGCCTTCGGGCAGCACGCAGACCGTCATATCGTCGCCGTAACGCGCACGAAGCTGCTCCAACGCCGCGCCAATGTCGCGGCAGGGCGTCAGCAGCGCGTCTCGCAGCTGGTCATCCGTCAGGTTGTGGCTGTAGAACAAGACCTCAGCCTGCTGCGCGATCAGCGCCTGGACCTGCACCTGCCACATATCCTGCGAGGCAAAACCCGGCGCGCGCACCATATTGAGAATCTCGGCGGTGCTGTGCGCCCCGGCCAGCAAGCGCCGGTACTCGCCGTGCTCCGGCAGGCCGTCCCAGCAGTCGGCGGCGATGATAATCGTCCCGCCGGGCCGCACGATCTGCGCCGCGGCGCTCATACCTTTCACCGACTGGTACACGTTGAGATCGAGCGGATAGCCGGAGTTGCTGGTGATGACCACGTCGAACGGCGCAGGCACAGGCTGCATCGCGTGCTCTTTGACGTAAGCGCAGCCCTGCGCGTGCGCCGCTTCGAGATCGCCCGTGAAGACCGCCGTGATCTGCTTGTCGCGGTTAAGCGTGACGTTGACCAAAACCGTCTGCGGGACCATCCGCGCGGCGGCGCGCACGTCTTCCCACAGCGGGTTGCCTTCGGTGATCCCCCAGCGGGCGCGCGGATCGTCAATGTGCGCGGCGCGGTGATTGCGCATGATCGTGTCCAGCCGCGCCAGCCCCGGCATGATCGCCTTGCCGCCGCCCGAAAACCCGGCGAAAAAGTGCGGCTCGATGAAGCCGGTCAGGATGTGCACGTCGCACGCAACAAACTCGCGCAGCAGCCAGATCGCGTTTCCGCCGGGTGTCTCGCCAACCAGTACGTGATCGTCCTCGGCGCGCGCGTCGTTCTGCACGATATGGAAGCGGTCGACGATGCCGGCGCCAAGCATCTGCCGTAGCTCGGCGCCGGTGTTCGGGCGGTGCGTGCCGGTCGCGTTGAACAGCGTGATCTGCGCGTCCGGCACATGCGCCAGCGCGCGCAGGATCGCGGGCAGGATGATCTCGTTCGGCGTCGGGCGCGTGATGTCGCTGAACACGATTCCCACCCGGTCCGACGACCGCACGAAATCCGCCAGCGGGGCGGAGCCGATCGGAGCGCGCAGCGCCTGGTCGAGCGCCGCCGCCGGGTCCGGCAGCCCCGCGACGTAGCGCGGCTCGATCACAGTCACGTCCAGGTCATCCGGCAGCGCGAGCGGCAGGCCCGTTTTGCCGTAGGCAAGCTCTACGTTCACAACATCTCCCTCACCCACCGGAGATCGGCGGCACCAGCATCAGCTCCCGCGCCCCGGCGACCGGCGTGTCCAGACCTTCGGGCAGCAGGCTGACGTGCCGCCCATCGATCACAAGCTGCATCTCCGGGCGCAGCGCGCAATCAGCATCGAGCACACGCGCGCCCAGCGCGGGATAGGCCGCCGCCAGCGCACGCAGCAGGTCGCGCACCGTCGCGCCGTCCTCGACCGTCAGGCTGATGGTTTTGTCTCCAGCCAGCGCGCGCAATTGCGCCAGCAGCGTGATCGTTTTAATCTGCGCCACGGCTCGCGGCCCCGCTACCACTTGGTGTACGAGTCGCTCATGCGGCGGTATTCGATCATCTCCTCATTCAGCTGCTTGGCGTAGAAGATGATCTCCGCCGCTTCTTCGAGCGCGTCGGTCCACTGAAACGCTTCATCCAGCGTCTGCCCGGTGGCGAAGCTGCCATGCCCGCGCAGGAACACGCACTTATACGAGCGCAGCGCGTCGGCGATGGCGTCGGCCATCTGCTTCGTGCCGGACGCGAACTCGACCGAGACCACCGGGACCTTTTTGAGCAGGTACGACCCTTCGTTGTCAATCGGCACGATCTCGTCGCGCACCAGCGAGAGCGCGATCGAGCGGCGCGGGTGGGCGTGCACGACCGCCAGCGCGGGCGTCGCCTTGTAGATCGCGCGGTGGACGATTAGCTCGGTCGAGGCTAGCGCCACGCCGCTATCGTTCTTCTCCAGTCCCGTCTCGATGATGTCGTGCGGCTTGAGGCGGCCCAGCATCGCGCCGCGCCGTTTGATCAGGATGCGGTCCCCGAAGCGCACGCTGATATTGCCGCCATGCGACGAAACCAGGTTGTGCACGTACATATCGCGACCGATGTCGCGAAACATCTCATAGACGCGTTGGTCGATCATTGCAGCATCTCCCCCGCCAGCTCGGCCAGCCCAAGCTCGGCCAGCTTGGCCGGGCGCGGCACGCCTTCGGTCGTCCAGCCGCGCGCGCGATAGTATTCCTCTAACATCGGCTCCAGATGATTCACCTCGCCGGCGCTGTTGCCGGTCGCCGGCTCGGTCAGCAGGCGCGGCGGCAGCGTATCGTCGGCGCGGGTGAAGCCCTCACGCAGATTATAGAGCCGTTCCAGCGTCCAGATGCGCTCGCCAGCCCGGATCATCTCGCCGGTCGGGAACTCGATCCCGGTCAGCGCAGTCAGCGCCCGCGCGAAATACTCGTCCGCGACGGCGATGTTGGCGAACTTGCAGGCGACCAGCGAGTCCTGAATGCTGTTCGAGTTCTGGTTGAGAATAACGTAGCTGGCCTTGCCCTGCACTTGCAGGCGGTCGATCAGCTTGGGCAGGCCGAGCGCCTCCAGCCCCAGCATATTGCCGCGCATGTGGCACGCGCCCCGGTTGCTGGTCGCGAACAGCAGCCCCTGGCCCTGCATCCCGCGCGCGTCGTAGGCGGGCATCTCCAGCTTCTTGACGCTCATCGACAGTTCCGGCGCGCCGCAGCGCGCCGCCACGCGATAGCTGCCCTCGGCCAGCAGGTCGCCCAGGCCGCGCCGGTAAGCCATCGCCTCGACCGTTTCGAGCAGCAGGTCCGCCCGGCCAAAGCGCAGGTCGCTATCGAGCAGCCCGCGCTCGGCCAGCTCCATCGCGCAGGCGATGGTCGAGCCAGCCGAGATAGTGTCCAGTCCTAGCTCGTTGCACAGGTAGTTGGCTTCAGCGATGGTTTCGAGGTCCGGCACGCCGCAAGCCGCGCCGAACGCCCAGGCCGACTCGTATTCGGGGCCTTCGCCTTTTGCGCGCGAGGTCTGGGTAACGCGCGTGCAGCCGATCGGGCAGGCCCAGCACGCGTCGTTGTCGACCAGAATCTGGTCCGTGATCGCCTCGCCGCTGATCGCCTCGGCGTGCTCGAAGAAGGTCTGCTGAAAATTGCGCGTCGGCAGCGCGCCCAGCCCGTTCAGGATGTTCATCATCACCGGCGTACCGAATTCCGGCAGCGCCTGCGACGTGACCGGGTTGGCCTTGAGCATCTTGGTCGCTTCGTACTGGATGAAGCGGAAGCGGTCCTTGTCCGCGAAATCGACGCGCAGATCGCCCTCGACCACGATGGCTTTTAGATTCTTGCTGCCCATCACCGCGCCGACGCCGCCGCGCGCCGCCGAGCGCGACACGTCGTTCATGATCGCGGCGAAGCGGACCAGGTTCTCGCCCGCCGGGCCGATGCACAGCACGTTGCGCCGGTTCTTGTCCTGCCCCAGCGCCTCGGACGCCTGCGGGACCGTCTGGCCCCACAGGTGCGAGGCGTCCTTGAGCGCCGCGCCGCCCGGCGTGATCTCCAGCCAGACCGGGTGCGGCGCGCGTCCCTTGACGATCAGCGCGTCGTAGCCGGTGCGCTTGAAGCGCATGCCCCATGTCCCGCCGGAGTTCGCGTCGAGCACCGTCCCGGTCTGCGGCGATTTGGTCGTGACGGAGAAGCGGTTGCTGGTCTGGAAGCCCGTCCCGGTCATCGGACCAGTCGCGATGATCAGCGCATTCTCCGGCGAGAGCGGCTCGACCTCAGGGCCGACCAGGTCCCACAGCAGGCGCGCGCCCAGGCCGCGCCCGCCGATAAACAGGCGCGCCATTTCCCTATCGAGCGGCTGCGTGCTGATCTCCCCGCTCGTCAGATCGACGACCAGCAGCTTTCCCATCCAACCGTTCATCGATGAAGTCCTTTTTTTTCCTCTCAAAGTGTTCAGAGCACTGAGCGATTGCCAATGAGCAGTGCGCCATGTGCTGGCCGCTAACCGCCGGTTTGCTAGCGCGCGTAAGCGGTTACGTTGCCGCCATCGACCGTGATAAACGCGCCGGTCGTCTTGGCGGCGCGTGGACCCGCCAGGAAGCTGATGGCCTCGGCCACGTCTTCGGGCAGCACGGAAACCTTCAGCGTGTTGCGCTGCGCGTAGAAACCCTCTAGCTCGTCTTCCGCGATGCCGTAATTGCGCGCCCGGTCCGCCTTCCACTGGCTGTCCCAGATGCTGCTGCCGCGAATGACCGCGTCCGGCAGAACCGAGTTGACGCGGATGCCGAGCGGCCCGCCTTCTTCGGCCAGGCAGCGCGCCAGGTGCAGCTCGGCGGCTTTGGCCGCGCTGTAGGCGCTGGCGCCTTTCCCGGCGGCGACCGCGTTCTTGCTGGTGACAAAAACCAGCGATCCGCCCTGGCCCTGGGCTTCCATCAGGCGGAACGCCTCGCGCGCCACCAGGAAATAGCCGGTCGATAGCACGTCCTGGTTGCGCTGCCAGTCGGCCAGCGTCGTCTCGGCGATCGGCTGGCCGCCCGCGATCCCGGCGTTATTGACGACGATGTCCACGCCGCCAAACGCCAGCGCCGCCTGCTCGAAGGCGTCGATCACCTCGGCCTCGCGCGTGACGTTCATCGGCACGAACAGGCCGCGCTTCATCCCGAAGCGGTCGCTCAGGTCCTGTGCGACTTCGCGCCCGGCCTCGGCGTTGATGTCGCAGACGACCACGTGCGCGCCGTCCTGCGCCAGCCGGTAGGCGGTCGCGCGGCCAATCCCGCTCGCCGCGCCGGTGATCAGCGCGACTTTGCCCGCCAGATCGCGATCGGGCGGGGCCAGCTTGAGCTTATACAGCTCCAGCGGCCAGTATTCGATGGCGAAGGCTTCGGCGGGCGTCAGGCTGTTGAAGCCGCCCAGCGCCTCGCTGCCCGCGATCACGGCGACCGCGCGGTGATACAACTGGCGGCTGACGCCGGCGTTTTGCGCGTCCTTGCCGGTGTTGATCATGCCCACGCCGGGGATCAGGATCACGCGCGGCGACGGATCGGCCATCTCGTCTTCGGGCGCGCGGTGCTCCTCAAAGTAGGCTTCGTAGCGCGCCTTATAAGCGGCAATCTGGCCGGGCAACGCCTCGACCAGCGCCTCGACCCCGTCGCCCGGCTGCCAGCCCACGAACAGCGGCTGGCGCTTGACGTGCACCAGATGATCGGGACAGGCCGCGCCGATCTGCGACACTTGCGGCGCGCGCTCATAGCTGGCGAAATCGAGGATCGGCTCGGAGTCATCGAAGCACAGGATGGCGCTGCGCCGGTCGCTGACCGCGCCGCGAATCACCGGCAGCACGCGGGCCGCAATCGCGCGGCGCTCGTCCGCGCCCAGCGGCGGGACCTTCACCGCGCCGAAGACGCGCTTGCCAGCGGCCTTGTCGCGGACGTAGTCTTCCGCTTCCTGAATGACGCGGATCGTGGTGTCATAGCAGGTTTTCGTGTCCGGCCCCCACGTGACGAGGCCGTGCTTGCCCATCACGACGCACTCGATCTGCGGGTTGTCGCGCACCTGGCCGCCGATCCACTTGCTCAGCGTGAAACCGGGGCGGATGTACGGCACCCACGCCATCCGGTCGCCCCACAGGTCACGCGCCGCTGCCTCGCCATCCGGTGCGCAGGCGATGCTGATCACCGCGTCCGGGTGCGTGTGATCGACGTGCGCGGCAGGGGTGAAGGCGTGCAGCAGGGTCTCGATGCTCTGGCGCGGGCGACCCGGCTCGAAAGCGGTCCGGCTGAGATAGTCGGTCATCGCCTCGTCGGTCATTTCGTCGCGCGCGAACAGCGGGTCGATCTCATCCAGCTTGAGCAGCGCGAACTGCCCGGCGGTGATGGTCAGCACGTCCGAGCCGCTCGCTTTGACCGCCAGCACGCGCGTCGCGCGCCCCAGGTGGTCGAGCAGCGTCAGCTTGGCGGACGTGTTCCCGCCGTAGATGTTGACCACGGCGCGGTCGCGCCCCAGCAGGTTAGAGCGATAGACCAGCCCGTCCAGCTCTGGCCGGGCGGCGGCGTCCTGCGCGTTCCACAGATTTTCGGGCATGATGCGCGTCCTCAGCCTAACTGGTAGCCACCGGCAGACGCCGCCACGCCGCGCTCCTGCGCAACACGCCGGGCGTAGTCGTCAGCGCGATGCGCCGCGATCGGGTCGGGATGGCGGCCCTGCTCTTCGCGGACCCTCGCCAGCAGCGGGCGCACGTCCGTCTCGAACGCTTCCATGTACAGGCGGTGCGCGCCGAGCACGTCGCCCGCGCGCTGCGCTTCGACCAACGCCGCGTAGTCCACGATCAGCGCCTTCGCGTACGCGATCTGGCAATTGATCACGCTCTGGATCATCGCTTCCAGCTTCGGCTCGATGTTGTGGCTCTGGTCGATCATGTAGGCGACGTTAGCCGCCAGATCGCCCGCGCTGACCAGCTCGCAGTAGATCGTGAACAGCTCGAACGGCGCGACGGAACCGACGATCAGGTCGTCGTCCGCGTATTTGCGGTTGTTGAGGTGGAACCCGCCCAGCTTGCTTTCATCAAGCAGAAAGGCCACGATCTGCGCGATGTTCGTGCCCTGCGCGTGGTGGCCGGTATCGACCAGCACCTCGGCCTGCGGGCCGAGCTTGAGCGCCAGCGCGTAGGCGGTGCCCCAATCGGGCAGGTCGGTGTGATAAAACGCCGGCTCGAAGAACTTATACTCGATCAGCATCCGCCCGCCCGGCGGCAGATGGCGATAGACCTCGGTCAGACCCGCTTCGAGGCGGTGCTTGCGGTCGCGCAGATCGTCCTGCCCGGCGTAGTTCGTGCCATCCGCCAGCCAGATGCTGAGGCTGTCGCTGCCGGTCTGGCGCATAATGTCGCAGCACTCGACCATGTGCGCGATCGCGTCCTCACGGGCGGCGGGGTCCGGGCTGGCGAGCGAGCCGAGCTTGTACTGCTCGTCCTGAAAAACGTTCGGGTTGATCGCGCCGAGCTTCAGCCCCAACGACTCGGCCTCGTCCTTGAGCGCCGCCCAGTCGTCGGTGAGGTCCCAGGGGATGTGCAGCGCGATCGACGGCGCCGCGCCGGTCAGGCGGTGGACGTAGGCGGCGTCGGCCAGCTTTTCGTGCACGCTGCGCGCCGCGCCGCGCCAGGGGAAGACCTTGAAGCGCGTGCCACTGTCCGCGTAGCCCCAGGACGGCGTCTCAATCGCCTGCTGCGCGATCTTAGCCTTCACCGCGTCGACATCGATTCCGCGCGCGGCCAATTGCTCAGCCAAAAGCTCGTACGCTTTACGAGTGTTCGTCATCGCTTCCGCACCTTCAATTCAGCCTCTAGCTCCGCCCGGCAAGCCCAACTCACTTTTCGCGCATAAAGTCTCTAAAAGTCTTTTGAAATGTGCCCGCAGAAAAGCGTTTGAAGAGTAATCTTTATGAGCAATCGCCATCCAGGCTGGGTGGAAGGGCAGCCCGACGGGGCGCCGGGCTGCCTCGATCCTACAGGGCGCGACTAGAAGTCGAAGTCAGCGACGTTGTCCTTGGTGAAGACGGTGGGCGGGCCGAGCAGAATCTCGCTGCCATTGACGACCGGCAGCGTGCCCAGACGCCCGGCTTCAACCTCGGTGTCGCCCGGCACCAGCTCGCCATCGACCACGGCACGGATCACGTACCCGGTCGCGTAGCCCAGGTCAACCGGGTTCCACAGCACGACCTTCGGCGCGCAGCCGTTCTCGATGAACGGGCGCATCTGGTTGGGGGTCGAGATCCCGACCGAGATTGTCTGATCGCACACGCCCATCTGGGTCAGCGCGTCCGCCACGCCAGGGCCGGCCACGCTCGACATCGCAAAGATGCCGTCCAGTTCCTCGCCGTACTTGTTGACGAGTTCCTGCGCGCGCTGGAAGGCGAGCTGCTGGTCCTCTTCAGACGGCACGGTTTCGAGGAAGTTCAGGTCAGGATAGCACTTCTCGGCGTAGGCGAGCATTTCCGAGATCCAGCGGTTCTGATTGGGGGCAGTCAGCGAGCTGGTCACGATCGCGACGTTGCCATCTTCGCCGACTTCTTCAACCATCGAGTCGACCATCGCCTTCGCCATGCCGTTGAAGGTGGCCTGGTTGACGAACCACTCGCGCGCGTCCGGCTCGGAGTTGGCGTCGAAGCCAATTACGCGCACGCCAGCTTCCAGCGCCTTGCGCAGCGCGGGCGAGATCGCCACCGGGTCGTTCGACGCAAACGCGATCACGTCGATGCCCTGCGTGACGTAGTTCTCGATGAAGGTGATCTGATCGTCGACGTTGGCCTCAGTCGGGGCGTCGGTGATGATCTCCATGTTGCCAAGCTCTTCCGCCGCCTCGTTCAGGCCCTTGGTCGTCGCCGCGAAGTAAGCGATCCCGATCAGCTTGGGCAGGTCGAGGACGCGGATGTCCTGGCCCTTCAGATCGGGCGGGTTAACCGGCTGGCCGCCGTCATATTCCATCGGCTCCTCGGTGGCCTCTTCTTCGCCCTCCGCCGGAGCGGCCTCTTCCTCGCCGGGGCACGCCAGCGGCTCGGTCGGCAGGTCATCCTGCGCCGCGACAGGCAGCGCGGTGAGCACCGGCGCGACCACCATCGCCAGCAGCATCAGGGTCACAAGCAACTTCTTCATGCCATTTCTCTCCTACACCAACAGTCCGCGAAGAAAGATCTCAGGTCCCAAAGCTCATTGCGCTGTGTTGAGTCGATACCACCTCCTTTAAGTTCGCGCGAAACGACGCTGGAGGAAGTTGTTGAGCGTGATGGAAAGGATCAGGACGACGCCGATCACCACAATCGTCGCGTCGCCCTTCACTCCCGATAGGGATAGGCCGTTCTTCAGCAGTTGAATCAGCACCAGACCGAGCACAGTGCCTGGGATGGTCCCAATGCCGCCGAGGATGCTGGTCCCGCCCAGGACGACCGCCGCGATGACATCCATCTCCATCCCGGTCCCGGCGTCGGCGCGGGTCGTGCTGACGCGCGAGGTAAAGAGAAAGCCCGCCAGCCCGGCCATGAACCCGGACGCGGTGTAGATCGCCAGCAGGTAGCGGTCGACCGGGATGCCGCTGAAGCGCGCGCCGACGACGTTGTTGCCGATCGCATAGATGCCGCGTCCGAACGGCGTGCGCGCCAGCAGCACCCAGGCGATGATCGTCGTGATGAGGAAGAACCAGATCTGGGTCGGGATGCCGAGCGTGTCTTCCTGCCCAAAACGGAAGAACCATTCGGGATAGCCGCGCGCCGAGCGGGCCTGGCTGATGCCGTAGGCCAAGCCGCGATAGAGCGCCAGCGTCGCCAGCGTCATGATCATGGGCGGCACGCGCACATAGACGATGAACACAGCGTTGAACAAGCCGCAGAGCGTCCCGATCAAAATGCTCGCTAGAATGGCAAGTTCCAGAGGAAATCCCATTTCCTGCCATAGCCATCCGAGCATCACCGCGCTGAAGCCGAAGATTGAGCCGACCGAGATGTCGATGCCGCCGGTGATGATAATGAACGTCATCGGCAGGGCGAGCAGCCCGACCTCCGTCATCAGGCGCAGCTGGTTCAGCAGGTTGGCGCGCGTCAGAAAGTTCGACGACGTAAAGGTGAGCACAACGACCGCGACAACCAGGAAAAAGGTCAAGACGCCTTCTTGCCCCAGGAAAAAGGAGCGAAGCGCTAAAGTCAAGTCAGAGGGTTGCCGCTCCGCTTCACGTGTGGTCATAGTGCTCCCTACTTTCCGATCGACGCGGCCTGGCGCCGGCGACGAACGATATCTGCCAGCACGGTCACAAGAATCAGAAGACCCTGAACTGCCTGGAGCCAATACGCCGAAACGTTGAGGAAGATCATGCCGGATTGGATCGTGCGGATCAGGATCGCGCCCAGCATCGCGCCGATCACCGTGCCGCTGCCACCCAGCACACTCACGCCACCGATAACCGCCGCCGAGATGATCATCAGTTCCAGGCCAGTCGGCGCGGCTGATTGGATCGTGGTGAACTGCGTGCCGTAGAGCATCCCTGCAACGCCCGTCATCAGGCCATGCAGGATGTAAACGGTCATCAGGATGCGCTTCTCAGAAATTCCCGACAGGCGTGCGGCTTCTGCGTTACCGCCTACCGCATAAATGGCGCGGCCCGTCTGGCTGTAACGCATCCACAGCGCCGCCAGCACCACCAAAACCACCATGAAGTAGATCGGGGCCGGGATGCCGAGCCACACTTGCTGCGAAAGAAAAAACTCTTTCGGGATGTCGTAAATCCACGCGCCTTCGGTCACGACGATCAGGCCGCCCCGCAGGATGCTCGCCATGCCCAGCGTCGCGACGATGGCCGGGATATTCAGGTACGCCACAAGAAAGCCAACGAACGCTTCGACGACGATCGCCGCCAGGATAGGCGCCAGCCACGCCAGCCAGATCGGGTAGTCATGCACCGCGAGCTGGCCCCCGATCGTCGCCAGGACGCCGATCAGCGCGCCGACCGACACGTCGATGCCCTTCGTGATAATGACCAGCGACATACCAATCGCGGCGACGGCTACATACGAGGCATTCGATAAGATACTGAGCAGGTTGCGCTCGGTTCCGAAACGCGCGTTGTCGGCGTAAACGACCAGGCTCAGCACCACGATGCTCAGCAGGACGATGAATTCCTGGCTGCCCAGGAGGCCGGTCAGCCCCCGCAGCGAGAGACCGGCCGGGGCGGTTCGAGACTTGAGGGGTTCGCTTGTCGCTGCCATGATCACCTATCCCCCGAAGCGGCGGTCGCCGGCTCGAGTGAGGCCACGTCGGCGCCCCCGTTCCCGGCCTCTACGCTCATCATCGCCGTGGCGATTTTTTCTTGCGTCGCTTCCTCGCGCGCGAACTCGCCGACGACCTCGCCCTCGCGCATGACCACGATCCGGTCGCTCATGCCCAGAATTTCCGGCAGCTCGCTGGAGATCATCAACACGGCCATACCCTGCTGCGCCAGCTGGCTCATCAGGCGGTGCACTTCGGCTTTGGCCCCTACGTCGATCCCGCGCGTCGGCTCGTCCATAATCAGAATGCGAGGCTGGCACGCCAGCCACTTGCCGATCACGACCTTCTGCTGGTTGCCGCCCGACAGCTTGTTGACCACCTGGTTGATGCTGTAAGCGCGGATGTTGAGCTGGTCGATGGTGCGTTGCGCCAGTGTTTTGTCGCCAGCGCGGTCGATGAACGGGCCGCGCGTCAACTGGCGCAGAATCGCCAGCGAGACGTTCTCGCGGATGTTCATCTGCCGGATCAGCCCCTGGCTGCCGCGCTCCTCCGGCACGTAGGCGATCCCCAGCTTCATCGCATCGCCGGGATGCCTGATCTTCACCGGCCTGCCATCGATCGCGATCTGCCCCGACTGGGGAGGCGTGATCCCAAAGATCGCCTGCGCCAGCTCGCTACGGCCCGAGCCGACCAGCCCCGCCACGCCGACGATCTCGCCCGCGTGCACGGTGAGGCTGACCCCCAGCGTGAAGGGCTTGCGCCACAGGTCGCGGATTTCCAGGCGCGGCTCTCCGATCGTCGCCGGGAGCTTGGGGAACATATCGTCGATGGTGCGGCCCACCATCATGCTGATCAAATCGCGCTCGGTGATGTCCGCAACCGGCCGCGTCGCGACGTATTCGCCATCGCGCAGCACGGTCACGCGGTCCGCCAGCGCAAACACCTCTTGCAGGCGGTGGCTGATGTAGATGATGGCGACGCCGCGCTCTTGGAGCAGGCGCACGATGCGGAAAAGCTGCTCGACATCGGCTTCCGTGAGCGCAGCGGTCGGCTCGTCCATAATAAGCACCCGCGCATTCAGCGAGAGCGCCTTGGCGATCTCGATGCGCTGGCGGTTGCCCACGCTCAGCGTGCCGACCTTGCGGTTGACATCCAGGTTGTGGATTTCCAGCGAGGCGAGGATCTCGCGCGCCTGGCGGCGCATCTCAGGCCAGTCCACGGCGCCCAGGCGCGTGCGCGGCGCGTGGCCCATGAAGATATTCTCCGCGGCCGACAGCTCCGGGTAAAGGCTCAGCTCCTGGTAGATGGTCGCGATGCCAGCGGCCTGCGCGTCACGCGGGCTGTGAAAAGGCTCGCGCTCCTTCTGGTGCATCTTGACCATGCCCTCGTCCGGCCGGTAGACGCCTGAGATGATCTTGATCAGGGTCGATTTGCCCGCGCCATTCTCCCCGATGAGCGCGTGCACCTCCCCCGGAAGCACGTCGAAGCGCACATTCTTAAGCGCCTGGACGCCCGGAAAACGCTTGCTGATGTTGGTAAGCTCAAGAATCGGCTGCATAGCTTACTCCCTTAATCGGCGCCCTCCTCAGTGGCGACCAGCCGGCAAAAACGCTCGTACACCTCATCCCATCCGCTGGTTTGCTGCGGCGTGTAGTGGTGCGTCTCGACCGAACGGCGCACGGCCTCGCGCGCTTCGTGGAGGTCCGCCAGCTCGCCCAGCGCGATCAACTGGACGATGGCGTTGCCCAGCGCCGTCGCCTCGAAGGGGCCGGCGACGACCTCGCGCCCGATCGAGTCGGCGGTCATCTGGCACAGCAGCGCGTTGCGCGCCCCGCCGCCGATGACGTGCAGCACGTCGACCCGGCGCTGCGCGATAGCGACCAACTGGCCGAGCGCGTAGCGATACTTGCAGGCCAGGCTTTCGTAGATGGCGCGCATGATCTGGCCGGCCGTCTGCGGGACAGGCTGCCCCGTGCGCTCGCAGAACGTCTGGACGCGCTCCGGCATATCGTCGCCCGGCGCGTTGAAGACCGGCGCGTCAGGGTCGATCAGGCTGCGAAACGGCTCGGCGGCGGCGGCCAGGCGCGTCAGATCGTCGTAGCTATACTCGGTCCCGGCGTTTCGCCAGGCGGCCCGGCATTGCTGCGCGATCCACAGCCCGACCACGTTTTTCAGGAAGCGATACGTCCCGCCGTAGCCGCCTTCATTGGTGACATTCGCCTGATAGCTCGCGTCGTTGATCACCGGGTGGTCCAGCTCCATGCCGAGCAGGCTCCAGGTGCCGCTGCTCAGATAGGCGTAATTCGGGCGGGCGGCCGGCACGGCCACGACCGCGCTGGCGGTGTCGTGCGAGGTGACGGCCATCACCGGCACGCCCTGATAGGCGCCGAGCCGGGTGCCGGGTTGCACAATCTCCGGGAAGATGCCCGCCGGGATGTTCAGCGCGCTCAGCGTCTCGACATCCCAGCTTCCGGTGCGCGGGTTGAACATCTGGGTCGTAGTGGCGTGCGTGAACTCGCAGACCCGCGCGCCGGTCAGCCAGTGATTGAATAAGTCGGGGAAAGTGAGATACAGGGTGGCCTGTTCAAGCTGCGGGCTGTTGGCGGCCACCAGGCTCGCCATCTGGTAGAGCGTGTTGAGCGCCATAAACTGGATGCCTGTTCGCTCGAAAACCGTGCGGCGCGGCACGCGCTCAAAGACCCACTCCATCATGCCATCGGTGCGGCTGTCGCGGTAGTGTACCGGGTTGGCGAGCAGGTCGCCGTTGCGATCGAGCAGCGCGAAGTCTACGCCCCACGAGTCGACGCCGATGCTCGACGCCCCCTCGACCGCCTGCGCGATCCCGCTCATGATCTCGTGCCACAAGCGCAGCACATCCCAGTACAGCGTGCCGCACACCGGCACCGGGACATTGGGGAAGCGGTGAATTTCCGTTTGTTCCAGGCGCGCGCCGTCAAAGCCGACGCGCATCACTCGCCCGGACTCAGCTCCCAGATCGACCGCAATAACATGCATGGGTTTCACAAGCAATCTCACAAGCAGAATGAAAGTGTATGATCCCTGGACGCGCCGTGGGCGCCCACCCCTTGCCCAAGACCATGTGGAAACATCAACTGCAAATGGTGATTTTCAGTTACTTTCGATTAGTTTCAGAATACACCGGAACCAGGCGACTGTCAACGGACGGGCGGCGCGCGGCCCGGCGCTCAATCGACCGGAATCACGTCCACCGTGATACCGCGCTCGCGCAGCCGCGCGACCATCGCCGGAGGGCTTTTTTCGGTGGTCACGACATGCTGGATCAGGTCCACCGGCGTGATCGTGTACGGGGCGATCGCGCCCCACTTGCTGCTGTCAAGCAGGAAAATCGGGCGGACGCAGCGGGCGATCAGCGCCTGCTTGATCACCACTTCATCCGGGTCGATATCGGTCAGCCCGACGTTCTCCGCCAGCCCATGCGCGCTAAAAAACCCGACGTTGAGATTGACGTGGGGCAGGCTTTCGGGCAGGCCGACCAGCGAGATCGAGTCGGCGCGCACGCGCCCGCCCGTCACCAGCACCTGAAACTGCGACTTGTCGAGAAAGCTCTGCGCCAGCACCAGGCAGTTGGTGACTACCGTCAGCTTTTCGAGCCGCTTGAGATAGGGCAGCAGCGCGTAGACTGAGGTGCTTGAATCCAGCGCGACGCTCGCGCCGTTCGCGACGAAGCGCGCCGCAAACGCGGCGAGCGCGCGCTTCTCGGCGCGCTGTTTATGCAGGCGAACGTTAAAGGCCAGCTCTTTGAGCCGCATCGTCCCGGTGCGCGCCACCGCGCCGCCGTAAGTCCGTTCCAGCAGCCCTTCTTCTTCCAGCGCGCGCAGATCCTGGCGAATCGTGACCGCGCTGACGCCCATCATCGCGCTCAGATCCCGCACCGTGACGCGGCCATCATCTTCCAGGCGCTGAAGGATCGCGCGGCGGCGCTCTTCAAGAAACAACAGGTTGCCCATCGCAGACCGCCTTCCCCAAAAGTCTAAGTGAGCGATCGACACCGTCCCGCTTACGATTTAACGATAGCATAATACCGAAAGTTATTAAAAGCAATCGTTCACGAACGAAAGCAGTCAGCTGTCGGGAGACTGGCATCAATGGCAGGAGGCCGCGCTAACCTGTCCCTTGCTTTTTTAGGGGCTGTGCAGTATCGTGATAGCAAATGAAATCAAAAGAAGCCAAAAGCAAATCGCCCGAAAGCCGCGTGTGCGGCATGCCAGGGCGCGTGCGCGCGTCACCGCGCAGGTGAACCGATGAGCGAGTTTCCCCAGTGGGACGAGTGGGAGCTACGCCGCCAGATTTGCGAGGTCGGGCGGCGGCTGTATCAGCATTTCTTCGTCGCGGCGAATGATGGCAACATCTCGGTGCGGCTCAACGAGCACGAGATCATGATGACCCCGACGAATGTCAGCAAGGCGGACTTGCAGCCCGAGACGCTGGTCAAGCTGACGCTGGACGGCGAGCTGATCAGCCCGGTCGGCGGGCCGGGGGCCTCGTCCGAGCGGCGCATGCACCTGGCGATCTATCACGAGCGCGACGACATTCGCGCTGTCGTGCATGCGCATCCGCCGACCGCGACCGGGTTTGCGGTCGCCAATTTCGGGCTGGACCGGCCCTTTCTGCCGGAGGTTGTCGTCCGCACCGGCGCGACGCCAGTCGTGCCGTACACCATCCCTGGCGGCGACGAGCTGGCGCAGTCAATGATCCCGTACATCAAGGATCACGTGACGCTGCTGCTCGGCAATCACGGCGTGGTCGCCTATGGCCCTACGCTGCGCGAGGCGATGTTCAACATGGAAACGATTGAGCTGAACGCGCGCATCTACCTGACCGCTCACCAGCTCGGCTACGTCAAGTACCTCAACGAGGAAGAGGTCGCGGCGCTGCGCAAGCGGTATACTGGCGGTTAGCGTTCGCCGGCAGCGCGTGGCGGTCCGTCTCCATCGGTCCCCAGCCTGCCATGTAACTATTGTTTCGACAAGTGGGTTTCTGTGATGGGCTTTCAAGAGCGGCCTTCTCCGGTTGGGCAGCCGGTCGCGCTGTTCGTGACCTGCCTGGTCGATTACCTCTTCCCGTCCACCGGCATCGCGGCGGTGCGCCTGCTGGAGCATCTCGGCGTGACGGTGCGCTTCCCCGCCGCCCAGGCGTGCTGCGGACAACCGGCGTACAATGGCGGCTACCAGCGCGAGGCGCGGCCCCTGGCCGAGCGTTTTCTCGATGTCTTTCGCGATGTCCCGGTGATCGTCAGCCCGTCCGGCTCGTGCACGACCATGATCCGCCACGAATATCCCCGCCTGTTCGCCGCCGACCCGCCGCGTCTGGAGCAGGCGCAGGCCATCGCCGCCCGCACCTGGGAGCTAACCGAGTATCTGGTCGACGGTCTGGGTGTGACGGACCTCGGCCTGCGGCTGGACGCGCCGCAGACGTTCGCGATTCACGACGCCTGTCACGGGCTGCGCCTGCTCGGGCTGGGGCGCCAGGCGCGCGCCCTGCTGGCGGCGGTCGAAAACGCGCGCGTCGTCCCGCTGAAGGACGCCGGCGAGTGCTGCGGCTTTGGCGGGCTGTTCAGCGTCAAGATGCCCGATCTCAGCGCCGCGCTGCTGCGCAAGAAGATTGAGCAGATCCGCGCCTGCGAGGCCCCGACAATCGTCACCGGGGATGTAAGCTGCATGATGCACATCAACGGCGGGCTGGCGCGCGAGGGCGCGTTCCGCCGCGTGCGTCACATCGCCGAGGTGCTGGCCGAGGGCCTGCCGGAAAGAGAGCGCGATGGACAGCCACGCCGCTGATTTCGTCGCGGCGGCGCGGCGCGCGCTGGCCGACACGCGGCTGCAAGCCGCCGTCAAGCGGGCGACCGACACCGCCGCTCGCAAGCGCGACCTCGCCATGTTCGCCGCCGGGCGCGATCACGGCGAGGCCCTGCGCCAGCAAGGCGCCGCCGCCCGGCGCCGCGCCCTGAGCCAGCTCCCGGACCTGCTGGAGCAGGCCGAAGCGCGTCTGACCGCCAACGGCGCGACCGTGCTGTGGGCGGTGGACGCCGCCGAGGTCTGCCAGCACGTTCAGGCGATCGCCGCGCAACATGGCGTCCGGCGCGTCACCAAAGCCAAGAGCATGATCAGCGAGGAGGTCGGCCTCAACGACGCGCTGATCGCCGCCGGGATCGACGTGCTGGAGACCGACCTGGGCGAGTTCATCATCCAGCTTGCGGGCGAGGCGCCCAGCCATATCGTCACGCCGGTGATCCACAAGTCGAAAGAGGCGATCCGCGACCTGTTCGTCGAGCGGCTGGGGATGCCGCCGACTGACGACGCCGGGGTGATGGCGCGCTTCGCCCGCGAGCATCTGCGCGCCGCCTTCCTCAGCGCGGACCTGGGCATTTCTGGCGGCAATTTCATCATCGCGGAAACGGGCACGCTCTGCCTGGTGACGAACGAAGGCAACGGCCGGATGGTGACTGCGCTCCCACGCGTGCATGTGGCGCTGGTCGGGATTGAGAAGGTGGTCGCCACGCTCGAAGATTACGCGCTGCTGACCCAGGCGCTGCCTCGCAGCGCGACCGGGCAGGCGCTGGCCGTGTATACGCACATGATCAATGGGCCGCGCCATCCCGACGAAACGGACGGCCCGGAGGCGCTGTACATCATCCTGGTGGACAACGGGCGCAGCGCGATTTTCGGGACGGACTACGCCGAGATACTGGGCTGCATCCGCTGCGGCGCGTGCATAAACGCCTGCCCGATCTACGAGGCGACCGGCGGGCACGCCTACGGCTGGGTCTACCCTGGGCCGGTCGGCGCCGTCCTCACCCCGCTGCTGACCGATCTCAAGGAAGCGTCGCCGCTGCCGCATGCCAGCAGCCTGTGTGGCAAGTGCAAAGAGGTTTGCCCGGTGGACATCGACCTGCCGCGTATGCTGCTCGATCTGCGGCGCGACCTGGTCAACGCCGGGCACACGCCCTGGCTCTGGGCCGCCGGGATGCGCGCCTGGTCGCGGGCGGCGCGCTCGCCGCGCCTGTTCGACGCGGCGGCTCACGCGGCGCGGATCGGCCAGCGCGCGCTGCCGGACGGTCGCAAGCTGCCGCTGGGGCCGCTCGGCGGCTGGACGGCCTACCGCGATCTGCCCCAGATCGCCGCGCAGCCCTTCCGGGCGTGGTGGGCGGCGCGAGAGAAAGCGCAGGGCCACGATGACGAGCCGTGACACGATCCTGGGGCGGCTGCGAGCCGTCACCCCGCCTTACGCTGGCGAGCCGCCCGCGCCGGACGACCTGCTGCCCGTCGCGCCGCTCGACGGCGGCGACCGCGCCGCGCTGGTGGAGCGGTTCGCAGCCCAGGCCGAGGCGCTGAGCAGCCGCGTGTACCGCTGCGGCGGCGCGGACGAGGCGCTGGCAACCATCCTGCAAATTGTCGCGCCTGATACGCGCGTGTTGTGCTGGGCGTTCGAGCATATCCCGCTGCCGGGGCTGGCGGAGGCGCTGGCGCGCGCCGGGGTCGCGGTCGCGCCACCCGGTGATGCGAGCGTGCGCGTCGGAATTACCGGCGCTGACGCGGCGCTGGCTGCAACCGGCAGCCTGGCGCTGCTTTCCGGCCCCGGCCAGCCGCGCCAGACCTCGCTGCTGCCACTGGTGCACGTCGCCGTCGTGCGCGCCGATCAGGTCGTGCCGCATCTCGAAGCGTGGATCGCGGGCCAGCGCGCGCGCGGTCTGGAGGCGTTCGCCGCCGCCAGCAGCGCCGTGATCATCAGCGGGCCGAGCCGCACGGCGGATATCGCGATGGAGTTGATCCTGGGGATGCATGGCCCCGGCGAGCTGCATATCGTTTTGCTCGACGACCAGACACCCGATCGCTAGAAGTTTCAGTGCGAACTGCACGCTCTGCAAGAGGCTGTTTCGGATCGCCAGAAGGAGTTTTGAAGATGCCTACGTATGGAGCGCACGCTTTTGTCTGGGTCGGGGCGTGGACCACACAGACCGGCAACCACGCCATCGCCGAGGCGGGCAAGGCCGGGTTCGACTTCATCGAAATCCCCCTGCTGAAGCCAGACGAGTTCGACCCGCAGCCCCACAAGCAGGCCCTGGACGACGCCGGTATTTACGCGACCGCCTCGTTGGGGCTGCCGCCGGACCTGCATATGCCGATCGCGCCGCAGAAGGCCAGAGATTTTCTGTATCGCGTGATGGATAAGCTCCAGGCCATCGGCGGGAGCTACCTCACCGGGTGCATCGGTTATTCGCTCGGCACGCTGACCGGCCAGCCGCCCACCGAGCGGGAGCGCGCGATCATCATCGAGACGCTCAGCGAAGTGGCCGAAGAAGCGCAGCGGCGCGGCGTGAGGCTGGGCCTCGAAGCCTGCAACCGCTACGAGACGTACCTCTATAACACCCTCGCGGATACGCAGGACACGGTCAAGGCGATCCGGGCGCGCGGGTTCGACAACATCGAAGTGCACGGCGATACGTACCACATGAACATCGAGGAAGAAGGATTCTACAACCCGATTGTCGGCTGCGCCGAGACGCTGGGCTATATGCATCTGAGCGAGAGCCATCGCGGGCTGGTCGGCAGCGGCACCGTCCACTGGCCGGACGTGTTTCGCGGGCTGAAAGACGCGAACTATCGCGGCCCGCTGGTGCTCGAATCGTTCGCCGCCATCAATCCTGACCTGGCCGCGGCGACCTGTCTCTGGCGGCCCCCGAACCAGCCATCGGAAGTGCTGGCGCGCGAGGGGCTGGCGTTCCTGCGCCGGGGCGCAGAAGCCGCCGGCCTCGCCTGAGAGGCCGCGCCTGCCAGGGGAACCAAAACGCGCCGGGAGTCGATGGCTCCCGGCGCGATCGTTGGCAGGGTTGGGTGCGTAACGCGCTAGGCGACCTTCTTCGACGCCTGCGGGTCGAAGGCGTCGCGCAGGCCGTCGCCGATGATGTAAAGGCACAGCACCGTGACGACGATCAGAAGCCCCGGCAAGACAACCAGGTGCGGCCCCCGGTCAAAGAAGCTCTGCGCGTTACTCAGCATGTTACCCCAACTGGGTGTGGGCGGGGTTACGCCCAGGCCCAGGAAGCTCAGCGCCGCCTCGACCAGCAGCAGCGAGCCGATGTCGATCGCCAGCGTCACGACAATGATTGAGTAGATATTCGGCAGAATATGGACAAACATGATCCGCCGGTCGCTGGCGCCCAGGGCGCGCGCCGCGATCGTGTATTCGAACTCGCGCCGGGCCAGGGTCTCGCCGCGCACCAGTCGCATCGTGCCGGTCCAGCCGAGCAGGGTCAGGATCACGATCAGCACGGCGGGCGACGACCTGAGCGCCGATTGTTGCGAGCGCATCACCGAGGCGACGATCAGCAGCAGGAACAGGGTCGGGATTGAGTTCAGCGTCGTCACAAACCACATGATCGCATCGTCAACGAACCCCAGCGGCCCGCCCTGGTAATAGCCGGCGATGACGCCGATCGTGATCCCGATCAGCAGCGAGCCGATGGCCGCCGACGTGGCAATCGTCAGCGAGATTCGCCCGGCGTACAGCAGCCGCGCCAGCTGATCGCGCCCCAGGTCGTCGGTGCCCAGGATATGCCCCGCCGAGCCGATAGGCAGGAAGCCAGCGGAGTCGGTGCGCGTATAGCTGATGTTCAGCGCGTCGGTGATCACCGGAGCCAGGAAGGACGCCGCGCCCAGCACCAGCACGATCCCGATCGCGATCATGCTCAGATAGTCGTGGCGCAGCCGCCGCAAAGCGAGCGTATACAGCGACTCGCTCTCGCCGGTGTACTCCTCTTCCCGCAGGGAAATGACCGAGTCCGCCGGTTTCTCGTGCGCCGCGGCTTTCTGACCGATGGGTTTGGTCTGCGAATCTGTTGTCATTATGAACCTTCTAGCCGGATACGTGGATCGATCATCGCATACAGAATGTCGGACAGCAAATAGCCAATGATGGTAATCACGCCGCTCAGCAGCACGACCGTCATCACCATGGGATAGTCCTGTTGGATGACCGCTTCAAACGACAATCTTCCCACCCCCGGCCAGGAGAAGATCGTTTCTGTAATGACCGCGCCGCTCAGCAGGCTCGGAATCGCCGGACCCAAAATCGTCGCAATCGGGATCAGGGCGTTGCGGGTCGCATGAACAAACCAGA
>DAOKYY010000022.1:0-27522 GCA_035325905.1 Aggregatilineaceae bacterium | reverse complement strand
CCCAAAATCGTCGCAATCGGGATCAGGGCGTTGCGGGTCGCATGAACAAACCAGACCGAGCGATAGGGCAGCCCTTTCGCCTGCGCCGTGCGGATGTAGTCCTGGCTGAGCACGTCCAGCGTCGAAGTGCGCATGTACCGCGACAAGACTGCGATCCAGCCAGTGCCCAGGGTGAAGACCGGCAGCACCAGATGGCTGACGCGGTCCTGGACGGAGACACATCCCTTAATCGTCAAGGGGCACTGGTTCCCCATCGGCAAGACTTCGAGCCATTTGCCAAAGATCAGAATCAGCATCAGCCCCAGCCAGAACACCGGCACGGCGTTGAACACCACGGCCAGCACGCGCGAGCTGTTGTCAAACACCCCCCCGCGCCACACGGCGGACAGGATGCCGACGGGAATCCCGATCCCAAAACCGAGCACCAGCGCGGCGGCGCCCAGCTGTATCGTGGCTGGCGCGCGCTGTTTTAACATATCGACCACCGGTCGCTTATAAAAGAGCGAGCGCCCAAAATCCAGGCGAATAATACCGCCGCTCGTGCCTTCGGTGACGCCCGTCTGATTCCCCAGACGATCGAACACCGGAACTTCGCGCCCCGGCCACAGGGTGATCCCCAGGACTTTGATCGGGCGCTCGCCGAGCAGCCAGCGAACGTACTGGACGGGGATCGGGTCGTTGAACCCGAGCTTTTCCTGCATGGCCTCGCGCTGCTTGACCGGGACTTTGGGATCGAAGGTCAGTGCCGCGGCCGGGCCGCCCGGCGCTGCCGACATGATCAAAAACGACAGGACCGTGATCCCCAACAGAGTGGGGATCGCCTGGATTAAGCGCCGTAAGACAAACCGCCCCATTGCACCACCTTCTTACCTTCTACCCTGGTTGCTGTCTAGGAGAGCTTGGCCGGTTACGGCTAGTGTAACCGGCCAAGCCTGAACGATACGAGCAAGACTCAGACGCGGGGAGATTACTGAGTAATCACCCAGTCCTCGGCACGCCAGAACAGGTTGTTCGGCTTCGGCGACCAGTTGGTGATGCTGTTGTTGGCCGCGTAGAAGCCGTTCTGGGTGAACAGCCAGACGTATGCCTGGTCGTCCTGCAGGATGCGCTGAAGCTCGTAGTAGATCGGAGCGCGGTCTTCCGGCGCGCAGCCGGGGACGTTCAGCCCTTCCTTAAACAGCCGGTCCGCTTCGGGGTTGCTGTAGGACATGCTGTTGAAGCCGCTGCCGACCACGTCGCCGTCGGTCGTGAACAGGCCGGTCCAGTCCGGATCATCCGGATAGGAGTTGCGCCAGCCGAGGACGACCGCGTCGAAGGTCTGCGAGTCCTGCAGTTCAAGCAGCTGGTTGAAGTCGATGGCCGAAACCTGGACTTCGATCCCGATCTGGGCCAGGTGTTGCTGCACCAGCTCGGCGATCTGGCCGCGGCGGGTGTTGCCCTCGTTGGTCAGCAGCTCGAAGGAGAACTTCACGCCGTCCTTATCGAGGATGCCGTCGCCGTCCGTGTCGGACCAGCCAGCTTCGTTCAGCAGCGCCACAGCCGCTTCCTGATCCTGGCGGATAGGCTCCAGGTTGGGGTCAACCGCCCACGAGCCAGCCGACAGGAAGGAGGCGTTCACGGTGCCTTCGCCCAGCACGGCCTTTTCCATGATCTCGTCGAGATTGATGGCAAGCTGGATCGCGCGGCGGACGCGGACATCGCCGAAGAGCGGGTGCGGATCCTGGGGAACCGGGATCGGCAGGCCGTTCTCGTCGAGGATCATCTCGCCGTTCTCGTCCTTCTCAAAGCCGTCCATCGGGTTGTCCGGGTTGGCGTGGTTCAGAGACAGATAGTCCCACAGCCCGGCAACATAGTCGTAGCTCTGGAGGTTGGGGTTCTCGCGGATTTCCTGACGCTTGGCGGACTGCGGGTTGTCGGCGACGTTCAGCTCACCGGCGATGAAACGCTCCGCCAGCACGGTCTGATCGGGCACGGTCACATACAGGAAGCCTTCGGGGATGACCGGCTTGTAGTAGTTCGCGTTCGCCAGCAGGGTCACGCGCTCGCTGTCCATCGACTCGAACACGAACGGCCCACCGCTGACATTCGGCTCGATCTCGAAGGGATGGCCGATCAGCGACGCCCAGTCGAAGTCCTCGCCCATGTCGGGGGTCCAGCCGAAGACGTGTGACGGAACCAGGTTCTTCGCCGCATCGCTCAGCACGCCGCAAGACGCCGACGTGAAGTTGATGGTGACGGTGTAGCCGTCTTCGCTGACTTCAACCGACTCGATGTCGTCCACGGTGTAGGCGTAGGGCGACTCGAACGCGTCAGCATTCTTGTAGGCGTAGTAGGCGAACAGCCAGTCCCAGCCGTCCACCGGCTCGCCGTCCGACCAGACCAGGTTGTTGTTCAGGTTGAAGGTGTAGGTCAGGCCGTCTTCGCTGACGGTCCAGTCCTTGACCAGCGCGCCTTCCACATTGGGCGCAAAGTATTGGGTGTCGGGGTCAACACCGAGCGTCCCAACGGTCAGCCACTGCGTGACCGCGCGGCAGTCCGTGCCACTGCACCGCAGGTCGTTGATCGGGCCAATGGACGTGCCGCCATTGCCCTCGATGATCGGGCCGCCTTCGCCGGGACCCTGGGCCAGCGCGACAACCGGCGCTACCATCAGCGCGGCGATCGTCGCCAGAATAACGACTGCCTTCTTCATGTAAAACCTCCCTCAAAAAAATGGCGCGGTGAAACACGATGTGGAACCTGGCTCGTTTCTTGCGCACAAGGCAGCAGGCCGTGTGCTTACCCTATTTACATGATACGAGCTTGCCCTCTATTGTTGCCTCTTTTTACGAAATATTCCACTTTTGGCGAAATTTCCTCCTCTCCTGGCTTAAATCCGCTCGGCCTGGCGGATGGCCTGCCGCCACAGCAGCTGGAGCGCCAGCGCGCGCACGCCGAACGTGCTGAGCATCGCCAGCGCCGCCATCCCCGGCGACAGCTCCATCAGATAGCCGCTCGGCGGGCCGAGCAGCGCGATGGCAAGCAGGCTGAGGGCCAGCTCGCGCACCTCGCCGGACGGCTGAGCCAGCAGCCAAACCGCTCCGACGGCCATCTCTACCGCCCACGCGACGAGCACCGCGCCAATCGCCGCGCTCGTCGCGGCGCGCACCGACGGCGCCGCCGTGCTCGCCACCAGCGCCGCCACCGCCATCAGGACAAACTGCTGCACGCGGTCCAGCAAGTACCCGGCCAGCGTCGCCGCCACCACCAGCGGCGCGCCCAGGCACAGCGGGTTCTGGCGGGTGAGCATCCCGACCTCGTCCGTGACCAGCAGCCCGCCCGACAACAGCAGCGTCGCCCCTGCCCCGACCAGCAGCGCAGCCAGAATATGCATCTGCGCGTGCCAGATGGGGCGCAGCGCGCGGCGCAACGAGGTCAGCGCGCCCTGCGCTTTGCTGAGCAGGATTTCCTCGGTAGTGAGCGGCGTCGTGCGCAGAACTTCCCAGGTGCGCGCCTCGCGCTCGCGGGCGACCGGCGGCGCGAGCGCCAGCGCCAGCGGAACGGCCCACAACAGCAGCGACGGCGCCAGCGCGATCAGCGGAGCGGCCAGCGCCAGGCCGTTCAGGAAGAGCGGCGCGCCGGTCGTGCGCCAGACCACCAGCGCCACCAGATACAGCGCCCCAGCTACAGACAACAGCACCGGGGTCGCCTTCTTGAGCCGGTTCGCCGGCCCGAGCAGCGCGGTCGCGTTGAACGTCTCGCGCGCGGCGATCATGGGGAGCCGCGTCGGGCGGTCGCCCCACGGAAAGAGCGTGCGCAGCAGGTCCCACGAGCTGGCCGCGCGCGCCCATCTCCGCGCTCGCGGGATAACCCCGGCCAGCCCCCTACCGCGCCTGCCATCCTGACGCCGATTGCTGGACATCCTGCACTCATCGGACTGCGGCGAGGCCGCGCCTACGTTTGCTGTTATTCTAGCGTCACATCCGGTTCTGCGAGTATCATAAGGCAGACGCTTCGCTGAGCCAGCCCAGGACAGACTCCCCATGACTTCGAGCACCCTTCCGGCTACGAATCCAGATATGAATCCAGGCACGGAACCAGGCGCGACCCCGCCCGCCGGACAGCCCGCCAGCCTGGACGCCGATCCGGGGTATCAGGACGCGCTGGATGCGTTTCTGCGCGCGCACCCCGCCTTTGATGACGCGGCGGTGGAAGACCTGCGCGCCCGCGAATACGCCCGGCTGGACGCGCTGGGACACGTCTATCTCGACTACACCGGCGGCGGCCTGTACGCGCGCCACCAGCTTGACGATCACATGGCGATGCTGCATAGCGGCGTCTTCGGCAACCCGCACTCCAACAACCCGACCTCGCGCGCGATGACCGACCTGGCGGAGCACGCGCGCGCGTATGTCCTCGAATACTTCAACGCCGCGCCGGGAGAGTACACGGTGATCTTCACCCAGAACGCGAGCGGCGCGCTCAAGCTGGTCGGCGAATCATACCCGTTCGGGCCGGGCGGGCAGTTCGTGCTGACCTTCGACAACCACAACTCGGTGAACGGCATCCGCGAGTTCGCGCGCGGCAAGGGCGCGGCGGTCGCCTATGCCCCGGTGCTCCCGCCGGAGCTGCGCATCGACGAGGCGCGCCTGACGGCCCTGCTCGAAAGCGCCCAACCTGACGCCCACAACCTGTTCGCGTATCCGGCGCAGTCGAACTTCTCCGGCGTGCAGCACAGCCTCGACTGGATCGCCCGCGCCCAGGCCCAGGGCTGGGACGTGCTGCTCGACGCCGCCGCCTTCGCGCCTACCAACCGGCTCGACCTGAGCCGCTGGCACCCCGATTTCGTGACGCTGTCGTTCTACAAGATTTTCGGCTATCCAACCGGGATCGGCTGCCTGATCGCGCACCGGAACGCGCTGGAGAAGCTGCATCGTCCCTGGTTCGCGGGCGGCACGATCACCATCGCCTCGGTTCAGGGCGACGGCTACTACCTCAAGGAAGGCGAGGCCGCCTTCGAGGACGGCACGATCGATTACCTCAACATCCCGGCGGTCGAGATCGGCCTGCGGCATATCACGGCGGTTGGCATCGACGCGATCCACGCGCGCGTGATGGCGCTGACGGACTGGCTGATCGAGCGCCTGCTGGAGCTGCATCACGCCAACGGGCGACCGCTGGTCCATTTCTACGGGCCGGCGCATACCGACCAGCGCGGTGCGACGATCACCTTCAACCTGTTTGATCCCCACGACCGGCTGTTTGACTATCGCGAGGTCGAGAGCGAAGCCAACCTGGTCAACATCTCGCTGCGCACCGGCTGCTTCTGCAACCCCGGCGCGGGCGAGCAAGCGCACGGGCTGACGCGCGACGATCTGGCCGGCTGTTTCGGCCACGCCGAGCGCATGACCTTCGAGGAGTTCATCCGGGTCATGAGCGGGCGCGCCAAAGAGGCGGTCGGCGCGGTGCGCGTGTCGGCCGGCATCGCCTCAAACTTCGCGGACGTGTACCGCTTCGTCGTGTTCGCGCGGACCTTTCTGGATCGTGGGAGCTAAACGCGCCCGGTAAGTGGCGGCGCTATTTGTGGAATATGCTCAAAGAGCGCGCCAGAACGCCCGGCGGGATATGGCGTTTCGCGCACACCCGATATAATCGCCGCCACACATGGGAGGCGCGCTGACCCCAGCCAGCCGCGCCGGAACCAGAGTCCTTGTCGCTGTACGCACACACCCAACGAGTGACTTCATGGAAACAATCGACATGGATGTATTCTTCCCGGGCGAGACGCGCGTCGACGCCGAGATGGACGGCGTGCGCATCCGCACCGGCGGCGAGGGCGAGCCGTCGCCGTTCGATCTATTCCTCGCCAGCATCGGCACGTGCAGCGGGATCAAAGTGCTGCGCTTCTGCCAGGAGCGCGGCCTGCCGACCGAAGACCTGCGCATCAAGCAGCGGATGTTCTACAACCCGGACACGCGCATGTTCGAGAAGATCGAAATCGACATTCAGCTGCCGCCCGGTTTCCCGGAGAAGTATCACGAAGCCGTGATCCGCGCCGCGAACACATGCGGCGTCAAACGGCATCTGGCCGACCCGCCCGAATTTGACGTGCATGTTTCGGTCCCGCTGGCCTGAGCGCGCCGGGCAAGCCGCCGCCACCTGCCGATGAGCCGCTACCTTGTTCGCCGCCTGATCCAAGCGATCCCGCTGCTGATCGCGATCTCGTTTCTCGTCTTCGGGATCGTCGAGATCGCGCCGGGCGACGCCGCGCAAATGTACATCGACCCCGACAAAGGCGCGGACCCCGAATATATCGCTCAGGTGCGCGAGAGCCTGGGGCTGAACGACCCGGTCTACGTCCGCTACGTGTCGTGGCTGACCAAGACCTTCGAGGGCGACTTCGGCTATTCGTTCCGCACCCGGCGTCCGGTCACGTTCGAAGTCAGCGAGCGCCTGCCGAACACGCTCCTGCTGGGCGGCGTCTCTTTGCTGCTGTCGGTCGCCGTCGCGCTGCCGATCGGGATCATCTCGGCGCTGAAACGCTATTCGATCCTCGACTACGTGCTGAGCACGCTGGCGCTGGTCGGGATTTCGGTGCCGGTGTTCTGGGTGGCGCTGCTGCTGATTCAAGTGTTCGCGATCCAGCTTGGCTGGCTGCCCGCCAGCGGGATGCGCTCGGTGCGCGAGGAGTACGAGGGCTGGGCCGCCGTGAAAGACGTGGCCGAGCATATGATCCTGCCCGCGATTGTCCTCAGCCTGGCGCAAACCGCGAGCTGGTCGCGCTACCAGCGGTCGGCGCTGCTCGAAGTGCTCGACCAGGACTATATCCGCACCGCGCGCGCCAAGGGGTTGCGCGAATATCGCGTGCTGACGCGCCACGCGCTGCGTAACGCGCTGATCCCGATCGTCACGCTGATCGGCCTCTCCGTGCCGTCGATTGTCACCGGGGCGTTCATCACCGAGACGATCTTCTCGTGGCCGGGCATGGGGCGGCTGGGCGTTGACGCCATCGACGGGCGCGATTACCCCGTGATCATGGCCGTGACGATGCTCTCGTCGCTGGTCATCGTCTTCGGCAATCTGCTGGCCGACATCGCCTACGTCTGGGTCGATCCGAGAATCCGCTATGACTGACGCCGCGCTGCCGCTCGCCATATCGGACGCTGAGACCCGCCCGCAATGGCAGATCATCTGGCGCCAGTTTCGCCGCCACCGCCTGGCGGTTGCCAGCGCGATCCTGCTGATCATGCTGAGCTTGATCGCCATCTTCGCCGAGCAGGTCATGCCCTACGATCCGAACGCGACCAACGCGGTCTACGCGGGCGGGCGCCCGCAGCCGCCCACCTCGGAGCACATCTTCGGAACCGACAACTTCGGGCGCGACTACTTCTCGCGCGCGATCGTCGGGGCGCGGGTGTCGCTGTTTGTCGCGGTGTCAGCGGTGCTGTTCCAGATTACGATCGGGATCGTGCTGGGAGCGACGGCAGGCTATTTCGGCGGCTGGGTAGACAACGTCCTGATGCGGATCACCGACATCTTTCTGTCGATCCCGTCGTTCTTCCTGCTGCTGATCGTCTCCGGCGTGCTCGGCGGCTCGCTGCTCACGCTGATTCTGCTGATCGGCGCGCTGAACTGGATGACGCTCGCGCGCTTGCTGCGCGCCGAGTTTCTCTCGCTCAAGGAGCGCGAGTTCGTCGTGGCGGCGCGCTGTATCGGCGTCCCCGCTTGGCGGCTGGTGCTCCAACACCTGCTGCCGAACGCGCTGGCTCCGATCATCGTCTCGGCGACGCTCTCGGTGCCCTACGCGATTCTGACCGAGTCCGCGCTGAGCTTTCTGGGGCGCGGCGTCCCGCCACCCGACGCCAGCCTCGGCACGATGATGGAAAACGCCCAGCAATGGCTGCGGACTTCGTGGTGGATGTGGGTGGTACCCGGCTCGATCATCTCGGTGATCGTGCTGTCGTTCAATTTTGTGGGGGACGGGCTGCGCGACGCATTCGATCCTCGCCTGCGCCGCTGACAGCGTCCTGGGGCGACTGTCAGGGCCGCCTGCCAGTGCGCCAGCCAACCAAACCTGGTTGGGGTATTTTCGCGGCCAGTAGCGCGTCCGCAAGACCCTTGTGATTGGTCCTTAAGGAGGGACAACATGAAGAGAACGCTTATCGCTCTGCTGTTAATCGTCCTGCTGAGCCTGCCGCTCACCTCGGCGCTGGCGCAGGACGGCGAAGGGGACGACTTTGTCTGCCCGAATACGGGCGGGACGCTGGTCGTCGCCTACGGCACCGACCCCCGCACGCTGAGCGGCCTGTATGCCAGCGACGGCAACAGCCTGTTCATCGTGACCTTCATGGCCGAGCCGCTGCTGCTCGGCGGCGAGAACTGGGGCGACCAGATCGAGCCGGCGCTCGCCGAATCGTGGGACATCTCCGAAGACGGTCTGGAGTACACCTTCCATCTGCGCCAGGGCGTGAAATGGCACGATGGCGAGCCGTTCACCGCGGAAGATGTGCTGTTCACGTATGAAGCCGTCTTGCTTGAGGAGAACGCGATCGACTGGCGGACCAACCTGATGCAAGGCGACCAGCCGATGCAGTTCGAAGTCGTGGACGACTACACCTTCAAGGTCAAGCTCAGCGAGGCCGACGCCACCGTGCTGACCGCGCTGGCGATCCCGATTGTCCCGAAGCACGCCTTTACGTCGGTTGAGATGCTGGACGCGCCGTACAATACCAATCCGGTCGCGACCGGCCCCTTCAAGTTTGTCGAGTGGAACACCGGCGAGAACGTCGTGCTGGAAGCCAACCAGGATTACTGGCGCGGCGCGCCATGCATTGACCGCCTCGTCGTGCGCTTCATCGAAGGCGCGGCCAATCAGGCGAACGCCCTGCTGGCTGGCGAGCTGGACTACGCCCGCGTGGACGGGGCCGACCTGACGCCGTTTGAGAACAACCCCGATTTCGTGCTGGCGACCGCCCCGCGTGACCTGATGCGCTATGTCGGCTTCAATGTCCGCAGCCCGAAGGTCAGCGACCCGGCCGTGCGCCGCGCGCTGGCTGTGGCGCTTGACCGCCAGGCGATCATCGACGCGGCGGCGGGCGGCTATGGCACCCTCGCGGACTCGGTCTTCACGAGCGCGGCCTTCATGTACGAGCCGGGCCGCAACGAGCAGTACCCGTACGATCCCGCCCTCGCCCAGCAGATGCTGGCTGACGCCGGCTGGACCGACACCGACGGCGACGGCATCGTGGACAAAGACGGCGAGAAGATGAGCCTGCGCGTGGTCTATCTCGGCACCTGGTCGCTGATGCAGGCCATCGCGCCGCTGGTCTACGACAACTGGCGCTCGGTCGGCGTAGACGTGATGCTTGAACCGCTGGATGAGGCGAAGTCGTATGAAGAAATCTACGATAACGTCAGCGAGGAAAAGCCGTACGACGTGATGCTCGGCGGCTGGGGCCTGTTCGGCCCGGAGCCGGATCACTACCGCAACTACCTGGTCAGCCCGACCGGCTTCTTCGCGTATGACAACGAAGAAGTGCAGGCAATGTTCGAGGAAGGCCGCCGCATCTCCGACCCGGAGGCGCGCTACGAGCTGTACGCCGAAGTCGACCGCTTGTTGTGGGAAGACCTGCCCATGATCCCGCTTTACCAGGCGGTCGGGGCGTGGGTTTACCGCTCTGACCTGAACATTGATGCCGCTGAGCTGAATGGCACGTTCCTGACCGGCCTGAAGTATCCGGGCCGCGCGTATTTCGTGGAGTAGCCTCTGCGAAACGCTTGCTTCCGCCGGCAGCGTCTGGCGGTCGCGTACTCCCCGCACTCGACCGGCGGCGCTGGCCTCAGCGCCGCCGGTCGCTTTATTGCCTGCTCGACCCTGAACTGCACCCCATGACCTCAGCCGACTTGACACAACCTCCGCGCGACCATACGATAGTAAAGGGCTTGGCCGGGCCGATTAATATGCGCCAATGACGGCAGATAATAAATGATGCTAAACTTTGTCTAAGCGTGTGTCCTCGCGTCTGAGCGCGTCGTTCGCCAGCGCGCCGCGTGAGATACCGTGATCCGATCGACCCCGCTGACCGGGCGCCCGCTGAACGTTTTGGAGCGCCGCCAGGCACGGACGAAGAAAGGAGGGAAGGGTCGCGCTTCGCAGCACCATTCATCTTTCGGCTGGAAGTCAGCTCAGAATGTCTTGGAGGAAACCTTATGCGTAAGTTTGTTGTCTGCGCGCTTATGCTCGGTTTGATCCTGAGCGTAGCGCCAACGAGCTTGGCCCAAGAAGACTGTGTCATCTCGTTCCTGACAGTCTGGAGCGGCGAGGATGAGCTTCCCAACTGGGAAGGCATGGTCGCGCCGTTTGTCGAAGAAACCGGCTGCCGGATCGAAGTCGAAAGCACCCGCGACCTGGTGCCGGTGCTGACCACGCGCGTCGAGGCCGGTAATCCGCCGGACATCGCGGGTGTGCCCAGCTTTGGCGCAATCTCCACTTTCCTGACCGAGGGCGATGTGGTGCCGCTCGACTTCCTGGACATGGACCGGATGAACGAGCAGTTCGGCGAAGTCTGGATCAACCTGGGTACGGTTGACGGGACGCTGTACGGGATTTTCCCGCGTGCGGCGCTCAAGAGCCTGATCTGGTACAGCCCTAAAGCCTTCGACGCGGCTGGCTACACCGTCCCGGAGACCTGGGATGACCTGCTCGCGCTCTGCCAGCAGATCTACGATGACGGCGCGGCTTGCTTCTCAATCGGCCTGGAGTCCCAGGCCGCT
Source organism: Aggregatilineaceae bacterium (assembly GCA_035325905.1). Classification (GTDB taxonomy): domain Bacteria; phylum Chloroflexota; class Anaerolineae; order Aggregatilineales; family Aggregatilineaceae; genus DYGX01. The sequence goes on along the minus strand of DAOKYY010000022.1, from coordinate 16,770 downwards.
AGCGGCTGGCCGGCGACCGACTGGATCGAGGACATCATGCTGCGCACCGCTCCCCTGGAAGCCTACGACGCCTGGATCAGCCACGACATCGAGTGGACCGGCGAAGAAGTGACGCGGGCGTGGGAAACCTTCGGCGAGATCGCCGGTAACGAGGACTACCTGTTCGGCGGCGCCGCGGGCACGGTGGCAACCCCCTTCGGCGAGGCGATCTGCCCGCTGTTCACCGATCCGCCCGGCGCCTACCTGCACCGCCAGGCGAGCTTCATCCAGTCCTTCATCGCGTCCTGCCCCGGCGGCGAGGCGCTGGTTCCGGGCGAGGACTTTGACTTCTTCCTGTTCCCGCCCATCGACGAGCAGTATGGCTCGCCCGGCCTGGGTGGCGCGGACCTGTTCGTGATGTTCAACGACAACGAGAACGCGCGCGCCCTGATGGAATTCCTGACGCAGCCGGAAGCGATGGTCGGCTGGCTGGAGAGCGGCGGCAGCGGCATCGCCACCAACAACCAGTTCCCGCTGGACGCGTACCCGGACCCGCTGTCGCGGCGCGCGGGCGAGCTGCTTCTGGAAGTGGATTCGTTCCGTTTTGACGCGTCCGACCAGATGCCCGGCGATGTGAACCAGGCCTTCTGGACCGGCTCGCTGAACTTCGTTCAGAATCCGGATTCGCTGGCGGATATCCTCGCCGAGATCGAGGCGATCGCGGACGAGGCGTATCAAGCCACCCAGTAACCCGGCAGTTCGAGCGCGAGGGTGCGCGACAGTCGCACGCTCGATCCGTCTCTCTGAGTGGCAGCCCATGGTCGACATGGGCTGCCCCATCTCTTGCCAGATGCACACACACGAGGAGCATGCCCGTGAAATCACAGGAGTCGAGATGGGGGCCTGCCGTTTTCCTCGGCCCGGCGGTGTTTTTGCTCTTCTTACTGATGGTCTACCCATCGCTGGAGACCATTCGCCTTAGTTTTTTTGACCGGGTGGGTGAGAATTTTGTGGGCCTGGAAAACTATGAGTACGCTCTGACCAGCCGCCGGATGCAAGAAGCGTTCCGCAACAACCTGCTCTGGCTGTTCGTCTTCACGATCGGGACGGTCGGATTCGGCTTGCTGATCGCCACGCTGGCAGACCGCGTGCGCTACGAGTCTCTCGCCAAAGCGATTATCTTCATGCCAATGGCAATCTCCTTCGTGGGCGCGGGCGTTATCTGGAAATTCGTCTATGACCTCCGCCCGACCGGAACCCCTTTGCAGCCGGCAGAGCAGATTGGAGTGCTGAACGCCATCCTTGTTTCGGCGGATCCGGATGGCACCCTCAACGATGGGATCGCGATGCTCAATCGCGAAGGCGTCCCGATTGACGCCGGGACCGTCAGACAGTCGATCGTCGATGTCGAGACGAGCGCGATTGAAAGCGCGGTAGCCGGTGAGGAGCTGACGCGCGACGAGGCGGATGAGCTGCTGAGCATCCTGCCGGAGCGCGCCAACGGTTACTTGCACGGCAATTTGCCGCCGAGAGACGAAGCCTGGCAGGCGCTGGGACAGTGGCCCCGCGCGGCGCTTGACTCAATTAACGCGGCCATCGCCACCATGCCAGAAGGCAGCGGTCGCGCCGTTTGTAATGCGATCCCGCACGTCTGCATGGCCCAGATCGAGCGCACCGAGTCGGACGCCATCGACGAGGCGGTGTCGGCGGGCACGCTCACCGAGGAGCAGGGCGACGCGCTTCAGCGCCGCGTGCGTGAGGTCGCGCTGGCCTATGTCCAGAACGGCACCCGCCCCGAAGGCGACGGCTGGCAGACGGTGGACCAGTGGGACCAGATCATCGCGGATGCCCACGAGGTGACGGTTCGCGGCATCAACACCACGCTTGACACCGGTATAGAGCCGATCGACTGGATTCGCACGCAAGGCATCAACAATATCGCGCTCATTATCGTGGGCGTCTGGATCTGGACGGGGTTCTGCATGGTCGTCCTGTCCGCTGCGCTGAAAGGCATCCCGGCGGAGCTGCTTGAAGCGGCCCGCGTGGACGGCGCCAATGAAGTCCAGGTGTTCTTCCGAATCATCATCCCGATCCTGATGCCGACCATCACCGTGGTCATGACGACGATGGTGATCAATGCGCTCAAAGTCTTCGACATCGTCTACGTGATGACGGCCGGCAACTTCGGCACCGAAGTGATTGCCAACCGCATGTACTTCGAGATGTACGGCGGCAACCGCGAGTTCGGCCATGCCAGCGCCATCGCGGTGATCCTGATGCTCTCAATCGTGCCAATCATGATCTTCAATATCGTCCAATTTCGCAAGCAGGAGGCGAGGCGATGACAACCGCGACACCCGCCATGTCCACGCGATCTCCAGCGGAGAGCCGCACCCAACATGCCGGCTTCAACTGGGGAAGCTTCTTCGCGCGCATCCCCCTGCACCTGGTGCTGATCCTGCTGGTCCTGATCTGGATTCTGCCGACGATTGGGCTGTTGATCAGCTCGCTGCGCCCGCAGCAAGACATTATGTCCTCGGGTTGGTGGACGGCGCTGAAAAACCCGCTCGATTTCACCCAATACACGCTGGAAAACTACGACGCGGTGATCAATAACCCGAACTACAATATGGCGCGGGCGTTCCGCAACAGCCTGATCATCTCGATTCCGGCCACGTTCTTCCCGCTGTTGTTCGCCTCGTCCGCGGCGTATGCGTTCTCGTGGATGCAGTTTCGCGGGCGGAATGCGCTGTTCGTCGTCCTGGTCGGGATGCTCGTCGTGCCGCTTCAGCTCACCTTCATCCCGGTCCTGACGCTCTTTAACGATCTTGGGATCACGAACAACCCGTATGTGCCGTTTCTCGGCATCTGGATCGCGCACACGGGCTATGGGCTGCCTTACGCGATCTATCTGCTGCGGAACTACATGGGATCGCTCCCACGGGAGATTTTCGAATCGGCCTATCTGGATGGGTGCTCGCATCCAACCGCGTTCTTGCGGCTGGCGCTGCCGTTGTCGGTCCCGGCCATCGCCTCGCTGGTGATCTTTCAGTTTCTATGGGTCTGGAACGACCTGCTGGTCGCGCTGATCTATGTCGGCGGCGGCAGAAACGCGCCGCTGACCTACGCCGTGAGCAACCTGGTCAACTCGCTTGGGCAAAACTGGCACCTGCTGACGGCGGCGGCGTTTGTCTCGATGGCCCTGCCGCTGGTCGTCTTCCTGGCGCTCCAGCGGTACTTCGTGCGCGGCATCCTGGCCGGGTCGGTCAAAGGATGATGCGCGCGTGATGCGGTTCTTTTCGGCGGCGCAGGGAGGCGAGAGGCGCTGGTGACTCCTGACTCCCTGCACGGCCTGCTCGAACGCTTGCTGGACAGCTTCGACCCCGACGCAGTCGAGCCGTTCTTCAAGGGCGCGGCGGTGGGGCTGATGGTCCCGCCGCCGTCCTTTGAAGCCTGGACGCTGCGCCTGGACGGCGATCGGATCGCGCTGCTGCCGGGGCTGGAATCGGCGGAGATCGTCGTTCAGGCGCCGCTCGATGTGTTCCGCGCCGGGCTGGTGCCCGGCAGCGCGTGGGACCTGCGGCGTCAGGCGCACCTGATCGGCATCGCCGCCCCCGGCGACCGCCACCTGATTCAGCGCGTGCTCGGCGCGTTTCACATCGAGACGAGCCTGCCCCGGCTGGACCTGCGCGACACTCCCGCCTCGGCCCAGTTCGGGCTGCCGCTGCGCTACCCGGCCGGGGAGAACGCTTTCGCTCTGCGCCGGGCCGATCCTGCGCCGCTGCCCAGCTACGACGCCGCGCAACTGCCCGGCCTGATCGCGGATGATCACCCCGCTTGGGTGGCGGCCTACGACTACGCCTGGCGGACCGCGTTCAGCCACCTGCGCCAGCCTGCGTCGGGGTCCGGCTTCGTTGCCAACTATATCGACACGGCCTTCAACGACGCGATCTTCCTGTGGGATAGCTGCTTCATGACGCTGTTCGGGCGCTACGCCGAGCACGTCTTCCCCTTCGCCGGGACGCTCGACAACTTCTACGCCAAGCAGCACCCCGACGGCTTTATCTGCCGCGAGATCACGATGGACGAAGGGATCGAGCGGTTCGGCCCGCAAGACCCGCGCAGCACCGGCCCGAATATCCTCGCCTGGACCGAGTGGATGCACTATCAGTTCACCGGCGACGAGGTGCGTCTGGCGGCGGTCTTCCCGGTGCTGGTCGCCTATCACGATTGGCTGCGCGACTGGCGCACCTGGCCGGACGGCAGCTATTGGACGACCGGGCTGGCGTCCGGTATGGACAACCAGACGCGCGTGCCGGACGCCCAGTGGCACCACCGCCACTACCGCTGGCTCGACATGACGCTTCAGCAGGCGCTAAGCTGCCACGTCCTGCGCCAGATCGCGGCGGTCATCGGGCGACCTGAGTTCAACGCCCGCCTGCAAGCCGAGTACGAGCGGCTGGCCGAGATCGTCAATACCGTTATGTGGGACGAGGCGAGCGGCTTTTACTATGACGTGGCGCCGGACGGCGCGTTCAGCCGGGTCAAGAGCATCGGCGCGTACTGGGGCCTGCTGGCGGCGGTCGTCCCACCGGAGCGCGCCACGCGCCTGATCGCGCATCTCGACGACCCAACGAGCTTCAACCGGCCGCACCGCGTCCCGTCGCAGGCCGCCGGCAGCGCCGGGTACGCCGCCGACGGCGCCTACTGGCGCGGCGGCGTCTGGCCGCCCGCGAACTATATGGTTCTTCAGGGCCTGGAGCGCGCCGGGCAGGACGGCCTCGCCTACAACATCGCGCGCAACCATGTCGAGGCGGTGGCGCGCGTGTTCGAGAGCACCGGCACGCTGTGGGAAAACTACGCGCCGGAGCATATCACGCCCGGCCGGCCGGCAGCGCCGAATTTCGTCGGCTGGACCGGGTTGTCCGCCATCAACATCCCGATCGAGTATGTGATCGGGCTGCGGCGCGGCGGCAAAAGCCACCTGATCTGGGACATCCGCCTGACGGAGCGGCACGGCGTCGAGCGGTACCCGCTCGGCAGCGGGCGCGCGGCGGACCTGATCTGCGCGGCCCGCGAGAGCGCCGCAGCCGCGCCGGTCCTCACCCTGCGCGTCGACTGCGCGCTGACGCTTGAGATTCGCTGGGCCGGGCATACCCGCACGTTCGAACTTGCGCCGGGGCGGCAGGCAGCGGCGCTCGTCTCGTAAGACAATGGGTTTATTGTCAGTGCGCTTGAAAAACACTAGAATAAGGAACCTTCGGACGGTTCGTCGCCCGAAGCGCCTCGTTGCCTAATTCTTATGCAAAGGAGTTGCGTTATGAAGAAGGTGTCTGTTGTCGTGATGTGGGCGCTGATCGCGGTCCTGGCTTTCCCGCTGATGTCGGCTGGCCCCGCCACCCGCGTCCAGGCCCAGGATGACACGCTGACCGTGCTGTGCACCCCGCAAGAAGACTGGTGCGTCGCCATGACGCAGGCGTTCGAGGAAGAGACCGGCATCGAGACCAACTACGTCCGCATGTCGTCGGGCGAGTCGCTGGCCCGTATCCGCGCCACCCAGGAAGACCCGGAGTTCTCGGTGTGGTGGGGCGGCCCGGCGGACGCGTTCATCGCCGCCTATGAGGAAGGGCTGATCGAGCCATACGAGCCAGAGCTGGCCTCGGTGCTGCCGGAGAAGGCCGTCGGCGTCGATCACTCCTGGCATGGCATCTACATGGGCGCGATTGGCTTCTGCTCGAACGTCGATTACCTCAAGGAACTGGGCGTTGAGCCGCCGACCTCGTGGGAAGACCTGCTCGACCCCGCGCTGAAGGGCAACATCGCGATGGCGCACCCCGCGACCTCCGGCACGGCGTTCACCTCGTTCTGGACGATTGTAACGCTGAAGGCCGACGAGCTGGAAGCCGTCGAAGCAGGCACCGGCTACGACGAAGAGGGCAACCCGACCGAGGCCGCGATCGACGCCGCGTTCGAGTATTTCGCGCAGCTTCACCAGAACATCCTCCAGTACACGCGCTCCGGCTCGGCCCCCGGCCAGATGGCCGCGACCGGCCAGATCGGCGTCGCGATCATCTTCGCGCATGACTGCGTGAAGCTCCAGGTCGAAGGCTTCGAGGGCGTGGTGGTCAACACCTTCCCCGAAGAAGGCACCGGCTACGAGATCGGCGGCATGGCCCTGATCAAGGACGGCCCCGAGCCGGAGACGGCCAAGCAGTGGATCGAGTGGGCGCTGACGCCTGAGGCGCAGGCCATCGCCGCCACGGTGAACTCGCTGCAACTGCCGACCAACCCGGAGACCCCGGTCTCCGAGCTGTCCCCGAAACTTGAGGATGTCAATCTGGTGGACTACAACTTCATCGCGGCGGGGATGCACCGCACCGAGATGGTCGAGCGCTTCGACGCCGAGATCGCCCCGCAGCCCACCGAGTAACAACCGGGCGCTTCGTTTCGAACCGTCTACCCTTCGGCGGTGGAGCCGTCGCACGCCGGACGCTCCACCGCCGGACCACCTACCCACAGCAAACGGAGACTGCCGCCGTGGAAACCGCCAGCCACAAGCCCCGGAGCGCGCCTCTTCAGGCCCTCACCCGCAACCGCCGGATTGCCGAGTTCTGGCGCATCTTTCAGGACCCGGTCCTGTTCATCGGCCTCGTGCTGGTCGTGCTGTTCGTCGTCATCACGATCCTCAATCCGATTTACGCGATGGTCGAGGAGAGCCTGACCGAGAAGGGAAAGGAGCTGTTCGAGCATTACCTCAGCTCCCCGGTCTACCAGCGCATCATCCGCAACACGATGGAGATGGGGCTGCTGGTCGCCGCCGCCGGCACCTTCGTCGGCTTCGTGATGGCTTATGTCCAGGTCAAGGTCGCCGTCCCGCTCAAGCGCCTGATTCACATCCTGGCGCTGGTGCCGATCATCTCGCCCCCGTTCGCCGTCGCGACGGCGGCGCTGCTGCTCTTTGGACGCAACGGCATTATCTCGTATGACATTTTTGGCGAGCGCTACGATATTTACGGCCTGGACGGGCTGACGCTGGTGCTGACGCTGTCGTACTTCCCGGTCGCTTATCTCAACCTGCGCGGGATGATGCAGGCCCTCGACCCGGCGCTCGACGAGGCGGCGACCAACCTCGGCGCGAGCAAATGGCGCATCTTCCGCACCGTCACCGTGCCCATGCTGATCCCCGGCATCGCCGGGTCGTTCCTGCTGCTGTTTGTCGAGGCGATCGCGGACCTCGGCAACCCCCTGGTGCTGGGCGGAAACTACGAAGTGCTTGCCACGCGTATCTATGTCTCGATCGTCGGGCTGTACGACACGACCGCCGCTGCCGTGCTGTCGGTGATTCTGCTGGTGCCGTCGCTGCTGGTGTTTATCGTCCAGCGGTACTGGATCAGCCGCACCTCGGTCGTCTCGGTCACGGGTAAGCCAAGCGGCACCCCGCAGATGATCCGGCACCCGCTGGTCGTCTGGCCGCTGTTCGCGGCGGTGATGCTCGTGCTGCTGTTGATCGTGCTGGTGTATGGCGTGATCTTCGCCGGGGCCTTCACCAGGATTCTGAACGTCAACAACGAGCTGACGCTCGACCACTTCGACTTCGTGATCAACGGCTACGGCTCCGAAGCGATGAAGGACACGACGCAGCTTTCGGCCATCGCGACGCCGATCGCCGGCGTGCTTGGCATGTTGATCGCGTTCCTGGTCGCGCGTAAGAAGTTCACCGGGCGCCACGCGCTGGACTTCGCGACCATGCTCGGTATCGCGGTGCCCGGCACGATCCTGGGTATCGGCTACCTGCTGGTCTTCAACGGGCCGCACGAGATCACCCTGCCGGTCGTCGGAACGTTTACGCTGATTCCCAAGCTGACCGGCGGGCGCGCCATTTTCGGCGGCGCGATCGCGATCGTGCTGGTGTACATCGTGCGCAGCGTCCCGGCGGCCCTACGCGCGGGGGTCGCGGCGCTATCCCAGATCGACCCGGCTATCGAGGAAGCGTCGATCAGCCTCGGCGCGGACAACTTCGGGACCTTCCGCCGCATCACTCTGCCGCTGATCCGGCCCGCGTTTTTTTCCGGCCTGATCTACGCCTTCGCGCGCTCGATGACGACCATCTCGGCGATCATCTTCCTGACGACGCCGGGCACCAAGATTATGACGCACCAGATTCTGAACGAAGTCGAAAACGGGCGGTACGGCAACGCCTTCGCCTATTGCGTGATTTTGATCGCGATCGTGCTGGTTGCGATTGGGATTCTGGCGGTGGCGGTGGGCACATCCACCGGCGCCGAGAAGACGACGATAGAAGGAGCCGCGTAAATGGCTGCAACTCAGGCGGGGACGCTGGTCCTCGAAGACGTCTCCAAGATTTTTCCCCAGCGCAGCGGCCAGGGCGATGTGCGAGCCGTCGACCGGGTCTCGCTCACCATCGAGCCGGGCGAGTTTGTCACGCTGCTGGGGCCGTCGGGTTGCGGCAAAACCACGACGCTGCGGCTGATCTCCGGCTTCGAGATGCCGACTTCGGGGCGGATTCTGCTCGATGGGAAGGATATTTCACACCGCCCCCCGAACAAGCGCGATATGGCGATGGTTTTCCAGAGCTACGCGCTGTTTCCGCACATGACCGTCTTCAACAATATCGCCTATGGGTTGCGCGTGCAGCACACGGCGCGGGGTGACGTTCGCGAGCGCGTGCAGCGCGTGCTGGACTTGATGAGCCTGGGCGGCCTGGGCGAGCGCCGTCCGCACGAGCTGTCGGGCGGGCAGCAGCAGCGCGTCGCGCTGGCCCGCTCGCTGGTCGTTGAGCCGCGCGTGCTGCTGTTTGACGAGCCGCTGTCCAACCTGGACGCCAAGCTGCGCGTCCAGATGCGCAGCGAGATCCGCAACCTTCAGCGCCGCCTGAATATCACCAGCGTCTACGTGACGCATGACCAGGTCGAGGCGATGGCGATGTCCGACCGGATTGTGGTCATGAACAACGGGCAGATCGAGCAGATGGGGCCGCCGGAAGAAATCTACCGGCACCCGGCGTCGCGCTTCGTGGCGGACTTCATCGGGCGCGCGAACTTCCTGGACACAACCGTCGAAGCGGCCAGCGACACCCAGGCGACCGTCACCCTGCTGGGGCAGACCGCGACGCTGTCCACCAGCGCGCCGCTACGCCCCGGAGATCACGCCGTCGCGGTGCTGCGCCCCGAAGTGCTCAAGCTGGAAGCAAACCCCGCGCTGGAGCAAGTCATGGTCGAGCAGACGATGTACCTCGGCTCGACGGTCGAGTACATCGTCCGCCTGGGCGAGCAGCGCCTGATCGTCGTGGACGCCGACCCGCATCTGGGCCGGGTGTTCTCTGAAGGCGCGACCGCCGGGCTGGCGTTCAAGCCCGAAACGGTCCACTTGCTCGCCGAATCCGCTGCCTGACGCGCGCCTGACATTCCACGCTCCGAACGCCCGCGCCCCCCGCGCCGGGCGTTTTTGTTGGCAGGGCCGGGCCACTTGACCTAGACCAAAACCCGCCACTGTCCCGATGTCAGCCGCGCACAGTTCCTCTACGCTACGCATACACGGTCCTTGCCGGATATTTTCACGCGCCGCGCGCCCATCTGTCCTCTAAGGCGTTGTAGCTGTGTGGATGGGTGCGCCGCGATCAATGCAAGGGGTCACACGAATGAATGGTCAATCATCAAAATCACAGGTCGTCGTCATCACCGGTGCGTCCGCCGGAGTAGGCCGCGCGACCGCTCGCGCCTTTGCGCGGCGCGGGGCGTCAATCGGGCTGCTGGCGCGCGGCACCGACGGGCTGGACGCAACCCGCCGCGATGTCGAGCGATTAGGCGGGCGCGCGCTGGCGCTGCCGACCGATGTTGCGGACCCGGCGGCGGTCGAAGCCGCCGCCGAAGCGGTCGAGCTGGCATTCGGGCCAATTGACGTGTGGGTCAATAACGCGATGGCCTCGGTGTTCTCGCCGATCAAGGAAATGCAGCCAGACGAGTTCCGGCGCGTGACGGAAGTGACCTATCTTGGCACGGTATACGGCACGCTGGCCGCGCTTAAGCGCATGCTCCCGCGCGATCGCGGCGTGATCGTCCAGGTCGGATCGGCGCTGGCGTATCGTGGCATCCCGCTGCAAGCGGCCTATTGCGGCGCGAAACACGCCGTCGAAGGCTTTGTCGATTCGCTCCAGGCCGAGCTGCTGCACGACAAGAGCAACGTCAAAGTCACGATGATTCAGATGCCGGCGCTCAACACGCCGCAGTTCGACTGGGTTAAGAGCCGCCTGCCGAACCGCGCGCAGCCGGTCCCACCGATCTTCCAGCCGGAAGTCGCCGCCGACGCGATCGTGTGGGCCGCCGACCATCCGCGCCGTGAGTACCACGTCGGCAGCTCGACCACGCGGGCGGTGATCGTCAACAAGCTGTTTCCGGGGCTGGTAGACCGCTACCTGGCGCGTAGTGGGTATCAGTCGCAACAGACCGACCAGCCCGCCGATCCGGATCGTCCGCACAACTTGTGGGAGCCGGTGCCCGGCGATCACGGGGCGCACGGGCGCTTCGATCACCGCGCCAAAGACCGCAGCGCGCAGTTCTGGCTGGCGAAGCATCGCCGCACACTGTCGCTGGCCGCGACCGGGCTGGCTGCCGTCCTCGCAGCCGGGCTTGCCGCCGCCAAAGAAAGCTAGACGACGCGAAGCGAGGGCGACATGGGCATATTGACCCGACTTTTGCAGGGCGCGGTGGCCGGGCTGCTCGCCACCGCGCCGATGTCCGCCGTTATGCTGAGCTGGCACCGCAAGCTACCCTGGTGGCAGCAGGGGCCGCTGCCGCCTGACCGCCTGACGACGCGCGTGCTGGACTCAATCGGGCTGAAGAAGCTGGACGACAAGGGCCACCAGCCGCTGACCTGGATCAGCCACTTCGGGTATGGCGCGGCCAGCGGTTCGTTCTACCCGATCATGGGCCGTCTGCCGCTGTCTCCGCTGGTGAAGGGGATGCTCTACGGCCTGATCGTCTGGACCGGCAGCTACCTGGGATGGATTCCGGCGGCGGGCCTGCTGGAGCCAGCCACCGAGCACCCGAAGCAGCGCAACCTGCTGATGATCGTCGCGCATCTTGTCTGGGGAGCGACCACCGCCGCGCTGTTCGACCTTTGGAATCGCGAGCCGCGATCCGAGGTGGTCTGACCGCTGCGCGCCGGGCCAGAAGGAAAGGTTGCGCGCGGCGACCCCATTCGCTGAGCGATTTCCGGGAGTCGCTCAGCGTCACGATCGCCCGTTTTGTTTCATCCAAGTCAGAATGAGGCTATGATCGGGGGGTTGCCTGTATGACCAAAAAATCGAAGCCCAAAAAGCCCAGTTCGAATCCACCCAATCTCAACCCACCTGAACCGCCGGAAGTCCCACGCCGGGTCAGCTTGCCACCGAATCAGATAGTCGGGGTTGTGCTGATGCTGATCCTGCCGATTCTCGCGGCATTCGGCGCGTTTGGCGAGAGCTTTGGCGAGGTCGAAGCATCCGGGTCGGACGTGCGACTGAGCGCGAGCTATCCGTCCCGCCTGCGCCTTGAACTGAACAGCAATTTGCAGGTCACGGTGCAGAATACCGGCCAGCAGACGCTTGATACGCTGGCGGTGCACTTCGAGCGCGACTACCTGGATCAGTTCGCTAACCTGAGCTTCGCGCCGTCCGTGACCGAAGCGACCAGCAGCGCCTATATCGTCGAGCTGCACGATCTCGCGCCCGGCGCGACTCAGACCGTCACGGTGCAGCTGACCGGCGAGCAATACGGCAGTCACAAGGGCCGGATCTGGGCCAGCGTCGATGACCGCACAGCCGCCGAGCTAAACGTGTCGTCGGTTGTGTTTCCATAGGGGGAGAAGAGGAGCATGGATACGATCCTGCGGGTTGTCGTCGCTTACGCCTTTGTGCTGATCGCGCTGCGCCTGATGGGTAAGCGCGAGTTCGGGCAGCTTTCGCCGGCGGAGCTGGTCACGCTGCTGCTCATCCCGGAGCTGCTTTCAAACCCGGTGCAACAGGGCGATGCGTCGATGGTGCGCGCGCTGGTCGGCATCTCGACGATAATGCTGCTGGTGTTCGGCACATCCCTGGCGACGCACATGAACAAGACCGTTGAAACTGCCGTAGACGGCAAGCCGACCCTGTTGGTCGCGCACGGTGAGTTTATCGCCGAAAACTTGAATAAGGAGCGGGTCACGCCCGGCGAGGTGTTCAGCGAGATGCACAAAGCCGGCCTGGACGACCTGCCGCAGGTGCGCTGGGCCGTGCTGGAGACCGACGGCAAAATCTCGATTGTACCGGAGCCGCCGACCGGCACCGGCGAGCAAAACCCGTCCGGGGGACCGGTCGGCGGCTAGAGCGCGGGCAAGCTCGCCAGGCTTAGGCTTCCTTCGTCGCGCGCGGATCGAGCGCGTCGCGCAGGCCGTCGCCCAGGAAGTTGAAGGCGAACATAAGGAAAAACAGCGCCAGAGCCGGGAAGATCGCCTGGTTCGGATAGCTCTTGATCGCCTGCGCGCCTTCCGAGATCATGTTGCCCCAGCTTGGCGTGGGCGGGTTGACACCCAGGCCGATGAAGCTGAGAAACGCTTCGGTCGAGATATAGCGCGGGATCGCCAGGCTCTCGCGCACGATGACCGGCCCCATGATATTCGGCAGCACGTGACGGAAGATGATGCCCCGGTCGCTGACGCCGATCGAATGGGCCGCCTCGATAAACTCCTTCTCGCGCAACGAGAGCACTTGCCCGCGCGCCAGGCGGGCGGTGTCCATCCACGACGTGATGCCGATGCCGATGAAAATGAACAACATGCCGCCGAAGGCCGAGTCGATCTTGTTGAGCTGGTAGGCTAGCGTCCCCGACTGGCTTTGCGAGAAGCTGGAGCGGAAGAACGCCATCATCAGGATGATCAGCAGCAGCGACGGGAAGGCGTACATCACGTCCACGATGCGCATCATGATGTTATCGGTACGCCCGCCGGCGTATCCCGATACCATCCCGTAAATCGTGCCCACCAGCAGGCTGGTCAGCGGGCCGATAAACGCCACCGACAGCGAGATCCGCGCGCCGTAGATGATGCGTGTGAACAGGTCGCGCCCCAGCCCGTCTGTGCCCAGCCAATAGTCGTTGTTGACGCGGACGTAGCCCATCGGCTCGTCCATCGCGGCCATCTTCGGGAACAGGTCGATGATCCACTGTGGGGCGCTGTTGATCGCCAGATAATTCTGCTTCGCATACGAGTATTCCGTCAGCTGCGGCGCAAAAATGGCGATCAAAACAAACGCGATGATCACCAGCAAGCCGACGATGGACGCTTTATTGCGAACCAGCCGGCGCCAGGCATCGGACCAGGGGCCACGGCTCTTTTCCAGCACACCGGCTTCCGGCAAGACCGCTTGTGGGCGAGGCTCTTTTACGCCTTCAACGGGCGCTTCAACAGATGTCATGGTCAGGACTCCTTCGCCTAATCAAAGCGAATACGTGGATCCAGCCAGACATAGGTGAGGTCCACGATGAAATTGGCGATAACGATGAAAAAGGCATAGAGCAGGGTCGTGCCCATAATGGTCGCGTAGTCGCGCTGGTTGATGCTCACGATGAAATAGCGGCCCAGGCCGGGGATGCCGAAGACCTGTTCCGTGACGAACGTCCCGGTGATCAGCGCCGCGAACAGCGGCCCCATCACCGTCACGACCGGGATCATCGCGTTCTTCATGGCGTGGACGATCACGACCTGGCGCCCGTGCAGGCCCTTGGCGTTCGCGGTGCGGATGTAGTCCTCGTTCAACACCTGGAGCAGGCTGGCGCGCGTCAGGCGAGCCAGCAGCGCCGACTGGGCAAACCCAAGCGCGAAGGCCGGCATGATCAGTTGCTCGACCGTGCCCCAGCCGGTCGTGGGTAACAGGTTTAGCTCGACGGCGACCACGTATTGGAGCAACGGGCCGAGCACGATGACCGGCACTGAGACGCCCAGGATCGCCGTGCTCATACTGAAGTAGTCAAATACGGTGTTCTTACGCAGCGCCGCGATCGTCCCCAATGGGACGCCGATCACCGTCGCCACCACCATCGCCGCCAGCCCAAGCTGGAATGAAACCGGCAGATGATCGCGGATGATACCGTTCACCGAGCGCGTCCGGTCGGTATACGACGGCCCGAAGTTCATCCAGCGCAGCGTGGTGTTGTCGCCCCAGGGCAGCCTGATGTTGATCAGGTGATCTTCGGTGACGGTGAATGAATCCTCACCGGTCGTCACTACCGGGATGACCAGGTCTCCCATGTAGGAGAGATATTGCTTCCAGATCGGTTGATCCAGGTTGTATTTGGCATTCAGATTGTTGAGAACCGTTGGAGGCAGCTTCTTCTCTCGGGCGAAGGGGCCGCCGGGAATCTGGTGCATCAGGAAGAACGTGATGATCGAGACGACCAGCAGCACCGCCATCAAGCCGATAAAGCTGCGTGCAAAGTATTGCGTCATCTAGGTACTCCTGCCGTCGCACCCCTCCATCGACCCATCCACGCCGGTTGCCCTGCGCGCAGGGCAAGATTAGCTGTGGATCCCACTACAACTCGAGCGACGGCTCATCAACCGATTGTAAGGGGAAATTTTCGGTCTTCAGCGCGTTGTGTCGTTTCTGGCCTGACAGCATACGTCGCCGGTGATCGATATGGGAGAGAGAGCGTTTGCGCTCTCTCTCCATTCGATCTATTTACTACTCAAGACACGATCCGGTTCACCGGATTACCCGATGATGTCCCACTTGTCGTAACGCTCGGTGCCGAGGATCGACGGGGAGGCCTTGAGGTGCGTGCCGATCATGCTGAGGTTGGTGTAGTAGTAGATCGGCGCCATCGCGGCGTCTTCCCAGGTCAGGATGTGCTCGGCGCGCGCGTAGAGTTCCTTGCGCGCTTCGAAGTCCGTCATGACCTTGGCCTGGTCGACCAGCGAGTCGAATTCGTCGTTCGACCAGTTGGTGTCGTTGTTCCCCGAGGTCGAGTACATCACATCGCCGAGGAAGTTGTGCGGGTCCTGATAGTCCTCGCACCAGCCCAGACGCCACACCGGCGGCGCGTCATTTTCGAGCGTCTCCAGGTAGGTCTGCCACTCCTGGTTCGTCACCTGCGCCTCGATGCCCAACGTTTCCACCCACATCTGCTGCACCGCCTGCGCGATGAGCTGGTGCGACTCGCTGGTGTTGAACATCAGGGTGAGCGGCGGCATGGTCTCCAGGGTGTAGCCGGTCTCTTCGAAGTAGAGGGCCAGCTCTTGCTTAGCCAGCTCAGGGTCGCTACGGGCGCCGAGGTCAGGGAACTCTTCCTGAGTGGGCGACGCAGCGTAGTTGGGACGCGTGAAGAACCCGGCCGGCTGCTGACCAGCGCCCAGGATCGCATCGACAATCGTCTGGCGGTCAATGGCCGCCGACAGAGCGCGACGCATGTGGACGTTGTCAACCGGTTCCTTCTCGACGTTAAAGCCGTAGTAGTACGTGCAGGAGCCGGGGCCGATGTGAACTTCATCCGGGCGCTCGACGCGCAGACGGGGCAGGTCGGGCAGCGGGATGTCTTCGATCGTGTCCAGCTCGCCAGCCTCATACGCCGCCAGCGCCGCCGACAGATCCAGGAACACCGCGTGGATTTCGTCCAGCGCGGGGATCGGATGGCTCTCGGTGCCCGGCCAGAAGGGGTTCTTGACGATCTCGACGCGCGAGCCAGGCTCGTAGGTCTTCAGCACGAAGGTCCCGTAGGCCGGGTAGTTGCCGGGCAGCGTCCAGGCATCGCCGAATTCCTCGATCGCCCACTGGGGCTGGGCGTTGGCGAGCCACTCACCGTAGATCTGGAGCAGGAAGCCCGCCGGATTCGGGGAAACGATTTCGAGCGTGTAGTCGTCGATCGCGCGGATCCCGACGTCGTCCGCCGAGCCGGTGCCCGCGTTGTACTCGTTGCCGCCCGCGACCCAGTTGGCGATCACATACGCGTAGTCCGCCGCGGTCTCAGGGGCAATGGTGCGCTTCACGCTGTAGACGAAGTCGTGCGCGTTCACGTAGCGAACGTTGCCGGCCTCGTCCGTCACTTCGACGACCGAGTCAGTGGCCGGATCGTACACAACCCACGGCACGCCTTCCTTGATCTTGAAGGTGTACGTCATCAGGTCGTCGGAGATGGTCCACTCTTCCGCCATACCGTGCTGCGGAGTGCCGGTGGTCTCATCGCGCGGCGCCAGGCCGGGGTACAGCATGTTGATGAAGGTGTGGGAAGTGGTGTCGGTCGCCAGCGAAGGGTCGAACACGACCGTCGTGCCGGCCGCGCCCATACCTACGCGCAGAATCTTCGGCTCCTGCGCGCTGACCGCGCTGAGGCCGACGATCAGCGACGCCAGCAGCGTCAGCGCGATCAACAGCCGGCTGGTCTTATTCAGGGTTCTCATCGTTCTTCTGCTCCATTCTCTCCAAACGAAACAAGGTGGTGCAAAGTCTCCGCCGAGTAAGTATACCGGCTTTCCGCAACACGCGCTTGTGAAAAACCGACAAGGCGCGCCGCGAACGACAGCGGGCTACGGCCCGATGCCTTGCGAGAGAGCTGCGTCAGGATATCTGGTGCGTGATCGCGTCTCCTTTCTGCGTTGCGCACGCGGAGATCAAGCTGGCGCCCCGCCTCGCAGTTCTACATAACATTTTACGTAACGAACGCACCGGACCGAGCAGTCTGCCCGCGCCGCCAGGCTCGGACGGGGCGAAGGCCGCTCCGGCGCGCTGCGGCGGCCAGCTTTCCTCATTATATCCTAAAGAATAGC
>DAOKYY010000021.1:28321-49762 GCA_035325905.1 Aggregatilineaceae bacterium | reverse complement strand
GCTGCTTTTCGCTGTTCTTCGCTGCTCTTAGCTGTACTCGCACCGATAAATCGTCACCTCGCCCGCCCGGTGTTCCGCCGCGCAGTGCGCGCGGACGAAGTCGAACAGCGGGGTCAGGTCGGCCGTATCGGCGCGGCCATCGCCGGCGAGCCACGCCGCGCGCGTCTGCGCGTCCAGCGGCGGGATGCGCTGCCCGTCCTCGACGGTCGTATCGACGATCAGCGCGGGCCGGTTGGCGCGCAGGTCGTTAACCAGCTCCGCGATCTGCGCGCGGGTAGTGTGGCCGGGGACGATCAGCGGGTAGCCGTAGTGATACTGCGTCGGGCTGTGGCGCTGCGCCTCGAAGTTGATCTCGCTCGATGCGCCCCACACGAAGACGGTCTCTTCGGGCCGGGTGTGCTGCTCCACATACGCCGCGACCGGGTGCTTCTGGGTCGGGCCGAGCAGCGATCCGGTCGCGGTCAGGCTGACCTCGATCGCGACGCCCGCGCCAAACACCAGCAGATTCAGCACGATGAAGCTGGCGGCCAGACCGCGCCGGTGCGCCCGCCTGAGCAGCCCGCGCGACGGCTCGATCAGGCGTTGCAGGCCGAGCGCGGCGAGCAGCGCCAGCGCGGGCACCAACGTCACGTAGTAGTGCGCATAGGAGCGGTTGGTGAGGTTGACCAGCGCCAGGTCGGCCAGCACAGTCAGCGCCGCCCAACCGCCCAGCGCCACGCGCTCGCGCTGGCGCGGGGTCAGCCCTTTGAAGCGCCGGTGGGTGAACACCGCCAGCAGCCCCGGCAAGACCAGCCCCGCCACCAGGAGCAGCAGCGCGGGCGCGACGCTGCGGGTCAGCGTGCGGCCAATGGTGTCGAGCGCCGACACAGACTGCGCGCTCACCCACTGGTGAAAAGCCAGCGGCATCGCAATCGAGGCGTGCAGCGCCGCGCTGAGGATGCCATTCGCGCTTAGATAGAGCGCCATCATACCCAGGCCGCTCACGCCGCCGGCAATGATCGCGCCGAGCCACCGCCAGCGTTCTGGCGCGCGCACGACCGGGTGGCGCATCAGCACCAGCGCCGGAATCAGGGCCAGCGACCCGCCGACCGTCGTCTGTTTCAGCAGGAAGGCGAGGCTGGCGCTCAGGCCGATCAGGAAGGCCCAGCGGGTATTCGGGCCGCGCAGAAACCGGTACCCCGACATAAAGACCAGCACCTGCGGCAGCAGCGCGTAGCTCTCGGTGAAGTTCACGTCGTGGAGCATCAGCGGGTGGCGCGCCAGCACCACGAACAACCCCGCCGCGACCGGCGCGACCCGGCGCGGGAACTGCGCCAGCCGCAGCAGCGCGAAGAACAGCGCCACGGTCGCGCTCAGAAACAGCACGTCAATCGTCCAGATCGCCCACGAGTCCGTGCCGAACAGCTCGAACGCCAGCACGTTGATCAAATAGACGCCGGGCAGCTTGTTGTCCCAGGCGTCGCGGTAGAGTGTGCCGCCTTCGAAGACGACTTCGGCGGTGTAGGACTGGATGCCGTTGTCCCGCCCGATCGGGCGCAGCGATGGCGCCAGCGGGAGCGAAGCGATCACGACCAGCAGGATCAGCCCGGCGATCAAGGTGACATCGAGCGCATAGGGTCGCGCCAGCGCGCGCGCTGGCGTCTTCAAACGGACGGGTAGCGATAGTTGCATCTACTCTACGCTCTCGCGGGTCATAAAGTGACCCGCAGCGACATTACATTTTGCGACGCTGCACAATTCTGGTCCGGGCCGGCGATTTGTCAAGGGATAACGCGCAAAAAGATAGAGTGAATGAGCAAATTGCGCCAACCTGCCCACTTCAAAATCCGCCATGTGGCCCATATCAAGCTGGATGGGTGCCACTAACATGAAAACAGGGTCGCGCTGTATTGGAAAACACGGAACACGCTGGGAAGGGATGCAGGGTCCGCACGCCGGGCCGTAACGCGTGGCGATGGTGCGGCTCAGCGGTTGCGTATCATTGAGCCGCACCACACGCCGAGAAAGCTAAGGAGAACCCTCCGATGACGGTTGACGAGACAGCCATAACGAACATGACGAACAGAATGGAATACCGCGAGAAAGGCCCGACGACCCGGATCAACCTGAAGCGGTACGAGCGCGCGGTGTCGCTGCTGGGCGGCGCGGCGCTGGCGCTGGCTGGCGGGATCAAGCGCGGCTGGCTGGGCCTGGGTATGGGGCTGGCTGGTGGCGGCTTGCTGATGCGCGCCGCGACGGGGCACTCGACGCTGCTGCGCCTGCTCGGCAAGAACCGGGCTGTGGTCGACTCCGGCGCCAGAGTGGCCGTGCCGCACCAGCAGGGCGTGCGCGTCGAAGATACGATCCTGATCGAGCGCAGCCCGAACGAGCTGTACGAGTTCTGGCGTGACTTTACCAACCTGGCGCAGTTCCTGCCCAACGTGAAATCGGTCGAGGTCTACGAAGGCAACCGCTCGCACTGGGTGGTCGATGGACCGGCCGGCGTCCCGATCAGTTGGGATGCCGAGATCGTCAACGACGTGCCGAACGACGTAATCGCGTGGCGCACCGTGGACGGCTCGGTTGTCGATCACGCCGGATCGGTCCGCTTCCGCCCGACCCCGGATGGCAGCGCGACGATGGTCCAGGTGGTGTTCGAATATGCACCCACTGGCGGGCCAATCGGCGCAGCCGTAGCGCGGCTGTTCGGCCACGCGCCGGAGCAGCAGGTGCCGGACGCGCTGCAACGCCTGAAAGAGATCATGGACGGCAACGGGCGCGTGCCGTGTAACGACGAGCCGACGCGCCCGCACCAGGACATCGTCGAGACCGCGTCGGACGACTCGTTCCCGGCCAGCGATCCACCGGCGCTCTACTGATCTATTTCCCTTGTCGTGAGGCATAATGCCTCGTGCGGTGCACACTCTCTGCCCCGGTGTTGCCCGCCTGGAAAGAGTCATTATGCTAAGCGAGCCTCGCCGGACCCAGTTCCCCAAAGTGAGTCCGGCGAGGCCCAACACAGCCTGCGGCCTATCGCGCTCTGGCAGGGGTGAGGAGCAGCGCGGTAGTGAAAGCGCCCCTGAAGCTACTTGAGTTTCAGGGGCGCGATTCGTCTGGCGGCGGGAGCGAGCGTTATGTTGACTTGGCGTTAGGCTTGTTGTCGCCCCCATTGACCGCGCCGTTCTTCAGGTGGTGCGCGCGCTGAAGCTCGTCGCGGTGAATCTGGTAGGGCACGCTGGTCACGACGACGTTATCCATCCGGCTGAGCGCCAGGTTGAAGACAACCGCCGTGTTCTGGTGCAATACCTGCTCCCAGTACGTGTCCATCGCCAGGTGCCCCATGATGACATGGACAAAGGCGTTCGGCTGTTCTGCCTGGATGCTCTCGATGTATTCCCGGATCGGATCGGCCAGCAGGCGATAGGGCGAGGGCAGGATGACCAGCTCGCCTTCGCCGATACGCTTGCGCCATTTCTCGCGCACGGTTTCAATCCGGTTCGGATTGGTCGCCACGTGGACCGCGCGCCAGGGGTGGTCGAGCGACTTGGCGAAGTTGACCAGCCGCACGGTTTCGGCGTGCACGTCGTCCACCAGGATGATCGTCTGGATCGGGCGCTTTTCGATGTCGACCGGGACGCCTTGCAGGCTGAGGGCGCGCGCCACGTCGCGGTAGTGCGCGTGGATGCGGAAGAAGATGTAGACCAGCGTCGGGATCAGGACGATGACGAACCAGGCCCCGCTGGTGAACTTAGTCACTGCGAAGACCATCACCACGATCCCGGTGCAGATCGCGCCGAAGCCGCTGATGAACATCTTGGTGCGCCAGTGCCGGTCATAGTGCAGCACGGTGTCGTGCCCCTGCACCGACTCGCCCGGCTGGAGTTCTCCGATGCGGCGCATGTGCACGACCATCCCGGTTTGCGAGATGGTGAAGCTGAGGAACACGCCGATCGCGTAGAGCGGGATGAGGGCAGTCGTGCGCGCGTTCATGACGATGACCAGCATCGACGCGAACGCCGCCAGCCCGACGATGCCCCACGAAAAGACGAGCCGGCTACCGCGATAGGTCAGCTGGCGCGGCAGGAAGCCGTCGCTGGCAGCCAGCGCGGCCAGCCGGGGGAAGTCCGCGTAGCTGGTGTTGGCCGCCATCAGCAGGATCAGCGCCGTCCCGGCCAGCACGGCCAGGTAGAAGATGCTGCCCTCGCCGTAGACGGTGCGCCCGATCTGCGAGATGATGGTCTCCGTCTCGCTCGGCAGCGCCTCGATCTGGTGCGCAACGAACGTGATGCCCAGGAACATGATCACGAGCAGGCTGGTCATCCACACCAGCGTAATAGCCGCGTTGTGGCTGCGCGGCTCCTTGAAGGCCGTGATCCCGTTCGAGATCGCTTCGATCCCGGTCAGCGCCGCCGACCCGCTGGAGAACGCGCGCAGGATCAGGAACAGCGTGACCGCTTGCGTCCCTTCGTGGACGGCTTCGACATCGACCACGGTCGGCAGGTCGCCCATCAGATAGCGCACGAACCCGACCGCCAGCGTCAGCATCATCGTCCCTAAGAAGAAGTAGGTCGGGATGGCGAAAATCCGCCCGCTCTCGCGCACGCCGCGCAGGTTGACAATCGTCATGATCGCGATCACGAGAATCGCCATCTGGACGCGGTAGGGCAGCAAGTCCGGGAAGCCGGAGGTGATCTGCGCCACGCCGGAGGAGATACTCACCGCGACCGTCAGGATGTAGTCGGTCAGCAGCGCCGCGCCCGCGATCTGCGCCGGTAGCTCGCCGAGGTTATCGCGCGCGACGATGTAGGCGCCGCCGCCATTCGGATAAGCGTAGATGGTCTGGCGGTAGGAGATGGTCACGATGATCATCAGGATGGCGATGGCGATGGCGATCGGGATCGAGAGGCCGAGCGTGGACGCGCCCAGCCCCGCCAGCGCCAGAATAATCAGGATTTCTTCGGTCGCGTACGCCGTAGACGAGAGCGCGTCGGACGCGAAGACCGCCAGTCCAACCTTTTTGCTGACCGTCTGGTGAGGAAGGGCCTCGGTCCGCAGTGGTTGGCCGAAAAGCAGCTTCCAGAGCGAGAACTTTGGCCGCGTCGTCGTGTCGGTGCTGGACATGCTTTCCCTTTCAGGCTGCCGCCGGTCTCAATCGGTTTAAGTCGCGCGGGATTGCGCCGGGACGATTGCGGGCAGCCTCAACGAACACGCCCGGATGAGCGGGCGCGTGTGATCGTCTGATTCAACTCCGAAGGTGGATCATAGACCTCGCGTAACGATACGATCTGCACGGAAGTGCAAACCATACTGGTAATTATACTCGAACTGCATCAGCTTTATCTAGGGTGACTGGGGTGACTGGCTCGCGCAGCCCGATCAAGGCGCGATCTGACCGGCGCGGAGGATATGGTAGAATAGGCGCCCCGTCGTCGATAGCGTGAGGATACTCATGCGGTGGATCACACACAGCCCGGCGCTGGGCTGGCTTGCCGTCCTGGGCTGGCTGGCGCTGGTAGGCTTTTTGATGCTCGCGCCCGGCGAAGGATCGCTGGTCGAAGACACCTCGCGCGCGTTCGGCGGCACTGACCTGACCGACGCGCTGGGGCATGTCGTCTTGTTCGGCGTGCTGGCCGCGCTGCTGGCGCACGCCCTGAGCTTTCATCTGCCGCCAGACCGGGCGCTCTGGCTGGCGGCGGCGGTCGCGATCACGGTCGGCACGGCGCTGGAGCTGGCCCAGCTGCTGGCAATCGAGCGCGGCGCGTCGCTGCTCGATCTGGCGGCCAACTGGCTGGGGCCGTTGGCCGCTGCCACGTGGCTGCGGCGGACGGGCTTCTCCGCGCGCGCTATGCCCCGGTCCGGCGCCCGCGAATCTCAGCGGTAAGCGCGCGCACCTCGGCGCGCAACGCGGCGATCTCGGCGCGCAGGGCGTCGTCGCCGCTTGTCTCCGCCGCGCGGTCGCGGCCATCACGCGGCATGCGTCCGATAAAGAAGCTGGCGATGTTGGCGGTGATATAGCTGAAGACGCCCAGCGCATAGAGCGCCAAGAGCCAGGTCAGCACCCGCCCCTCGACGGTCAGCGGCCAGTATTCCGACCCCAGGGTGGTCATGATCATGGCGGTCCACCACACGGCCTCGCCATAGTCGTCCAGGCCCGCGCCGGACGTGGCGTCGGCCTCGTGACCGGCATCGCGCAGCGCGCCGGGGCTTTCGAACAGCAGCATCCCCGCCGCGCCGCCAAAGAGCACCAGCACCGTGATCGCGACCACGTAGCCCAGCCCGCGCTGCCCGAAAAACGCCGCCGCCGAGCGCATGCTGCGGTTGAGCGACGTGACCAGCCGCAGCAGGCCGAGCGTGCGCACCGTCCGCACGGCGCGCAGCGCGCGCAGCCCGCGAAACACGCGCAGCACGCGCGCTGCCGGCAGGACGAGCGAGACGGCGGTCAGCCAGTTGCGGCGCAGATAGGCGCGCTTATCGGGCGCGATCACCACCTCGATCACGAAGTCGAGGATAAACAGCGCCCAGATAACGTTGCTGACCGTTTGCAACAGCGGCCCCAGCCCGCGCGTGAAGTCGATGATCAGCAGCAACAGCCACACGAAGCCGAGCGCCGTCAGCGGCTTGTCAAACAGCGCGTCGAGGTGTTCCACCAGCTCCCACCGCTCATCCTGGAGCGCCTCGCGGGAGGTTTTCGGGCGCGGAGCCTCGGGGGAATCAGGTGAAAGAGGGGTATCGCGCTTAGGATCGGAGGGCGTGGGCGTCATGGTGCGTCTCTCGTCGGCTGGCTCTATACCGAATATAGCAGGCCCGCCGCCGCGTCCGCCGCCCGGAATCAGCGCGCCCGGCGAGTAGAACCGGGCGCGGGGTGGTCCATAGGAGGTTTCGGCACTAGCTGATCACGCCCAGCTCGCGCCCGACGCGGGCGAAACGGTCGAGCGCCAGGTCGAGGTCTTCGGGCGAGTGCGTGGCGCTGTTCATCACGCGCAGGCGCGCCTTGCCTTGCGGCACAGTCGGATAGCCAATCGCCATCGCGAAGACACCTTCCTCGAACAGCCGCCGGCTGAACTGCTGCGCCAGCGGCGCTTCGCCGAGCATGACCGGCACAATCGGGGTTTGAGTCGCGCCGGTGTCAAAGCCGAGCGCCCGCATCCCCTGCTTGAAATAATCGGCGTTGCGCCACAGCCGGTCGACCAGCTCGGTGCTTTCTTCGAGCAGGTCCATCACCGCCAGGTTTGCGGCGACATCCGGCACGGTCATCGCGCTGCTGAACAGGAAGGGCCGCCCGCGCTGGCGCAGCCAGTCGATGATGACCTTCGGCCCCGCCACCACGCCGCCGACCACGCCGAACGCCTTGCTCAGCGTGCCGACCTCGACATCGACCTGGCCGTGCAGCCCGAAGTGATCAACGATACCGCGCCCGCCCCGGCCGAGAACGCCTTCGCCGTGCGCGTCGTCCACCATCAGCAGGATGCCATGCTCGGACGCGATCGCGGCGATCTCCGGCAGCGGCGCGATATCGCCATCCATGCTGAACACGCCGTCGGTCACGATCAGGCGGCGGCGGTATTCAGTCGTCTCGGCGATCTTGCGGCGCAGGTCGTCGGGGTCGTTGTGCTCGTAGGCGACGACTTCCGCGCGCGACAGGCGGCAGCCGTCGATGATGCTGGCGTGGTTGAGCCGGTCGGAGAAGATTACGTCGCCGCGCCCCACCAGCGCGCCCAGCGTCGCGAGATTAGCGGTGAACCCGCTCTGGAAGGTCACGGCGGCCTCGGCGCCCTTGAAGCGCGCCAGCCGCTCCTCAAGCTCAAGATGCAGGTCCATCGTGCCCGCGATGGTCCGCACCGCCGCCGGGCCGACGCCGTAGCGGTCCATCGCCTGCTTGGCGGCTTCGACCACGCGCGGATGGTTCGCCATGCCGAGATAGTTGTTGGACGAGAAATTGAGCACGCGCCGGCCATCCACCACCAGCCAGGCGCCTTGCGGGCTGCTGAGCGTGCGGATATGGGTGAACAGCCCCTGTTCTTTCAGGCTGGCGATCTCCGCCTCGATCCAGGCGGTCTTGTCGTGGGTCATGCGCCTAACTCCTGTGGCAAGCGTGCGAAAAAAATCTTCAGGGGCGATTTTACCACACGTTTAGCCGCGGGGTGCGCCCGCCATCAGCCCAGGTGGTGCGCCTGCCGCTGGAGCGCGAAGCGCGTGTCGGCGAACAGCGCGGAGTAGTCCGGGTAGGCGTCCGGCCCGACGCCGAACACCGTGTCCAGCCCGACCAGCGCGAACAACTCGCGGATGCGCGGCGAGGGATTGGTG
This sequence comes from Aggregatilineaceae bacterium, assembly GCA_035325905.1. GTDB lineage: Bacteria > Chloroflexota > Anaerolineae > Aggregatilineales > Aggregatilineaceae > DYGX01. The sequence goes on along the minus strand of DAOKYY010000021.1, from coordinate 41,479 downwards.
ATTTGCAGCGTGCCGCTGCGCCCCTGCGCGGCTTTATACGCCTGGACGAGCGCGCGCAGCCCGGCGCTGTTCATGTATTCCACGCCGCCGAGGTCGAGAATGACCTGCGAGCGCCCCGCCGCCAGCGCGCGATCGATCGCCGTGACCAGCGTGTGCACGCTGGCTTCGTTGACGCGGCCCGATACCTCGAACAACTGGATTCGCGAGCGATCTAACCGGCCTAACAGCCCATTGAGCGGCCCGTTGGATTGGCCGTTCTTCTGCCCGTTTGCCAGCCCGTTCGATTCCCCGTTGGTGTGCCCGTTTATCGACATGTTGCGCTCCGGCTACGGTTCTGTTGACATGAATCTATACGCAGCCAGGGCGGGCAAGTTCTCACCGCCGGGCGCAAACCCCCCGATTCTTGGGTGAGAGCGGGAGTCAGGAAGCGACGCCGGCGATCAGCAGGTCGAGCGCCAGCTCGCCGTCCACCTTGCCGGTCTTGATCGCGAGGTCGGTGTCGAGCAGGTAGCGGTAAATCGCCTCAAGCTGGTCGAGGCTGAACGCCCGCACCTGCCCGGTGAGTTTTTGGGCGACAAAGGGATGCACGCCGATCGCCTGGCTCAGCTCGCCAGGAGAGCCGCCCGCGTTGAGGTGCTCGCGCGCCAGGATCAGCAGGCGGAACTGGCGCACGATCATACCGAACAGGCGCAGCGGCTCGTCGTCTTGCAGCAGCCGGTGGATCAGCCGCAGCGCGGTGTCGCCGTCGCGCCGCCCGATGGCGTCTACCATCTCGAAGACGTCCGCCTCGGCGGTGTACGCCGTCAGCAGCTTGAGGTCGTCAAGGATGATCGGGCGCGCGCCGTCCACGTAGGTCGCCAGCTTGGCGATCTCGTTGTCCGCCGCGCGCAGATCGGTGTCGATCACGGCGGCGAGCGCGGCGGCGGCCTGCGGCTCGATCTCGACGCCATAGGTCTCGCGGGCGTGGTTGCGGATCCACACGCCGACATTGGGCGGCGGGCCGAACAGCTTGTGAAAGCCGCCCGGCAGCGTCTTGGCGGCGGTCAAGATCGGGTGGCGCTCGGCCAGCGGCTCGGTTTCCACGAAGACGAGACGCGCGTGGGGGGGCAGATCTTCCAGCCCCGCCGCCAGCTCCTCCAGCGCGTCCTTGCCGGTTTTCCCCGCGCCCTTACGCACCAGCCAGCTCAGCAGGCCCTCGACGATCACCAGGCGCTTGTCGCTGAGAAAGGGCATCGCGCGGGCCGCTGCCAGGGCCGCCGCCGGGCTGGTGCTCCGCCCGTCCAGCACGGTCGTATTCATCTCCGCCGTGGCAGGGTCGCCCATCTGGGCGCGCATGGCGTTCACCTGCGCGCGCAGGCTGAAACCGTCGCTGCCGTGCAGGACGTAGAAGGTCGGGATGCGCGGCGCCATGCCCGGCCTAGCCTGCCGCCGTCTTGACGAAGTGGACCGTCATGCGCTGGCCCGCGATCGGGACGGTGAACTCGTAGCGGCGAATGCTGACGATTTGCAGGTCGCCGGGGTCGCCCAGCGTCGTGAAGTAGTGCTGGAGCGACAGCCCCAACGGTTGGGCGGCGATCAGCGCCAGCGTGGAGAGCAGGATCACGCTTGGCAGGCGCGCCAGGCGTTCGAGCACGCCGCGCTTCATACCGGTCGTCCCGGCGAGCGTCGCGACGCTGGTGAGCAGCCCGGCCGTGACCAGCCCAGTCCCGCAGTTGGGGTGAATCGCTAGGCCGTGCTCCCCGGCGCGCATACGGCTCAGCGCCTCGTGCGCGGCCTGCTCGATCTCCGCGGTGCCGACATTGCCATACAGATAGTAGCCGTTGGCGGTAGAGCGGCCCGCCATGTTCAGGTTTTTCAGCTTGCGGCTGAGCAGGTGAATCGTCGCGTGCTCCAGCCCGTGATTGCGGCGGACGCGACGCACAAAGCGCACGTTCAGCAGGGGCGCAGCCAACAACGCCAGATTCCGGATCATCATCCCATCCACATCACTCGACCGTCATCGAAAAAGTACCATGTTCGCTGGGGCGCGGCAACTCTGCGAGGCCCCGGTCTCGCTTATTCTTCCACGCGCGCCGCGCCAGGGCCGAGATCTGCCGCCCCGTCGCGGAACAGCGCGCCCAGGACCGTCTCCGTTTCGGCCAGCGTGTCGAAGACATACGTCGGGCCGCAGACGCGAAGCTGCTCGGCGGTGAAGGGGCCGGTCGCGACGGCCAGCGTCCGCGCGCCGATGCTCGCCGCGCAAGCGATATCGCCCGGCGTGTCGCCGATGATGACCACCCGCTCCGGCGGGAACGGGCGCCCGGCCAGCGCCTCGGCGCGCGCCAGCGCCAGCGGCGGGAGCATCGACCGCTCCCAGCCATCCGAGCCGAACGCCCCGACGCGGAAATCCGCCGGGTCGAACCCGGCCGTCCGCAGCTTGACCGGGATCAGGCCGGTCATGTTGCCCGTGACCAGACCGATCAGCACGTCGCCGCGCGCTTTGAGCGCCGCGACCAGCGCGTGCGCGCCGGGGCAGGCGCGCACCGGGTACGAGTCGATCAGCGCGCTGAGGTGGCGCGTCACGGCGACGTTGTAGTCGTCCAGCCGCGCGTCGATCTCGTCGCGCGCCACGCCCGCCGAGGCCAGCGCCTCGATCGTGATCTGCCAGTCAGTTTTTCCGGCGAACGCGATCGTGCCGGCCTCGCCAGCGGTTCCGAACACTTCATCCAGCGCCAGGCGGGTCGCGGCGCGCCCGCAGCCGCCGGAGTTCAACAGCGTGCCGTCAATGTCGAACAGAATGAGCCACTCAGGCTGCATGGGGCCGTCCTTGCGCGCCTGCGGCGTGCGTAATCTCGCGTCGCACAATCGCCGCACATCTGCGGCCCATTATAGCGCGCCAGGCGGAACATTGCCCTCAAAACGAGCGCCGGACGGGGCTGAGGGGCCGTCTAATCAGACGTGACACTCGTCTCTGATATGGCGACATTCCACACTGTTGAGGCTCCCTTAAAGCGTCTAGACTGGTGGCGAAGCTCGGAGCGCGCGTGGCGTCTGCTGGCGGCCCGGCTTGCGCCTGGGCGCTGGCACATCCCGCGCCCGGCTGTTCCACGCAGTTGGCAGTGTAGAGCTTCCATCGTCTTAACAAATCGCTCGAACTTGTTCGTGTGGTGCCGCCAGAGGCGCCCGTCTTTGTTGCTCGCAGGTACGGTCCCAGGCCGCAACCCTCTGAGTTCTTCGCCTGAGATCGGGTTGCCTAAAAGTAGTGGGAGGAACTGAATGTCTAACGGCACATCGTCGCGCAACATGGTGACGATTGATGGCAATATGGCGGCGGCGCTCGTCGCGCATACGCTGAACGAGGTCATTGCCATCTATCCCATTACGCCTTCCTCGCCGATGGGCGAGACCGCCGACGAGCTGTCGGCAGAGGGCGTCAAGAACCTGTGGGGGACCGTTCCGCAGGTGACGGAGATGCAGTCGGAAGGCGGCGCGGCGGGCGCAGTTCACGGCGCGCTGACCACCGGCGCGCTGACCACGACGTTCACCGCGTCGCAGGGCCTGCTGCTGATGATCCCGAATATGTACAAGATCGCGGGCGAGCTGACGCCGACCGTCTTCCACGTGGCGGCTCGCTCGCTGGCGGCGCAGGCGCTGTCGATCTTCGGCGACCACTCCGACATCACGGCGGCGCGCGCTACCGGCTTCGCGCTGTTTTGCTCCGGCAACGTGCAGGAAGTGATGGACTTCGCGCTGATCGCGCAGGCGGCGACGCTGGAAGCGCGCGTGCCGTTCGTTCACTTCTTCGATGGCTTCCGCACCTCGCACGAGATTCAGAAGATCGAAGAAGTCACGCGCGAGCAAATGCGCGCCATGATCGACGAGAAGTACGTCATCGCGCACCGGATGCGCGGCCTGACGCCCGACCGTCCCTCGATGCGCGGCACGGCGCAGAACCCGGACGTTTACTTCCAGGGCCGCGAGACGGTTAACCCGTTCTATGCCGCGACTCCCGGCATCGTCCAGAAATACATGGACCGCTGGGCGCAGATTTCGGGCCGCCAGTATCACCTGTTCGACTATGTGGGCGCGCCGGACGCGGACCGCGTGATCGTGATGATGGGGTCCGGCGCCGAGACGGTGCACGAAGTGGTCGAGCTGCTCAACGAGCAGGGCGCGAAGGTTGGCCTGGTCAAGGTCCGCCTGTTCCGCCCGTTCGACGCGCGGGCGCTCGTCGCGGCGCTCCCCGCGTCGATTGGCTCGATCGCCGTGCTCGACCGCACGAAGGAACCCGGCTCGGCGGGTGAGCCGCTCTACCAGGATGTCGTGACCGCGCTCAACGAAGCCTACGCGGATGGCACGATCGGGCGTCTGCCGCGCGTCGTCGGCGGGCGCTACGGGCTGGGGTCGAAGGAGTTTAACGCCGGGATGGCGAAGGCGGTCTTCGACAACCTGGCGGCTGACCGGCCGAAGAACCACTTCACGATCGGCATCATCGACGACGTGACCGGCAGCAGCCTGGAATGGGACGACACCTTCAACAACTCCCCGGCGGGCGTGCACACGGCCATGTTCTACGGCCTGGGCGCCGACGGCACGGTGGGCGCCAACAAGAACTCGATCAAGATCATCGGCAAGGCGACCGACAACTACGCGCAGGGGTACTTCGTGTACGACTCGAAGAAATCCGGCGCGCAGACCGTTTCGCACCTGCGCTTCAGCAAGAAGCCGATCCGCAGCCAATACCTGATCCAGCAAGCCGACTTCCTGGCGGTGCACAACTTCGCCTTTCTGGACCGCTTCGACATCGTATCGAAGCTCAAGCGCGGCGGCGTGCTGCTGATCAACGCGCCGTATGCGTCGTCCGAGGTGTGGGACAGGCTCCCGCGCGAGGTCCAGCAGCAGATCATCGACAAGCAGGCGCGCCTGTACAGCATCGACGCCAACAGCATCGCTAAGTCGGTTGGCCTGGGCGGGCGCATCAACATCATCATGCAGGCGGCCTTCTTCAAGATCTCGGGCGTTCTGCCGGAAGATCAGGCGCTCCAGATGATCGAGATGGCGGTCGAAGACACCTACGGCATCAAAGGGTCGAAGGTCGTGGATATGAACATCCGCGCCGCACACCTGGCCGCTGACCACATCGACCGCATCGACTACCCGCAGGAAGCGACCAGCACGATCTCGATCCGCCCGCCGGTTCCGGCCGGCGCGCCGGGGTTTGTGCAGGACGTGACGGCGGAGATCATCGCCGGGCGCGGCGACTGGCTGCCCGTCTCGAAGATGCCGGTGGACGGCACCTTCCCGACCGCGACCACCCAGTACGAGAAGCGCAACATCGCGACCGAGATCCCGGTCTGGGACCCGGCGGCGTGCATCCAGTGCAACCAGTGCGCGTTCGTCTGCCCGCACGCCACGATCCGCATGAAGGTTTACCCCGCCGAGTTCGCCAACGGCAACTCGCCGCTGGGCTGGCAGACGATGGAAGCCAAGGGGCGCGGCTGGGAAGGCATGAAGTACACGCTCCAGGTTGCGCCGGAAGACTGCACCGGCTGCGGCGTGTGCGTCGAGACCTGCCCGGCCTACGCGAAGGATGCGTCCGGCCAGAAGACTGAGCGCAAGGCGATCAACATGGCGCCGCTGACCGACGACCTGCGCCTGATGGAAGCCGCCAAGTGGGATTACTTCCTGACCCTGCCTGAGACTCCGGCGGAGACGTTCAGCCGCACGACGGTCAAAGGCTCGCAGTTCGTGCGCCCGCTGTTCGAGTTCTCCGGCGCGTGCTCCGGCTGCGGCGAGACGCCCTACATCAAGCTGCTGACGCAGCTCTTTGGCGACCACGCGATCATCGCCAACGCCACCGGCTGCACCTCGATCTACGGCGGCAACCTGCCGACCACGCCCTACGCGCAGCGCGCGGACGGTCGCGGCCCGGCCTGGTCGAACTCGCTGTTCGAGGACGCCGCCGAGTTCGGCCTGGGGATGCGCCTGTCCGCCGACAAGCTGACCGAGTTCGCCTACGAGCAGCTTGACGCGCTGATCGAGATGGCAACGCAGAATGTGGACCTGCTGGCGGCAATCCGCGACGCGGATCAATCCACGCAGGAAGGCATCGAGGCGCAGCGCGCCCGCGTCGCCCAGCTGAAAACCCTGCTGGAGCAGGAGCCGAACGAGACCGCGCAGCAGCTTCTGACGGTGGCCGATCATCTGGTTAAGCGCTCGGTGTGGATCATCGGCGGCGACGGCTGGGGCTACGACATCGGCTACGGCGGGCTGGACCACGTCCTGGCGTCGGGCCGGAATGTCAACGTGCTGTTGCTCGACACCGGCGTGTACTCCAACACGGGCGGCCAGATGTCGAAGGCGACGCCGCGCGGCGCGGTTGCCAAGTTCGCCGCCGCCGGGAAGTCGCTGCCCAAGAAGGACCTGGGCATGATCAGCATGACGTACGGCAACATCTACGTCGCGCAGGTCGCGATGGGCGCCAACATGAACCAGACGGTCAAGGCGTTCGTCGAGGCCGAAGCCTACGATGGCCCGTCGATCCTCATCGCCTACGCGCAGTGCATCGCGCACGGCATGGAGATGCGCACCGGCATGAGCCTGCAAAAAGACGCCGTCGAAGGCGGGTTCTGGCCGCTCTACCGCTTCAACCCGGACAACGCGCGCGCGGGCAAGCAGCCGCTCCAGCTTGACTCGAAGGCGCCGACCGAGGACATCGAGAAGTGGATGTACCAGCAGAACCGCTTCCGCATCCTGCGCGCCGCCGACCCGCAGCGCGCCGAGCATCTGGTCAAGCTGCTGCGCGAGGACGTTCAGTCCCGCTGGCAGATGTACGAGCAGATGGCGCAGTTTGACGTCTAGAGCTAAAAGCAGCTAAAAGCTGGAAAAGAGGCGCCCCGGTCACGTTGGCCGGGGCGCTGTTGTGTGTACGCTCACCTCACCCCTAAATCCCCTCTCCGCGCCGGAGAGGGGACTTCACCTCACCCCTGCTGATGGTTTTCTCCCCTCTCCATGTTGGAGAGGGGCCGGGGGTGAGGTAAGCAGTTAGCCGTTAGCCCGAAGCAGGAAAGGCAGCGCCCCGGTCATATGGGCCGGGGCGCTTTGTATTGACGGGATGTGAGACGGCGCTACTGCCCTTCCGGGCGGACGGTGAACAGCGTGCCCGCGCTGCGCCCGAAGACTTCCGGGAAGTAGAAAGCGTAGGCGTGGCTGGGCAGCGTCTGGAACTCGCCCGGCACGGTCGCGCGGACCTGGTAGGTGTAGACATACGTCCCGCGCGGCAGCCAGTCGGCGTAGAGATTGACCTGCTCGTCGCGCATCTCGGTGTGGTCGAAATACCACCAGCCCCACCACCACGCCGGGTCATACGTCGGGCGCAGATCAGGCGGCTGGAGCGCGCCGCTGGTCGTCAGCAGCGAGGTATCGACCGCCTCGGTCCCGGCCGGGATCGGGTCTTCGAGCGCGAAGTAGGTGATATCCTGGTAGGTCGTGATCGTGACGCGCACCGTGATCACATCCCCGGCCTGGGCGGACGTGACCGGCTCGCCGGGGCGGTCGGCGGTGAAGTACGCCCGCTCGACGCTGATCCCCCGGCTGACCGGCTGCGCCTCGGCGGCGGGCAGGCGCAGCTTGAGATGCGCCGCGTAATAGAGCACGCCTTCGCCCGCGCTGCGCGCCAGCGTCAGCCGGTTGATCTCGTCCCGCAGCAGGTCGCCGACCGCCACGCGCAGCGTCACGCTCTCGCGCACGTCCGCCGGGGTGATCGCGCCCGCGCCTAGGCCCTCGCCGTTAAGCGCGACGCTGTACTCATAGTTGGCCTGCAACTCGCCGGTCGCGACCATCCAGTCGGTCAGCGCCATGACGGACCAGGCGGTTTCCTGCGTTGTCGCCCAATGATCGCCCTCGCGCGCGACCATCAGCCAGCGCACCACGTTGGGCAGGATGTCCAGCTCCGGCGCGGCGCGGGTCAGCGCGGACAGTGCGATCGCCGTCGTGCGCGTGTCGGTGGACCAGTTCCACCAGTCGCGCCCGGCTTCTTCCCAGTGCGCGCCGGTCGCGGACAGAATCGCGCCAGTTTGAAGATCGCTGACCAGATCCGCGATCTGCGGGCTGGCCGGGTCTTGTTCCAGGTAAGCCATCAGCAGGAAGGCGCGCGCCCAGTGGTCCATGTCCAGCCGCTGGGCGTAGAGCGCGTCTAGCTCTACCGCGATGGTCCCGCCGCCGCGCGCGATCACGTAGCCGTAGAACGCCTGGCGGTTCAGCCGCCAGGTCTCGGTGTCGATACCGGGCCGCACGAAGTCGGTCCGCACGTAGCTCAGGGCGCGGTTGATCATGTCCTGGCCGAGGTCGAACCCGGCGGCGCGCGCCTCGATCAGCCCCAGCGCGGCGTAGGCGGTGACATAGGGGTTGCTCTCCATGTGGCCGAACCAGCCCCAGCCGCCGTCAGGGTTCTGCTCTTTCACCAGCCGGTCGAGCGCCTCGTCCAGCGCGGCCTTGAGGCTGGCTTCGAGTTCGGGGTCATCGACGCCCAGGTCGCGCAGCGCGCGCCAGGTCATGACGTTCGGCAGGAAGCGGCTGACGGTCTGCTCGATGCACTGGTGCTCGAAGTTGCGCAGGTAGTCGAGCGCGTCGATCGTGGTCGCGGCCAGCGACGGCTCGACCTTGATCGTCAGCTCGCCCCGATCGGTATCGACGCGCGGCGGCAGGCTGATCGCCTCGGTGCGCGCGCCTTCCGCGCGCAGCACGCCGCCCGTCCCAACCGTGTCTGGCGCGGTGTAGCGATAGACCGGGATCGTGCCGTTCGGGCCGGTGGCGAGCGCCGGCTTGACCGCGTCCTGCGCGCCGTCCTGCCCGATGGCGTAGAAGGTCAGGTCCACGGCGGGCACGTCGAGGGCGGTCACGTCCCACTCGACGCGGGCGCGCTCGCCGGACGGGATGACGACCGTCTGCGTGATGTCGCTCTCGACCGTCACGCCGCTGGCTTCGAGCGTCGCTTCGACGGTTTGCTCAGTCGCGGTGTTGTTGTTGATCACGCTGGCAAGCGTGACGCGATCCCCGACCACGAAGAAGCGCGGCGTGACCGGGCGCGTCAGCAGCGGCAGCGTGCTCATGATGTCCGCCGCCGCGCCGCCGACCTCGGTTTCGACGGTGATGCCGCGCGCGTCCACGTGCCAGGTCGTCAGGTTGTCGGGCAGGGTCAGCCTCACCGAGGCGCGGCCGTCCGCGCCGGTCACGACGCGCGGCGCCCAGAGCGGCGTCTGCTGGAAGTCCTGCCGGACGCTGACCTCGGCCGGGCCGCCGCCCAGCCCGGAGGCTTCTTCCATCGCGGCGTCCGCCGCCATCTCCATCGTCGCGGTGGGCATGGGCGGCATGCCCGGCTGGGCCGCCGCGCTGCGCAGAGCCTGTTGTTCCAGCGCCTCGTCGGCCATCGCGTCGAGCAGCGCCTGAAGCGCGACCGTCGTGTAGACGCGGTTGGGCTGGTAGCCGTAGAAGGCGTCTTCGGGCGACACGCTGTTGGGCGGCATCAGCGAGAGGATCGCCTGATCCGTCACGCCGACGCCCACTTCCGCCTCGACCGGCTCGCCATCCGGGCCGAGCGTCCGCACGTCGAGCGTGAGGGTGTCGCCGGGCCGGGCCAGCTCCGCCGAGGGGGTGACGGTCACTTCGAGCCGCTTGTGGACCGGCTCGACCGCCAGATCAATCGTCCCGCTGCGATAGGCCGGGTTCGGGTTCTCGTCGTCCACGCCCTTGACGAGCGTCACGGAAACGCTGACATTCGGCGCGTGCTGCTCGGTCAGCGGCAGTTCGATCAGCAGCGTCGAGCCTTCGACGCGTCGCACTTCGAGCCGCTGGATTCCGGCCCGCTCGACCGCGATCAGCGCGTAGCTCGTCCCGCTGAACGGGACCGGCGCCAGCACCTGGGCCGTCTCGCCGGGCAGGTAGCTGTCTTTATCGGCGACCAGGTCGATGGTGTCGCTGGGGCGGCCCCACCACACCGGGCGGTCGCCCAGCACCCACAGGCGGAGTGTGCTGCTGTTGGCGCGCTCGCGCTCGTCACGCGCCAGCGCGCGGATGCGGTACATTCCCGGCTGCTCCGGCGTGAAGGTGAATTGCGCGGTGCCGTCCTCGCCGGTCGTCACCTGTTCCTGCGCGACCTCGATCTCGGTCTGCTTCCAGTCGTACTGCCCGAAGCCCTCGCCAGTCGGCACACGCTCCCAGCGTAGCTCGGTCACGCTGAGGTCGAGGCGCTGCCCGGCGGTCGGCGCGCTGTCCGGCGTGACCGCGATCAGATCGACCGTCAGCGGCTTGCCCGCCTGCCCGAAGTAGCGATCGGTGCGCTGGCCGACGTAGACCCCGGCCGGATGCGCCAGCAAGGTCGTGCGCCCGGCGATATACTGGCCGGACTCGTCCACCACCTCGCCCTCGACCGTGATCGTCATCGGGGCGATGGCCGGGGCGCGCGTCATCGTGGTCTCGGCCACGACGCGCCCGGCGCCGTCGGTCTGGGTCGAGGCGCTGCCCAGGTCCACGCGCTCGTAAAACTCCTGCGTCTCGTCCGAGAAGGTGTAGCGGCCCGGACCGGTGTAGTTGAACCAGGCCCGCTCGCCCCAGATGCGCCACGTCATCGGCGCGCTGCTGACCGGCCCGCCGAAGTAGTACGAAGCCGCGATCGGGGCGCGCAGCGGGTCGCCCTGAATCAGCGTCGCGGCGTCGGGCGTAACCTCGATCTTGTATTCCGGCACGCGGAACTCGGCCAGCGTAAAGCCAAGCTGCGTGAGATAGCGGCCCTGGTACTGGACCGCGATCGAGCCTTCGCCCAGCGCGGCGTCGTCCGGCAGATCGATCTCGCCGTTGAACGTGCCGAACGGGCTGAGCGGCAGATCGCCCTCAAACAGCAGCCCCGCGCCATAGCCAGACGTGATGGTGACGTGCACCGTCTCGCCGCGTGGCAGGCTGTAGGTCATGTCATCCTTCTGCCGCAGCGCGCCGCGATAATACAGCGTCTCGCCGGGGCGGTAGATCGGGCGGTCGGTGTAGAGATACCCCGCCAGGTCTTCCACCCCGCCGCTGCCCCAGGCCGACCACACGCCATACCCGCCGGCGCCTTCCGCGCCTTCGGACGGACCCTCGGCCACGGCGTAGACGACGGACTCGGTCGCCTCGCGCAGCTTGTCCGCTGTGAACCGCACCAGCCCGTCGGCGTCGCTCGCGCCGGTCGCCAGCGCGCGCCCGTCCTCGGCGTAGAGCGTGACCCCCGCGCCCGCCAGCGGCGCGCCGCTGTGCAGATCCGTAACCCACACGGCGACCTCGTCCGGGGCGCGCTTGAGCGTCAGGTTGGCGCTGACCACGCCGAGCGCCATCCACTGCGCATAGTCGCGGCCCCGCACCTGGGCGCGCAGCAAGTACACGCCGTTCGGCAGGCGCCCGCCCTTCTCGCTCGCCAGCAGGACCTGGTCCGCGCCGTAGAGCAGCGGGGCGGCGTCGAGCGTTTCCTTCCAGCGCCGCACGCGGAACTCGTCGCGCGCCAGCGGGCTGGCGTCGTCCAGGTAATTGCTGATGATCATGCCGATGCGCTCGGTCGGGACGCGGTAGAGCGCGAACTCGACTTCGGGCCGCCCCTCGACCGACAGCGCCAGGCGCGTATCCTCGCGGTAGGCGCTGGTCAGCCCGATCCGTCCGCCGCCATAGGGCAGGCTGGCCCACGGCTCGATCGCGCCGGTGCGGAAGCTAAGCGTGTAGTCGGCGGCAATCGCGTTGCCGTAAATGTCCTGCGCCCCGGCGCGGAACAGGATGGTGTAGCTCGTTTCCGGCTGGGTGGCGAAGTCCAGATACAGGTCGCGGTCCCCGTTGACGACCGGCTCCCACTCGACCCCGGCCGGCTCCAGAATCTCCACTTTGCCCTCGAAGGTGTCGGTGTTCATCGGCGTCGAGAAGTGGAAGCTGACGCCGCCGCCGGGGTAAACGTCGCGCTGGCCGTTAGCGGGCGAGGTGGAGTCGATACGCGGATAGGGGACGGTGCGGAAATTGTAGGTCAGCCCTTCGCGCAGCCCGGCCTCGCCGGACGCCGCGCGCGCCGACGACGCCAGCCCGATCGAGTACGTCGCTTCCTGCGCCAGTCGCTCGTCGGGCGTAAAGATCAGCGAGCGCGCGTCGTCAGACCAGGTGAAGCGCCCGGCAACCGGCTCGCCGCCGGTGCTCAGCGTGAACGCGGCCTCGGCGCTGGCGCGGTCCATCGGCTGGCTGAACGCGATCGAGATCGGCGTGTCGAGGGTGATCTCGGTGGCGCCCTGATACGGATAGACGCTGAGCACTTCGGGCGCTAGCGTGCTGAATTGCCAGATGTAGTCGTCTTCAAGCACCGCGCCGGTCACGTCGGCCAGCCCGGCCGGGACGCGCGCGGTGTAGGTCGTGCCGCCCGCCAGCGCCTTGCTCGGCGTAAACACATAGATCGAGGTGTTGACCCACTCGCCGCGCCCCTCGACCGCCGGCTCGATCACCAGCGGGTCGGGCAGCCCGGCGATCTGATCGGTGGCGACCAGCGGCACGACCGGCCGGTTGAATGAGACCGTGATCGTCGCGTCGGCGGCGACGCCCTGGGCGTCTGGCGCGGGGATGACGGCGCCGACTTCGAGCCGCCCCACGGTCTGCACGAAGAACTCGTAGGCTTCTTCCAGCGCCAGACCGTTGGCGGCCTGCGCGCCGGTCCCGATCGTGATGGGCGTGCGCGCCGCGCGCGGCCAGCCGCCCGCCGGCAGATAGCTTACGCTGCGGTCGTCCGCTGCCCAGGTGAAAGCGCCCGGCGCGGCGCTGCTCGCGTCCCAGGCCGCCTCGACGCTGGCGCGGTCCATCGGCTGGTCGAAGGTCACGGTGACTGCCGCGCCGGTCGGGGTTTCCTCGCCGGGAAAGGGCGCGACGTCGATCACGTGCGGCGGCAGATCGGCGGGGCCGTCCTGCGCGCGCGCCGCGCTCGCCCACGCCAGCAGCGCCATCACGCACAGCGCGCTGCCGCTCAAAACGCTGATCAGAGTGCGGTTCACGGGGTTCTCTCCCTGATTCTCGCCAAAGCCTGTTGACGAATGAGCATTCTATCGGCAAGACGTGCGCCGGACGCGTTTGGTTCCCGGTGGGTGCGTGCTCGCCGCTGATTATGCGCCAAAGCGCGCTACGCGGCGATTCGGG
>DAOKYY010000021.1:2811-28221 GCA_035325905.1 Aggregatilineaceae bacterium | reverse complement strand
TGGGTGCGTGCTCGCCGCTGATTATGCGCCAAAGCGCGCTACGCGGCGATTCGGGACCAGGGACGAGGTGGATGCCAAACCGCCTCGGATGCGCGATAATGGGGGCTAAGCATCGGCGGAGCGAAAGGATTGTGCCGTGATCCACGCCGAACAGCGCATTGCCGAAGGGATTTTGTTCACCGACTTCTACCAGCTCACCATGGCGCAGCTTTACTATCGCACCGGGCTGTACGAGAAGCACGTCCAGTTCGACCACTTCTTCCGCAGCTATCCCGATTACGGCGCGCACAAGGCGGGCTTCTGCGTCAGCGCCGGGCTGGAATGGCTGCTCGACTGGATGCGCGAGGCGCATTTCACCACCGACGACATCGAGTACCTGCGCGGCCAGACCGGGCGCAGCGGCGAGCGCCTGTTTGACGACGACTTCCTGGCCTGGCTGCGCGCCAACGGCGACTTCAACGCGATTACCCTGCACGCCATCCCCGAAGGGCGCGTGGTGCATCCCAACATCCCGCTGACGGTCGCGCAGGGGCCGATGGTCATGGCGCAGGTGCTTGAGACGGCGCTGCTGAACATCATCAACTACCAGACGCTGATCGCGACCAAAGCCGCGCGCATGCGCCAGATCGGGCGCGGGCAGGTGCTGCTGGAATTCGGCGTGCGGCGCGGCCAGGGCACCGGCGCCAACGCCGGAGCGCGCGCCGCGCTGATCGGCGGGGCGGACTACACCTCGAACGTTGGCATCTCGCGCGTGCTCGGCTACCCGCCGCAGGGCACGCACGCGCACAGCATGGTGCAGGTCTTCATGGCGCTTGGCATGGGCGAGCTGGAAGCCTTCCGCGCCTACGCCGACGTGTACCCGGACGATACGCTGCTGCTGGTCGATACGATCGACACGCTCGAAAGCGGCATCCCGAACGCGATCGCTGTCTTCGAGGAGCTGCGCCGCAAGGGGCACACGCCGGTCGGCGTGCGGCTCGACTCCGGCGACCTGGCCTATCTCAGCATCCAGGCGGCGCGGATGCTGGACGAGGCGGGCTTCCCCGACGTGACGATTGTGCTGTCCAACAACCTGGACGAGCTGGTCATCTGGCAGATTCTCACCCAGATTCGCGACGAAGCGCCGCGCTGGGGCGTGGACGCCGACCGGCTGATCGGGCGGCTGGCCTATGGTATCGGCACGCGGCTGGTCACGTCGTGGGGCGAGCCGGCGCTGGGCGGCGTCTACAAGCTGGTTGCCGTCTGCGACGAAGGCAAGTGGCTGCCGGCCATCAAAATCTCGGAGTCGGCGGACAAGACGCCCAACCCCGGCCACAAGCAAGCCTGGCGCGTCTACGACGCGCGGGGCCGGGCGACCGCCGATCTGCTCAGCGCCGAGGGCGAAGACCCGCGCGCGGGTGGCCCGCTGGTGCTGCATCACCCCTCCGACCACACCAAGAGCCGCACGCTGGAGCGCGACGCAATCTCGCAGATCGAGCCGCTGCTGGTCGAGGTGCTGCGCGATGGCAAGCTGGTCTACGAGCTGCCGACGATTGAGCAGATGCGCGCCCGGCGCGAAGACGACGTGGCGCGGCTCGATCCCGGCGTCAAGCGTCTGATCAATCCGCACATCTACCACGTCTCGCTGACCGAGGCGCTGTGGCGCGTCAAGCAGGACCTGATCCGCACATTTCAGGGAGCAAGCTAAGCGTGGAAACCCGGCTCACCCCCGATATTTTCCCGGTGCTGATCCTCAACGGGCGGCCCGCCGCCGGTAAGAGCGAGCTGATCGCCTACCTTAACGCGTTACATCCCGACGTGCGCCGCGAGCGGTATCACATCGGCGCGCTGAAGGAAGTGGACGACTTCCCGATGCTGTGGACGTGGTTCGAGGAAGATGACATCTTGCAGCGGCGCTTCGGCCTGCCGCGCCTGCACAGCGACGACGACGGCTTCTTCCTCTACCCAGAGCTATGGCACCTGCTGATCGTGCGCCTGGGGCTTGACTACGCCAAGCTGCGGCGAGATAACCCCGATCTGCACGCGACGCACACCGTCCTGATCGAGTTCGCGCGCGGGACGGAGCACGGCGGCTATCGCGCGGCGTACCCGCACCTCAGCGACGAGATTCTGGATCAGGGCGTGATCCTGTACATCGACGTGCCGTACGAGGAATCGCTGCGCAAGAACCGGCGGCGTTTCAACCCGGAAAAGCCGGATAGCATTCTGGAACACGGCTTGCCGGACTGGAAGCTGGAGCGGCTCTACCGCGAGGTCGATTTCCACGACCTGACGGCCGGGGGCAGCGCGCTGATCCCGATCCGCGACCGGCGCGTGCCGTATGCTGTCTTCGAGAACCACGACGACGTGACGACGACGCTCGGCCCGGTCTTCGAGCAGCGGCTGGAGGAAACGCTCGGCGCGCTCTGGCGGCGCTGGGCGGCGCTGCACGCGAGGAGCTAAATACAGCCAAGAGCAGCTTGTAGCTGGTCTTTGCTGTTTCGTGCTGCGCCTGGCTGCCTTTCGGTTGCGAAGGGCAGGCCGCTCGGCTACACTGTGCGCAGAGATTCGCGCTCCGTTCGATAGGTTCTTATCTTGCAGGGCTTAGTCTGACGAGGAGATAACGCACCGATGAAGAAAGTCTTCGCGCTTGTCCTGGTGTTCGCGCTGGCGCTGAGCGCGCTGCCCGCTCTCGCGCAAGGGGAGCTAGGCAGCCCTGAGAACCCGATCGAGGTTTATTTCGTCCCGTCGGGCGAAGCGGCCACCATCGTCGAGGGCGGCCAGGTGCTGGCGGACGCGCTCAACGCCGCGACCGGTCTGACCTTCGAGGTGCTGGTGCCCACCTCGTACGCCGCGACGATCGAGGCGATGTGCGCCGCGCCGGACCGGACGATGGGGTTCATCCCGGCGGCCGGGTACGTGATCGCCAACAACCGCTGCGGCGTGGAAGTCGCGGCGGCGGCGGTGCGGAATGGCTGGCCGGTCTATTGGGCCGAGTACATCGTGCGCCGCGATAGCGACATCTACACCTTCGGCGACCTGAACGGCAAGACCTGGGGCTATGGCGACCCCGGCTCGACCTCTGGCTACATCGTCCCGGCGGTCGAGTTCAACGAGGCTGGCATTGTGCCCGGCGCGGAAGTTCAGACCGGCGGCCATAACCAGACCGTGCTGGCCGTCTACAACGGCGAAGTGGACTTCGGGACCGTCTACTACAGCCCGCCGCTGATGCCCGAAGGCCACGCGCCCTGGAGCACGAAAGACGTTCTGGAGCCGTATGACCTGACGGTAGACGAGAGCCATGTCACGCCGGAAGGCGACCTGTTCGTGGGCGACATCGAAGTGATGGACGCGCGCCGCACCGCCGCCGAGACCGCGCCGGACATTATCGAGCAGGTCCGCATTCTGGCGATCACGACTGCCATCCCGAACGACACGCTGAGCTTCGGGCCGGAGTTCCCGCAGGAGCTGCGCGACCAGATCGTGCAGGCTCTGATCGATCTCTCGGCGGATACCGAGGCGTGGAACCAGACCGCGCTGGGCGAAGCCTATAGCTGGACCGGCATGGAGCCGATCGGCGACGAAGCGTACGACATCGTGCGCAACCAGATCGCCTTCCTGGGCCGCAGCGAAGAAGACATCCTGGGCGGCTAAGCGGCTTCCCGGCGCAGACACAAAGGACGACGGGCAGAGCGAGGCGACTCCTCTGCCCGCTTCGTACCTGCGGAGTATTCCATGCTACGAATCGATCACCTCACCAAGATCTACGATAACGGCGTGCACGCGCTCAAGGATGTCAGCTTCGACGTGCCGGACGGGCAGTTCCTGGTCATCATCGGGCTGAGCGGGTCCGGCAAATCGACGCTGCTGCGCTGCATCAACCGGCTGATCGAGCCGACCGATGGGCGCATCCTGTGGAACGAGGTCGACATCACCAGCGCGACCGACGAAGAGCTGCGCCTGATCCGCCGCCGCATCGGCATGATTTTCCAGCAATTCAACCTGGTGCGCCGCGCCCCGGTTATTACCAATGTCCTCGCGGGGCGGCTGGGCTACACCAACCCCGCGTGGAGCCTGGTCAACCACTTCCCGCGCGAGGACAAGCAGAAGGCGCTGGAGAAGCTGGCGCGCGTCGGCATCCGCGATAAAGCCACCATCCGCGCCGACCAGCTTTCCGGCGGGCAGCAGCAGCGCGTTGGCATCGCCCGCGCCCTGATGCAGGAGCCAGAGCTGATGCTGGCCGACGAGCCAGTCGCCAGCCTCGACCCCGCCACCTCGCACTCGGTGATGAAGTACCTGGAGCAGCTCAACCACGAGGACGGCATCACCATCCTGTGCAGCCTGCACTTCCTGAGCCTGGCGCGCACCTACGCGGACCGCATTATCGCGCTCAAGGATGGCCGCATGGAGTTCGACGGCAGCCCGGACGAGATTGACGATCGCCGCTTCCGCGACATCTACGGCGAAGACGCCGTCCGCGTCGAGATCGCGTGAGGGGGATGCGATGACGAACCAGGACCCGGCCCCTTCGTCGCGCGGGGCGCTGCGCCGCCTGCTGGTGGTGCTCGCCATCGCGCTCGGCGTCGCGATTTACGCCTATGGCTGGAACGCGACCGACATCAGCCTGGACGAAGTGCAAGACCCCGTCCGCCAGGCGTCAGTCTCGCGCGCGCTGCGCGAGCTGCTTTCGCCCGACCTGTTCGCGCGGAACCGCACGGAACAGATCTTCAACGCGCCGTTCGCCATTGGCTGCCCGGAAGGCGAGCCGGAGCCAACGCGTCGCGATGACCTGGGCGGCGACGCCTACGTGATCTTTACGCCCGGCTGCGCAGGCCAGGACGAGGTGATCACGGTCGAGGGCTTCCACCTGCCTGCCAACGCGATCGCGAACATCCGCATCCGCCGCGAGAGCGGCCAGGCGCTGCCCTTCAAGCTGGTGCGGGCGGATGGCACCGTGTCGGAAGAAACCGCGTTCGACGTGGATAACAGCGGCTATTTCTACGTGCAGGTCAAGGTCCCACGCGGGCGCGGGATCAGCAACCAGACCCTGCCGCTGGAGATTCAGACCATTTCGCCGACCGGCTGGCCGCGCCTGAGCCAGACGACGAAGACGGTCATCGACAAGATGGTCGAGACGATCTTCCTGGCGCTGATGGCGACGACGCTGGCCGTGCCGATTTCGATTGCGATCAGCTTCCTGGCCGCGCGCAACCTCATGCGGCAGGTGCACTTGCCGCTCGGCAACGTGCTGGTCGGCTTCGTGCTGCTGCCGGCCGGCGGCGTGCTGGGCTATCTGCTGCTCGGCCCGCTGGGACGGATGGCGGTCGGCTGGGGCAAGGACCTCTGGCTGGGGCTGATCGGCCCGGTGGTGGCGGTCGCCGCGTTCGGCGCGGCGGCGCGCGTGTCGGCCCGGCTACGCCTGGACGGCACGGGGCACCGCGTCCAGTCGCTGGTGATGAATCTGCTGCTGCTGGCCGCGGTCGTGATCGTGCTCGGCGCGCTGGGCGGGGTGTTCATCTGGCTTGGCGAGCAGCTCACGGGCGATCTCACGCGCTATCTCGGCAACTTCGTCGGGACGCTCGGCCAGCTCGTCGACTTCACGATCGAGTGGGTCGCGGCGCTCGGCGGCGCGGTGATTATCGGCTCGTTCGGCGCGACGTGGTCCGCAGTCGCGCTGCGAACGGTGCACGCGCCGCTGAGCAACATCCTCGGCGCGGCGCTGGGCGCGCTGAGCGGGGCGATCTTGCTGGGGTTCACAGCTTACATCGGCACGCAGGCGGTTCTGCTTGGCCTGCTGACCGCGATCGTGGCGGCGGTGCTGGGCGGGCAGGCGACGGTGCTGGGCTACGAGCGGCTGTTCCGCCGGCCCTCGATCATGCTGCGGCGGCGGCGGCGCGAGGATGTCAGCGCCGAGCAGGCCGCGCGCTCGACGCTGTTCATCATTGGCGCGGTGCTGACCTTTCTGGTCGCGGCCTATGTGCTGGACCTGCTGCGCGCCATCGTGGACGAGCGCCCGCCGTCGGGCCGCCTGATGGACCTGGGCCTGTTCAGCGTGCGCGTGTACATCGCGCAGGCGGCGCTGATGGGCGCGGCGCTCGGCGGGCTGACCGGCGGGCTGGCCGGGGCGCAGACCTCGTTCCCGCTCGGCATGGCGGTCTACAACACGACGCGCACCATCCTGAACGCGCTGCGCTCGATTGAGCCGCTGATCATGGGTATCGTGTTCGTGATCTGGGTCGGCGTCGGGCCGTTTGCGGGCGTGCTGGCGCTGACGCTGCACTCGATTGCGGCGCTCGGCAAGCTCTATTCGGAGCAGGTCGAGAACATCGACGCCGGGCCGATTGAAGCGATCCAGTCGACCGGCGCCAACCGGCTGCAAACGATCGTCTACGCCGTCTGGCCGCAGATCGTCCCGCCGTATATCGCCTTCACGATGTACCGCTGGGACATCAACGTGCGGATGTCGACCATCATCGGCTTCGTAGGCGGCGGCGGTATCGGCTTCCTGCTCCAGCAGCAGATCAACCTGCTGCGCTACAACCAGGCGGGCGTGGCCGTGCTGGCGATCGCGATCGTCGTCTCGGTGCTCGACTACGCCAGCGCCGCGATCCGCGAGCGGCTGGTGTAGGCAGGCCGCGAGATGCCCGTCTCCGATCTGACGGTAGGCTTCGCGCCGGTCGCCCGCACGACATTCGACATCCCGCTGGCCGCCGAGCTAGCCCGCCGGATGCGCGCCGCGCTCGTCGGGGCGGGGTTCACGGTGATCGGCGATGGCGCGCTGCTCACCACGCTCGACGAGGCGCGCGCCGCCGCCGGGACGCTGAGCGCCGCGTCGCTCGACGCGCTGCTGATCTTCCAGGCGACCTTCGCCGACAGCACGCTGGTCACGGCGCTGGCGGCGGAGATCGGCGCGCCGCTGGCGCTGTGGGCCGTACCCGAAGCCCCAACCGGCGGTCGCCTGCGCGCCAACGCGCTGTGCGGGATTATGCTCGGCGGGCACGCGCTGCGGCGGGCGGGCCGCGCTTACGAGGCGGTCTACGCCGGGCCGGACGACCCGGCGGCGCTGTCCCGGCTGGACGCGCTGGCCCGCGCCGGACGCGCCCAGCGTGCCCTGAGCGGCGCGCGGATCGGGCGGATCGGCGCGCACCCGGATGGCTTCGAGACGTGCATTCCGCACGCCGAGGCGCTGCGCGAGACGCTCGGGGTGCGCCTGGTGCAGTTCGATCTGGATACGCTGTTCGAACAGGCGCGGGCCGCCGATCCGGCGGCGGTTGAAGCGGTAGCGGATGCTCTGCGCGGCGCGCTGGCGAACCTGGACGCGCTCGACGCGCCCGCGACGCGCGGCACGCTGGCCGCCTATGTGGCGCTGCGCGATCTGGCTGCGCAAGAAGGGCTGGCGGGGCTGGCGGTGCGCTGCTGGCCGCAGTTCTTCACCGAGCTAGGGTGCGCGGCGTGCGGCGCGCTGTCGCTGCTGTCCGACCAGCGCGTCCCGGCCAGTTGCGAGACGGATGTCAACGGCGCGGCGACGCTGCTGCTCTTGCAGGCGATCAGCGGCGGCCCGGCCTTCGACGTGGACGTGGTCAGCGTCGATTTTGAGGCGGACACGACGGTCGTCTGGCACTGCGGCAAGGCGCCGCTCTCGATGGCGGACCCAGCCTTCGCGCCGCGTGGGACGGTGCACTCCAACCGGCTGAAGCCGCTGCTGATGGAGTTTCCACTGAAGCCGGGCCGCGTGACGCTGGCGCGGCTTAGCGAGGCGGACGGCGCGTTCCGGCTGGTGATCGGCGCGGGCGAGATGCTGGCGGCTCCGCCGAGCTTTGGCGGGACTTCCGGCGTGCTGCGCTTCGACCGCCCGGCGCGCGCCGTGCTCGAGACCCTGCTCGGCGAGGGGCTGGAGCATCACCTGGCGCTGACCTACGGCGACCATCTCGACGCGCTGCTGGCTTTCGCCCGGCTGGTCGATCTCCCCGTGCTGCGGTTGTGAGCGGGGCGTAGTGACCCTGAAGATAGAACCGAAAGGAGCAGTCATGTCCGATCCGCGTCCATTCCTCGTCGGCGGCGAATGGCGCACCAGCGACGACGTGCTGGAAGTGCGCTTCCCGTATACGAACGAAGTCATCGGGCGCGTCTACCAGGCGTCCGATCGCGATCTCGAAGACGCCATCCTGGCCGCCGAGCGTGGCTTCGCGCTGACGCGCAAACTGCCCTCGCACGCGCGCTCGCGCATCCTGCTCAACCTGGCCGAGCAGATGGAGCGCCGCCGCGACGATCTGGTCGAGACGCTGATTCTCGAAGGCGGCAAGGCGCGCAAGGTAGCGGCGGGCGAAGTGTCGCGCGCGGTGGAGACGGTGCGCGTCTCGGCGGAGGAAGCCAAGCGCATTCACGGCGAGATCATCACCATCGACTGGACCGAGGCCGGGGAAGGGCGGCAGGGCTTCGTGCGGCGCGTGCCGCTCGGCCCGGTGCTGGGGATCGCGCCGTTCAACTACCCGCTCAACCTGGCCTGCCACAAGCTCGCCCCGGCCATCGCCGCCGGAAATTCGTTCATCCTCAAGCCCGCCTCGGCCACGCCGCTTTCGGCGCTGCTGCTGGCCGAGATGACGCTCGACGCCGGGTTCCCGCCCGAAGCGTTGAGCGTGGTCGTCTGTCGCGGCGCGAAGGCCGAAAAGCTGGTGGCCGACCCGCGCATCCAGTATTTCACCTTCACCGGCAGCAGCGAGGTCGGCTGGCACCTCAAAAACGTCGCCGGGCGCAAGCGCGTCGGGCTGGAGCTGGGCGGCAACGCGGCGGCGATTGTCCATGAAGACGCGAACCTCGACTACGCCGCGCGGCGGATCGCGGCCGGCGGCTTCGCCAACGCCGGGCAGAACTGCATCGCCGTGCAGCGCGTGCTGCTCCACCGCCCGATCTACAACCAGGCGCTCGAATTGCTGTTGGACCGTGTCAGCCAGCTTGTGACGGGCGACCCGCGCGACCCCGCGACCGATGTCGGCCCGATGATCGACCAGGGCGCGGCGGACGACGCGATGGCGAAGGTGAGCGAGGCGGTCGCGCAGGGCGCGCAGGCGCTGCTCGGCGGGACGGTTGAGGGCCGGATGATCGCGCCGACGGTGCTGGGCGACACCACGCCGCAGATGCGCGTCAATCGCGAGGAGATTTTCGCGCCGGTGCTGACCGTCGCGCCCTACGACACCTTCGACGAGGCGATCCGGCTGGCGAACGATACCGATTATGGCCTGCAATCGGGCCTGTTCACGCAGAACGTCAATCGTATCATGCAGGCGTTCGACGAGATCGAGGTCGGCGGGCTGCAAATCAACGATGTCTCGACCTTCCGTGTGGATCAGATGCCGTATGGCGGCGTGAAGGGGTCCGGCATGGGGCGCGAAGGGCCGCGCTATGTGATCGAGGAAATGACCGAGATGAAGCTGATGGTGCTCAATCTCGGCGGCGGAAGACTGTAGATGGCATAGGGAGCGCAGGATGAAATTCTTTCTGGACAGCGCGATCGTGGACGAGATCGCGCACGCGTTCGACGCCTGGGGCTTTGACGGCGTGACGACTAACCCGCGCCACGTGCAGGCGTCCGGCAAGCCGTTTGTGAGCGTGATCCGCGAGATCGCGCGGCTGGTCGAAGGGACCGAGCGCACCGTCTCGGTTGAGGTCAACCCGCACCACACCGATCACCAGGCGATGGTCGAGGAAGGGCTGCGCTTGGCGGCGCTGTCGCCCAATTTTCTGATTAAGCTCCCCGCGACCGAAGCGGGCTTCCGCGCCATCCCGCTGTTGGCGGCGCAGGGCGTGCGCGCCAACCTGACGCTGGTGTTCTCGGCGGTGCAGGCGCTCCAGGCGATGCGGCTGGGCGCGACCTATGTCTCGGCGTTTATCGGCTGGAAGGAGTCGAACGCCGAGGAGACCGGCAGCCTGATCGAGGAGATCGTCACCATCCGCGACAACTACGGCTTTCCGACCGAGGTGCTGGTCGCCGCCGTGCGCAACGGGCGCCAGATCGCGGACGCGGCGGTCGCCGGGGCGGACATCGTGACCGCCGGGTTCGCCGTCTACCAGGACGCCTTCACGCACCCGTACACCGACGTGGGCCTGGCGCGTTTCGCGGGTTACTGGGACCAGACTCCCTACGGGGAATAGGGGGCGCTTTCATCGTGACTCCACCCCCTGGCTCACCTAAAATCGTGATCCTCGGCGCGGGCAGCGCCATCTTCGGCCTGGGCGCGATGGCGACGCTGATCCGCTCGCCCCGGCTGCGCGGCGCCGAGCTGGCGCTGGTGGACATCGACCAGGCGGCGCTGGACACGATGACCGCGCTGGCGCACAAGCTCAACGTCGCCTGGGACGCCGGGATGACGATCACCGCCGCCTCGGATCGCCGCGAGGTGCTGGCCGGGGCGGATTTCGTCGTCGTGTCGGTCCAGGTCGGCCCGCGCGAGACGGTCTGGGAGATGGACTGGCAGATCCCGCTGAAGCATGGCGTGCGCCAGCCCTACGCCGAGAACGGCGGCCCCGGCTCGATCGCGCACACCTTCCGCAATCTGCCGCTGATCCTCGACATCGCGCGCGACATGGAACGGCTTTGCCCGGACGCCTGGTACCTGAACCTGGTCAACCCGCTGATCCGCCTGACGCTGGGCGTGACGCGCTACACCTCGATCAAGGTGCTGGGGCTGTGCCACCAACTGCTGTGGGGCTACGCGATGGCCGCCGCCGTGCTGTCCGACCGCTGGGGCATCCCGGTGCCGGATGGCTTTCACGTCCACACCGACGCCGACAACTTGCCGAGCTTCATCCCGGTCGCGCGGGCGGGTTTGCAGCATCTCGACATCAAGGCCGCCGGGATCAACCACTTTTCGTGGGCGCTCGACGTGCGCGACCGCGCGACGGGCGAAGACCTCTACCCGCTGCTGCGCGATCGCTGGCTGAACGGCTACCGCGCCGGTTTTGAGCCGCTGACGCGCCAGATGTTCGAGGTCTTCGGGCTGATGCCGACCCCCGGCGACAGCCACCTGTGCGAGTTTCTGCCTTTTGTGGTGGACCCGCGCACGCGGCCCTGGGAAAAGTATGACCTGAAGCTGCAAAGCTGGGACGGCAACCGTCGCCGCCGCGCCAGCCGGTGGGAGCTGGCGCGCTCGATTCTCTCGGACGAGACGCCAGTCGAAAAGCTGCGCGATATGTGGCAGTTTAACATTCTGGAAGAGCCGGTCGCGGAGATTATCGAAGCGATCCACTACAACGATAACCTGTACATGCAGCAGCTCAACATCCCGAACAATGGCGGGCTGATCCCGAACCTGCCGCATGACGCAATCGTCGAGGTGCCGGGGATGATCTCCGGGGCGGGAATTCAGGGCCTGGGGATGCCGCCACTGCCGGAAGGCATCGCGGAGCTGTGCCGGCGCGAGCTGGCGCTTAGCTCGCTGGTCGTTGACGCGGCGGCGACCGGCGACCGGCAGCTCGCGCTCCAGGCGCTGCTGCTCGATCCGATGGTGGACGACCTGGACACGGCGCGCGCCATCCTGGACGACTTCCTGGGCGCATTCGCCGAGTATCTGCCGCAGTTTGCCTAGAGCGATGCTGTCGAATGAGCGATTGCGCGGCGGGCTGATCCTGCTCGCGGGGTCGGCGGCCTGGCTGGCGCTGAGCGCGACGGTCGTGCTGTGGCCCCCGGCGACGGTCGGGCTGGTGATCCTGGCCGCCTCGCTCGTGCAAGGGACGGTTCCCCGCCCGCGCGCGCTACTGAGCGCGGTCCGGCGGCAGCTCGTCGCGAGCTACGTGTGGGGAGCCGTCACCGGAGCGACGCTCGCGTTGGTCTATGCGCTCGATCGCTCGGAGCCGGTCTTGCAGGTCACGCCGGGGCAGGAGACCGCGCTGAGACTGGGCGCGGCGCTGTGGCTCGGCGTACAGCTTTACGCGCTGCCGCTGCTGCTGGTGCAGCGCCGGGGCGGGATGTTCGGCGCGTGGCGCAGCGCGTTGTTGCTGGCGCTATCCGCGCCGCTGTTTACCGCGCTGATCTTCGGGGCTGCCGCGCTGCTGGCGTCGGCGGCGCGCGCGATGCCGGTGCCCCTGGCGTTTGCTTTACCCGGCGCGCTGGCTTTGCTGGGCGCCTGGGCGGTCGCGCGGAAGCTGTCCGCCTACGGCTACCCGCACGACCCGCCCGCGCCGTGATTGCTGATCAAGCGGGACAGAAACGCAGCCGCCCGGAGCATGTGCTCCGGGCGGCGCGCATCATCCCTGGTGCGGTTAAAGCCTACGGCCCCGTGACGCGCAGCCGGTTACGACGGGCGCGCGCCAAGCTGAACCTGGACCTCCCGCTGCTGGCCGTCGCGCCAGACGCTCAGCGAAACGGTGTCGCCGGGCAGCGTGCCGTCTTCCAGATACATGATCAGGTCGTTCATGTCCTCGATCGGTTGGCCGTCGATAGCGGTGATGATGTCACCGTTGACCGGGATCTGGCCGAGCGGCGTGTTGATCGCGCGGTCTGTGCCACGCAGGCCGCCGCGCTCCGCCGGGCTGTTCGGCGAGACGAGCGTCACCATCACCCCCTTGAAGGCGCTGTCAAGGTTCATCGCTTCGCGCTGCGCGGGCTGAACCGTCATGCCTGAGATACCGAGCCAGCTATGCTCGTAGCTGCCGAACTCGATCAGGTAGGGCACAATGCGGCGCACGGTGTTCGACGGGATTGCGAAGCCGACGCCAGACCCGGTCCCGCTCTGGCTCAGAATCGCGGTGTTGACGCCGACCACGTTCCCCGCCATGTCAAAGAGCGGGCCGCCGCTGTTGCCGGGGTTGATCGCCGCGTCGGTCTGGATCAGCTCCGGCATGCTGTAGCGCGCTTCGTTCTGAAGGCTGCGATCCAGCCCGCTGACGATCCCGGTCGTCAGGGTGAACGCCTGCTCCGAGCCGAACGGGCTGCCGATCGCCATCACGCTCTGGCCGACGAACACCTCGCGCGAGTTGGCGAAGGTCACGGGCTGGAGCGCCACTTGCGACGGATCGACCTTGATGACGGCTAGGTCAGCCTGCGGATCGGTCCCGATCAGCTCGGCGTCGACCAGCGTGCCGTCCACGAACGCCACCTGGATCGTCATCGCGTTTTCGACGACATGGTTGTTGGTGACGATATGCCCCTCGTTGTCAATCACGAAGCCGCTGCCGGTGCCGCCGCCGAGCCGCGTGGCGACCGAGATATTCACAACCGAGCCGATGACCTCGTCATAGGCGCGGGCAAGCTGAAGCTCACTCTCGGCCGGGACGTAGGACGCAGCGGCGGGAAGGATGTCAAGCTCGCTACGCGTTTGGCCGCCATCCTGCGCGCTGGCCCAGTCGATCCCGGCAACGTCCAGCGCGACGCTCATCACGGACGCCAGCGCGATCGTCAGCACGACCGCCAGCGCGACCATGAGCGGGGTTGCTTTTCTCATTGCGTGACGCATATACCATTACTCCTCTGTATCCAGCTCGACATGATTACACCACCGATTTGTAAACAGATTGTTTCATCAACATAAGAAAACGCATAGAAGCGAACGTTAGAAAAGACATAGAACTTCTGGCGCGCTGCCGGGCCGTCTCGATGGTTGCGAGCGGCCTCTCACGCGGTATAATCGAGAAGCTCTTTACGGGGAAGCGGGCGGCGGGCGCCCTGCGTGGACAGGTGGGCTGTAATGGAAATCACGTGGTACGGGCATAGCTGTTTTCGCATCACCGAGCGGGGCCGCGCGACTGTCGTCACCGACCCGTTTGGCGAGCATCTGGGGTACGAAGTGCCCCGTTTGAAGACCGACATCGCGACCGTCAGCCACCGCGCGCCGGGGCATGACGCGCTCGACACCCTGCGCGAAATCCAGTATGTGATCGACGGGCCGGGCGAATACGAGATCGGCGGCGTATTTGTCATCGGCGTGGCGACCTACAACCCGGAAACGCCCGATCCACGCCAGAACGTGGTGTATGTCTTCGATTTCGACTCGCTGACCGTCGCGCATCTGGGCGACCTCGATCACGTTCCGCCCCAGTCGCTGATCGACCAGCTCGGCCATGTTAACGTGGCGCTGGTGCCGGTGGGCGGCGGCGGCAGCCTCAGCTCCGGGCAGGCGGCGGAGGTCGTCAGCCTGCTGGAGCCGGCGATCGTGATCCCGATGCATTTCCAGACGCCGCACCTGACCGGCGTGCAGCTGGACACGGTCGACCGCTTCCTCAAAGAGATGGGCGTCAACTCCATCGAGGCGGTGCCGTTCCTGCGTCTGTCGGCGGGCGGGCTGCCCGAACAAACACAGGTCGTCGTGCTGGACTACGAGCACTAAGAACGCCTGCCAGGCCGCCGGGCGCGCTGCGCGCCCTCCTGAACGGTTGTGATCCCTGGGAGAAGCCGGAACGCGCCATGTTCAAACTGCTGCTAAGCTGGGATATTAAGCCGGGCCGCGATCAGGAGTATTTCGAGTTCATCGTGCGCGAGTTCGCTCCTGGCATCACGCGCCTGGGCCTCAAGCCCACCGAAGCGTGGTTCGCGGTCTATGGCGAGTGCCCGCAGATTCTGATGGAAGGGATCACCGAGGACCTGGAGACGCTGCGCGCGCTGCTGCACAGCGATAGCTGGGAGCAGCTTCACGAAAAACTGCTGACTTACGTCGATGACTACCAGCAGAAGATCGTGCGGGCCAACGCGGGGTTTCAGATTTAAGCCGAGAGCAGCTATAAGACGGCTAAAAGCAGCAGGATGGTGGCTGCTTTTCGCTGTTTTTTGCCGCTTTTGGCTAACGAAAAAGGCGTTCCCACTGGGGAGCGCCTTCTAGTTTGTCATAGATGCCCGCCGGGGGCGGGAGTCAGTCGGTAGACGTATCCGGCTTGGCCGCCGGTGCGCTGGCATCGCTGCCCGGCGTTGCATCGCTCTTAGCGCTCTTGCCGTCGCCAGCTTCAGCGTCTGGCTTGGTGGGCGGCACGGCGAGGTTATTGCGCCCCCGGCTGTCCGTCGCGTACCAGCCGGAGCCTTTGAACACGATCCCGACCGGCTGCGGCACGCGGTGCGTGTGCCCGCCGCACTCCGGGCAGACCGCGATCGGCGCATCGGAGAACTTCTGGCGCGCGTCAAAACGAACGCCGCAGTCTTCGCACTCGTAGGTATAGACCGGCATAAACCTTCACCTCGGACCTTCTTACTTCAATCCCTAATTATACGCCTGATCCGGCTCTCGAACAAGGCTGCCGGGTATAAATTCCGCAAGATCGGGCGTCCGCCGGCCCACGTGCGCCGAACCGGCGTTTGGGCCTATACTAGAGGCGCGAGCGGCGCTATCCCGGCGAGGAGCGGATTTCATGCGGCTGAGTGCAGAGCGCAGCGACGTGGTGTTGGGCATCGACGTGGGCACGCAGAGCGCCAAGTGCGTCGTGCTCGACGCGGTCGGGCAGGTGCGCGGCGTGGGCCAGCAGGGTTACGGCCTGCTGACGCCGCGCCCACAGTGGATCGAGCAGGACCCGCAGGCGTGGTGGAGCGCGGTCGTCAGCGCCGTGCGCGAGGCGCTGCGCGCCGCGAACACGATGGCCGGGCGCGTGCGCGGCATCGGCCTGACCGGGCAGATGCACGGCGCGGTCGTGCTCGGCGCGGACCTGGTGCCGCTGCGCCCCGCGATCATCTGGATGGACCGCCGCAGCGCCAACCTGTGCGAGATCGTGCAGGAACGTCTGTCGCATGAAGACATCGTGCGGCTGGCGGGCAATCGCCTGTCGCCAGGGTTCGCCGGGGCATCGCTGGCCTGGCTGCGCGAGGCCGAACCCGCCACGCTGGAACAGGCGCGCGCCGTCGTCCAGCCCAAGGATTACATCGTGCTGCGCCTGACCGGTGCGCTCAGCGCGGACCCGTCCGACGCCTCCGCGACGTGGCTCTACGACATCCGCGAGCGGCGCTGGTCCGAGACGCTGGCGGGCGCGTGCGGCGTCTCGCTCGACCTCCTGCCGCCAGTGGCCGAATCGGCGGCGGTAGTCGGCACGCTGCGCCCGGCGGCGGCGGACGCGCTGGGGCTGCGCGCCGAGATTCCGGTGGTGGCCGGGGCGGGCGACCAGGCGGCGCTGCTGCTCGGCGCGGGCGTGGTCGAGGCCGGGCGCGGCTCGATCACGCTGGGCACGGGCGGGCAGATTACGGTCGTTTCCAGCCGCCCGCTGGTCGATCCGGAACTGCGGCTCAACACGTTCTGCCACGCCGTGCCGAACCGCTGGTACACGATGGGCGCCATTCTCAACGGCGGGATCGCGCTGCGCTGGTGGCGCGACGTGATCGACCCGGACGACCCGCTGGCCTACCCCGACCTGCTGGCGCGCGCCAGCCAGGTCCCGCCCGGGGCGGAGGGGCTGTACTTTCTGCCGTACCTCGAAGGCGAGCGCACGCCGCATATGGACCCCGGCGCGACCGGCGCGTTTGTCGGCCTGACGACGCGCCACACCCAGGCGCACCTGACGCGCGCCGTGCTGGAAGGCGTCGCCTACGCCTTCCGCGACTGCTTGCAGGCGCTTCAGGCGGCGGGGCCGGTCCCGGACCATTTCCTGATCGGCGGCGGCGGCGCGCAGGGGGCGTTGTGGCGGCACATCCTGGCGAATGTGCTCGGCGTCTCGCTGCAAACAATCGAGGGCAGCGAGCACACGGCGGTCGGCGCGGCGATGCTTGGCGGGCTGGGCGCGAACCTGTTCTTTGACCTGTCGGAAGCGGTCGCGCGGGGGGTGCGCTACGGCTCGACCGAGATGCCGGAGTTCGGCGCGCAGGCGACTTACGCGGAGCTGCACGCCACCTTTCAGGCGCTCTACCCGGCGCTGCGGGCGGTGCGCTGAGCCTCACGCCGCTGCCAGACGATCGCCACCGCGCAGGCCGCGAAGATCGCGAAGATTGGCTCCAGCGGGAACAGGTAGCGCGGCGTGACCATCAGCACCAGGTGGATCAGCGTCAGATAGACGATGAATCCGGCCAGCGGCGCGGCCAGCGGCCAGCGCCGCCGCATCAGCCAGATTCCCGCGACGCCCAGCGCCAGCGTGGCGTAGTGGAACAGGTACAGCGCCAGCTTCGGCGCGAACCAGTCCGCGCGCAGCACGCGAATCAGCCCCTCAAACGTCCGGCCGTCCGCGAGCCAGCCGCGCGCCAGCTCCTTGACGCTCTCGCCAGGGAACAGCACCGTCCCGTGCGGCTGGAGATACGCGCCGCCCAGTTCCGAGACGCGCCGCCACGCGTAGCCGAGCGGGTCCCCGCTGATGGCGCGCCACGTGCCTTCGACCAGCGCCGGGTCGCGGTCATTGAGCAGCGGGTCTTGACTCGCGCGCTCTGGCGCGTCTTCGAGAAGCTGCGCGTCCAGCCCCTGCGGGCCGGTCCAGCCACGCGCGCCCATATAGGCGAACGACGTGATGCCTTGCGCGCCGATCACCACTTCCCGGAAGCGCACCCAGTTGTACGCGGTCCAGCTGAGCACCACCGCAGCGTAGACCGCCAGCAGCAGCGCGACGGCGCGCAGGCTCTGGCGCCCGCCCAGCCACGCGATGAACAGCGCCAGCGCGACCGGGTAGAGCAGGAACACGGCCCGCGTCAGCGTCGCCAGCCCGAAGACCGCGCCCGCGAGCGCCAGCGCCCCGGCGCGAACCGGCCCCATCCCGCGCAGGCGCGCGATGACCGGCAGCGCCAGCGCCAGCCCGCCCATGACCAGCGCGACGTACAGCGTCTCGGTCAGAATCTGCGCCTGTTCCAGCACGAAGACCGGCGAGACGGCCAGGATCCCGGCGGCGATCAGCCCGGCGCGGGCGCTCTCGCCCAGCCGCCGCGCGATCAGGTACGCGAAATACACGGTCGCGACGCTGAGCAGCGCCTGCGTGACGCGAATCGCCAGGATCGCCCCGGCGCCCTGGCCGAGCAGCCGCTGCCAGGCCCCGGCGAACAGCAGATAGACCGGCCCGCTTGGCACGACGACGCCGACTTCCCCGGCGATGAAGCGGTAGCCCACGTCGAGATACCACCCCGCGTCGCCGCCCTGATCGGTGTAGGGTTCGCGCGCGTCCAGGCTCAGGCTGTACGCGACGCGAAGGATCAGCGCGACGGCCAGCAGCGCGATCAGCCAGCGCCGCTCGGAGCGGGTAAGCGGGGTCATGGCGCGCCCGCCTCGCTGGCCGGGGCGTCGAAGTCGAAGCCATAAAGCTCGATCGCCGTGCCCGGCACTTCCGCTGCCAGGACGAAGCGCGGATCGGTCTCCTCGCCGCTGTACAGCGGGTCCAGCGACGGGCGCGCGGGCGGCATCATCAGATAATCCGCGCCATAGCGCCGGGCGACTTCGAGCACCGTAGCGCGATCTTCCATCGGGATCATGACTGAGCGCAGGCCCAGGAAACGTAGCATGAAGGGGTCCTGCGCCATCAGGATGATCTCGCCGTCGCCGTTGGCGTCCGGCAGGGCCAGCGCCGCATCGCGCACCTTTTCCATCTCGCGCAGATAGGCTGTGTTGAAGCGGATGTCGGCGCGGGTTAGCTCGACGGCGTTGGCGGTCATGAACGCGAGCGTCAGCAGGACGGCGGCGCGGCGGTAGGCGAGACGCGGGATCGCCTGCTCAAACGCGTAAGCGCCGACGGGCAGCAGCAGCGGCACGAGCGAGAGATAGGCTTTCTTGAAGCTCCCGCCCTGGCTGCCATAGGGCGACAACACCGTGTAAAAGACGAGCGAGCCGCCGAGCAGGATCAGGGCCGGAGCGAGCGCCAGCAGACGCGCGGCGCTGCGCCGGGCGATCAACAGCAGCAGCCCGCCGCCGATCGCGACCGGCAGCGCGAGGTCGAGCGTGGTATACATCAGCTTGGCGCTGGCGGCCAGCTCGAACAGGCGCTTGCCGATGATCTGGCCCCAGGTCTGGCTGGCGCGCAGCGTGTCCCACGTCAGGTCGCGCCCGTAGGCGTAGTGGTCTCGGAAATCGGTGAGGAAGAAGGCGCGGCTCAGGTTGGGCGTCAGGGCGCTGCCGGTCGCGTTCAGGTTGCGCGCGATCCACGGCGCGGCGACCGCACCCGCGACCACGAGCGCCAGCAGCGCCCCGGCCCACCAGCGGCGCGGCAAATCGATCAGCCCTCGGCGGGCGGCCAGCGCGTAGACGGCCAGCGTGACCAGCACCATCGGGATCAGCAGCAGGTTGTCGCCGCGTGTCAGGTAGGCTAGCCCGGCGAACAGGCCGCTCGCGGCGTAGGCGCGCCAGCCGCCGCGCCGCAGCCCCTCCACCAGCAGCACGATCGCCAGCGTGACGAATACGGCGTTCGGGATCAGCGTGTCCGTGCGAACGGAGTTCATCACGAACTCCGGCAGCACCGCGCCAAACCCCGCTGCATAGAGCGCGCACTCCGCGCCGCAGCCGAACTGGCGGGCGGCGGCGTAGACCGCCAGCGGCAGCAGCGCGCCGAGCAGGATGAACGGGACAAGCGCGCCCTGCACCGTCTCGCCGAACACAGCCATGCCCCCCGCGGCGAGGACTCCGGCCAGCGGCATCCAGAAGTCGTCAGGGTGGGTGATGGTTTCGGGCGGGTTGTAGTAGTGCCAGACGTAGCCGGTCTCAAAGCCGCGCCCGGCGAGCAACTGTCGGCCCAGATTGTAGTAATGGTTCGGGTCGGCCACGCCAGGGTGCTCGGCGAACAACGCCAGTGCGCCGCGCAGGAGCAAGGCTCCCAGGCAGACCGCGACCAGCCAGCGCCCGGCTCGAATTGTCATGGCACGCTCCGCTTCAGCGAGGATCACGCGGCGATTACAGGGCGAACGCCTCGACCTGCGCCGCGTATCAGCCCATTTACCTCACCCCCGCTCGGCGCTGACACGCCTCACCGCCCCCTCTCCAACTTGGAAAGGGGGCAAGGCCGAGCACAGCGAGGCCGGGGGTGAGGTAAACAACGGGCACAATTGCTGCGTTTTCCCAGCGCGGCGATTGTAATGACCCTCGATAGGCTCGTCAACCTGAGTATAATCTGTACGAGGGTGTGCGGAAGCGAGGCAGCTGGTCGAAAGGGCGCGCATGATTATCCGGGAGCCGCTGATTCAGGCGACCTATTATTACCTGCACGAAGCGCCGGGCGAGAGCGCCTCGCGGCGCGAGGATCGCTATCGCCTGTTTGTCGAAGACACGCAGCGGATGTTCGCCTCGGTCGCCGGCTGGCTGGCGATGTCCGCGCCGGACCTGCCCGCGCTCGCGCCGGTCGAGCGCCCAACGCAGGCGCTACACCCGCTGATGGCTCCCGCCGAGCTGCGCGGCCACACCAACGCCGCCGCCTGGCTGCAAGCCTACGCTTTGCGCAATATGCTCCTGCTGCGCGTGGTCTTGGCCCGCCCCGGCGATCACGAGCACACCGTCTGGCAGACGCTTGACGAGTCGCTCGGCGGCGCCCCGACGACCCCGACCTGGCTGGCGACGGCGCGCTATTGGTGCGGGATCGCCGCGCGGCTGCCGGAAGAGCTGGACGCGCAGTTCCCGCGGTCGATGCGGCTGGAGTTCGGGCTGTTCTCGCCGGGCGAAGCGGACGCGCGGCTCTTGATCTACCCGGACACGCGCAGCGAGGCGCGCGCCCGCCATTTTCTGAGCGTGACCGCGCCGCGCCTCGACTGGTACCCGGTCGAGGCGGACGTTCACCTGGCGCGCTACGCCGATCACGTCGCGCAGGCGGGGCGCGCCCCGCAGGCCGCGCTCGACCGCGTGGCGCAGACCATGCAGGGCTGGACCGCGCCCGACGCGCGCAGCCGCCTGCGCTCGCTCGACCCGCTCGGCGAGGAGATTACCGCCCTCGAAGCCGCCTATCACCAGGGGCTGCGCGACCTGGACATCACGCGCGCGACCGCCGGGCGCCTCAACCGGCTGGCGGGCGAGTACCGGCTGGCGCTGATGCAGTCCGGTCTGTGGGACGCCGCGCCCGCGATCTGGGAAGCGCGGGTGGCGCAGGTCAGCGCGCAGGTCGAGCAGGTCGAGGCCGAGGTGGTTACGGTCGAGGCGACGCTGCGCCGCATTGAGCTGATGATGCAGACCGTCCAGACGCGCGTGTTGCTGCTGCAAAGCGAGCGCGAGCGCCGGCTGGCGACCCTGCTGGCGGCGGTCGGCGTGGCGCTGGTCGCGCTGCTGATCGCCGACACCGACCCGGTGCTGATGCTGGTGCGCGTCTTGCTGCTGGCGCTGGTGGCCGGGGGCGTCGCGCTGGCGTGGCGGCGCTGGCAGGGCGGGCAAGGCGAGCAGGGGGAGTAGGCGGCGCTCAGCCGGTCTCGACCGCCGCGATCACGGCGCGCAATGTGATCGCCGGGCTACCGAGCAGCGCGGGCAATTCCACGCCGTGATCTTCCAGGTTGAGCGTCGAGGTTGCGACCGCGTCCAGGCGCGCGCCGATCACCTGGGCGTCAACGCGCATCGGGTGGGGCTGGACGACGTTATGAAGCTGCAAGTCACCGGTCAGCATGAAGACGACCCGCTCCTGAGTGACCGGCACCCGCCCATCTGACGCCGCGACATAGAACGCCAGCGGATAGTCGCCTGATTCCAGCGCGGCCCGCAGCGCGCGGTCAAACACAGCGTTGCCCGTCGCCAGCCCGTCCACGTCGATTTCAAGCGCGACATGCACCTGAAGCTGCTGCTCGACCGGCTCCAATGTGATCGTGCCGCCGCGCACCGGGAACACACCTTCCAGCGCCACGCCCGCGACCTGCGCCGTGAAATCCACTTTTGAGGCCGCCGGGTCCACCTCGAACACGCGCGGCGGCGGCGACTGCGGCGCGAGGGTCGCCGGAGTCACGTTGGAGGTGGTATCGCGCCGGTCCCCCGGATCGAGCAGGCGCCCGGCCAGGATCATCAGCCCGGCAACGACCGACGCCAGCGCCACAAGCGCCAGGGCCAGCGCCAGACGGCGATTCGTCCAGATCACCGGCGGCTCCGTTTGACTTTGGCGGGCGCGGCGACGGCGACGTGCGGCATGGTCTCGCGCGCGCCGAGGCGGGCAAGCTCTGACTGCTCAAGCTGCGCGAGCGTTCCGCGCGGGGTGAGCAGCGCGACGCCCAGCGCCAGGGCGGCGACGCCCAGCGTCAGCAGAAAAGCCGGGTGCAGCGCCTCGGCCAGCAGCGACTGAAAGGCGGCGTCGACCGCCGCCGGAAGCTCGACGGTGCTGGATCGGTCGAGCAGCATCACCGGGTCCACACCCGCCCCGCCCGGCAGCGACGCCAGCCCCCGGCTCAGCCGGGCCGACATCACCGCGCCGAGCACGCTGACGCCCACCGTCCCGCCGATCTGGCTGATAAACTGGAGGCTGCCGGTCGCCACGCCCATCCGGCGGCTTGGCACGCGGTTCTGCACCGAGACCAGGAAGCTGGTCAGCACCAGCCCCATCCCGAAGCCCATCAGCGCCATCGCTCCGGCGGCGACAAGCTGGCTGCTGCGCTCGTCGAGCAGCGCCAGCAGGCTCGCGCCGCCCAGCAGGCTGAGCGTCCCGGCGATCACCAGGCGCGCCGGGCCGTGCCGCAGCAGCAACGCGCCGGCCAGCACGCTCCCCAGGCCCCAGACCACGCTCATCGGCGTCAGGGTCGCCCCGGCGCGGGTAGCGCTGGTGCCGAGCGCGCCCTGCACGAACAGAGGGATATAGGCGATCACTCCGAAAACCGCGAACCCGGCCAGAAATTCGTGCCCCATCGCGATCGCGAACAGCCGGTCGCCAAACATATCGAGCGGGATCAGCGGGTGAGCGGCGCGGCGCTCGATCCACACAAACGCGGCGAGCGCGGCGGCGGCGAAGCCCAGCAGGCCCAGCGTGCGCGGGTCGGTCCAGGCGTAGGCTTGCCCGCCTTGCAACAGCGCGTAGAGCAGGCTCAGCACGGCGGCAACCAGCAGCGCCGCGCCGCGATAATCGACCGTGCCCGGCTCGCGGTGTTTCAGCGGCTCGTGCAAGACCAGCGCCAGCAGCCCGACCGCCAACAGCCCAAATGGCAGGTTGAGGTAAAACACCCAGCGCCACGAGACGTTATCGACCAGGAAGCCGCCGACGAGCGGCCCGATCACGCTGGAGATGCCCCACACGCTGGAGAAAAATCCCTGCATCCGCGCGCGCTGCTCCAGCGAGAAGATGTCGCCGATGATGGTGAACGTGACGGGCATCAGCGCGCCTGCGCCGGTCCCTTGCAGCGCGCGGAACAGAATGAGCTGGGTCATGTTCTGCGCCTGCCCGCTGAGCACCGACCCGGCCAGGAACAGCGTCACGCCGAGGTAGTAGATCGGCTTGCGCCCGTAGAGGTCGGACAGACGCCCGAAGATCGGGATGGTGGTGGTCGAGGCCAGCATGTAGATCGAGAAGACCCAGCTATAGACTTCCAGCCCGCCGAGCTGGGCGACGATGGTGGGCATGGCGGTGCTGACGACCGTGCCTTCCAGCGCGGCGAGGAAGAGGCCCATCATCAACCCAAAGGTGATGACCATCTGGCGGCGGGTAATGCGTGGCATGGCGGCGACGGGGTCCCTTTAAGCTGTCGGCAGATGGCGGCCGGTCCGAAAACCGGACGCGACGCCCGGACGGTTTGGGGCTATAATCAAGCCGCCGGGCGCGGCCCTATTAGACCACCCTCGCGCCGGATTGTCGATGGCTGGAGGCAGGGCGAACGGCAGCGAAGGACCGCAAAATGCGGCTTGACCTATGCACTTTGCTGTTTTTAGCTGGTTCTTGCTGCTCTTCGCTGTTCTTAGCTGTCTTTCGCTGTTCTTGGCTGCTCTTGAAAGTGTGCTGCCCGGATGACGGTTGTCTTCAACACCCCCACGACCTCGCGCGTTAACCCGCAGAAAAAGAATATCCTGATTCGCCGCCTGGCGCGCTCGCCGTGGTGGCTGCTCGGGATGATCGGGCTGATCATCGTCTTCGTGCTGTCGATCCGCACCACGCACCCCTACCCGGTGATCTGGGGCGCGGTGCGGCAGGGCATCTGGACGACAATCTGGGTCTCGGTCGTGGCCTATAGCCTGGCGCTGGTGTTGGGGCTGCTGATCGCGCTGCTGCGCCGCTCGTCGAACCCGCTCGTCTACCAGCTTTCGACCTTCTACGTCGAGGCGGTGCGCGGCATCCCGACGCTGGTGCTGGTCTACTGGATGGCGCTGGCCTTCATCCCGGAGGTGATCCGGCTGGGCAACGAGCTGGGCGCGACCCTTCAGCACCTGACGATCAGCTTCGTGATCAGCGACGACCACGTGTACCGCCTGACGTTTCACTCGCTGGGGCGGAGCATGGCCGAGTTCGAGACGCGCGAGTTTGGCAACACCTATCGCGCTATCATCGCCCTCGCGATCTCGTACAGCGCGTTCCTGTCCGAGGTCTTTCGCGCCGGAATCGACAGCGTCAGCATCGGCCAGCGCGAGGCGGCGCGCAGCCTGGGCATGACGCGCTGGCAGGTGATGCGCCTGATCGTGCTGCCGCAGGCGATCCGCGTGATTCTGCCGCCGCTCGGCAACGACTTTATCGCCATGCTCAAGGAAAGCTCGCTGGTCTCGGTGCTCGGCGTGCAGGACATCACGCGGCGCGGCCAGACTTACGCGTCGAGCACGTTCACCTTCTTCCAGGCGTATAATATCGTCGCGCTGACGTATCTTGTCCTGACCGTCACCCTCTCGATGGCGGTTAAGGGCATGGAGATGTACCTGGATCGCTCCGAACGACATCATGATTGAGGCCGCCAGGCCGGCGCAGCTAACAAGGAGGGCCGGGGATGTTTGACTTCACTGATCAGGTCGTGCTGGTAACTGGGGCGAGCGGCAACCTGGGCAGCGCCGTCGCGCGCGCGTTTTACGAGGCCGGGGCGCGGCTGGTGCTGGCTGACCGCCGCCCGGATGACCTGCCCTCCGTGCTGCCGGAGCTTACCGGCGACGCAGGGCGTGTGCTGGCCCACGCCGTCGATCTGGCGGAGCCGGAGTCGGCGCGGGCGCTGGTGCAGGCCGCGCTGGATCGCTTCGGGCAGATCGACGCGGTGGCGAACACGGTCGGCGGGTTCCGCGCCAGGCCGGTTGCCGAGGACTCGTCGCTCGAAACGTGGGACTTCGTGATGGGCCTCAACGCGCGGACGGCGATGGTCCTTTCGCAGGCGGTCGTGCCGCCGATGCTCAGCCGGGGGCGCGGCGCGATAGTGCACACGGCAGCGCGTGCGGCCCTCAGCGGCAGCAAGAATGTCGCCGCCTACAGCGCCGCCAAGAGCGCCGTGATCCGCCTGACGGAGAGCCTCGCCGCTGAGCTGAAGGATCACGGGATCAACGTCAACTGCGTTCTGCCGGGCACGATCGACACGCCGCCCAACCGCGCCGAGCGGCCCAACGCCGACTTCAGCAAGTGGGTCACGCCGGACGCGATGGCGCAGGTGTTCCTGTTCCTGTGCTCGGACGCGGCGCGGGCGATTCACGGCGCGGCGATCCCGGTCTACGGGCAGAGCTAGGG
>DAOKYY010000021.1:0-2711 GCA_035325905.1 Aggregatilineaceae bacterium | reverse complement strand
GGCCTGTTCCGCGTCTGGATCAACGGGGAGCCGCTGCCGAACGTCGTCTGGAAGCGCGAAAAGGCCCAGCGCCTGTTTCAATTTCTGATCACCGTCCGGCTCAACGACCACCATCTGGTGATGCCGAAGGAGCGGATCGTGGCGGAGCTGTGGCCGACGCTCGACGAGGAGCGCGCCGACCGCGACTTCAAGGTCGCGCTCAACGCGCTGAACGACGCCCTTCAGCCCGATCGCTCGGCGCGCTCGCTCTCGACCTATATCAGCCGCTCCGGCCTGGCTTACGGGCTGGACCCGGACGCCGACTTGACCATCGACGCCGCCGAGTTCCGCGACGGGCTGAAGCAGGCGGCGCGGCTCGAAGCGAGCGATCCCGACGGCGCGATCGCGGCCTATCGCGCCGCGATCGACCTCTACGCCGGAGAGTACCTGCCCGACGCGCTGTACGAGGACTGGTCCAGCCTGGAGCGAGAGCGCCTGCACACGCTCTATCTGTCCGGCGCGATGCGGCTTGCCACGCTGCTGCTGCCGCGCGGCGGCTACCAGGAGGCCATCGACCTCTGCCAGTCGGCGCTGATGCTCGACCGCTATTGGGAAGAAGCCTACCGGATCATGATGCTCAGCCATGCGCTGCGCGGCAACCGCCCGCTGGCGCTGCGCGCCTACGAGCAGGGGCGCGAGGCGCTGCGCGATGGGCTGGACCTGGAGCCGATGGCCGGGACGACTGCGCTGGCGCAGGCGATCGCGCGGGGCGACGCGCTGGAGCCGCTGCTGCCGCGCTGAGCCGCGCCGCAGGGAGCGGGGACGCCTGCAACCGGTCTGCAACCCGGCAGGAGTACGCTGAATCAAGACAGACCGCCAGACCGCCAGACCGCCTTACATCGGAGCGCGCAATATGAACCAGGATGTTGTGTCGTTTGTCTTACGCTTTATCCGCGAAGAGAGCGACGGGCAGCCAGCCCGCTGGCGCGGCGTGATCAAGCATGTCCAGAGCGATCACACCGCCGACTTCGCGCGCTTTGGCGACGCGCTGGCCTTCATGCAAGACCACCTGAACGAGACGATCCGACAGGCGTTCGCGGGCGACGAGACGCCTTCGCCGGAGCGCATCTTCGCCGAGACGGCCCGGCTGTGGGGCGAGATGGCCCCGCGCTACACCGACATCATGCTCCAATCGATGGAGTTAATGCTTGAGCAGGGGCGGCGCATGGGCGAGTCGATGGCCGACAGCCTGGCGCGCGGCACCGCCGTCCCGCATGGCGGTCAGGACCAGCAGGCGCAGTTGATCAGCATCATCGAGCGGCTGACGAATCAGGTCGAAGTTCTGAGCGCCAAAGTCGATCATCTGGAGGACCGGCTGCGCGATGGATGAGCGGCCCGCCGGCACGCTGCGCCAGAGCGTCGAAGCCTGGGAGCGCGAGATCGCGGCCTACTGGGATGATGTGTCGCGCTCGCCGGAGTTTCTGACGCGCGTCGGGCGGCAGCTTAGCGCGTCGTTGCGCTCGCGGCAGCGCGTCGAGCGGACGCTGCAAGCCGCCGCGCTCAATCTCGCGCTGGCCTACCAGCAGGGCGAGCGCCAGCGATTGCTGCTGGAGCGCCTGCAAGCGCGGCTCGACGACCTCTCGGCGCGGCTGGACCGGCTGGAGCGGCATCTGAGCGATGACGACAGGCATGGATGACCTGCTCGAACGCTGGGCCGAGCTATGGGGCGCGGGCATGGCGCAGGTCTGGCGCAGCTACACCGCCGCGCAGGAGGCGATCCGCGCCACCGGGCGCACGCTGGTCGGGCAGACGCCCGCGCGCCTGGTCCACGCCGAGGGCAGCCTGCGCCTGCTGCGCTACCTGCCGCAGACCGAAACGCAGCGCCCTATCCCGGTGCTGTGCATCCCCTCGCTGATCAACCACTACTACGTGATGGACCTCGCGCCGGAACGATCGCTGGCCGGCGCGCTGCTGCGGCGCGGGCTGGACGTGTACATGCTCGATTGGGGTGTGGCGACCGCCGCCGACCGCGACCGCCCGCTCGACGAGTACATCACCGGGCTGCTGGGCCGCTGCGTCGAGGTCGCGCGTCGCGAGAGCGGAGCCGATTCGGTCGCGCTGCTCGGCTACTGCATGGGCGGGATGATGGCGGCGGCCTATACCGTGCTGGCGCCGGACCGTGTCGCCGCGCTGGTCAGCCTGGCGGGGCCAATCAACTATCACGACGACGGGATATACAGCGTCTGGACGCGGCCCGAATACCTCGATGTGGACCTGCTGGTGGATACGCTCGGCAACATCCCCGCCGAGTTGCTGAATTTCACGTTTCATATGGTGCGCCCCAGCGACGAGTTGCTGCGCGCGCTCGATTACTGGGAGCGGCGCGATGACCCGGCCTTCGCCCGCACCTTCGCCGCGATGCAGCTCTGGACGCGCGACCCGACGCCGTTCCCCGGCGAGGCGTTCCGCAAATATGTCAAAGACCTGTACCAGCGCAACGCCCTGATGGATGGAACGTTCACCGTCGCTGGACAGCCGATTGACCTGGCGCGCATCACTGCCCCGACGCTGACCATCGCCGCGCGCCGCGACCATATCGCGCCCTGGGCGTCGGTCGCCGTGCTGCACGAGCGCGTCAGCAGCGCCGACAAGCAGTTGATTGTGCTGGAAAGCGGGCATATCGGCATGGTCGTCGGTTCGGACGCCGGGACGCAGCTCTGGCCGCAGCTTGG
>DAOKYY010000020.1:14617-54352 GCA_035325905.1 Aggregatilineaceae bacterium | reverse complement strand
GCCCAGCACTATTCTAGCACATATGTTCTAGTAAAGTCAAGCATGAAACGAGGTTTTCTTGGAGGTTGCTACCCACCCTATTGAAGCTGCGCATTAATAGAAAACAGGCGTTTGTGTGGAGGCGGAAGCTCCCTGCGCCCATAGCCTCTGTGATTCAGCGGGCGCAGCAAGCTGCGCCCCTACGAAGCCGCTTCCGTTGCTGCCTTTCGCTGCTTTTATGCTGCTTTTCGCTGTTCTTCGACTGCTCTTTCCTGGTCTTCGCCGCTCTCGCTACCACCGCTCCCAGCGCACCACCTCGTCAAGCGCCTTGCGCCCGGTAGCGCGCGGCGGGCGCGTGCGTGGATCGACTTCCGGCGCGGGGTACCCGAACGAGATCGCCCAGGGGACGGCGCGCTCGGCGGGAATGCCGAGCGTCTCGCGCACGCGCTCCGGCTCGTAGATTGTCGCCATGCACGACGCGATCCCTAGCTCCCACGCGGCGAGGATCATATTCTGCGCGGCGCGGCCCAGGTCGAACGGCTTGGTGAGCGTCGGCGGCTCGCGCAGGTCGTCCACGGTCATCACCACCCCAAACGCGGCGCCTGCCAGGTGCCCGCACCACGGCCCGCACCCGCTCAGCGCTTGTAGCGAATCGCGCGCGGTGACGACGATAAACTGCCACGGCTGCGCGTTTTTAGCCGAGCCTGACAGCCGCCCGGCGTGGAGAATCTGCTCGATGTCCTCACGCCGGACCGGTCGATCCGTGAACTGGCGCACTGACCGGTTGGTCCGGATCGCCTGAAAGACTTCCATTCCCGCTTCCTTCCTCTTTCAGCGTTGGGTTCTCGGTGCGCTGCTTGGCGGGCGACGGGTGCTGGCGCAGCCGCTCTAGCTCGACCGCGAAAATGCGCCGCAGCACCGCGATCGCGGTGGCGTAGGTCGGCTCGGCGCCCATGTAGCTCAGGCGGCCCGCGCCGAGGTTGCGCCCCTTGCTCATCGGCGTGTCGCTCGCGTAGTGCAGAAAGCCCACGTCGAACGGCGCGATGTAGAGGTTGACGATCTCGTTGATCGGGTGGCGCTGGGCGCGGATCATCTCGTAAATCGCGGACAGGTACGGCCCGGCTTCCATCTCGACGATGGTGTACCCCTCGCGGTAGAACACGTCCATGTAGCGCGCGTTTTGCAGAAACGTCCCGCGCACGCTGACGCCCTTCTGGTTATCGAGCACGCTGCTCTGGGTCAAATACGGCAGAATGTCGGACGCGCTGAAGCAGTTGCCGAACAGGTACGAGTTCTGGCTGTGCTCGTCGTAGATCACGTTCGCCAGCATCACGTCGCCGATCCGCGCGTTGAGCGTCGCCGCCTTGCCGATCACGTAGATGCCCTGCATCTGCGTGACGTACTGGCTGATCTTCGCCAAGACGTGATAGGCCGCCATGCCGAGCGGGTAGTCGATGTTGATGATCACCGCGTCGCTGTCGCGCAGGCGGCGCATCTCGCCCTCGGTGCAGCACATCAGGCGCGGGTCGATCGCGTCGAGGTCGAGCTTGCTCAGCTCGATCACCTGCGCCTCGATGTCGAACCCGTGCTCGCTGGCGACGCGCTGGATGCCCCGCGTGCGCTCGGCCTCGATCCGGCGCGCGTCGATCTCCGGCTGGCTGGCGTAGCGCCGCAGCGCGTAGTACAGAAAGTTATTTTTGTTGTTCAGCTCGTCGCGCAGGCGCACGTAGTCGTACTCGGCGGTCAGCGCGGGGTCGTTGGCCTTGCGCACGTAGTCGAAGATGGCGTCTTCTTCGCTCAGGGCGAACCCGCTGAGCAGGTTCGGGATGGCGTGGATATTGCTCGACACGAAGTACGCGGGCCGGTCCTCGACCGTGACCGGCTCGACCTTCTGGCGGACGTTCAGCCACCAGGCCGAGGTCGCGCGCTGGTAGTTGACGAAGGTCCCGGCCAGCAGCCGGACCGAGAATTTCTTCGGCCCGCGCGCGATCTTCTGGAGCGTGGCGGTCATGCCCGGCCCCCAGGCTTCTTCGAGGCGGCTCAGCTCGTCGGGTGTAACGTCCAGCAGCCGCGCCAGCTCGGCGGTGCGCGCCAGCGTCCGATCCGCCCCGTAGGCCGCCAGAACCGCCTGGGCGCTGACCGACTGCAAGACCGGGTAGAGCTTGTTCCACTCGATCTGGTAGGCGACCAGCATCGGGATCAGGTCGTCGATGTCGGACTGGCTGGCGATGAACGCCGCGAGCGTGCCCTTGCCGTCATACGCCATCCGGCGGCGGCGCCCCGGCGCCGTGACATGCTCCCACTGGGCGACATCTTCATAGCCGTAATCGTGGAAGACGCGGTCAGTCTGCCCCATGACGACTCTCTCGACATCCGCGACGCACGCCGGAAGACGCATCACGGCGTAGAACAGCGCGGAGGCGTCCAGCCCCGGCTGGCGCGCGTTGATGTGCAGCGAGGAGTTCATCGCCACATGCGCCTCGATCAGCGCGTCCAGCTGCACCGCGCGCGTCGAGCGCAGCAGGGAATAGATCGTCCGCAGAT
The DNA here is from genome assembly GCA_035325905.1 of Aggregatilineaceae bacterium. Lineage (GTDB taxonomy): Bacteria > Chloroflexota > Anaerolineae > Aggregatilineales > Aggregatilineaceae > DYGX01. The sequence goes on along the minus strand of DAOKYY010000020.1, from coordinate 51,829 downwards.
ATAGCTCGATTTCCTCACTGCCGGTCTTGGGTACGGTTCGATCCATGGCGTGTTTCCTCGCTGGCCTTGAGCAGAAAAAAACTTGTCTTCCCACGCGGGATGCACAAGATATAACACAATCGCGCCTGAAAAACGAAGGCGGCGAGGCGCTCGGTTCCCCCGAATGTCACTTGCATTACGCGCGCCGGGTGATCATACTAGGGCCGGGCAAACCGAAGCGCCCTGCGATCACACAGCGAGCGGACAGGATGAAGCAGCTAATCGTCAACGCGGACGACTTTGGGCGCGCGCCCGGCGTCAACCGGGGCATCATCGAAGCGCACCGCAAAGGAATCGTGACCTCGACCACCGTCATGATCAACCTGCCGGACGCCGCGCCCGGCCTGGAGCTGGCCCGGACCGAAGCGCCCAACCTGGGAATCGGGCTGCACATTACCCTGACGAGCGGCAAACCGGCGCTGCCCGCCGCCCAGGTGCGCTCGCTGGTCAACGAGCGCGGCGAGTTCTACGGCATCCGCGAGTGGCCCGCCGCGATGGAGCGCTTCGACGCGCAGGAATTGCGCGCTGAGATCGAGGCGCAGTTCGACGCCTTCACCCGCCTCGCCGGGCGCGCGCCGGATCACCTGGACTCGCACCACCACGCCGCGTATTTGCACCCGGCGGCGCTGCGCGCCACGCTCGATCTGGCCGCCGCGCATGGCCTGCCGATCCGCGCGCCGCAGCTTGACCAGCCCGACGAGGCGATTTTGAATTTCATGGCCGGGATGCTGCGCGGCCTGAAGCCGGAGCGCGCCCCTGCGCTGCTGGCGTCGCTGCGCGCTGCGCTGGAGGACGGGCCGCGCCCGCGCTGGCCGGATTATCTGGCGCTCGACTATTCGACGGAGCGGCCCACCCTGGCGGCGCTGTTGGTCATCCTGACGACGCTGCCCGACGAGGGCGTCACCGAGCTGCTGTGTCACCCCGGCTACGTGGACGACGCGCTGCGCGCCAGCGGCCTGGTCGAGCAGCGTGAGGACGAGCTGCTGCACCTGACGCACGCCGCGACCCGCGAGTGCGTGCAGGCGGAAGGGATTCGTCTGGTGACTTTCGCCGCGCTGAGCTAAGGCCACACGCTCTGAGACGCGAAACGGAGAGAGCGCGAACGCGATGAACATCCCGGCCCGTTTTTCGCCCGACGACTCCGGGCGCAGCCTGCCGCGCAAAGACGACTACGGCGACGAGGTGCACGACGAGGACATCGTCTACGAGCCGCTGGAAGACGCGGCCTGGGTGGACGAGGAAGACCTCAACGCGATCGAGGTCACGGAAGAGGACGCCGCGCCTGTCGTGGCTCCCGCCGAGCCGCCTGTCCCCGAAAGTCCGGCAGCGGACGCTGAAACGCCGCTAGGCGAGCACAGCGCGCCTGCCCGCCAGCCGGAGATCGCGCTTCCGGCGGCGAGCGCGCCCGCCGCGCCCTGCCTGTACCGGATCGTCGTCCCGCTGACGGACGAGTTGCGCGCCGAAGTCGCCACGGCGAGGGGCGACCACGCGCTCGAAGGCGACGCTCCCGGCGCGCTGGCGCTGATCGCGCCGTTTCGCAGCGACGATCCCGGCGCGCTTGAAGACGCGCTGCGCGCTTGGGCTGCCGAGCGATTGCCGCTGGATGTGACGCTGAATGAGGTCGCCGCCGAGGTGATCGGCGCGCGGCGCTACGTCGCGGGGTGGGCGCTGGCGCCGGTCGGGCGGATCACCGCCGCCCAGCAGGCGCTGGCCCGCGCCCTGAGCGACCTGATCGAGCCGTGCGACGAGCCGCCCGACGCCTTTGAGCCGCGTATCGTCGTGGCGGACGCGGTCCCGCCGCCGGTCTTTCCGCACCTGATCGCGGACTTGCAGCGAGATTTTGAGCCGCGCGCCTGGACGATTACGCGCGTCGTGCTGGAAGAAGCGCCGCCCGGCGGTCAGGCGCCGCGCTGGACGCCGCGCCTGACCGTGCCCTGAGCCGGTCGCGCCCGCTCACTCGCAGCGAATGTTCGCCAGATGCTCCTCGTAGGTGCGCGCGAACATCGCGCCGCGCCCGCAGCCCCCGGCCATGTAATAGTAATCCGTCTCCGGCGCGTAGACCGTGCCCAGGATGGCGTTGATATCCGGGCTGTTGATCGGCGTCGGCGGCAGGCCGGGCCGCGTGTACGTGTTGTAGGGCGAGTCCACTTCCATATTCGAGCCGGTCACGCGCGGCCACCAGTTGCCCGGCCCGCCGAGCGCGTACGAGACCGGCACGGTCGAGGCCAGCCGGTTGCCGTCGCGCAGGCGGTTGAAGAAGATGCTGGCGACCAGCTTCTGCGTTTCCGGCGCGCGAGACTCGCGCTGGACAATCGAGGCGATGATCAACGCCTGGTAGAAGGAGATGCCCTTCGCGGCGGCGTCGGCGCGCACGCTCGGCCCGACGTTGGCCGCGAACGCGCTCAGTAGCATGTCGCGGAACGCCTCGGCGGTCGTGTCGTTCTGCGCCGTGTAAGCGCCCGGATAGAGGAACCCTTCGAGCGAGGCCCCCGGCGGGCGCTCCTGCGTGAAGTCGAACGGCGCCTGCGCGCCCGGCCCGGCCGCCGCCAGAAAGTCCGCCCCGGTGAACAGCGTCGAGGCCGCATCCACCGCCGCCGCGACCTGCTCCAGCCGCCAGCCAGCCGGGATGATGATCGTGCACGGGCAGTTGGGCGTGCGCGGGCCGCGCGCCCCGGTGACGCCCGCTGCCGCCGCCGGGACCGAAGGCGGCGCGTTCTCCGCCGCGCCAGGCGGCAGATAAAGCTGCTGACCCACGCTTAGATAGCGGCTGGTCAGGCAGTTGGCCGCGATCAGATCGTCGACCGTGACCGTGTTCCCCGCGCCCAGCGCGAACGCGAAGAGCGTGTCGTCCTGCTGGACGGTGTAGGCTTCCCAGCCTTCGGGCGGCGCGCACGCCGTGAGCGCGCCCGCTACCCCGACAGGCGCTCCCGGCGCGGTCGTGGGCGGATCGCCCGCCGCGTCAGGTTCGACCCCGGCGCGCGAGGTCGGCGTCGGCGGGGGCGTCGCGGACACCGCGACCGCTGGCGCTGCCGAGATGATTTCCGCCAGGGCCTCCGCCGGCGTATCGGTCGGAGTCTGCGTCAGAGTCGCGATCGGCGTCGCGGTGGGCGTCCCGGTCGGGGCGTCCGTCCCGGTTGGAGAAGGCGTCACGGACGGTGTGACGCTGGGCGTCGCGCCGGGCGTCTCAGTCGCGGTCGCGCTGGGCGTGCTGCTCGGCAGCGGCGCAAGCGTCGGGGCGGCGCGTGTGGGCTTGGCAGCGATGACAGTGGGCAGCAGATCGGGCGCGTCGCGCTCAGAGTCCTGATCGGCGTCGCGGGCGGTCGCGAAGACGACGACCGCCGCCAGGACCCACGCCAGCACGCCGCCCGCCAGGATCGCGCCCGGCAGCAGCCAGGGCCGTCTTCCAGCCGGGGCGCGCGTCGAGGAAGGATCGACCGGGTTCATCACGCCGCCGATTTTACCGTCGGGACGCAATCCGGCAACCTACGCCGTCAGCTCCTCCCGCGCGAAAAACCCCGCCGGGCGCGGCGGGGCTTCTCGTCGAAAAAGGATGTATTGGGGAGCCGCTAGCTGCGCTTGGCGGGCTGCGTGCCGTTCTTGATCAGGTACGCGCAGTTTTCGCCGTCTTCCTGGCGCCAGCTAATACGGCGCGGGCGCACGCCAAGCAGGTTCGCGATCAGGCGCTCGTCCATCTTGCACAACTCAGGGTTAGAGCATGTCACCTGCTCGTAGGGGCAGTTCGTGATCGACAGCACATGCCCGCCGTCTGCTGGCTGGGCTGTAGCGGCGTAACCGGCAGTGTTCAGGAAGGCGACCACATGCTCCAGGCGCACGTCCAGCGGCGCGTCGGGAATAGTCACGCGCTCGGCCATCGAGTCAGCCACGCCTTCAAGAATCTCGCTGACCTGCCCTGGCGTGAGCGTGGCCTTAAGCTGCTGCAACAGGCCGGTCGCCAGCCCCTGGTAATTGTTGGGGAATATGTCCGCTGCGCGCTCGGTCAGCGCGTAGACATACTGCGGGCGGCCTGGCGCGCTGCGGCGGCGGACGGTCGGCGCGGCCACCAGCCCATCGCCTCGCAGAATCTCAAGGTGATGGCGCACCGTCACCGCGGTAATCTTGCCGATGCGGTTGGACAGCGCCTCGACGATCTCGTCGATGGTCGCCTCCTTGCGCTCTTTCAGAATTTCGAGAATGTGCCGTCGTGTCTGCTGCATAGTTCCCATGACCTGTCCCGCGTGACCGCAACAAGCGGATTATTTACGATATTGGGATAATGTTTATAAATTTTAAGAATCTTATCATGGCGTTTTGCGGGCTGTCAAATGACACCCTACAGAGCGCGCGCTGCCAAATAGCACGCGGTGGATTCGACGCGCAGCCCGCGCAGCGCCGCTCCGGGTGTAACCAGGCTCAGTATCGCCCGGTCTGCGCTGCCCGGACAGTGACAAACACCCTGTTTGCGAATGACATTATGCAGATAATCTTTATTCTTATCACGTCTGTCACGCCTGCACAGAGCGCGGCCGCATCGCTGGCCGCTGCGACGACTCGCGTTTGAAAGCTAGGCCCGAGTCGGCTACACTTAGGGGGTCTCCGCCCTCGGATGGGCGGCTGCTATTATTAAGGAGTCCGCGCATGGCGTCTCGCGCACCGATCTACGCGGTGGTCATTCTGCTGGTGACATTGGGAGTTGTGTTTGTGCTGGTCGGAGACAGCGGCGTGTCGACCGGCGTGTATCTCGCCGATCATCCGACGAACACGCCCGCGCCGACCGCCGGACCCAGCCCGACCCCGCTGCCCGATCCCGCCGCCGAGAACTGGCAAGAGACCGTTCCGGGGCAGCTCGTCTACACCGCCAAGCCGGAGAGCAGCGCGCAGATCGCGCACAGCACAAGCACGCTGGACGCTTTCGTGCAGGGGATGGGCATGGAGACGCCGCCCGCCGATGCCCCCTACCCCGCCCTGAGCGCGCTTGAGACGCTGCGCGACGGCTTTGAGGAACAGATGGCCGAGCTGGGGCTGAGCGGCGGGCCAGACGCGTTCGACGGCCCGTCGATCGAGCTGGTCAACGGCGTGCCGGTCTCGCGGCTGCGAGTGCGCCTCGACGCGCAGCCCAATAGCCAGGGCGGCCAGTTCCCCGGCCTGGACCTGCTGATCGGCGTGATCGAGCGCCCCGACGACGAGATCGAGATTGTCCAGTATCGCCTGCAAGAGACGCCCGACCCGGCGATCTACCGGGACTTCCGCGCCTGGCTTGAGGCGAACGTAGTCGATCTGTCGGGCGGCGCCGCCGAAACCGAAGCCGAGACCGCTGGCGAGGCGACCGAGGAGCCGGACGCAGACGCCGCCGAGGAAGCGCCCGCCGAAGCAGCGCCCGCCACGATAACGCCGACCGAGGAGGCCGCCGCTGGCGCTCCGCCCGCCGGGGAAGAGACCGCCGAAGTCGCGGGGGCAGCCGATCAAGGCCCCTGGACCGAGGTCGCCGAGGGCGTGCTGATGTACGCCGCTGACCCGACGCTCTTCGCGCAAATCGCCTATCGCTCAATGCCGGTGAGCGAGTTCGTGACCGGCTCCGGCCTGGACGCGCCCGCCGAGGACGCCGGGACGCCGATGCTCGATCTCCTGATGCAGCTGCGCGAGACCTTCGCCGGGCAGCTGGCGGCGCAGGGCCTCACGCCACCGGAGGACGCTTTCGCCGGGCCGGAGGCAACCCAGATCGCGGGCAAACCGGCGGCGCGCCTGCGCTTCACTGCGCCGCCGCAGACGCCCGAAAATGGGCAGCCCTTCCCTGGCCTCGACATGGAAGTGATCCTGGTCGATGTGGGCGACGGGCAACTGGCGGCGATCCAGTACACTTATCAGGGCGCGCCGGAGAACAGCGTCTATGACGCCTACGCGACGTGGCTGGAGGAGAACGCCGCGCGCGTGACCGTCCCCGCGCCCGCGCAGGAGACCGGCGGCGACGCGACGCAGGACCCAGCAGGAGAGGCGGGCGGAGACTGAGTCTGGCAATCGGCGCTCAGAAGCCGGGCGTTTGACACGTGCCAGAGGCGGCTCCGCCTGCTATGATGGGCGACACACTCGCGCGATGACCGAAGACGACGATCCCAAGCCGCTCTACTGGGAGGCATCGTACGAGATCGTGCTCAGCCTGATGGAACACCATCCCGACGCCGACCTGGACGCGCTGGGCCTGGGCGAGCTATACGACTGGATCCTCGCGCTGCCTGGGTTCGCGGACGAGCCGATCCTGGCGAACGACGAGCTGCTCACCGAGATTCTGCGGGAGTGGTACGAGGAGAGAAGCGAGACATTATGAGCGATTTTGTGCGAGAACTGCACGATCCTGAGATTCCGGTGCCGGAGGGAATCCAGTCCGCCGTGGCCGTGACCCGGCTCGACAAGCTGCTCGACACGATCTACAACTGGGGGCGGCACTACTCCGTCTGGCCGATGGCCTTCGGCCTGGCGTGCTGCGCGATCGAGATGATCGCGACCGCGTCCAGCCGCTACGACCAGGCGCGCTTCGGCATGGAGGTGCTGCGCGCCAGCCCGCGCCAGGCGGACCTGATGCTCGTCAGCGGCACAGTGACCAAGAAGATGGTCGTGCCGATCGTGCGGCTGTATAACCAGATGCCGGAGCCGAAATACGTCCTGGCGATGGGCGCGTGCGCGTCGGGCGGCGGGCCGTTCAAAGAGGGCTACAACGTCGTGAGCGGGATCGACAACTTCCTGCCGGTCGATGTCTACGTGCCCGGCTGCCCGCCCACCCCCCAGGCGCTGCTGAACGGCTTTCTGGCGCTGATCAAGAAGCTCGACCGGCAATCGTTGGGCAACCCGAACAGTATGCCCTGGTACAGCAAGGGGCCGAGCGACGCCGTCCCGCTCCCGATCCTGGGGCCGGACATCATCGACCCGCGCCAGCTTCACATCCTGTCCCGGCAGGCCGCCGCGCCCGCCGGCGAGAGCCTGGCCCTTGAGGCCGATGCGTAACCGGCCCGCTGGCCGCGTGCGCGAGCAAGTAAGGAGACGTTATGGCAGAACACGCTCCCACGGCTGACTCCGTCGCCCCGGCGGACGACGCCCTCAACCGGCTGTCGGCGCGCTTTGGCGATGCGCTCCAGCGCGAGACACGCCCTGGCTACGAGGGCCTGATCGCCGGGCCTGAGCAGCTTGTCGCCGTCGCGACCGCGCTGCGCGACGAACTCGGTTACGATTATCTCGCCAGCGCCACCGCCGTCGATTACCTCGGCAAGGGCGACCACCTGGAAATGGTCTATCACCTCTGCCGGATAGCGGGCGGCCCGCCGCTGGCGCTCAAAGCGCAAACCCCGCGCGAGGTCGCCACCCTGCCCTCGCTGATCGGCGTGTGGCCCGGCGCGGATTTTCAGGAGCGCGAAGCGTGGGACCTGATGGGCATCCGCTTCGAAGGGCACCCGGACCTGCGCCGCATCCTGATGTGGGAAGGCTTCGCCGGGCACCCGCTGCGCAAAGACTGGAAAGAAGCTTATTTCGAGCAGGAGCAAAAACCGTTTGACAGCCGCTGGCCGGGCGGGCATGTCCGGCGCGCCGAGGAGCTGGTCCCCTACGGGCGCAACGTGAAGTACCCGGATGACTTCTCGCCCGACGCTTACGATGGGGAAAATCTGGCCGACGCGGCAGCCGTCCGCAGCCTGACCCGCCTCGGCCCCGGCGTGGATGTCGAGCAAGAGGGCACGGACCGGGTGGTAGTCAACCTGGGGCCGCAGCACCCCAGCACGCACGGCGTCTTCCGCATGATGGTCGAGCTGCGCGGCGAGGAGATCACCGGGCTGAAGCCGGTGATGGGCTATCTGCACCGCAACCACGAGAAGATCGGCGAGCGCAACACCTTCATCCAGAACATGCCCTTCACCGACCGGCTGGATTACATTTGCAGCCTGTCGAACAACCTGGGCTACGCGCTGGCGGTCGAAAAGCTGATGGCGCTCGGCGCGCGCTACCAGCCGCCCACCTACCGCGCCGAGGTGATCCGCGTCCTGATGGCCGAGCTAACCCGCGTGGTCAACCACATCTGGGCGATTGGCTTCCTGCTCAACGACCTGGGCGCGTACTTTACGCCGATGATGTACGTCATCATCGAGCGCGAGCTGATCCTCGACTTCTTCGAGGCAGTGACCGGCAGCCGCATGATGTGCAACTATATGCGCTTTGGCGGCGTCGCCGCCGACCTGCCGGAACGCCTGCGCAGCGAGGCCACGCTGCTCAACGACCGCGTGCGCGATATCAACACGATGGAGTACCTGCGCGAGCTGATCACCGAGCGCCTGCCGCGCGCCGTCGATCAGCTTGACACCTACCTGACGACGAGCGAGGTCGTCACCAACCGCTGTATCGGCGTCGGCGTGCTGACGCGCGAAGACGCGATCGCGACCAGCGCCGCCGGGCCGGTGCTGCGCGCCAGCGGCGTGCCCTACGACGTGCGCCGCGCCGATCCGTACAGCATCTACCCGGAGCTGGAATTTGACGTGGCGGTGCGCACGCATGGCGACGTGTACGATCGCTACCTGATCCGCCTCGACGAGTTACACCAGAGCCTGCGTATCCTTCAGCAGCTTCTGCCGCGCCTGGCCGACACCGAAGGCGAAGCGATTTTCGCCGGGCGCGGCGGGATGTACAGCCCGCGCGTGCCCGCCGGTGAAAGCTACGGGCGCGTCGAGAACCCGAAGGGCGAGCTGGGCTACTACGTCGTCTCGGACGGCGGGCAGAACGCCTGGCGCTATCACGTGCGCGCGCCCAGCTTCATCAACCTGACGCCCCTGGAGCGGATGTGCCTCGGCCATAAAGTGGCCGACGTCGTCGCCATCCTGGGCAGCATCGACATCGTGTTGGGCGAGACGGACCGCTAGAGAGGAGCGTCGGCGAGATGTACGGTACGGGTCTCTGGCGCGGTCTGCGCGTCACGTTGCAGCACTTTCTCAACACGTATATCGAGGACATTCGCTACGGTTTCCGCCGCCATGTCCCGGTCGAAGCCTTCCCGGAGCGGCAAGGGTTGGAAGCGCGCGGTATCTTCACCGTGCAGTACCCGGAAGAGAAGATCGCCGTGCCGGAGCGGTTCCGCTTCATCCCGTTCCTGGTGGTCGAGAACTACGATCATCCTGAGCGGCCCGGCCACGACTGGTGCACCAGCTGCGGCATCTGCGCGAAGGTCTGCCCGCCGCAGTGCATCTGGATCGTTCGCAGCGACGACCCGGAGACGGGCCGTCCGATCCCGGAGCCGGCGGAGTTCTACATCGACATCGACATCTGCATGAACTGCGGCTTCTGCGCGGAGTTTTGCCCGTTCGACGCGATCAAGATGGATCACGATTACGAGCTGGCGAGCTATGACCGCACCACCGCGCACATCTTCGACAAGGCGCGGCTCTCGAAGGAGTTCCGCTACTGGCAGAGTATCGCCCCGACCCGCGCCGCCGAGGAAGCCGAAGCGCGCGGCGGCTGGGAGCACAAGGACGTGCTCAAGCAGAAACAGCGCGACGCGAAGGAGAAGGGCAAGGCCGCCGAATAAACGCGCCAGCCCAACCCACGACGCACAGGGGCAGCCCGACACGCTGCCCTTTTGATTCAACGAGCCACCCTGGGCGCGCCGCAAAATGAAATTTCCATGAAAACTCGTTAAGGCGGTTGAACTGCTGGCAATACTCGCAGTAGGATAAAGGACGTGCCTTGCTCAATCAACATTAAGGGATGTTTCATGAAAAACGTAATCAAGGTTCTAACGATCGTTTTGATTGCTGGCGCCGTGCTGAGCGTCAGCGCCCCGGCCCACGCCGTTGTCCGCCCCACGCGGACTTTCGTCGATATTACCGGCGTGTCGATGTGGTCCTGCGTTCCCGGCCAACCGGCGGGTGTCACGCTGGACTGGGGAACCGCGTTCGGCGACACCTCCGATCATTACTGGACGCTGACCAATCTGCGCACCGGCGCCGAAAGTTCGGAGCTTGTAGGCCCAATCACTGACAGCGGAAGCAACGGGTGGATGATGCTCCCGGTCCCGGCGGGCACGCAGAGCGGTGATCTGCTGCGCATGTCCGTCCGCGTAACCTCGACGCTGGGGCCGGACGCCTTCGACTCGCTGACCTTCTACTGCGCCACCGGCGAAATCTACGACGGCCAGGGGAGCCACCCTGTGCCGAAGGGCTTCGTCCAGACCGGCATTACGTGCAGCACCGCCGTCTTTGACGCCCCGGCGGGCAACCCGGTCGGCAAGAACGCGGTCCTCGCCGGGCAGGCGTGGTATCTGAACCCGACGCCGGTCACAGGGCCGGACGGCGCAAGCTGGACGGAAGTCTTCGTCGCGGGTCCGCAGACGGTGTACATCCCGACCGAGTGCGTCGGCGCGCCGACGGGTTTCTAGACAGTCCGCTTCATCCTCAGACGAGTCCGCGCGGCGCGAGGCACATTCTCGCGCCGCGCGTGCATTTACCGCGCGTCCGCCCGCCAGGGTGGGCGCCACGTCCGGTTTGCCGGATAATTGGGCTGTCTACCGACGCAGGAGAGTGCCGCTATGCTTAGCAAGGAACGCATGCTCGACGTGCTGCGCTTCGCGCACCAGCAGGAGATCGCTTTCATCGACCGGCTGTCCGAGGCCGAGCGCGCCGATCCTGGCGCCGCCGGCCGCTGGTCCGCCAAAGATGTGATCGCGCATCTGGCCGTCTGGAAGGGGCGCCTGCTCGACCGGCTCCAGGGCGCGCCCCGTGACGAGCGCCCGGACGACGCCATCAACGCCGAGATTTACCAGGCGCATCACGCCAAGTCGTGGGCCGAGGTGCGGGCGATGGCCGAGGAAGCATCCCGGCGCACCCAGGAGTACGTGCGCGCGGCCTCGCTCGAAGACCTGACGCGCGAGGACAAGCTGCCGGACGGCAACAGCCGCGTCGCCTGGATGGCGATCATGGCCGAGAGCGTGTCGCATGCGATGGCGCATCTGTGGGACTTTCATCTTCAGCAGGGGCAGCCGGAGCGGGCGATCACCCTGCAAGAAGCGACGGCGGCGCAGCTTCGCGAGCTGGACGATCCGAACGTGGCCGCGTATGGCGTCTACAATCTCGCGTGCGTCTACGCGCGCGCCGGACGTATTCAGGACGCGATTCGCGCGCTGGACGAGGCGCTGCGCCTGCGCCCGCAGCTCACCGAATGGTCCAAGCAGGACCCGGACCTGGCGGCGCTGCGCGGCGAGCCGGGCTATCAGGCGCTTTACACCTGAGCAAGGTCGCTCAGTCGCCCAGCCGCGCGATGATCGCGCGATCATCCGCGGCCAGCGCGTCGGCGGCGCGCAGCAAATCGTCGCTCCACGCGGAACCATCCAGCGCCGCCAGCCAGTCGATGGTGGCGCGTCGCTCCGCGATCAACCGCGCCACCGCCTCTGCCAGTTCGGGCGCGTCCGGCGCGGGAGCGGGTTCCGGCAGAGGCAGCGCGCTGTCGCCGCGTGCGATCGCCTGGAGCCGCGCGCGTGCGGCGCGCTCGCGCTCAGCCAGCCCGCTCAAAAACCCGGCGTGATCGTCGCGTGGCTGCTCGCGCAGCACGCCGAGCAGCGCCGCCAGCGTCCCGCCCAGGCGCGGCGCGATCTGCTCCAGCCTCAGCGGGCGCGGCGCCAGCCTGTCGAGCCAGCCGTCTTCCAGCGCGGCCCGCGCGAAATCGTCCAGCGTGCCGGTCCCGCCCGGCTGAACGTCGCTGGACCGGTCGGGCGCGGACTCCGGCGCGCCGATCCAGAAGGTGTTGATCCCGGCCCGCGTTGCCGGCACGATGTCGTTGTGCCAGTCGTCGCCAGCCATCACCGCCTCGGACGGCGCCGCGCCCACCCGCGCCAGCGTTTCTTCGTAATATTCAGGGTGAGCCTTGACGAAATGCATGTTTTCGAGGTGCGTGACCAGCGCGAAGGGCACCTCGTCCACCGGAACGCCCGCCCACGCCAGCCGCTGCTCGACGGCCTGGCGCGGGAAAAAGGGGTTGGTCGCGACAACTACGGTGTAGCCGCGCGCGATCAGCGCGTCCACCAGCCGCCGCGCGACCGGGCGGCGCGTCGTGACCGAGCGCAGGCCCGGAAATACATCGCGGTAGAAGGCGCTCACCGTCTCGTCGAACTCGGCGCGCGAGATGCCGAGCGCGGGGTCAAGCGCCGTGTAGAACCGCTCGGCGTTCGTCATTCCGACCTCGCCCCGCGCCATGATCGCGCGCACGGCGTGCAACAGCGGGCCGCTGACCGGCGCGGGCAGAAACCCATTGAGCGCGGCGAAGTAGCTCTCGACAAACTGCGGCGTCGGGTTGCCGAGCAGCGTGTCGTCCAGGTCCAGCAGAATGGTCGTTATCATAGCATCTGATGGCTGGCTCATGGACCGGGCATGAGCGGATCATGGCACAGCATGGGCCTGAGATAAGCCCGGCGCGCTTAATCCAGCGCGTCTTTAAATAGACGCAGAGCCGGGTTCTCCTGCGCGCATAGGGGGCAGCCGATATACGGATTCTCGATCGCGATGTCGTGCCGCTCGCACCACGCCTCGACTTTCATCTGCCGCACAAAGCCGAGCAGCACCGGCCGGATCGTCAAGCGCAGTTGCAGGTAGGGGCTGGCGTTGGCGCGCAGGATATCCGGCACGGGGCAGCGCGCGCAGTCTTTCGGGCGCCACGGCGCGGAGTTCGGGTTCGCCTGCGCCAGGCGGCATTCCTGAACCGAGCGGCCCCGCGCGAAATCCTCGTAATAGTGCGGGCACTCCTGCCCGGCGGGCGTGCGCATCATCGTCTTCCTTCACATCAGGCAGGCGCATTCGGGCGCACATCGCCCGCAAGCGCAGTGCAGGCCGGCGAACGGGTCCGGCCGGCCTGTGAAGTGTGACACGACAAGCATGAGAGCGACCTCTAAACGCGGGTGATGTATGAGCCGTCGCGGGTATCCACGCGGATTTTGTCCCCGACGTTGACGAACAGCGGCACCGTGACCTTGAGGCCGGTCTCGGTGACAACCTTCTTCGTCGCGCCCGTCGCCGTGTCGCCCGCAATCGCCATCTCGGACTCGGTGACTTCGTGCTCGACGGTGGTCGGCAGCTCGTAGTCGATGATCTCGTTCTCGTACGAGAGCAGCTTCAGCCGCGTGTTTTCCTTAAGGTACAGCACGTCGTCGCCGAAGACATCCTTGCGCAGCTGCGGCTGGTCGTAGGTCTCGATGTCCATGAAGTTCAAGAACTCGCCGTCGTCGTACAGGTACTCGACTTCGCGCGTCTCAATGTGGATGTCCTGCACCCGGTCGCCCGAAGGGAAGGTCATTTCGCGCGTGAAGCCGCTGCGCAGGTTGCGCACCTGCACGCGGATCGTCGCGCCGCCGCGGCCGGTCTTGTTGTGGTGGTAATTGAGCACTTTATAGATTTCGCCGTCGATGGTGAAGTTGGTGCCGTTGCGAAGCTGGTTTACGTCGATCATAGGAGACCTTTGTCCCTTAGTTCTCAGGTATGACCCGCCGAGGTTTGAGCAGCAGAATTATAGCAGGAAACAGCGGGGCGTTAAATGGGAAACCTGCGCGGCGATCGCTATATTCTGCTTAAGAGCGTCTGCCGGAGCGCCCCCGCCCGGCAGGCGCCTGGTCTATGGTTGGGATACACCGCTGCCCTTCCGGCAGCACAAGAGGGAGCGCCGTGAACGAACTCTTTCGCAAATTCGCCCAAAAGACTTCGGCGGTCGTCGGATCGCCGTGGGCGTTCATCATCGCCGCGCTGATCATCCTGACCTGGGCGATCACTGGACCGGCTTTCGGCTTCTCGGACACGTGGCAGCTGGTGATCAACACCGGGACGACCATTGTCACGTTCTTGATGGTCTTCCTTATTCAGAACACGCAGAACCGCGATGCGCGCGCGATCCACCTGAAGCTCGACGAGATCATCAGCAGCCTGGAAACTGCCCGCAACAGCATGTTGATTGTCGAGGACCTGCCCGACGAAAAGCTGGCCGAGCTGCAAAGCGAGTTCAACGCGCTGCACGACGAAGACGCCCGGAAGCAGGCGGCTGGCACGATCGGCGAGCCGCCGCTGCTCCCCAACGACGACTGAGCGGCGCGGCGTCACGCCATCATGCGCGCTCGCCGTCGATCCACGCTGCCGCGGCGCGCGGCAGGTCGGCCAGCGGCCCGCGCCGCACGGTGCAGGCCGGCAGACTATCCAGAAACGCCTGGCCGTAACGCTTGGTGATCACGCGGTTGTCGAACAGCGCCACCACGCCGCGATCGCTCTGCGTGCGGATCAGCCGTCCAAACCCCTGGCGGAAGCGTAGGATCGCGTCCGGCACGGCGTACTGCATGAAGCTGTTCTCGTACTGCTCGCTGCGCGCCGCGAAAATCGGGTCGGACGGGACCGCGAACGGCAGCCGCACGATCACCAGCGCGCTCAGGTCGTCGCCGGGGATATCGACCCCTTCCCAGAACGAGCGCGTGCCGAGCAGCACGGCGCGCTCCGCCTGCTTGAACCCCTCGACCAGCGTCTGGCGGCTGGTGCCGTCGCTCTGATCGAAGACCGTAATATTGCCGAGCGCCAGCCGGGGCGCGATCGCCTGGGCGGTCTGGCGAAGCTGCGCGTAGCTGGTGAACAGCGCCAGCAGCCGCCCCTGCGTCGCCGCCGCCAGCTCGATCAGCCCGCGCTCGACATACCGCTGGTATTCGTCGCGCTGGCTGGGGTCCGGCATATCGGTCGGCACATAGACCAGCGTCGCGCGCTCGTAGTCAAACGGCGAGCCGATCACCGCCTCCTTGATCTCGTAGGCGTTCAGCCGGTCGCGGAGGTAATCAAACGTCCCGTTGGTGCGCAGCGTGGCGCTGGTCAGCACGACCGAGTGCTTCGGCTCCCAGATGTGCTGCTCCAGCAGCGGCCCGACGTTCAGCGGCGCGGCGTGAATCGCGATCTGCTCGCGGTCCTGCGGCATCTCCACCCAGTAGATCGTGTTTGGATCGGGGTCTTCGGTGAACGCGCCAAGCTGGACGTGCACCGCTTCGAGGTGGCGCGCCGCCGCAACCACGCTGGACAGCAGATCGTCGTAGTCCAGCACGTCGAACTCGTGCAGCCCGCCCAGGCCGCGCGCCAGCCGCACCATCGCGCTGGAGATCGCCTGCGTAAACTGGCTGAGCACCGTCCACGCCATCTCAACCTGCTCCCAGCCGGGCTGGAGGCGAAGCTGCGGCGTGATCCGCACCTGGATAATGTACTCGTTGCGGCGCAGCAGCCCCGCCCCATCCAGAAAACGGTAGAGCGTCGCGAAGTAGCTCTCGGCGTGGTGGCTCATGGCCCGCACCGAGTCGCTAACGGTCTTGACGTACTCCTCGATCTGCTCGAAATAGCGCGCGGGGACGCTGCCGCGCGTGCTGCGGATCACGTCGCCCAGCAGGCCGCGCCGCGTGTCGCCCAGGTCGTCCAGCTGGCGCTGAAGCGCGACCTGGTTGGTCTGGAACGACAGGCCGCTGGTCGTCGCGTCTTCGAGGTGGTGGCCCTCGTCGATGACCAGGTAGCGGTAGTCGGGCAGCACGCGGTTGCCGATCTGCACGTCAGAGAGCAGCAGCGCGTGGTTGACGACCAGGACATGCGCCGCTTCCGCCGCGCGCCGCGCCTTGTAGAACGGGCAGACACCGTGCATCTGGTCATGGCAGCGGTCGAGCGTGCAGCCCTCGTCCGCCGCGCTCAGCCGCGCCCAGATCGCGTTTTCCTCGTAGCCGCGCAGCGAGATCTCGCCCCGGTCGCCGCTGTCGGAGTCGAGCAGCCACACCAGGATTTTCGCCAACACCCGCAGCTCGGCGACCGAGGTCGGACCCCGGCGGCGCAGCGTTTGCAGGCGGCGCGGGCACAAGTAATTGTTGCGGCCTTTGACCACCGCCGCGCGGAACGGGACATCCAGCGCCTGGGCCAGCATCGGCAGGTCCTTGTTGAGAAGCTGATCCTGCAAATTGATCGTGGCCGTGCTGATCACGACGCGCTCGTTGTTGAGCGTCGCCCAGAGCACCGCCGGAATCAGGTAGCCGAGGCTCTTGCCGACGCCGGTCGCCGCCTCGATGATCAGGTGCTCGTCGCGGTTGAACGCTTCCGCGACCCGCCGCAGCATCTCGACCTGTTGCGGGCGGTCTTCGTACCCGGCGAACACGCGCGCCAGCTCCCCGCCGCGCTCGATGATCGACGCCGCCCCGTCCACGTCGATCAGAGTGCGGGCCGGGTTGGGGCGCAGCGGCTGCCAGGTGCGGTCGGCGGGCTTGAACAGGTCGGTCGGCGCCAGGGTCGCGCGCGTCTCGCGCCGGGCGTTTTCCACAAAGGCGGTCTTGCTGCGCTCTTGCAGCGCCGCCAAAAAGACCGGCTGCGCGCTCCACGGCAGATCGCCCGCCGCCTCGACGATCTCCTGTAAAATCTCCAGCGGCAGCGCCAGCGCCCGCTGCCACAGCTCCCAGTACAGGTGCCCGGTAGCGAGCGCGTCGTCCAGCGCGCGATGCGCGTGCTTCAGGTTCACGTCAAACTGGTCGCTCAGGTGCGCCAGGTTGTAGCGGGCGGTGTCCGGCAGCAGCACCGACGCCAGCTCGTAGGTGTCGAGCGCCAGGTTGCCGGTCGCGATGCCGTAGCGCGCCAGAAAGCCCAGGTCGAAGTCGACGCGGTGGCCCAGCACCGGCCGGCTGCCGATGAAGGCGTGCAGCGCGGGCAGCACGTCGCGGATGCCCGGCGCGCCGAACAAATCCTCGGTGCGGATGCCCGTGATCGCGGTGACGCGGTCGGGGATGCTGCGACCGGGGTTGACGAGCGTGCTGAACGTCTCGCGCAGCTCGCCGTTTTCAAACACCGCCGCGCCGATCTCGATAATCGCGTCCTCGTCGCGATTCAAGCCGGTGGTTTCCAGGTCCAGGGCGACGATTGCGTCGCGCATGGTGTTCTCCTTCTACGCGGCCAGGGCCGCACCTGTGCGAAGCGCCTATTGTACCATACGGGCCGGGCGTGTGGACGGGTGAAGCCGCTCGTTCAGCCCGAATCGAGCGGCAGCAGTATAATCAGGCGCAGCGCGCCACGCCGGGCGGAACAACGCCGCCCGATTGCTACGGGAGAGACCCCATGAGCCGCATCTTCCGCGCCCCTGCCCCGCTGGTGCTCGCCCTGGTCGCCGGACTGCTGGCGCTCGGCGTGGCCGGGTGCGCTTCCGGCGCGGCGGAGCCGACCGCGATCCCGCCGGCGCAAACGCCCACCCAGCCGCCGGTCATCACGCGGATTGTGCCACCGCCGCCCTCGCCAACGCCCAGCCCGATCCCGACCCCGGCTCCGGAGATTCTCGACGCGGCGGGCAATTGGACGCTGCGCGTCACGCTGGACGTGCGCGGCTCGGCGTTCGTGGAGCGGCAGAGCTACTTCGGCGCGGTGAGCTTCACGGCGGACGAGCGCGGCGCGGTCAGGGGCAGCGGCTACTTCACCCCGACGCTCGACGGCGGGCGCTGCGAAGCCGTGGCGCTGGCCGAGGAGCCGATCACGTACCGCGTCGAGGGGGAAGTGCTGCCCGGCGAGGATGGCCCGCGCGTCGATCTGCGCCTGATCCCGGACGACATCCGGCAAAGAGAACCAGTCCGTGTGACCTGCCCGGACGCCTTCGCCGACGTGCGCGAGCGGGACCAGCCGTTCCTGTGGCCGGTGCTCCGCGCCCTCGATCTGATGACGTGGCCGCTGGCGCTCGAAGTCGGGCAGACCTTTCGCTTTGAGAGGGACCTGGGCGCGACGGCGACCGGCTTCGAGGGGGCGCTGGAGGGCACGGTCGAGGTTAATCGCGGCTGAGAGGCAGGTACGCGCGCAACGCACAGCGCCCCGTCGAGCGATTCCCGACGAGGCGCTGATGGTGAGCGCAGGTGGATGTTACCCGCCCGAAGGAGTCGGCGTCGCGGCGTCTCCGGCGGGCGCTTCTTCCGTCGCCTCTCCGGTAGCTTCAGTGGCGGCTTCGGTCGCTTCCGGCGCGGCTTCAGTCGCTTCCGGGGTGGCTTCGACAGCAGGCTCCTCGGTCGCTTCCGGCTCGTTCGGCAGCGCCTCGAACCCGGCCAGGAAGTCGAACGCCGCGTCGCGCTGCGGCCCGGCCAGCTGCTCCAGGTCCAGCCCGGCGAACGGCGTCTCGCTCAGACGCTCGATCGTCGCCGCGTTGTAGAACTGCCACAGGAAGGCGCGCACCAGCGGCCTCGACAGCGAGAGCGGGCTGAAGGCGTAGCGCAGCGGATAGGCCAGCGCATAGCTGCCATCGGCGAAAGTCTCCGGCGACGGCGCGACGCACCCTTCCCCGGCGTCGATCTCGACCAGGCTCACGTCCGCCGCGCTGCCCTGGAAGGCGCTCCACCACAGGTAGGTCAGGCCGTTATCGGTGTTGGCGACGCCCTGCGCGCGGTAGAGCGGGTCATCGCTGCTGACCACGTCCTCGCGCATCAGGAAGTCGAGCCGGTCCAGCAGGCGGAACGTCACGAAATCCGTCTCGCCGGTGCTCAGCGGGGGCACGACCAGCAGCGGCGCGGTCTCCGGCCAGCTAGCGTCGATCGCGTCCCAGGACTCGATCGCCGGGCTGTCCTCGGTGCCGCGCCCGTAGATCGTCTCAAACATCCCGGCGTTGAGGCAGGTCAGCCAGTCGTTGGCCTCAGGCGCGACGAACACGACCGCGTCATAGCCCAGCTCGATCACGTGCGGCTCGATCCCGTTCTCCTCGCACAGCGCGCGCTCCTCGTCGGTCGCCTCGCGCGTGGTCTGAAGCACGTCCGCCGCGCCGGTGCAGAACGCCTGCCAGCCCGCCGCGTCGCCGAGCGTCGTCTGCTCAACCTGCGCCTGGCTGAACTGCGCGGTGAACTCGCGGGCGATGTCGCCGGTCAGATCGGCCAGCAGCGACGTGCCCGCGACCGCGACCGTCCCGGCCTCGGTCGCCGGGATGTTGACCGGGGTCACGGGCCGCGTGAAGGTGCGGCCCACTGTGCCGTTCAGCACGTTGTTGAGGCCCAGGTTGAGCGTCGCGGTCGTCGGCGCGAGATACCCCTGCGCCGGGCCGACCGTCGCCGCGCCCGCCTCGTTCGTCAGCGCGAACTCCAGGAACCGCTGGACCGGCTCGCGCTGGGCGCTGGCAGCGTTGACGTACAGGTAAGCGGTCTGCGCCAGCGGATAGCTGCGGTCTTCGAGCGTGCTCAGCCCCGGCGGGACGCACACGCCCTCGTCGCCGGAGATGCTCACTGCCGCTGTCCCTTCGAGCGGCTGCGCTTCGTAATCGGCCAGCGACACGAAGCCGAGCGCCGGGGCGTCCTGCGCCGCGACCGCCGCCGCAACTGCCGCCGCGTCGTCATAGGTCTGGAGATCGTCGCGCAGCTCGCCCGCGGGCAGCAGGGCGCGCAGCAGGTTCGCTTCCGGGCTGGACGCCTGCGGCCCGGCGAAGGTCAGCGGGCCGGTCAGCGTCGCGGAGCCGAGATCAGCCCAGGTCTGATCGGTCGGGCCGCCCAGCGACCACAGCGTCTCGACCTGGCTCTGGCTCAGGCACGTCAGCCCCGCCGACTCCGGCGCGAGCAGCACGACCGCCTGATAGGCCAGCACCGTCTCGATGAAGTCCTGCCCCTGCCCGGCGCAGCGCGCGATCACCTCGTCAGCGATCGGCGCGGTCGCCATCACGAGATCGGTCTCGCCGCTGCACAGCGCGTCGAAGCCGGCGCTTTGCCCCTGCGGGTCAATCTGCACGTCGGCGTCGGGCGCGGCCTCGACATACGCGTCGCGGATCGCGCGCACCAGCGCCTCAAGTTGCAGCGAGCCTTGAATCATAACGGTGGTATCATCTTCCTGGGCCAGGCTGACCGGCGCGGTCAGGGTCAAAGTCACCATCAGGGCGAGCGCCGCCAGCGCGGCGGCCCGCATCGAGCGCCAGAATAAGGGCATAGGGCTGTCTCCTCGTGAAAACAGGTGCGTGCGTGGCGCCGCCCGCGCGGCGCGCGAGTCTACTCGAAACGTCGATCACGCTGGCTGATTATACAGCACAGAGGTCCGGCTGCCAGCCGCGCGACCGGCGGCCCAGGATTGTACCGCCTGCCGCGCGCTTGTCCAGACCTGCTTGCTGCGACATGAGGGGATATGAGCATCCGCGCTAGTGTTCGTCGCCTGCCGGGGCGCGCCTGGTGGTGGCTGGTACGCTTCGGCTTCCGGCTGCTCTACAACGAGCTGGCGTTCGCCTACGACGCGGTGGCGTGGCTCGCCAGCCTGGGCGAGTGGTGGCGCTGGCAGCGGACCGCGCTCAACCATCTGACCGCCCCACCCGGCGCGACCGTGCTGGAGCTGGCGCACGGGACCGGCGACTTTCAGCGCGCCCTGCGCCGGGCGGCCTATCGCACCGTCGCGCTCGATCTGAGCCTGGCGATGGGGCGGCTGGCGCGCCGCAAGCTGCGCCGCAGCCATCTTCCGGCGACGCTGGTGCGCGGGCGCGCGCAGGCGCTCCCGTTCGCGGACGCGCGCTTTCCGGCGGTGATCAGCACCTTTCCGACCGAGTTTATCACAGCCCCGGAGACGCTGGCCGAGATTTACCGCGTGCTGGCGCCGGGCGGGCGGCTGATCGTGGTTTTCAACGGCGTGCTGACCGGCGGCGGCGCGGCGCGCGCGGCGCTCGACCTGGCCTACCGCGTCACCGGGCAGCGCGGGCCGTGGCCGGAGGCCGTGACAACTCGCGTCGAGGCGGCGGGCTTCCGCGCGCGGGTCGTGGTCGAGGAACTGCCGCGCAGCGCGGCGCTGCTGCTGGTCGCGGATAAGCCGGAATGAGGACCGGGCGCTGGAGCGTGTTACGCACTCTGGCGAGCCAAACGGGAACGCGTCGATGCCATGTTCTCTCGGAGCGCAGCTTGCTGCGCCCGCTGCCAGACCCATTCGGGGGATGATGGGCGGAGCTTGCTCCACCCCTACACCTGAGCGCCGGATTTTTCTTCCGTGGCCCAGTCTGGAAAGTTCATAACAGCCGCTAATCCCCCGCGCCGGACGCGACCGCCGCGCCGCTGGGCGATGGCTCGGCGGCGGGCAGCGCGGCCCGCTCGGCGGCCAGCACGCGCTCCAGCGCCGCGATCGCGACTTCGAGCATCGACTCGTCCGGCTCGCGCGTGGTCAGCCCCTGCAGCGCCAGGTTTGGCTTGATGATCCAGCGAATGAAGCGGTTGTCGAGGTGCTTGGCGGTGAAGCGGATGACCTCATACGCCAGCCCCGCGATTGGGAAGATCAGCAGCACGCGCGAGGCCAGCAGGCTCAGCAGCCCGTCGGGCCGCCCGGTGAGGATGTGGATCGCGACCGAGAGCACGACCAGCGTCAGCAGAAAGGCCGTCCCGCAGCGCGGGTGCTCAATTGGATAGCGCGCCACCGACTCCGGCGTGAGGGCCGCGCCCGCCTCGTAGGCGTTGATCGTCTTGTGCTCGGCGCCGTGATAGCCGAACAGCCGCTTGACATCCGGCAGCCGCCCGATACCCCAGATATAGCCGACCAGGATCGACAGCTTGATCACCCCCTCGATCACGTCGGCCATCAGCTTGCTGTCGATGCCGGTCAGGCTGCGCACCGCCGCCGAGATCGCCGCCGGGAGCACGAAAAACAGCCCGATTCCCAGCCCCAGCGACACCACGACCATGCCCATCCCCGCTGCGCCCTCGAATGAGAAATCAACGTCTTCCTCTTCGAGCGCCACGTCCGACGACCAGAGCAGCGCGCGCGTGCCCAGCCCCAGCGCGTCCCACAGCCCGATCAGCCCGCGCACGAACGGCCAGCGCGCGATCCGGCCCCGGTAGAGCGTCGCGCTCAAAGGAATTTCTTTCAGCTCGATCCCGCCGGGCCGGTGCTCGGTCGCCAGCGCGCCGCTGTAGCGGCCCGCGATCCGCACGCCTTCGACGGTCGCGCCGCCGCCGGGCCGGGCGACCGCGTAGCGCGCCGGATCGCCCGCCGCGTGCGGGCGGATCAGCAGCTCGTCGCGGGACGGCTTGCGCACCGCGACCGCCGCGACATACTGGCCGCGCATCATCACGCCTTCCATCACCGCCTGGCCGCCGTAGAAGAATTGCAGCGGTTTCTGTTCTGCCATCGTCGCCTCGCGCTCCTCGCCACCCGTCACCCTGCCAGCAAGCGGCCTGATTGTGCCGCGCCGCCCGCCGATTGGCAACCCAAGCCTCTGCGCCCGCGCCGGGAACCCGGCGGCCAGCCGTGCGCCGCCGGTCAGGTGAGCGCCAGCTTCAGTCTGCTATAATCCTGCTGATGACTCCAGACGGTTAGCCGACACCGAGGACCTCCATGAGCCACACCCGTTTCCTGCTGCTGATCGCCGCGCTGCTCGGCGCGGCGCTGGCCTGCTCGCTGAGCACGGGCGACGAGCCGCCCGCTACGCCGACCGCGTTCGTGACCCCGATCGGAAGCGTGCCGACTGCGACCGGCCAGCCGACGCTGACCGCGCAGCCAACCGCCAACCCGACGCCCTTCCCGACGCTGACGCCGCTGCCCACCAGCGCGCCAAGCTGCGTGCCGCGCGCCGATTGGCCGACCGTCGTCGTGCAGGCCGGCGATACGCTGTTTGGCCTGGCGCTATGGACCGGCACGACGGTCGATCAGCTCGCGCTGGCGAACTGCCTGTCCAACCCGAACGCGATTGCTGCCGGGCAGGTGCTGCGCGTGCCGCGTATCCCGCCCGCGCGCCCAACCGCGACGCCGCCGGCCCTTCCTGGCTGCACGAACGCCTGGTTCTTCATCTTCGAGCCGGGCAAACGCCTGTGGAGCGACACCTGCCCCGCGCCGGTGATCCGCGTCGAGGCGTTCGGGCAAGACTTCGAGGGGGGCCGGGCGTATTACTACGGCCCGATGGGGAGCGATCCGCGCGGCACGATCTACGTGATCTACAACAACGGCTTCTGGGAGACCTACCCGGATACGTTCCTGCCCGGCGACCCGGTCCCCGCGCCGCCCACGCCGCCTGCGGGCCGTTTCGCGCCGGTCGGGCCAATCGGCAAGGTCTGGCGCGAAGCGCCCGGCGTGCGCGATACGCTCGGCTGGGCATTGGAGCCGGAGCAGACCTTCACCGGCCGGCTCCAGGGCTTCCCGCTTACAGGACCGTCCTACTTCTACGTTGATCACGGCAAATGGGGCGTGGTGCTGCGCCTCTACCCGGTCGACATGGGGCCGAACACGTGGGAGGTCGCCGGGCGATACTGAGTCAAAAGCAGCCCAGTACAGCCAAGTACAGCGAAGTAGAGCCAAGAGCAGCGAAGAACAGCAACCCAGCCTTCGCTGCTTTTTGCTGGTCTTTGCTGCCTTTAGCTGCTCTTGGCTGCTTTTCGCGCGCCGAGCGCCAGCCCGCCCAGCGCGAGCAGCGGCGCGCCGAGCGTCCACGCGGGCGGCAGCCCGCTGCCGGACAGATGAAACAGCGCGAGCGGCTCGGTCCGCCCCCCGGCCAGCCGCTCGACGGCGACCGCCAGCGGCGTCGCGTCGATGTGCCAGTGCAGGCGATCATAGTCTGTCGCGCCGCCAACGCTGGCGTGGTCGTAGGGCGCGACCGGGTCGGTCAGCACGCCGAGCGCGTTGATCGCCGCGCCAAGCGCGATCAACCCAATCAACGCCACGCGCCACCCGCGCCCCGCCGGAAGCGAGCCAAGCGGCAGGCAGCTCAGCGGCAGCAGCGGGACGAGGAGGCGCGGCCCCCAGCTCCAGCCGCCGTGCCACGCCCACCACGCGCCGAAGAAGATCAGCCCCGTCGCCCACGCCAGCGCCAGAAACTGCGCGATCTCCGGCCAGCGGCGCGATAGCCGCCGCCCCAACAGCGCGGCGAGCGCCAGCGGCGGCGCGTAGAGCAGCACGCTCTTGCCAGGGCTGAACAGCAGCCCCACTATGCCTTCGACCGGCGCGCCAAAGCCTTCCCCTGAATAGCCGAAGCGCAACGGGTCGCCGAAGCGTACCGCGTTGTGCGCCAGCAGCCCGGCGGCAAATGGCAGCGCGCCGATCCCAAACGCGGCCCAACGCCCGGCCACCCCGCGCGCGTCACGCGGACCGCCCGCCCGCGCCATCAGCCACGCCAGCGGCAGCGCGTAGATCGCCAGCGAGGCGCGCGTGAGCAGCCCCACGCCGAACAGCGCGCCCGCGAGAACACGCCCCCCCTGGCGCGGCGGCGCACGCCGGATCAGCAGAACGCTCGCGGTCAGCGCGCAGGCCAGCACAGATTCCGCGAACAACATGCGGCTGGCCGGCCAGAGCGGCGTCGCCAGCCCCGCCGCCAGCGCGACCGACAGCGCGGGTCGCGCGCCAAAAAGCGACCGCGCCAGCGCGTACAGCGCGGCGATCGCGCCCGCCCCGGCCAGCGCCGGGAGCAGCATGACCGCCGTCGCCGCGACCTGCGTGCGGTGCGCATGGTTGGCCTGCGCGAGGCGATCACCGGCCACGTAAAGCGGGGCGGCCAGCAACGGCAGCCCCGGATCGTATTTCGAGTAAAAGCGCCCGGCCTGCCCCGCGACGATCTGCGGCAGGCCGGGGTCAGGCGCTAGCTCCAACGTGCCGCGCGTGACCAGCGCCGCCGCGGTCTGGAACATCACCTCGCCGTCGCTGGCGTAGAAGCCGCGCCCCAGCGAGAGCGCGTAAAGCGACGCGAACAGCAGAAACACGCTCCACGCCGGAGCGCCGTTCTTCTCGCGCATTGCTGCGTCTTGCCTAGTCCGGCTGGCCGGCGGGGCGCAGGTCCTGGACGTTAAGCTGGGGCTTGACGCGCCCGTTCCACTCGTTCAGTTCGAGGTGAAACGCGACATCCATCTCCGCTTCGAGCCGCCCGGCCCAATCGCCCAGCTTGAACGCGATGCCGTCAAGCGCGTAACCGCCCTGCCCGAAGCGCAGGCGCAAATGCTTTCCTTCGGCCCCCACCCGCCGCGCCTCTGAGACGCGCAGCCCGCGCGCGACAAACAGCGGCGCGTCGTTGCCCGCGCCGGTCGGCTCGAGCCGCCGCAGCTCGTAGGCGAGGAGATCGGTCAGATCGCCGGGCTGCACCTCGGCGTCAACGTCGAGCGTCGGGCGCAGCTCCCGCCCTGCCAGCGCGTCCTGGGCCAATGCCATGAGCCGCTCGCGCAAGACAGGCAGATTCTCGTTGCGGACGGTGAACCCGGCGGCCTGCGCGTGCCCGCCGTGACGCACCAGCAAGTCAGCGCATTGATCGAGCGCGGCGGTGATGTCGAACTCTGCGATGCTGCGGCACGACCCGCGCGACTCGGTCTCGCCTTCCTGGATCACGACCGCCGGGCGGTAGAATTCCTCGCACAGCCGCCCGGCGACCAGCCCGACAATGCCGGGCCGGAACGCGTCGCTGGCGGCGAAGATGATCGGAAGGTCATCGCCCGCCTCGAACGCCAGCTCGCGCGCGATTTCCACGGTTTCAGACGTGATCGCCTGCCGCTGCTCGTTGAGCGCCTGAAGCTGCTGGGCGAGCGCGCTGGCGCGGGCCTGATCGGTCGCGGTCAGAAGCTGGTACGCGATCATGGCGCTGTCCAGCCGCCCGGCAGCGTTGAGCCGGGGGCCGAGCATGAAGCCAATGGTCATCGCGTTGACCTGCTTCTGCTCCAGGTTGATGCCGGCCACCTGCAACAGCTCGTACACGCCGAGGCGCTGCGCCCGGTTCAGGACCTGCAAGCCGCGCCGCACCAGGTCACGGTTTTCGAGCCGGTCCAGCGGCGCGAGGTCGGCGACCGTCCCCAGCGCGACCAGGTCGAGCAGGTCCTCCAGCTGGATCGATGGCCTGAAATGACGGCGATCATTTGCCTCGGTGGCCTGAAAGAGCGCCTGCGCCAGCTTATAGGCCACGCCTACTCCGGCCAGCATATCTTCGGGGTAGCCGTTAGGGCGCCCGTCTTCCAGGCGCAGCCGCGCGTCGAGCTTGGGGTTGATCACCGCGACCGCGTCGTCGGGCCGCTGCTCGCCGACCGAGTGGTGATCGGTCACGATCATGTCGAGGCCGATGCGCTGGCCGTAGGCGACTTCCTCGACCGAGCGAATGCCGCAATCGACCGTGATCACCAGCCTGGCGCCCTGCTGATGCAGCGCCCGCAGCGCCTCGACGTTCAGCCCGTAGCCTTCGTCAACGCGGTGGGGGATATACGGGGTCACGTGCGCGCCCAGCGCCCCAAGCGCCTGGACGAGCAGCGCAGTGCTGGTCACGCCGTCGGCGTCGAAGTCCCCGTAGACCACAATCGGCTCGCGGCGCTTGATCGCCTGGCGGATGCGCCCTACCGCCTGCGCCATGCCGGACAGCGCGAAGGGGTCGTGCGCCAGCCCGTTGCCGTCGAGAAAGGCGCGGGCCTTGTCGGGCGTGTCTTGCCCGCGATTGTAGAGCACCTGGGCGATCACGGGGTGATACGAGTTTAGATGGCGCAGGACGTGCGGCGGGATCGTAGGAGAGATATTCCAGCGCTTGACACCGTCCGAACGACCGTACAGATCGCGCAAGTTTAGCCCCTAGCCGACTCTATTTGTGCACTTCGAGAGCGGGATAGTACCATGCGCCAGAGCGGTCTCGCAACTCAGATTTTGGCGTCGCGCCCGGCGGCGATGGCCGCGATCAGCCCCCCGTAGCCCTGTTCCAGCGCGCGGTACGAGAAGTGCTCCAGCCCGACCCGGTAGTTGTGCTCGACCATGCGCTCGACCGTTGCCGGATCGGCCAGCAGGGCCTTGACGGCGCGCGCCGTGTCCGCCGTAACGTACTCGTCGATCTCAATCGCCTGCACGCCCGCCGGGCCGATGTCCGAGCGGTACGGCAGGTAGCGGTTGACGATCAGCGGCTTGCGGAAGTAGAGCGTTTCGAGCAGCGCGTTGCCGAAGCCCTCGTAGCGGCTGAGGTAGGTGATGATGTCCGCCTGGGGGTACACGTCCCACAAGGCGTAAATTCGCTGGCCGTCGCGCTCGCCGCGCTGCGCGCCGATCCGGTCCCCGATCCAGTGGACGTGAATCCCGGCCCGCTCGGCGTACTCGCGCAACCAGCCGGCGTATGGCCCTGGCTCGTCGCCCGGCTCGCCGGTCACGACGTAGCGGTACACGCGGTCGTCGCCGAGCATCGCCACCAGGTCGATGGCGCGCTCCATGCCCTTGCGCGCGATCAGGCGCGTCGGCTGGAGCAGGATCACATCATCCGGCGCGAAGCCCAGGTCCGCGCGAAAGCCATCGCTGTAGTCGTCCGGCGGCGCGGGCGGGTTCTCGAAGTCGAACACGTTGGGAATGACCGTCGGCTGCACGCCGGAGCGCGCCCACAATTCGCGCTGCATGACGGTGTTGATCACGATCTGGCGCACCGAAGGCAAAATCGGCGGGAAGGCGCGCTTGAGGATGTGCGGCACACGGTTGACCAGAAACCGCTCGCGCTCCCAGTAAAAATCGTGATTGTGCGCCAGCGTCGGGATGCCCGTTTCTGCAACCAAATCAGTCAGCGCCACGCCGAGCGGCAGGTGCATCGGGATCGAGAAGGCGTTGTGCACGCACAGCGCGTCGATCGCGAAGTCGTCCACGAAGGCGCGCAGTGGCGCGCGCAGCGCGTCGGCCAGCCGCTGAATCTCGGCGTCGAGCGCCGGACGAAGGTCTGTGCCGCTGAACGCGTCGCGCTGCACGTCCTGAATCGACGGGTGCTGGAAGTGCATCTCCGGGATCAGGCGCCCCGGCGGGCTGCCCGGCTCCAGCTCTCCGGCGCAGTAAAAGACCTCGTGGCCGAGCCGCCGCAGGACGGTCGCGATCTTCGCCACTTCCAGGCTGACGCCATCTACTCCCGCCAGCCGCGTCGCGACAAATGCGATGCGCATGACAATTCCCCTCTATTCTGTGCCGCGTCAGTCTTCGTCCACCAGCCGCTTCAGCTCATAAAGCTTGGTCAGCGCGTCGAGCGGCGTCATCTCGTCGATCTTCAGCGCCTTCACCGCCTTGACGACCGGATCCGGATCGGTCTGGAAGAACGACAGCTGCACCGACCCGGCCGGTTTGGCGCGCCGCTCGACGCGGAAATCGCTGCCCGCTTCTTCCAGCTCCTCCAGAATTTCGTTGGCGCGGTTAATGACCGCTTTCGGAATCCCGGCCAGCTGCGCGACGTGAATCCCATACGAGCGATTCGCGCCGCCGGGCATCAGCCGGTGCAGGAACACCACCTCGTCGCCCTCTTCCGCGACCGCAACGTTGTAGTTCGCCACGCCGGGCAAAATGTTCGCCAGCTCGGTCAGCTCGTGGTAGTGCGTCGCGAACAGCGTGCGCGATCCCAGGCGCGGGTTGTTGTGCAGGTACTCGACCACCGCCCGCGCGATCGCCATGCCGTCGTAGGTGCTGGTCCCGCGCCCGATCTCGTCGAGAATCAGCAGGCTGCGGCGCGTGGCGTGCGCCAGGATCAGCGCCAATTCGACCATCTCGACCATGAAGGTCGATTGCCCGGCGTGAATCTCGTCTTGCGCGCCGATGCGCGTGAAGATGCGGTCCGCCAGCCCGATCGACGCCTCGCGCGCCGGGACGAAGCTGCCGATCTGCGCCATCAGCACGATCAGCGCCACCTGGCGGATGATCGTGCTCTTGCCCGCCATATTCGGCCCGGTGATGATGTGCAGGCGCTCGTGCGCGTCGAAATGCGTGTCGTTCGGCACAAACCGCTCTCCGGCCAGCATGCGCTCGACCACCGGGTGTCGCCCGTCGCGGATGGTCAGCGCGTCCTCGCCGGTCAGCGCGGGGCGAACGTAGTTCTCGCGCGCGGCAACCTCGGCCAGCGAGGCGAACACATCGAGGTGCGCGATGGCGCGCGCCGTCTCCAGCAGCGCCGCCGCCCGCTGCGCGATGCGCTCGCAGACCTCGCGGAACAGCCGCCCCTCGATCTCCAGAAGCTGCTCCTCGGCGTTGAGGATCAGCGCCTCATACTCCTTCAATTCCGGCGTGATGTATCGCTCGGCGTTGACCAGCGTCTGCTTGCGGATGTAGTCGTCCGGCACGCGCTCGGCGTTGGCGCGGCTGACTTCGATGTAGTAGCCGAAGACCTTGTTGTAGCCGACTTTGAGCGACTTGATCCCGGTGCGCTCGCGCTCGACTTCCTCCAGCCCCGCGACCCACTCGCGCGCGCCGCGCGTCGCCGCCACGACCTGGTCTAGCTCCGCCGAGAAGCCGGGACGGATCACGCCCGTCGTGTTGAGCGTCGCGGGCGGATCGTCCGCCAGCGCCTGCGCCACCAGCGCGCGCACGTCTTCGCACGGGTCGAGCGCGTCGTGCAGCGCGTCCAGCGCGGGCGCGCTGCTGATCGTCTCGCGCAGGTCCGGCACCGCGCCGAGGCCCTCGGCTAGCGCCAGCAGCTCGCGCGGACCCGCCCGCCCCAGCAGCAGGCGGTTGGTCAGGCGCTCCAGGTCGCTGACCTGCTTGAGCGCGGCGCGCACGGAGGCCCGCGCCGCCGCCGAGCCGTGCAGCGCCTCGACCGCGTCGAGCCGGGCTTCCAGCGCCGCGCGGTCGAGCAGCGGCTGGCCGATCCAGGTGCGCAGCAGGCGCCCGCCCATCGGCGTCACGGTCCGGTCCAGCACATCCAGCAAAGAGCCGCGCTTGCGCCCCTCGCGGATCGTCTCGGTCAGCTCCAGGTTGCGGCGCGTGGCCGCGTCGAGCGTCATGAACCCGGCGGTCGAATAGCTGTGCAGCGTCATCAGGTGGCCGAGCGTGCTGCGCTGCGTTTCCTGCAAGTAGACCAGGATCGCTCCGGCGGCGCGCACGGCCAGCGGCTTATCCTGCACGCCGAAGCCGTCGAGCGTCGCGATGGCGAAATGATCGAGCAGCGCCTGCCGCGCGAAGCTCTGCTCGAAGCGGTAATCGGGCAGCGGCGTGACGTGCGCGCTTTCGGGCAGGCGCACGCCGCGCTCGGCCCAGCGCGCCGGGAGCAGCACCTCGCGCGGCTCCAGCCGCACCAGCTCCTCGACCACGCCCAGCGTCGCGCCCTCGCCGGTCAGCTCGGTGGCCGCGAACTCGCCGGTGCTGATGTCCACAAACGCCAGCCCGACCGCCGCCCAGCTTGCGCCGGACGCGTCCGGCTCCGGGGCGAGCGCCATCAGGTAGCTGTGGCGGTCGTCGGAGAGCATCCCCGGCTCGATCACCGTCCCCGGCGTGATCACGCGCGAGACCTCGCGCGGCGTCAGCCCGTTGACCGGCTCGTTGCCGACCTGCTCGATCACCGCGACGTGAAAGCCCTTTTCGACCAGCCGCGCGATGTAGCCCTCGACGGCGTGGTGCGGCACGCCGCACATCGGCACGCGCTCGCCTTTGGCGACCGGGCGGCCGGTCAGCACCAGGTCCAGCTCGCGCGCGGCGACCTCGGCGTCGTGATCGAACATCTCGTAGAAGTCGCCGAGGCGGAACATCACGATGGCGTCGGGGAACTGCTTTTTGAAGTCCAGATACTGCTTGCGAGAAGGCGTGAGCTTCGACATGGCCGCCGTCTGTTCGTTCCCGCGAGGGGATTAACGTTATAATGGGCGCACAGTGATAGGCACACAGTGAACGCGCCAGCGCGCCGCGAGCGCCGGTCCCAGCCGCCCGGCGCCGTGCGCTGTATTCTAACAGGGCGACAGTGCCCCGACAACCGCGCCTGCGCCGCCGGTCGGACAAGCCGCGCGGCACCCATTCGCAAGGGAGTCAGCGAATCATCATGGATCAATTCATTATCGGCGTCGATCTGGGCGGCACGCAGGTACGCGCGGCGCGCTTCACCCCGGCGCTCGATCTGCTCGACCGCTGGGTGGAGCCGACGCGCGCCCACGAAGGGCGCGACCGCGTGCTGGCCCGGATGCTTGACGTGATCGCGCGCGTCATGCCGGACGACCCCGCCTCCGTGCTGGGCATCGGCGTATCGGCGCCGGGGCCGATCAACCCGCGCACCGGGATCATCGTCGCGCCGCCGAACCTGCCCGGCTGGCACAACGTCCCGCTGCGGTCCATCGTGGAGGAACGGTTCAAGTGCCAGACCTACCTCGGCAACGACGCCAACGTCGCGGCGCTGGCCGAGACGACGCACGGCGCGGCGCAGGGTTACAAGCACGTGATCTATGTCACGGTTAGCACGGGCATCGGCAGCGGGATCATCGACGAAGGACGGCTGGTGATCGGCGCGCAGGGCCTCGGCGCCGAAGCCGGACACATGATCATGCTGGTCGGAGACCGCGTCTCGACGCTGGAGAAGGAAGCCGCCGGGCCTGCCATCGCGCGCAAGGCGATCGCCCGGCTGCAAAGCGGCGCGCGCTCGATCATCGCCGAGCGGGTGAGCGACCTGCGCGAGATCACCGCTAAAGTCGTCGGGCAGGCCGCCGCCGACGGCGACGCGCTGGCAATCGAGCTGATCGCCGAGGCGGGGCGGCTGGTCGGGCTGGGGCTGGTCACGATGATGCACCTGTTCAACCCGCAGGTGATTGTCGTCGGCGGCGGCGTGACGAAAACCGGCGATCTGCTGTTCGAGCCGATGCGCGCGGCGGTGCGCGAGTACGTGCTCGATCAGGCGTACTGCGAGCACGTCCCGATCATTCCGGCGGCGCTGGGCGACAACGTGGCGCTGATCGGCGCCGCCGCACTTGTCACAACACGTGGAGGCAGCTATCTTTAAGGCGAGACGTCTTGCAGCGGTTTGACAGTGCACTCGCCCGTCTTACGGAAAAGAACCAGCATGAGTTCGCACGCAAAAATCTTAATCATCGACGATGACCCGGCTCTGCGCCAGCTTGTCGCCAGCTCGCTCCAAACGGCGGGCTACCAGCTTTTGACCGCTGGCGACGGTCAGGAGGGGCTGCGACAGATGTACCACAGCCACCCGGACCTGATCGTCCTCGACGTGAACATGCCCGCGATGGACGGCTGGACGGTCTGCCAGCGGGTGCGCGAGGTCAGCAACGTGCCAATCATCATGTTGACGGCCCAGAGCGATCCGGAGGAGATCGTCAAGGGGCTGGACCTCGGCGCGGACGATTACCTGATCAAGCCGTTCGAGATGGGCGTGCTGCTGGCGCGGGTGCGCGCCAACCTGCGCCGCGCGGCCAGCGAGCCAACCCTGCTCAAGCGCGGCATCGTCTACAGCGATGATTACCTGGCGGTCAGCTTCGAGGATCACCGCGTCACCGTGCAGGGCGATCCGGTCCGCCTGACGCCGACCGAATTTAATCTATTGGCGCATCTGGTCGAGGCGTCGCCGCGCATCGTCCCTTATCGCGAGCTGCTCCAGCAGACCTGGGGCTTCGAGTACATCGACGACATCGACTATCTGCGCGTGTATATCTGGCACCTGCGACGCAAGCTGGAGCCGAACCCGAAAGAGCCGACTTACATCATCAACGAGCTGGGCGTCGGCTACCGCTTCGATCAGCAACGCTAGTGCTGTGTTCGGGTCTCATGCTCGCGCCTTCGGCGAGCTAAATGATGTTTTTGTGCCTTCGCATTGAGGAGATTGTACGCTATGACTGCCATCCAACGGGTTCTGCCCGGCCCCCGCGCCCAGGCCATGATCGCACGCGACGCCGCTGTCATTTCACCCTCTTACACGCGCGGCTATCCGCTGGTGATGGAGCGCGGCGAAGGCGCCCGCGTGTGGGATGTCGACGGCAACGAGTTCGTCGACTTTACGACCGGCATCGCGGTCACGGCCACCGGGCACACGCACCCCGCCGTGGTGCAGGCCATCAAGGACCAGGCCGAGAAGTTCATCCACATGTCGGGCACCGACTTCTACTACGGGCCGCAAATCGAGATGGCCGAGCGCCTGGCCTCGGTCGCGCCGTTCGACGACGACGCGATGGTCTTCTTCTGCAACAGTGGGGCTGAGGCGATCGAGGCCGCCGCCAAGCTGGCGCGCTACTACACCGAGCGCGGGCGCTTTATCGCTTTCCTGCGCGGCTTCCACGGGCGCACGATGGGCGCGCTGAGCTTCACCGCCAGCAAATACGTCCAGCGCGAGGATTTCTTCCCGCTGGTGCCGGGCATCACGCACGTGCCCTACCCCAACCCCTATCGCCCGCTGCTGAACGAGGCAGGCTTCGCCGACTATGGCGAGCGGATCGTGGATTATATCGAGAAAGAGATTTTCCAGACCATCGTCCCGGCGAAGGAAGTCGCCGGTATCCTGGTCGAGCCGATCCAGGGCGAAGGCGGCTACGTCGTCCCGCCGGACGGCTTCCTGCCCGCGCTGCGCCGCCTGTGCGACAAGTACGAGATTCTGCTGATCGTTGACGAAGTGCAGTCGGGCATGGGCCGCACCGGCAAATGGTGGGGCGTCAATCACTGGGACGTGCAGCCGGACATCGTCTGCTCGGCGAAGGGCATCGCCAGCGGGATGCCGCTGGGCGCAGTCATCGCCCGCAAGCGGATCATGAAAACCTGGGCGCCCGGCGCGCACGCCAGCACCTTCGGCGGCAACCCGGTCAGCTGCGCCGCCGGGATCGCGACCTTCGATCTGCTCAAGAACGGGCTGATCGACAACGCCGCCGCGATGGGCGAGTACATGCTCGGTAAGCTGCGCAACATCCAGGAACGCCATCCGAGCATCGGGCAGGTGCGCGGCAAGGGTCTGATGCTTGGCGTCGAGTTCGTCAAGGATCGCGCGACGCGCGAATACGCGCACGAGCTACGCAACGCCATCGTGGACAACGCCTTTAACGAGAGCCTGCTGATCCTGGGCTGCGGCACCAGCACGATCCGCTTGATCCCGCCGCTGAACGTGGACCCGGCGACGATCGACGAGGCCCTCCTGCGGTTCGAGCGCGCCATCGCCCGTGCCGAGGAAGATTACCTGTAGCCGAAAAGCAGCAAAGAGCAGCGAAAGGCAGCTATAAGCACCAGAATTAAAGAGCACTCGAAGCAGAGCGAGGGCGCTGGCGCAGCGCCCTCGTTTTTATCCGGCGAGGGATGCCCCCAGCTTGCGTATAAGAACTCCGCAAGAAATGCGCTAGAACTCCGCAAAAACCGGCGCGGTTCGCTGACGCAGCGCGCGGCGGTGTGTACAATCAGGTCACGATGTTTCTCTTGCCGGATTACCGCGTTCGCCAGCGCGACTACTTGTTAGACATTAGCCGCGCGCTCACCTCGCAGCTCGACCTGGGCGAGGTGCTGCGGATGATTCTCCAGGCCGCCGCGTCGATGCTGTCCGGCGAGGTCGCGCTGATCGCGCTGCGCGAGGGCGACGCTTTCCGCGTGCGAGCCGTGATCGGCCTCGCAGCCGAAGACGCGCGCACCTTCGACGCCATCCTGCGCGATCTGGATGTGGAGTCGTCAAGCACGATCGACATGAGCGCGACCTACAGCCGGATGCGCAAAGCGGCGCGCGCGCTGGACTTCAACCTGCGCCAGATCGTCGCGCTGCCGATGGTCATGGCGGGCGACATGCTCGGCATCCTGTTTGTGTTTCGCGCCTACGCCGGGACGCCGACCGACAACGACTACCGGCTGCTGCAAAGCTTCGCCGACCAGGCCGCGATCGCGGTGCACAACGCGCGCATGTACGAGTTTTCCAACCAGGAGCGGCAGCGCCTGGCCGCGATCCTCGATCACAGCGCCGACGGCGTGATGATCCTCGACGCCAACCTGGTCGTCGAGCGGTGGAACCGCGCCCTGAGCTGGATGACAGGGCTGCCCGCCGAGCAGGCGCAGGGCCGCCCGCACGACGTTGTCATCCGCTGGAAGCAGCGCACGCTGGGGCCGAGCCTGCGCGAAGCGATCGGGCAGGGATGGCCGGGCGAAGCGGACGCCGACTTCCCCGAAACGCTGTACGCCGAGGGCGATCTCGAACGTGTCGACGGCACGACGATCAGCGTCGGCATCACCTACGCGCCGCTGCGCCGGGCGAGTGGCGGGCTGCAAAACGTGATCGCCAACGTGCGCGACATCACGCATTTCCGCGAGGCCGAGCAGCTCAAATCGACCTTTATCTCGGTCATCTCGCACGAGCTGAAGACGCCGGTCGCGCTGATCAAGGGGTATGCCGACACGCTGTCACGCGAAGACGCGAACTGGGACCATACCACGACGCTCAACGGCCTGCGCGTCATCGAGGAAGAGGCCGACCGGCTGGGCGAGCTGATCGAAAACCTGCTGGCCGCCTCGAAGCTCCAGGCCGAGGGGATGCGCCTGACGCTGGACGACGTGAACCTGATGACGCTGATCCAGCAGTCGATCGAGCGGTTCCAGACACAGACGGCCAAGCACACCCTGAGCGCGTCGTTTCAGGACGGGTTCCCGATCATCACGGGCGATCATGCCCGGCTGCGCCAGGTGATCGACAATCTGCTCAGCAACGCGATCAAATATTCGCCCAAAGGCGGCAAGATCACCGTGCGCGGCACCTACGACCCGCAGTCGGTGCACATCGCCGTCAGCGACCAGGGCACGGGCCTGCCGCCCGACCAGCTCAAGCGCATCTTCGAGCGCTTCCACCGCGTCGATAACGCGCTGACCAGCAACACGCAGGGCACAGGGCTGGGGCTGTACCTCGCCCACGCCGTGATCACCGCGCACAACGGGCGCATCTGGGCGAGCAACAACCCGGACGGCGGCGCGACCTTTCATTTCACCCTGCCGCGCCAGACCGGCGGCTGAGCGCGAGCGCCCGGCCGCGCGGCTCATTCGACCGCAAGCGCGCGCTGCGGTACACTCCGCCGGGTCGATCTCAGGCGCCCGTGCGGCGCCGGGCATCATCCACGCATACAAAACGCTGAGGACCAGCGCTGAGGAGACGTCTGCATGTCGCAAGTGGTACGCACGCAAATCACCTGTCCGCGCTGCCGGCATACCTTCTCCGGCATCATCGAACAGATCATTGACGTCGGGCAGGACCCGCAGGCCAAGCAGCGGTTTCTGTCCGGGCAGGTCAACACGCTCGCCTGCCCGAACTGCGGCAATCCGGTCGCGATCGGCACGCCGCTGGTCTATCACGACCCGAACAAAGAGTTGTTGATCATCTACGTGCCGATGGAATTGAACATCACGCAGCAGGAGCGCGAGCGCGTGACCGGGGACCTGGTGCGCCGCCTGACCGAGCAGATTCCGCCCGAAAAGCGCCGCGCCTACCTGCTCCAGCCGCGCCAGGCGCTGACCATTCCGGGCATGATCGACACCATTCTCGAAGCGGACGGCGTTACCGCCGAGATGCGCGAGGCGCAGCGCGAAAAGCTGCGCGTGATGGAGATGTTCCTCCAGGCGAAGCCGGAGCAGTGGTCGAGCCTGGTCCAGGAGCAGGACGCGCACATCGACGCGCAGTTCTTCCAGTTGCTGCTGATCACCGCCGAGAACGCCGCGCAGACGGGCCGCGAAGAAATGGCGCAGGGGTTAATCGCGCTCTACAACTTCCTGGCCGAGAACACGGCTGCCGGACGCGAGGCGATCGCCGCCGCCGAGGCTCAGGAGAAGGTCATCCAGGATATTTCGTCCGAGCTAGAAGCCCTGGGCGAGAACATGACGCGCGAGCAGTTTATGGAGCTAGTGCTGAAGCACGCCGAGGACGAGCAGCACATTCAGGCGCTGGTCGGCGTGATGCGCCCGGTGTTCGACTACGGCTTCTTCCAGGCGCTGACCGAGCGCATCGAAGCCGCGCACGGCGCCGAGCGGGATCGCCTGGTGAACCTGCGCGACCAGCTATTGAACCTGACCGCGCTGCTCGATCAGCAGACGCAAGCCGTGCTCCAGCGCGCCGCCGACACGCTGCGCGTGATCCTGAACAGCGAGGACCTCGACGCCGCCATCCGCCCGCGCCTGGACCAGATCGACGACACGTTCCTGGCGGTGCTTCAAGCGAACATCCAGGCCGCCGAGCAGCAGAACAACCTGGAGATGACCGCGCGCCTCAAGCGGGTGCTGGAGCGCGTGCTGAGCATCCTGCGCGAGAGCGCCCCGCCGCAGATTCGCTTCATCAACAAGATGATGTCCGCCGAGAGCGACGAAGCCGCGCAGGAATTGATCGCGACCGAGGGCGCGCAGTTCGGCGGGGAGCTATTGGAGCTGATGGACGCCATCGCCGACGATCTCGACGCCAGCGCGCAGTCCGACACGGCGAACCGTCTGCGCGCGCTGCGCCAGTTCGCCGAGGCGCACGTCGCGCGGTAGAACGGCGAAGAACAGCGCAGCTAAAGACAGCCAGGAACAGCGAAAGCTGGGTTTTTTCGCCGTTCTTGCTGCCCTTTGCTATTCTTCGCTGCCT
>DAOKYY010000020.1:0-14517 GCA_035325905.1 Aggregatilineaceae bacterium | reverse complement strand
GCGAAAGCTGGGTTTTTTCGCCGTTCTTGCTGCCCTTTGCTATTCTTCGCTGCCTTTAGCTTCCGTTCGCCGCCGCCGCGAGCGCGTCCCCCGCGACCGTCGCCGCGGCAGCCGGGTCTGCTTCGCCTTCCAGCACGACGACCGCCGCGATCGCGGTCATCTCGTCGCCCTGCGTCTGGTCCACAAAGCCCAGGAACCAGCTATACGGCGTCGCGTCCGGCCCGGCGTAGGCGACCCCGGTGTGGCCGTAGAGCACCAGGTCCCCGCGCTGCGCGGCGCGCACGCCACGGCTTTGCGCCGCCGCCTGGAGCATCGTCAGCCGCACAACCTCGGCCACGTCCGCGCGCAGGATCGCCGGGTTATAGAGCGGAATCTCGACCGGCGTCCAGCCGTCCTCGCCCGCCGCGCGCACCGCGTCCACGATATGCAGTGGAATGCCGTTCCCCTGGTTGGCGACCGCTGCCACCACCTGGAGCATGTGCAGCGGCGTGACGGTCAGCGCGCCCTGCCCCGTCGCCGCCGCCAGGTATTCCTCTGGCGGCGTGTCCTCGTCCAGCGGCTCGATCGGCGGGGCCGGGACGGTGCGGAACCGCGCCAGCTCTGGCGCGCGCAACAGCCCCAGCACGTCGAAGCGCTCCCACAACTGGCCGGGCGGCACGCGCTCATTCAGCATTGAGACAAACGGGCCAGGGCAGCCGTAGGCGTAGCCTTCGGCCAGCGTCAGCGGCTCGTCGGGCGTGCCCGGCAAGCAGCCCAGTTCCAGGCCGTTGACGCGCACCGGCTCGCTGGCCTGCGCCGAATCGGTGTTCAGCACG
The DNA here is from genome assembly GCA_035325905.1 of Aggregatilineaceae bacterium. Lineage (GTDB taxonomy): Bacteria > Chloroflexota > Anaerolineae > Aggregatilineales > Aggregatilineaceae > DYGX01. The sequence continues at coordinate 13,702 of DAOKYY010000020.1, read as the reverse complement.
AATCCCGCGTTTTCGTCGAGATTCGAATAAGAGCCGAGGATCGCCGACAGGAGCACGGTCTGCAGCGCCCCGCCCGGCTGGTACAGGCCGCTGGTCACGCGGTTGAGCAGCGGCGAGGTGGCCGCGTCGACCGTCAGGCGCTCCCAGTCGGCGTCGAGCGTGTTGGGGTCATAGCCCGGCCGGCTGACCATCCCCAGCACGCGGCCCGACGGCACGTGCGCGACGACCGCCGCCCCGCTGCGCGCGCCCATCGCCTCGGTGATCGCCCGCTGCACGTCGAGGTCAATCGTGCTGCGCACGTCGCCGCCTTCCTGCGGGCGGTGCAGCGTCTCGTTGATCAGCGACTTCCAGTCCGCGCCGTCGTCGCCGCGCAAGACGCGGTCAAACGCTTCCTCGATGCCCGAAACGCCATACTTGAAGCTGTAGTAGCCGGTCGCGCCGGCCGCTTCAGGATGCGGGTAAACGCGCTGCGCCAGGCCGGACGGCAGCGTGCGGGTCGTCGCCAGCGCTTCGCCGTCCTGGTCGTAGATCGTGCCGCGCACGATGCGCTGCTCCGCGATCACGTTGCGCGCGTTGTCTTCGCGGTTTTTCAGGTTGTCCGCCTCGACCACGACCCAGTAGCCGACGCTCAGCGCGACCAGCGCGAACGCTACCAGCAGCGCGCGCGTCACCCGGTTCAGCTCGGTCGTCATAGCGCCTCGCGCTCGCGGTTGCTGAGCACCAGCAGCAGCCCGGTCATCACGAACATCGTCAGCAACGAGCTGCCACCATAGCTCACGAACGGCAGCGTGATGCCGGTCAGCGGGACCAGCTTCAGCACGCCGCCCATGATCAGCAGCGCCTGGACCGCGATCATCACGCTCAGGCCCGCCGCCAGCAGGCGGTCGAACGGCTGGCGCGCCTCGACCGCGATCCGCATTCCGCGCACCACCATCAGCGCCAGGGCCGCCGTGACCGCCAGCATCCCGACCATCCCCCATTCCTCGCCAATCGCGGCGAACGCGAAATCGGAATGGACCACCGGGATGATCGTCGGCTGGCCCTGCCCGATCCCCTGGCCGAACAGGCCGCCGGACGCCACGGCCAGCAGGCTCTGCACGATCTGGTACGCGTCCGAGTCGGCGGTGGGCCAGGGGTTCAGCCAGACGCGCACGCGCAGCGCGACCACGTCGAAAAGTTGCATCGCCGCCAGCATCGCCGCGCCGAGCAGCGCCGCGCCGCCGATCAGCAGCGCGCCCTGCCCGCTCGCCAGATAGAGCATGATCATGAACACCACGAAAAACAGCGTCGCGGTGCCCAGGTCACGCTGCCAGACCAGCACCACCACGCAGACGCCCCACATCAGCAGAACCGGCCCCAGAAACGCCGGGGCGGGCAACGACCAGCGCAGCACCCGCCGCGAGTCGTGGCGCAGATACGGCGCGTGGTCGGCGAAGTAGCTCGCTAAGAAGGCCACCAGCAGGATTTTCAGCAGCTCGCTCGGCTGGTAGTACAGCGACCCAAAGCCGAGCCACAGGCGCGGCCCCTCGCCGGAGGGGTTCTGGCCGAGCACGATCGTGACGCCCAGCAGGGCCAGCCCGCCGATCAGCCACGTGTAGCGATAGCGGCGCAGCCAGCGCAGATCGCCCGGCGCCGCCGTCAGCGCCAGCATCGCCGCCAGCCCGATCACCAGCCAGAGCGTCTGCCGGTCCGTGTAGCCGGGCACCAGCCGGGAAATCAGGTTCAGCCCCCAGCCGGTGAGGAACATCGCCAGCGGAAAGAGCAGCGGATCGCGGCGCGGCAGGCGGCGCTCCAGCGCGCTGTGTCCGAACGCGGCGCAGACGGCCCACACCCCGACCGGCCAGAGCGTCGTCCAGCCCCGGTCGCGCGCGACGATCAGCGTAACCTGGTTCAGCAAAATGAACACGCCTGCCAGCGCCAGCAGCCAGCGTTCGACGGCAGCCTGAGGGCGCTCCTGCTCCAGGTCGTCGTCCAGATCGCGGGCGACCGGTTCGGTAATGCTCTGGGCGCTCATACGATAGAGAGGGTGGCCCGGCTAGCGACCGTCGAGATACTTGCCGGCGATCAGGTCCAGCCGCTCGCGCGTCGCCGCCGGGACGCGGCGCGGATCGGTGATCAGCGCGGTTTCGAGCGCGTGGTAGCAGGCGCAGTCGTCCACCCCGCCCGCCAGCCGCTCCACCACGCCCACCAGCGCGCGCTGCGCCAGCCGGACGTTCGCGTTCAGCGTTTGTATCACGAGATCGACCGAGACATCTTCGGCGGCCTCGTGCCACACGTCGTAATCGGTCACGTGCGCCATGACGCTGTAGCACATCTCGGCCTCGCGCGCCAGGTACGCTTCCGGCGAGGTCGTCATGCCGATAATGTCCATTCCCCAGGCCCGGTAGAGCGCGCTTTCGGCGCGCGTGCTGAAACGCGGCCCTTCGATGGTGATGAACGTCCCGCCGAGATGCACCGTCCCGCCTGCCTCGCGCACCGCGTCGGCCAACACCTCATTCAACTGGCCGCAGAACGGATCGGCGACCGAGACGTGCGCCACCAGGCCCTCGCCGAAGAAGCTGCGCCCGCGCTCGTCGCGCGAGCGGTCGAACAACTGGTCCGGCACGACAACGTGCCCCGGCGCGAAGTCCTCGCGCAGCGACCCACACGCGCTGACGGCGATCACCTGCTGCACGCCGAGCGCCTTGAGCGCGTAGATATTGGCGCGGTAGGGCACTTCCGAGGGCGTGAGCACGTGGCCGCGCCCGTGCCGGGGCAAAAAGGCGACGCGCTGCCCGGCCAGCATCCCGATCATGAGCGCGTCGCTGGGCGAGCCGAACGGAGTCGTGACGCGCCGCTCCTCGACCTCGGTTAGCTCCGGCATGTTGTACAGCCCCGAGCCGCCGATCACGCCAATTCGTACCGGGTCCATCACCAGTCCTTCTCCTGCTGGGCATCCGTTCAAAGCGTATCCGGCGGCAAGTGTACCGCCAAACCGCCCGCGCCCCAACTCGGCGCAGGCGCTCAGCGCGGCGAAGGGTACGAGAGGATGATATCCTGCGCGCCCTGGCTGTCAGGCGGCGGGGTTGGGCTTGGCGTGGGGGTGGGAGACGGCGCGATATACGGCTGGAACGTTGGGAAGACCGGCAGCGTCCGCTCGGCGCGCAGCGGCGCGATGAATAGCAGAATGCACGCGCCGATCAGAAGCAGCCAGAGCGCCGACACCAGCAGGCCGATCAGCCCGTAGCGCCGGGTGCGCGCGGGGTCATGCGCTTTCTTGGCGTTGATCACGGCCAGCAGCGACAGAATGAAGCCCATGGGGGGCAGGCAGTACAGGCCGCCGCCGCACGACACCAGCGCGATGATCGCGATCAGTAGCGCGATCAACCCCAGCACATCAGTCGAGTTGCCGCGATACAGCCCGTCGCTTTCGTCGTCGCGCTTGCGCTTCTGGACGGCGCCCGCCTGCGCGCCGAGCAGCTGCCCGGCGTAGGAGGCCGGGTCCTCGACCGCGATCCCGCGCAGGCGCGCCTCGTCGGCGTGCTCCGCGCATAGCCGCTGCCCGTCGGCGGTGTAGTACAGGCAATAGGCGCAGACCGGCTTGGCGCACACCTCGCAGCGTTCCAGCGCCAGCCGGTCGGGGTGATTCGCGCAGCCGATGGTCTCCCAGCCGCTCATGATACGCTCCGGCCCAGCTTCGGCACACAAGAGCGGCTCGCGCCACTCGCCCTTCCGCTGATCAGCCGCGCCGCGATCAGCCGGCGCTGACCGCGCGGCGCACGCTGTCCAGCGCCTCGACCAGGCGCGGCTGCTGGGCGCGCGCCAGCGCCTCGCGGGACTGTTCCAGCCGCGCCAGGACCGCCTCGCGGCCCGCCGCGTCACCCGACAGCACATGCCGCGCGTCGATCTGGTGCGCCCGCACGATCAAGTCCGCTGCCCCGGCGCTCAGGCTCGCGTCGCCCGTCTCCCCGGCCAGCGCCAGCGCGCGCCGGAACAAGTCGAGCGCCGCGTCCGGCTCGTCCGCCGCGAGGCGCAGCTTGCCGAGGGTGAGCAGGGCGCTCGCCAGCTCCGGCGCGTCCCCGGCGCGCTCGACCAGCGCCCGGCTGCGCCCGACATGCCGGGTCGCTTCCGCAACCTCGCCGCGCCGCGCCAGCAGCCGCCCCAGCTCGTGATAAGCCTGCGCCAGATCGACGCCGAATTCGCCGGTCGTCCCGCCTGCCAGCAGGTCCGGCAGCGCCGCACGCAGATTCGTCTCGGCGGCGGCCCAGGCGGCGTCGCGCTCGGCGGCGTGCCCAGCCCTATGGGCGCGGGCGGCGCGGACCAGATGCGCCAGCGCCAGACGGAATGTGATCTGGCCGCGCAGCGGCGGCTCGATCCCGCACGGAACGGCCAGCGCGTCATTCAGCACGGATGCGGCGCGATCCACCTCGCCGAGCCGCAGCAGCGCCCCGCCCAGGTCGCGCTGGACTTCGAGCGCCCGCGCGCTCATCCCCGCCTGATGGTAGCCCGCCAGCGCCGCCTCGTAGCGCGAAAGCGCGGTCCGCGTGCGTTTTTGCATGACCAGCGCCCGCGCCCAGCTTTCCGCCAGCGCGGCGGCGACGCGCACGTTGGCGCTCTTGCCCGCCAGCAGCGCCTTCAGCGCCGCGCCAAGCGTCTCCTCGGCGGCCTGCACCTCGCCAGCGGCCATCAGGTGATCGCCGTAAGCGCGGCTCGCCCCGGCCAGCACGTTGCGATCCACCCCGGCCAGCGCCTGGGTCATTTGCAGCAGGTAGCCCGCTTCCTCGCGCCGCCCCGGCAGCAAGCTGAGCGCCTCGCCCATCGCGATCTGAAGGCGGGCGTAATCGCTGCCCTCGCCGAGCGTCTCGCGCACCGGCTGCGCGCTGCGCCAGAATTCATCCGCCAGCCCGGCGCGCCGGTAGGCGGGCGCCGCCATGACCAGCAGACGCGCGACCATCCCGCGCGGCAAGGCGCTGTCCGCGCGAACCTGGCGGCGGATGACCGCCCGCGTGTTGTTGAGCCAGGTTTGCTCCCGGCGGCTCAGCGGCGTCTCCAGCGGGCGCTCCGGCGCGCTGGCCCAGCCCTGAACCAGGGCGCGCATGATAAAGCTGTCGACCTGGTCGCCTTTCGCGCCGGATAACGGGTTGAGCGCCGCCGCCTGGGCGCGCACCACCGGCGGCACCCTCAGCAGACCGTCTTCTTCGAGCAGCAAATGGTAGCGCAGCAGCGTGTCGATCTGCGCCGGGGCGCGCTCCGCGCCGCCGAGCAGCATCCGCGCCAGGTCGCGGTCGAAGGCGTCCGGCAAGTGCTGGGCGCGGACCAGCAGCCCGACGGCGCTGTCCGGCTCGCCCGCCAGCAGCGTGATCCGCCGCCGCAGGTAGAGCGCCAGCGGCTCCGGCATGTCGGGCTTGTAGCTCGCCAGCTCCTCCAGCGCGCCCGCCAGCCCCTCCGCCCCGGCCAGCCGGACGCCGTGCTCGATCATCCAGGGCGCGTGGTGCGTGCGCTCCAGAAAGTCGTCGATGGTGTCCACGTCGAGCGCCTCGACGCGCCGCTCGACCGCCAGCCGCAGCGCGAGGACGCGCGCCATCTTGGGCGGAAACGGCTCAACGAGGTCCACGCGGCTCGCCGCGCCGGGCGGCAGCAGATCGCTCGCCTGTGGCGCGGTCAGGATCACGCGGGCCTGCGTCCCGGCGGCCAGCCGCCCGATCAGCGCCCGCAGCGCGGCGCGCTCGCCTTCCCCGGCAAGCTGGTCAACCTGGTCAAGCACGATCAGCGTCGGCTCGCGCTTGAGGCGCTCGATCACGGCCTCCTCCGCGCTGTACGGCGACAGCCCGGCCAACTGCGCGACCTGCCCCGCGATCTCGCGCGCCAGCGTGCACGCCGTGATCGTGACCCACAGCACGCCGCCCGGATAGCGCCACGCGAACCGCCCGGCGACCTCCGCCGCCAGCCACGTCTTGCCCAGGCCAACGCCGCCTTCGAAGGCGATCACGCGCGGGTCTTCGCCGGGCGGGTCCTGTGCCAGCGCACTGAGCATAACGCGGCGGCCAATAAACCCGGCGCGCTGCGGCACGTTGATCAGCAGCGGATCGCCGCTGACCACCAGCGGGCACCCGGCGCGCGCCTCAGCAGGCGGCAGCGGGACCGCCGGATCGTCCAGCGCGTCGAGCGCGTCGGCCTCAATCAGCTCGAAACGATCCGCCTGCCCGTTTTCCTGCTGCTTGAGCGCGGCCAGCGCGCCCCGGTAAGCGCGGCGAATGGTCGCGCCTTCGGCCAGCGCCGCGTAAAACTGCGCGGCAAACGTCTGCGCGTTGGCAGGCAGCACTTTGCGCCGCGTGCCGATCACCGCCTGGACGCCCGCCTCGTCCACCAGCAGCCTCGCCATGTGCTCGCTGAAACAGCCGTCCAGGATCACGACGTGCGCGCCGCTCGGCTTGAACAGGTTGGCGATATGCTCCGCCACGGCGTAGGACTCGTGCCCATTCTCGTCTTCGAGATAGAGCATGTCGCGCTCGCCGTGGCACACAAAATGCACCACGCGGAAGGCGTCCGGACCATCGTAGCTCAGCGCCTCGGCAAGCTGCTGCGAGGTGGGCGGCGTCAGGCGAACCAGCGCCAGCGGCGCGGCGTTTTCGGAGCCGCGCGCCGCCGCATCCAGCAGCCCGGCGCGCATCATGTCCCATTCCATGACGCGATCCAGGGGATTGAGCGGGTCTTGCCCGCTGCCCATCGCCGCATAGGGCGCGGCGATCACGGCCAGGACCGGCAGGTAGCGCCGCAGCGAGGCCGCGCCGGGATCGCGCAAAACCGCGCGGCCATCGGCGATCACCTGGGGTGGCGCGGCGGCCGGGCGCCGGACCGAGTTAAGAACCGGGGTGTCAGTCATCGCTGCGCGTCTCTTTCATAGCAGCGCAGTATAGTGCAAACCGCTCAAAAGCGAAATGAGCGCGGGCGAGCGCCCGGCTTACCGCCCAAACGCTGCTGCACCCTTACCTCACCCCCTGGCCTCGCTGCGCTTGGCCTTTCCCCTTCTCCAGGTTGGAGAGGGGAAAGCGAGGCGCGTCAGCGCCGAGCAGGGGTGAGGTGAGCGGGCGAGCGCCCAGGCTCACTCCGCGCCGTCGAGCAGGCCGCGCGCCCGCAGCCGGCCGTGAAGCTGCTCGTAACTGATGCCGTAGCGCGCCGCGATTTCGCGCGCGTAGCTGCGCCCGCGCGGCGGCCCCGGCAGAATCCGGTACGTTTGCCGGATGCGCGGGCCGTCCTCGGATGGCTGCTCCTCGACCAGCGACACCAGGCTGATCACCGGGCTGTCGCCGCCCGGCTCGGCGTTGAGCGCGCCGACCTCCGCCGCCAGATCGTGCAGGTGCGTGGCGAAGATCGCCCGCGCGCCGAGCAGCCGCAGCACGCGCACCACGTCGGCGGCCAGATACAGGCTCTCCCCGGCGCTGGTGCTCGACAGCGACTCGTTGAGGATGATCAGGCTGGCGGGGGTCGCCTGCTCGAAGATCGCGCTCAGGCGGGCCGCTTCCTCGCCCAGCCGCCCGGCTTCGGCTTCGGGCGCTTCTTCCGCCGGGAAATGCGTGTAGATCGCGTCCACCGGGCTGATCCGCGCCCGCGCGCCGGGGACGTACAGCCCGGCCTGCGCCAGCACCTGCGCCAGCCCGATGGCCTGAGCGTAGGTGGTTTTGCCGCCCTGGTTCGGCCCGGTCAGAATGAAGATGCGCCCCGTGTCGTCAAAGCGCACCGCGTTGGTCACGATCCGCCCGACGCTGCCTTCGGCCAGCGCCCGCAGCGCCAGATTGAGGTTGTACGCCTCGTCAATCGCGCAGGCGCGCGCCTCGACCGGCGCGATCTCCGGGCGGCAGACCGGCAGCCCCGCCGCGCGCAGCCGCTCGATCAGCCGCACCGCGCCGAGATAGAACGCCAGGTCCGCGTGCAGCCCCGCGAAGAATGTCACGCCAACCGACACGTACTTTTGAAGCGAGCGCGCGATTGGGCGGCTGGCCTGCTTGAGGACCTGCGCCAGGTCGCGGAACAGCGGGTAGAGCAGCGGATTGGTGAAATCGACGCCGGACGGGTCGTGCGGGTTGCGCTCGCGCGGGATGCTGTGCAGCGGGCCGATGATCTCCTGCGCGCCCGGCTCGCCGCGCCCGAACAGCGCGCCGAACAACGAGGGCGTCTCGGCGCGGAAGGGCCGGTCGTGGACGCCGATCAGCGCCGCGCCCACCGGCCGGAGCTGGTCGTCCAGGTTGACGCCGATCGTAATGCTGGCGACGCTGCGCACAGCCTTGACCATCGCCGGGAGATCGCGCTCAAGCTGCTCGAACAGCGGATCGCGCGCAGCCTCCGCCGCCTGATCGCGCAGGTGGCGCAGCGCCTCCGACTGCACATCCGCGCTCTCCCCTGCGAACGCCGCGTCCAGCCCGCGCACGCATTCGACGTATGACTCAAGCTGTCCGACGCGCCACACGACTTCGTGCAGCGGCGTCTGGCCGGGCCGGGCCGCGTAGCGGAACCGCTCGACCGCGCGGATCGCGGGCAGCAGCCCTTCCAGCCGCGCCAGCAGCGCCGGAAAATGCAGCAGGTCGTCCAGCACCGCCTGGCGGTAGACGATCACATCCGGGCCGGCGCACAGGCCCGCAAGCGTGGCGTAAATTGACCGCTCGTCGCCGGGCGACAGGCACAGCGCGCGGACGGTCGTGTCCAGGTCGAGATCAGCGGCGGCGGTCGCGCTCAGGCGCGGCGCAGCCGAAACGCCAGGGGCATTCCCTGGCGGCCACAGCAGGCTGATCGACGGGACAGGGCTGGCAGGCGACATGGACCGGCGGTCAGGGGCTAGAGCGTGGCGCGGATCGAGCCGCCATCGACCGGGACCATCGCGCCGTGCACGTACCCCGCCAGGGGTGAGCACAGAAATACCGCCACGTTGGCGAATTCCTCCGGCGTCCCCATGCGGCGCAGCGGCGTGCCGGCCGTCTGCTGGGCGGCGATCTCCTCCGGCGTGCGGCTCTCGCGCTCGGCGCGGGCGGCGTTCAGCTCGGTGACGCGCTCGGTGCGCGTCCAGCCGGGCAGGATGCTGTTGACGCGGATGCCTTCCGGCCCCAGCTCGATGGCGAGCGACTTGGTCAGGCCGGCGACGCCCATCCGCACGCTGTTCGAGAGAATCAGGTTGTCGATCGGCTGCTTGACGGTGACGGACGCGATCGTCAGGATCGCGGCGCGGTCGCTCTGGCGCAGGTGGGGCAGCGCGGCGCGAATCAGGCGCACGGCGCTCATGACCGACAGGTCGAAGGCGCGCTGCCAGGCGTCGAGCGGCACGCTGTCAAATGACCCCGGCGGCGGGCCACCTGCGTTGGTGACAAGGATATCGAGGCCGCCCAGCGCCGAGGCGGCCTGCGCGACGATCCGCTCCGCGTCGCCGCCGTTCGAGACATCGCCCACCAGCGGAATCACCTCGTCGCCGCTTTCGTCGCGAATGGCCTGCGCGGCCCGCTCCAGCGCCGCCGCGTGCCGCCCGTTGATCGCGACCCGCGCCCCTTCGAGGCTGAAGCGCCGCGCCGTCGCGCCGCCTAATCCCCGGCTGCTCGCCGCCACCAGCACCCGCGCGCCGCTCAGACCCAGGTCCATCACTCGCTCTCCTTGAGGGTAAGCTGCAGAATCACGCGGTCGATCCCGTCGCCGTAGTAATCTTCCTCAACCCGCACCGCGTGGAACCCGACCCGCTCGAACAGACGCAGCGCGGGGTCATTTTCGGGGTGGAGCGTGGTGCGGATGGCGCGCGCGCCGCTGGCGCGCAATTCCTCGACCACTGAGCGGACCAACTGCTCGCCCACGCCGCGCCCCCGGCTGTGCGCCTGCACCGCCAGGTTCAGAATCCAGCCGGTCCCGCCGGAACAGTCCACCGCGCCGCAGACATGGCCGACCAGCTGCCCGCCGCGCTCCGCGACCCACACCAGCCGGGGGAACAGGTCGTGCAGCTGGCGGAAAAAGTAGTACGAATAGGCGCCGCTGCCGTAGACCTTGCGCTCCAACTCAGTGATCTGGGCCAGATCGGCAGGGCGGAACAGGCGCAGAACAACCTCTTCGCCGGACTGTAGCACCATACGGGGACCCCCATCGGCGGCGTCGCGCCGCAGAAAAACGCAGACCTGCTTATTCCAGCTCCAGCTTGAACTGAACCTGGCCGATCCCGATCACATCGCCGGAAGAAATCACAGTCGGCTCGCGCACCGGCTCGCCGTTGAGCGTCGTGCCGTTGCTGCTGTTGCGGTCTTCCAGCCACCACTGCCCGCCTCGTCGCGTGACGAGCGCGTGCTCCTGGCTGGCGAATGTGTCGTCCAGCACAATCGTATTGGTCGGGCCGCGCCCGATGCTGGTCAGGGGCAGCAGCGGATAGGCGGTTCCCACCTCGGCGGTGCTTTCACGCGCGCGGGTGACTACCAGCCGCCCGCGCTGCCGCCGGCGGTCGGCGGCGGTGTCCGCTGCGACGCGATAGTCGCGCCACACCACCACGAACAGGGCGCCGACGAAGCCCAGCAGCGCGACGCTCGTCAGCACCCGCAGCGCCAGAAGCAGCACATCGGTCGTCAATCCGCGTCATCCTCGTCCGGCGCCGCTTCCGGCGCGTTATCTGGCTCGGCCGGCTGCATGCGTAACTGCGTGTCGCGGTGCGGCGCGTACTCGCTGGTCGTCTGCTCGTCGACGGTGTACACCAACCGCACGCCCGCCAGCGCGATCACGTCGCCCGGCTGGAGCACGACCTCCGACACGCGCTGGTCGTTGACATACGTCCCGGCCCGGCTGCCCAGGTCATAGAGCACATACGCGCCGAAGCGATAGCGAACCTGGCAGTGATGGCGGCTGACGCGCGGGTCGTCGAGCACAATCGTATTGTCGCGCCGCCGTCCAATGTTGATCACCGACCGCTCGAGCGGGATGTAGGTCTGCCCGTTGACAATCAAATACGCTTGAGCCGCCGGAGCGTCGCTGGACGCCTCCGGCTCGCGGGGTGGCAGCGACTGCATAACCTGCGTTGCTTCGCGCGCCACGCTGATATGGTCGGCCAGCACGACGGCGGTGTGCAGCGTGACGGTCGCGTCCGGCACCAGGAACACCTGCGGCGGCGCGTCCAGGCGCAGGCCGCTCTCGCGCGCCAGGCTGACCAGATGGGCGGCCAGCATTTCGGTCAGGTCTGGCTGGTGCGCGCTCAACGCTTCGGCATCGGCGGGGTGCAGGTGGACGGCGTACCGGTTGGGCGCGATCGGCGCGCCATCGGTGCCCGGCCGGGCGTGATCTTCCATCGCGTGAGCCATGCGCAGCGCCACCTCGCGCGGCTGCAAGCGCCCCGCGAACAGGCGCGCGAAGCCCCCCTCCACCAGCGCCTGAATCCGTTCCTCGAAGCGTGAGAATTGATGTCTGTCCATGCCTGCATTATACCAGTTCCGCCGCCGAAACACTCAGTCACGGCGCGGCGAGCGGGCCACGACTGGCATACGCCTGGATGACGCGCCGCCGCCCGGCACGCAAAGGGCGCCTTGCCCGGTGTGCCCAGCAAGACGCCCCCTACTGATCAGCGGCCAGCGCGGGTGAAGGCTCAGCGATCCTTCGGGCGGTGCTGGCGGATAAACGCCTGCGGGTCGATGTAATTGGTCATCAGCGCGTTCCAGTTGAGCTTGGGCCAGTGCCAGGGCTGCGTTTCGAGGATCGCCGTGGGGCTGAGATCGAAGTGCAGGTGATACGCGAACACGCCCTCGGCGTTGCCGACGCGGGCGATCTGCTGGCCGCGCACCACGCGGTCGCCGACCGCCACGCGCGGATCGGTGACGTGCGAATAGCGCCCGTAGAGCACCTGGCCGCTCGAGACGAGCGGGTCGTGACGGATGATGATGATCGTCCCCCACCCCGCCACGCGATTCGAGAAAGTCACCACGCCCGACGCGGCGGCGTAGACCGGCGAGAGCTTGTCCGCATCCCAGTACGGCTCGTTCAGGTTGAGGTCCGCGCCAGTGTGGTACGCCTCGCTTGGCGTGCCGACGCGGTAGCGCCGCGCGAAGCCGGTCGCGTCGAACCACTTGCCCGGCCAGATGTCATCCGTCTTGCGCTCGGCGGCGGTCCCGATCGGCGCGTCGTAGCCATCGGCGAGGTACTTGTTCGTCGGCGTGATGCCCACCACCTGCCGCCAGCGAATCGCGTCGAGCGCGATCTCTTTGCCGTCCTCGCCGGTCAGGTCGTTCAGGAACACCACCCCGGCCCGGTCGTCGTTGGCGTCGAACTGGTAGACCCCCAGCGGGACCCACAGGTTGTAATAGTCGGTCTGGCGGATCGGGATTTCAAGCTCTTTCGACGATCCGAGCACGCCGTGCAGCTTGTAGCGCGCGCGCTCGGTCGTGGCGTGGCGGGACGGCACGAACGCCGAGACCTCGTACCAGCCGCTCGCCACAAGCTGCGGGTCCCAGCGCGCCCAGATCTGGCTGGTCGTCTTCTCGGTCTTCTTGTACTTCGTCTTCCAGCCCCACGTCCCGGTAAAGGTGTTGAGCAGTTGGTTGACATCCTGCCCGCCGTGCGCGCCATCCCGATAGTTCGGATGCTCCGGCGTGATCACGACTTCAATCCCATAGCGCCCCTGGGCGGGCGGCGGCTCTGGCTCCGGCTCGCCGCCATCGCCCGGCACGATCGGGTGATTGATCGCGGGGAACTCGACCGGGCCGATGGTGCCAAACCGCCACCAGCTCATCCCGGCGGCCTTGTAGGTGCTGGTCACGATCTGGCGCGCGCGGTTCATGTCGTTGACCAGCGCCTTGCCCGGCAGGACCGGGAAGATCGGCAGCCCGTAGTCCGCCCAGGTGCTGAACCCTTCTTCGAGCACTTCCTCCATCGGGCGCTGGAACGTCTCCCAGTACAGCTGGAGATGCACGCTGTTGACGAAGGGACGCCATTCTTCGGGGTAGATACGCGGCTTGTGCTGCGGGCGCGGGTCGACCGCCATCGCCAGATGAAAACGCCCGCCGATCCCGCGCCGGACGCGGGTCATCAGCGGGCGGATCGGGTCTTTGCCGACCGTCCAGAAGCCGGAGTATGGCTCGACGTCGAGCACCATCGAGCGCACGCCGGGCCGGTTGCAGACCTCGATGATCCGGTCGGCCTCGCCCACGATGTTGCGCCCTTTGACCACGCACCAGGCGTGGAATTCCAGGCCGTTCGCTTCGAGCACGCGCACCCACTTATCCACGCTGGCGACGCTGTCGATGGCGAGATCGCGGTCCCGGTCGAACTCGCCCATCCAGTTCTCGCCGTCGCTCGTCTTGACCCAGATCTGCTTGACGTTCGGCGCCCAACGCTTGAAGGTTTGGACGATGTCCTCGATGGTGTCCTCGGAGACCGAATCGCCCTTCCAGTGCCAGACCGCTACCTTGCCATCATACGGCGTCGCCATGAGACCGCTCCTTTGGTTGAGCCGACTGCACGCCTGCGATACACGCCTACTATATCTGTGATGGGGCAGAGTTGGCAATTCGGCGGGCAGATGGCGTGGCCGCGCGCAGACGCAAAAAACCGGCAGACGTCGCCGCCTGCCGGTCTGTTTCAGGGCGACGGCAGCCGGGCCGGGGGTCCCCGACCGATTCCCGGCCCAGGGATGCGCCTCGCTTCCACCCCGCGAGACGCCTGACGAGCCTAGAGCGTGTTATGCACGTTACCCGGGTTCAACCGGGCATCCGGTCTGTTTTTCTCG
>DAOKYY010000019.1:0-54754 GCA_035325905.1 Aggregatilineaceae bacterium | reverse complement strand
GGATAACGATTTCCTGCTTCACCTGCTGACTCAACTTTGAAGCGATGACCCTGGCCCTCTTGTTATTAGGCAATAAAACGGTTCTAATTATATATATAACGCCCACGAACTGCGACAGTAATTCTCCCCGAAAAATTACGATTAATTAGGGCTCTGGTTGGATTTTACCCCTCGGCTATACTAGTTGGCTATGCGCTTAGGAATCGACGCCCAACTGAATGAATCGCCTCGACGGATCATCGTCTACCGCCTGCCTGTGCCGTGGTGGCGCTCCCGTGGAGTACTTGACCCATAGCTGCTCCTTTTGCTTAAGGAGAGCAGTATCACCAGACCCTGGGACTGAACACCTAGTCCAGCCAGTTTGTGAGTGCAACGCTTGGCATTGGCGCAGAGCTTGAGCGATGATCCGGGTGTAATGTATCAAAACGGGGGCACGCATGAGTACTGATATGGAAACGCTGATGCGCGAGCAGGTGCTCGCGCTGCTGCGCGGCGGCAACGCGCACATGCCGTTCGACGAGGCAGTCGCCGATTTCCCGCTTGACCGGATCAACGACCGCGCCCCGAACGTGCCCTATTCGCCCTGGCAACTGCTGGAGCACATCCGCATCACGCAGGAAGACATCCTGGAGTTCACGCGCGACCCGGACTGGGTGTCGCCGTCCTGGCCGGAAGGGCACTGGCCTGCGCCCGACGAAGAAGCCGACCCTGCGCGCTGGACCGCGACGATCAACGCCATCCGGCGCGACCTGGAAGCGATGCAGGCGCTGGTCGCCGACCCGGCCAACAGCCTGACCGACGACCTGCCGCACGCGCCGGGGTACACGTTGCTGCGCGAGGCGCTGCTGGTCGCCGATCACAACGCGTATCACATTGGCGAGTTCGCCATTCTGCGGCAGATTATGGGCACCTGGCCGGTGGACCGCGCCGGCTGAGAAACGAGATTGATCCCGACGTGACGGCGCAGCAGTCTTCCTCAACCGAGCACGCGCGCTACGTGCAGAATATGTTCGGGCGCATCGCGGCGCGCTATGACCTGATGAACCGCCTGATGACCTTCGGGCAGGACCGGCGCTGGCGCCGTTTCGTCGTGCAGCAGGCGCGTCTGCCGCGCGGTGGCTGGCTGCTCGATATCGCGACCGGCACCGGCGACATCGCGCTCGAAGCGCGCCGCCAGGCGCCGGGTCTGCGCGTCGTCGCGGCGGATTTCGCCCTGCCGATGATGCGCGTCGGGCAGCGGCGCGCCGGAGCGGACGCGCTGGCGTGGCAGGCCGCCGACACGCTGCGCCTGCCCTACGCGGGCGAGGTGTTCGACGCCGTGACCAGCGGCTACCTGTTCCGCAACGTGACCGATATCCCCGGCGCGCTGCGCGAGCAGATGCGCGTTCTCAAGCCGGGCGGGCGGCTGGTCACGCTCGACACCACGCCGCCGCCGGACGGGATGCTACGCCCGTTCATCGACGCGCACCTGCGCTATGTGATCCCGGCGCTGGGACGGATTGTGTCCGGGCAGGCGGACGCTTACCGCTATCTGCCGGAAAGCACGCTTGGCTTCAAGAGCGCCGAGGCGCTGGCCGACCTGATGCGCGCCGCCGGGCTGGTCGAGGTGGGCTACCGGCGCTTTATGCTGGGTACGATGGCGGTTCACTGGGGGACGCGCCCCGCCGCCATCTGACGAATCAGTGCTACCATGAGGGTGTGTCTGGTCATCCATCAGGTCAGGAGACAGAGCCATGAAGCTCAGCGCGCGTAACCAGCTCAAAGGGACGATCAAGCGGATCACACCTGGCGCGGTCAACAGCGAGGTCGTGATCGAGCTGCCCGGCGGGATCGAGATCGTGTCGATCATCACCGCGTCGTCGGCGGAGAGCCTGAATCTGCGCGTGGGCCAGGAAGCCTACGCCGTGATCAAGGCGTCGAACGTGATGATCGGCGTCGAATGAGCCGGACTGTTCGAGCGCGCCGCCGCCCTGCCTCCACCGTGAGAGCGAAAACGTGACCCAGACTCCCCAACGCGTCATCGTCGGCATTTCCGGCGCGAGCGGCGTGATCTACGGCATCCGCCTGTTGGAGACGCTGCGCCAGGACCCGGCGATCGAGTCGCACCTGGTGATCACCGCCTCGGCGCGGATCACAATCGCGCAGGAAACGTCGTGGTCGATCAGCCAGGTCGAGGCGCTGGCGGATGTCGTCCACCGGCCGGAGAACATCGGCGCGAGTATCGCCAGCGGGTCGTTTGTCACGCGCGGCATGGCGATTGTGCCGTGCAGCATCAAGAGCCTGTCGGCGGTGGCGCACAGCTACGCCGACGATTTGCTGGTGCGCGCGGCGGACGTGACGCTCAAGGAAGGGCGGCCGCTGGTGCTGGTCGTGCGCGAGACGCCCCTGCACCTCGGCCACCTGCGCCTGATGGTTCAGGCGGCGGAGCAGGGCGCGGTGATCCTGCCGCCGGTGCCCGGCTTCTACAGCCGCCCCGAAACGCTGGACGACATTGTCAACGAGACCGTCGGGCGTATCCTGCTGCGCCTGGGCATCGATAACGCGCTTTACTTTGAGTGGCTGGGGCTGCGAGGGAAACCCATATGAGCGAACGCGAGCCGCTGCCGCTGCTGCCGGACGACCTGCGCCCGGCCCTGGGCGCGTTCCTGGCAAGCCAATCGACGATGGCGCTCGCGACCGCCGGGGATCAGGACGGGCGTCCGCAGGTCGCGCCGCTCTTTTTCGCCAGCGACGAGGCGCTGAACCTGTACTGGGTCTCCAGCCCGGACAGCCGCCACAGCGCGAATATCGCCGACTGGAACGATGTCTCTGCCGCGATCTACGCGCCGGCCTGGGACTGGGCCGGGATCAAGGGCGTGCAGATTGCGGGCAACGCGAGGGCCGTCACCGATGACGAGGAGCGCCGCCACGCGCTGCGCGTCTACAGCGCGAAGTTCCCTTTCGTCAAAGATCAGTTCATGGATTTGATCGAGAACAGCGTGTTTTACGTTTTGCGCCCAACCTGGCTGCGCTGGCTGGATAACGAGCGGCGCTTCGGCTATAAGCAGGAGTACCGCCTGGCGCGGGGCGAGTAGCGGCCTGGCGCGCGGGCGGGTCAGCGCAGGTCGTAGCGTTCCAGCAGCGCGATCAGGGTGTTGTTGATCATCTTCTGACCGAGCAATTCCCTGAAGCGCACGGACTTTTCTTTTCCTTCGGCGCGCAGCCGATCCATCTCCAGCGCGATCGTTTCTTGATGAGCGAGCAGGTCCGCCTGGGCGTTCTCGAACCGCGCCAGCCGCTCGATCGCCTCGCCAGAGTATCCGCCCGCGTCGTGGGTGATCTGCGCGTCGTCCACCCTGTAGCCCGCGCCGTCCTCGCGCGGGCGAGTCAGTCGCGCCATGTCGCTTCCTCGCTCTCCTTCACTCGACAAGCCGGCGATGCGCTCTTGTCAAAAAACAGAAAGAAGACAATCCCGGCGGCAATTGCTTCTTTCGGCGTGCGGAGGAAGTTGAGATGGGCCTAGCAGGATTCGAACCTGCGACCGACCGGTTATGAGCCGGCTGCTCTAACCGCTGAGCTATAGGCCCGCGCTGCGAGCGGATGCGGTGTGATGCGCAAAATGCCCAGGCTGCCTGGGCATTTGTGGCAAGCGGGCAACGGGATTCGAACCCGTGACAACAGCTTGGAAGGCTGTTGTGTTACCACTACACCATGCCCGCGCGTTCGCCTCCTATCTTACACGAACGGCCCCCGGTTGACAATAGCGGCCCGATCAGGTCAGCGCCTGAAGCAGCCACAGCGCGGCCATCCCGACCGCGATCGGCAGCAGCGTGCGGCGCG
This sequence comes from Aggregatilineaceae bacterium, assembly GCA_035325905.1. GTDB lineage: Bacteria > Chloroflexota > Anaerolineae > Aggregatilineales > Aggregatilineaceae > DYGX01. The sequence goes on along the minus strand of DAOKYY010000019.1, from coordinate 50,935 downwards.
TCGTCCAGGCGACCAGCGCCGCCGCGATCCCGGCGATCAGCCGCACGTTTCCTGCCGACAAATCGATCGCGCCGGATGGAGCGATCAGCTCCGGCAGCACGATCGCGCTTAGCGCGGCGGGCGGCACGAAGCGCAGCGCACGCGCTACGCCGGGCGGTAGCTCCGCCCCGCGCAGCAGCACGATCACCGACAGGCGCACGCTGTAAGTGACCAGGAGCATCCCGGCGAGGATCAGCCACAGGCGCATCATGGTCGCTGCTCCAGATCAGCAGGCGGCGCTTCCAGGTGGGCGCGCGGCGCGCGCTCGGCCAGCAAACCGGCGACGATCCCGGCCAGCACACCGGCGCTCAGGCCGAGGCTGTACGGCCAACCACGCGCCAGCACCGCGACCAGCCCCGCGACGAGCGCGGACAGGACCGCCGGGCGGTCGTGCAGCGTCGGGACGAGCAGCGCGATAAAGGTCAGCGCCAGGGTGAAATCGAGGGACCAGTTCGCCGGAATCTGCGCCCCGAGCAGGTAGCCTGCCGCGCTGCTGATCTGCCACGAGATCCACAGCGTCAGCCCGGCGCCGAGCATGAACCAGTGCTGCGCCGAGGCGGGCGCGGCGTCGGGCGGTTGCTGGCGAAAGCGCGTGATGGTCACGGCGTACGCCTCGTCGGTCAGCAGAAAGGCCAGCAGCCACTTCCAGCCGGGCGCCAGGTGGCGCAGATACGGCGCGACCGACGCGCTGTAGAGCATGTGCCGCAGATTGACGACGAATGTTGTCAGGACGATTACGATCCCGGCGGCGCTGCTGGCGAACAACTGCGCCGCGATGAACTGCGACGACCCGGCGAAGACCAGCAGCGACATCGCCAGCGCGACGCTGAGCGGCAGGCTGGCTTCGTAGGCGATGATGCCGTAGATCATTCCGAAGGGGCTGGTGCCAAGCAGAATCGGCAGTTGGGCGCGCACACCCGCCCAAAACTCGGCGCGCGGAGAGCGCATGGCGGCAGGGTCCTCACGTGGGTCGCAGGTTCCGGCGGAGTCTACTCCACGCTCCAGGGGCAGGCAACCGGCAGTCTGCACAAGCGGGCGCGCGGGCTGCGGCGCGGGGTAGCGCGCTATAATCGGCGTGTACGCGCACTGGTGGCATCCGCAAACAGACAGGACCTCGCATGAAGCTTTCGTCGCGCGCCCACGATCTCTACGAGGCGTTTTCCAGGCCCGGCTGCCCGGTCTGCCGCCTGACGCTCGACAGCGTGCACCACCATCTCGACAGCCTGATCTACGAGTACGTCAACAAGCCAGCGACGCATGAGGCGGTCCGCGCTGCGCGCGGCTTCTGCCCGGCGCACGCCTGGCACGTCCAGGACGCGATCAACGCCAGCGCGCTGGGGATCGCGGTGCTGTACGAGGGGGTGATCCGGCACTTGCTGGCGGATATGGGCACGGTCGAGCCGGGCGGCGGGCGGCGGCAGATCAGCCAGGCGGAGAGCGCGCTCAAGCCGCGCGGGCCGTGCCCGGCCTGCGAGCACCAGGCGCGCGTCGAGGAGCACCTGCTGCGCAACCTGTTGGCGCATATGGGCGAGGCGGAGTTCGCAGCGGAGTTCGCGGGGTCGGCAGGGCTGTGCCTGCCCCACCTGCGGCAGATGTTGGAGCAGAAAGGCAGCGCCGAGCACAAGGCGCAGGCTCTGGCGATCCAGCAGGCGATCTGGAGCACGCTCCAGGCGCAGCTCGCGGAATTCATGCGCAAGCACGACTACCGCTTCACCGCCGAGGGCATGGGCGAAGAAGGCTCCAGCCCGCGCCGCGCGATCGAGGCGCTCGCCGGGCAGAAGGGGCTGCGCTAGGCCGCGCTCTCGACCAGCACGTAGACCTTATCGCCCCGGCGCACCGGCTCGTCCACCCGGAGCGCGACTTCGCCCCCCGCGCCGACCTCGCTCACAGGCTCGTGCTCGATCTCCATCGAATGCGCCTGCTGTTGGAAGTCCGTGTGCGGTCCGAAGAACGCGATCCAATCCCCCTGGTAAAGCGCCTGCTCCAGCCGCACGACCGCGACGCCAATCCGGTCGAAGTAGTGCGTCACCACGCCGAGGTACTGATATTCCGCGTCCATAGGCGCCTCCTGGCTTGTCCTCATTATCCGGCAGGCGCAGGCGGCGGTCAAGCAGGCGCTTGTAGCTCAGCACGCGATGCGATTGACCTGACGGGCTGCCGCGCCAGGTCAGCGGGCCTCAAAGAAACAACGACACGGTTGATTTTCGCGCCTGTGGGACGTGGCTATAATAGCTTCAGAACCTACATGTCAAGGACAGATAAGTTTAAGTGGCAATATCTTCATCTGATTCAAAACCGTTCTCAGGCAACCGGGAATTAGTCCTGTTGTTGTTCGGCCTTCTCACCGTGTTGTTCATGCTGACTCCATGGTCTGGCGACGACTGGGGAGTCTATTATGGGGCAGCGAAGCGCGTAACGAGCGGCCAGCCGCTTTACGGCACGCGGATCACGCACGCCCATGATGCCTATTATTACAACCCGCCCTGGCTGGCTGTGGCGCTGGCGCCAGCGGCTTTGCTCCCCGAAAAGCTCGGTTGGGCGATGCTCTCGGCGGCGTCGCTCGGCGCTGCGCTGGCTGTGCTGAGCCATTGGGAGCGCGCGCCAGGCGTGGTCAAGGCGCTGCTGGCGCTGGGCAACCCAGCGATGTTGTACATCATTCTGCACGGCCAGATTGACATGCTTATTGTGAGCAGCGTGCTGTTACCGGCGGCGTGGTGGCCGCTGGCCGCGCTGACCAAGCCGCAGGTCGCCATTGGTCTCCTCGCCGTGACGCCGCGCCGCACATGGTTTCGCGCGCTCAGTATCCTGGCAGGGGTCGTGGTCGTAACTGTGCTGCTGTGTGGCTTCTGGCCGCCCAAGCTCTTTGCCCAGCCAGCGCCTTTCGCCGAGGCAACACACAATCTCTGGCTCGGCCTATGGCCGTACCAGGTTCCGGCCGGTGTCGCCCTGGCGGCGCTGGCTTACCAACGCCGGGATGCTCGTCTGGCGATAGCCGCATCCCCGTTCTTGTCGCCTTATGCCGCGCTGTCTACCTTGATTGGCCCCTGGCTCGCGCTACTGACCTATCTCACCCGCTGGCAAGCGGTCGCGGTGTGGGCATCGTGGTGGGGCGCGGTCCTGTACCGCGCCATCGGCGGATAAAAACTGAAGCGCCCCGCAGGGCGCTCAGTCATGTGCTTAAAGGGAAGGAAATTCCGCGCGCGGCTAATCGGTGCCCCCAGGCGCCGCCGGGGTCGGGATCGGCGTCCCGCTCTGGGCAGTCAGCGACTCAAGATCGAACAGGAACGGGCTGTTCGATGGGATGATCATCATCTGCACGTTCGGCCCCAGCGATTCGATATAGCGCCACTGGAGCAGCAGCGGGTTCTGCGAAAGCTGCTCGTTGATTAGGCTCAGCGCGGCGGCCTCGCCCTCGGCGCGGATGCGCGCGGCGTCCGCCTCGCCACGGGCTAGCGCGCGCGCCTGCTCGGCTTCCTGCTCGCGCTGGCGGACGCGGAACTCCGCTTCCTGCGCCTGCTGCTGCGCGACCTGCTTCTGCTCGATCGAGGCTACGTATTCCGGCGAGAAGGTGATGTTGCGGATCAGGACGTTCGTCACCTCGAAGCCTTCCGGCTCGATCAGGTTGCGCACGCCGTCCTCGACGGCCTGTTCTAGCTCGCTGTGCTCGGTGCCGTAGATTTGCTCGACGCGGAACTCGGTCAGCGCGCCGCGCACCTGGTTGCGCAGGGCCGGGCGAATCAACCCGTTCTCATAGCGGTCCTGCCAGTTGCGATGGACGACGTTGGCGTTGCTCGGGCTGATGCGGTAGATGACGGTGACATCCAGCTCGACGCGCTGGCCGTCCTGGGTGAGAGCGACGACCGCGTCATCGCCGCGCGTAGCCCCAGTCGCGACGGTACCGCCCATCGTGTATTCCTGCTGGGCGATCGAATAGATCGACGCTTCCTGAATGCCGGGGATAATCACGTGCAGGCCGGGGCCAAGCGGCGTTTCGGCCAGGTCGCCGCTCAGCACGTTGAAGACCACCGCGACCTCGTTCGGCTGCACTTCAATCACGCCCGCGCCGATGACGAAGAACACGATGGCGAGAATCAGCCCGACCACGGTGATCAGCACGCCGCCGCGAATCGACGCGTTGCGCGACAGCATCTGGACGATCATGAAGCCGCCGAACCCGGCGATTGCCAAGCCGGCCAGCGCCAGAACGCTAAATACCACGTTGATCATCGGAGAATACTCCTGTTCTGTCGAGTTGCTTCGGAGGATAGAATGGGCACGGATGGGTGTCAGCCACGGGTTGACACGCGCCGGATTTGGCTATAACGTGGCGGACATTATAGGATATTTCACGGGCGCGGTCGAGATTTCTAGCGTTCTGCTGATAAACCGGGATGAACCCCATCGTATTCGAAGCCGATCCTTTGACGCTGCGCGCCTACACCGCGTGGCTGGGCGGCGGGCTGCTGCTGGCGCTGGGCGTGATCGCATGGCGGGGCGGGCGGCGAGCGCCGGACGCCGCGTCGCGCTGGCTGGACGTGGCGCTCGTGGCGCTGGCGGCGGGCGTCGTCGGCGCGCGGCTGCTGCATGTCGCGCTGGAGTGGAGCTACTTTCGCGATCATCCGGGGGAGATCCCGCGCGTGTGGCAGGGCGGGCTGGCGTGGCACGGCGGGCTGCTGCTGGCGCTGCCGGTCACGCTGATGGTGCTGCGCTTTCGGCGCGTGCCGCTCGGCCCCTGGACGGACGCGCTGGCGCTCGCCTGGCCGGTCGGGATGCTCGCCTCGTGGCTCGGTTGCCGCGCGGCAGGCTGCGGCTATGGCTACGAGGTCCGCACGCTGGCGGATTGGCCGGGGTGGGCCGTCGCGGAGCTGCCGGACGTGTACGGCATCGTCGCGCCGCGCTTGGAGGTGCAACGCGCGGGCGCGCTGTTCGCGGTGGGGCTGCTGGCGCTGGCGCTGCTGCTGACGTGGCGCGGGCGGCTGCGCGGCTTGCGCTTCTGGCTGATCCTGGCGCTGAGCGGGTTTGGCCTGTATGTCATCGGGTTTTTCCGCGCTGACCCGGCTCCCCGGCTGCTCGACCGGCGGGCCGATCAGGTGTTTGATCTGGCGATGATGCTGCTGGCGGCGGTCGCCGCGAGCGCGGTCTGGCTTGAAGGCCGCCGCGCCGCGAGCGCGGTCGCTGAGAGAGGATAACCGGCATGGAGCTTACTCTGGGGATCGCGCAGACCAGCCCGAAGCTGGGTGATGTCGCGGCCAATCTGGCGCAGCACCTCGACCTGATCGAGCGCGCGGCGGCGCAGTCGGTGGAGCTGCTGGCGTTTCCTGAGCTGTCGCTGACGGGCTATAACCTGCAGGACCTGGTGTTCGAGGTGGCGGCCCGCCCGCATCCCGATGATCCGACCTTCGGGCCGCTGCTGGCTGCCACGCGCGCGCATCACATCGACGTGCTGGTCGGCTTCGTGGAGGAAGACCGGCGCCACCGCTTCTATATCGCGCAGGCGTACCTCAGCGGCGGCGCGGTCGTCCACGTGCATCGCAAGGTGTACCTGCCGACCTACACGCTGTTTGACGAGGGGCGCTACTTCGCCTGGGGCGACGGCGTGCGCGCCTTCGGCACGCGCTTCGGGCGGGTCGGCGTGCTGATCTGCGAGGATTTCTGGCACGCCTCGCCGCCGTACCTGCTGTGGCTGGGCGGGGCGGACGTGCTGTTTCTGCACAGCGCCAGCCCTGGCCGGGGCCTGGACGAGAGCGACCGGCTGAGTAGCGCGCGCTGGGTGGAGCGCATCAACCAGGCGTATGCCGGGCTGTTCACCACGTTCGTCGTGCACGCCAACCGCGTCGGGTTCGAGGATGGGCTGAACTTCTGGGGCGGCAGCACGATCGCCGGCCCTGACGGCGAGTTTCTCGCGCACGGGCCGTACTTCGAGGAGGCGCTGCTGGTGCACACGCTCGATCTCAACCAGCTTCACCGCACGCGCAGCCGCCTGCCGCTGCTGCGCGACGAGCGCACCGGCCTGATGGCGCGCGAGCTTTCACGCATCCTCGACAACTCGGAACAGGGGATGCGCTAATTCCCCTGGTTGCCCCGTCTTCTCTCGGGCGTCGCTTCGGCGGTTGCTTCCGGCGTGGCCTCGGTCCCAGCGCCAGCCGCCGCCTCGGTAATGTACACCGTGCCGGTGACTTTCTGCGCCCCGCCGACGACGCCCACATAGACGGGATAGTCCCCGGCGATGAGTGGCTCGAATTCCAGTTCGGCGGTCGCGCTGCCGCTGATCGTGCACCACCACGTCTGGCCGATCGAGTCCCACAGCGCCAGCGCGACTGCGCTGCCGTCGTCAGTTATGAAGCCGAGACGAATATGCGGGCTATCCGAGAGCAGGTGCAGCTCGAAGACCGGCAGCGGCGCGGCGAAGGTGTTTTGCGCGCAGGACCCGCCCAGGATGCTGTACATATCCACTGCGCCGCCGGCGGTCACATCCCTGACTTCGACCGGCGAGAACCCCGTATCGACCCGGATCCACAGCAGTTGCAGGCCCTGCGCCGTTCCTTCGCCTGCCCCTTCGACCGGGGTTTCCTCGGTTGGAGGCGGCGTAGCATCCGCCTGCGCCAACGCTCTTTCGACGGGCGCGCTCAGACTCAATGCCGCGCCGATCAGCAGCGCAGCCAAAAACGCCAGGGAGCTAAACTGCCAGTTGCGCATCGATGGCTCCTTTCTCGGGTGACGTTCGCTGTCGTTAAAAGTAATAGAAATATTTATCGAAACCGTGACGCTTCTATCATTGTACGTGGATCTTGTCTTTTCTCAAGTGACTGTCCGGCGCGCGCCGCCGACGCGCTTCTAACGCGCTGTTGACGCCGTTCTTACATGCCTCGGATAAACTCAGACTGCTATCATCAGATTTAAGGCAAACGACGCGAGTGAGCGAGATTTAGAGGGATAGCGATGGATCTCAACCGGTTTACCACGAAAGCTCAGCAGGCGGTCGTCGGCGCGCAACGCCTCGCCGAGAGCTACAACCACAGCGAGCTGGAGCCGCTCCACCTGCTGCTGGCGCTGCTTCAGCAGGCGGATGGCGTCGCGCCGCAAGTCATCAGCAAGATCGGCGCGCGCCTGCCAGGCGTGATCGGCGACGTGCAGAGCGCGTTGGCGGCTAAGCCGAAGGTCTACGGCAGCGCCGCGCAAATCGGCCTGAGCCGCGCCGCGCTCGACGTGCTGAACCGCGCCGAATCCGAAGCGGGCAAGATGCGCGACGACTACATCAGCGCCGAGCATATCCTCTTGGCGCTGACCCAGGAGCGCGCGACCGGCGATCTGCTGGCGCGCCACGACGTGACGCACGACACCGTCCTGCACGCGCTGACGGCCATTCGCGGCGGGCAGCGCGTCACCAGCCAGGATCCGGAAGGCACCTTCCAGGCGCTCGAAAAATACGGGCGCGACCTGACCGCGCTGGCCCGCCAGGGCAAGCTCGACCCGGTGATCGGGCGCGACGAGGAAATCCGCCGCGTAGTGCAGGTCCTCAGCCGCCGCACCAAGAACAACCCGGTGTTGATCGGCGAGGCGGGCGTCGGCAAGACGGCCATCGCCGAGGGGCTGGCGCAGCGCATCGTCAACGGCGACGTGCCGGAGGGCCTAAAGGACAAGCGCATCGTCGCGCTGGACATGGGCGCGCTGGTCGCCGGGGCGAAATTTCGGGGCGAGTTTGAGGAGCGGCTCAAGGCCGTCCTCAAGGAAGTCAGCGACGCGCAGGGGCAGATCATCCTGTTTCTGGACGAGCTGCACACCATCGTCGGCGCGGGCAAGGCCGAAGGCTCGATGGACGCCAGCAACATGCTCAAGCCGATGCTGGCGCGCGGCGAGCTGCACGCCATCGGCGCGACCACGCTCGACGAGTACCGCCAGTACATCGAGAAGGACGCCGCGCTGGAGCGCCGCTTCCAGCCGGTGTTCGTCGGCGAGCCGAGCGTCGAGGACACGATCAGCATCCTGCGCGGGCTGAAAGAACGCTATGAGGTGCATCACGGCGTGCGGATTCAGGACAGCGCCGTAATTGCGGCGGCGGTGCTCAGCGCGCGCTATATCACCGACCGCCAGTTGCCTGACAAGGCGATCGACCTGATCGACGAGGCCGCGTCGCGTCTGAAGATGGAGATCGACTCCAAGCCGCAGGCGCTGGACGACGTGGACCGCCAGATCATGCAGCTGGAAATCGAGCGCGAGGCGCTCAAGAAGGAGCGCGACAAGGCGTCGAAGGAGCGCCTGAAGACGCTCGAAGAGGAGCTGGCGAACCTGCGCGAGACCTCGCGGGCGCTGCAAGCGCGCTGGCAGCAGGAAAAAGACGCGATCCAGCGTATCCGCGAGACCAAAGCCGAGATCGACGACCTGCGCGTCAAGCTGGAGCAGGCCGAGCGCCGCAACGACTTAGAGGCGGCGGCGCGCCTGCGCTACGGCCAGCTTCCGCAGCTTGAGCAAACCCTCGCCCAGAATGAGGCGCATCTTAAAGAGCTTCAGGCGAACGGCGCGATGCTCAAGGAGGAAGTGGACGCCGACGAGATCGCGGCGGTCGTCAGCCGCTGGACCGGCATCCCCGTCTCGCGCCTGATGGAGGGCGAGGTCGAGAAGCTGCTGCGCATGGAAGAGCGCCTGCACCAGCGCGTGATCGGCCAGGAGGAAGCGATCCAGGCCGTCGCCAACGCCGTGCGCCGCAGCCGCGCCGGGCTGCAAGACCCCAACCGGCCGATGGGCACGTTCCTGTTTCTGGGGCCGACCGGCGTCGGCAAGACCGAGCTGGCGCGCGCGCTGGCCGAGTTCCTGTTCGACGACCAGGACGCGATGGTCCGCATCGACATGAGCGAGTACCAGGAGCGTCACACCGTCAGCCGGCTGATCGGCGCGCCGCCCGGCTACGTCGGCTACGACGAGGGCGGGCAGCTCACCGAGGCGGTCCGCCGCCGCCCCTACGCGGTCGTGCTGTTTGACGAGGTCGAGAAAGCGCACCCGGAGGTCTTCAACCTGTTCTTGCAGGTGCTGGACGAGGGTCGCCTGACGGATGGTCACGGGCGCACAGTCGATTTCAAGAACACCGTCATCATTATGACCAGCAACGTCGGCAGCCACCTGATCAAGGAAATGAACGAGCGCAACGAGGACGAAGTGCGCCAGGCCGTGCTGGCGGAGCTGGATCGCACCTTCCGGCCAGAGTTCCTGAACCGGATCGACGAGATCATCCTGTTCCACAGCCTGACGCGCGAGCATCTGCGCCAGATCGTCGGCATCCAGCTTCGCCACCTGGAGCGGCTGCTGGCCGAGCGCCACATCACGCTGGAGCTGAGCGACGAGGCGCAGGATTACCTGGCTGACCGAGGCTTCGACCCGGTTTATGGCGCGCGCCCGCTCAAGCGCACGATCCAGCGCGAGCTGCAAGACCCGCTGGCGCTGGCGATCCTCGAAGGGCGCGTGCAGGAAGGCGAGCACGTCTACGTCGAGCTGGCGCCGGAGGGCGATCATCTGGTCTTCAGCGCGGCGGAAGTCATCCCTGCCTAGCACCTGCGCTCGCGCGCTCGAGACAGAGGCGGAACGTGACGTTTCGCCTCTTTTTTTGCGCCTGATGACAGATTGCAGCCCGGCAGCCTTAACCTACAATCGCGCGCTTATCTTTTCACAACAAATTCACGGACATCCGCGCCGTTTGCCGGTATGCTGGAATCGACTGGGTAGGCGCGGCGCGGGTGCTGCCGGGGGATTGCGCGATGGTGATTGTGGTCGCTGTGCTCCTGATGGTGTATGGCTACAGCCATATCTATCACAAAGATTTTTGGTGGTGGGACGCGGCCCTGCTCTGGGAGCGACTGAATCGCCCGATGCACCGCACCGAAAGCTGGGACCGGCAGCAGGACTGGCTGGGCCTGTTGTGCATGAGCGCCGGGGTGTTTCTGCTGGTGTGGTTCGCGGCGGGCAGCCCGGCCTGAGCGGCGACGGGCGGATCGGCCCCGGCTGCGCTATAGTCTCCCGCTGACGAGCGCGGTACGGGAGGCGACGATGGACCAGCATTGCCCAGAGTGCGGCGCGCCGCTGGCGCCGGGCGAATCGTGCCAGGAATTCTTCGAGCGCCTGCTGTTCGAGGAATACGCCGACATGGAGCGCAACGGCCCGGTGCATCCCCAGATGGTCGCCAGCTTCATGCTGACGCACGACCGGTATTCGGACGAGGCGCGCCCGCAGGCGATCGCCCTGCTGCGGATCGCGCTCGAAGACCAGCCGCCGCCGCAGCACTTGCGGCGCGTGGCGGCGCAGCTTTTCGGGCTGGACACGCCGCATAAAGCCCCGATCCTGCGTGGGGACCGCCCGCCGCGCGCTATCGCCTGGCCGATCACCGTGCGCGACGTGGCGCTGCGCCCCGACGAGGAGTATCCGGCGCGCATCAACCGCTGGGCGCGCTCCGTGCTGGACACGCTCGCCGCGCAGGAGGAATGATCCGGCGCGGCGCGCTCCGCACATCGCGGGCGGCCAATTTTCCCCTTGTCAAATCGCGGTCGATGGTCTATACTATCGACCAGTTGGACCACGCGGGCGTGGTTCAGTGGTAGAACGTCTCCTTGCCAAGGAGAAGGTCACGGGTTCGAATCCCGTCGCCCGCTCACGCAGCAGCGCGCGCTCGAACAGGGTGCGCGCTTTACATATTCTTCGCAGTACCTCGCCGTTGTTCGATCGTCAGCGTGTACGTTGCTGTAACTTCGTCAAAGTTCCAGTCCCACAGTCCTTCGTGAAGCGAAATGACCAAAACATCACCACTGACATAGGCCGGATCGATAGTCATCGTAGCGGATACAAACGTGCCTGACATGGACGCAATTTCATCCAGTTCCGCTTCGCTGATGTCATTCACCAAGATTTCTGGGAAGAACTCCCCCGACGTTTTTTGGTAGTTGATCGAAAATGGCCCCGCCGTGGCGTCAACTGCATGATAGACCACGCCTTCGCTTGAGACTTCCCCTTCAATTAACGCACCGGGTTCGATCACCGGTAAGTTTGATAGGGTCAAGGTATATTCGCCAACACTGTCTCCGGCGCGCCCATCTGATCTGGTTGCCAAGATCACATATTCACCATCATACGGCAGCACAGCGGCTAGAACGGCGCTCCCATAGGACCCAGCATCCCATAGGGGAGTGTAGTCAGTGTCGAGAACCATGATCACAGGATGATCTAGGTCTCCAAGCACTTCAGCCGGTTGCATTTCGAGCACAATGACGTCGCCAGCAGAGCCAGTGAATCTATACTCAATTTCGAATTCTCGATTGGAGATTTCACCGACTAGGGTTTCGCCATATGTGATCGTATTGCTATTCTCTTGTGCGATAACAGTTTGCGGCAGGAACGACATTGCAAAACAGATTGCTAAAACAAACAAGTAGTTAAGTTTCACTTCCAAACCTCCCTGAACGTTTTAAGCACGAGATACGTTAGTATATATCTCAGTCTAATTTTGGACTAGCAGCCGATATGCACCGTAAATAACACTCAATTCTGCTTTCCAAGCTCTGCTACCCCGGCCCGCACGTGTCGCGCCGGTAGCTGAACCAGTAAACCGCGGCGACCATCTCCGCCGCGCGGGGTGATTGACTCCGCCGAGAAGGTCATGCTATTCTGAGTGTCTCAGGTCGATGGCGCGCGGGCCGCCGCCCGCGCCGCAGAGGAGGTGCGCGATGACAGGACAGGCTGCTCGATTCGTCGCTCGCCTCATCCGCTCGCAGGAGGAACGCCGCTGATAGCACCCGCGCACCGCTTCTGCCGTGTTTCCCTGCGCCACGGATGGGGCTGTTCCGTGGCGTGTTTTTTCGCTCGTTCTACGCGCGTCGAAGACATGATCGACTGAGAGGGAAACGGCATTGGCAGAACGACTCACCGGGCTGGTGATCCGCACGCAAAGCGGATTTTTCACCGTTCAAACCGACGAAGGCGCCGTGGTGGCCCAACTGCGGGGCAGGCTGAAGGAAGCCTATACGGACACCGATCTCGTCGCGCTGGGGGATCGCGTCACGATTGAGCGGCTGCCGGTCGCAGCCGACCAGGTCGAGGCAGTGATCGTCGCCGTGGCCGAGCGCGAGCGCGTGCTATCCCGCGTCGCGCCGTCCTCGGCAGTCGGCACCTCCGCCGAGCGCGAGCAGGTGATCATCGCCAACCCCGATCAGGCAATCTTCGTGTTCGCGGCAGCCGATCCGGCGCCGCATACCCGCATGCTTGACCGCTTCCTGGTGGCTGCCGAAAAAGCCGCCATCCCGGAGATTCGGGTGTGCCTCAACAAGATCGACCTGCTCGCCGACCGCGCCGAGATTGCCGACAAGTTCGGCGTCTACGAGCGGATCGGCTACCCGGTGCTCTATGTCAGCGCGAAGACCGGCGAAGGGCTGGACGCGCTGCGTGAGGCGCTGGCCGGTAAGATCTCAGTCTTCACCGGGCCGTCGGGCGTCGGCAAGACCAGCCTGCTCAACGCGATCGAGCCGGACCTGGGGCGGCGTGTCAACGCGGTCAGCCACGCGACGACCAAAGGCCGGCACACCACGCGCTATAGCGAGCTGGTGCCGCTGGCGGGCGGGGGCTACATCGCCGATACGCCGGGCATCCGCGCGATCTCGCCGTGGGATGTCGAGCCGGACGAGCTGGACGGCTACTATATCGAGATCGCGCCGCATGTCGCGGAATGTCGCTTTCAAGATTGCACGCACACGCACGAGCCGGGCTGCGGCGTGCGGGCGGCGCTGGCGCGCGGCGAGATCGCCCCGGAGCGGTACAACAGTTATCTGCGCCTGCGTGAGGAGCTGGAAGAGCAGTACGTGTATTGAGGAAGAGCAGCGAAGAACAGCCGAAAACAGCCAAGAGCAGTCGGTCTGCTGCTTCTGGCTGTTTTTCGCTGTCCCTAGCTGCCTTTAGCTGTCTTTCGCCGCTTTCTTGCTACCCGGTCACGCGGAAGGGGACGACATACGGCTGCTGGAGCCAGTTCCCGTCGCGGCCCACGATCACGAGCTGGACCACGTACTCGCCGGGCGGCAGCGCGTAGGGGCCGATGCGCTCCAGCACGCCGTTTGCCACCCCCTCGCGGTGGATGTCGTTGATCGTCTGGAACTCCGCGAACGGCCCGCCGCGAATCTCGACCTTGTAGTACTCGGCCTGTTGCGGCGAGAACATCGCGCTGCCAACGATGTCGATCGGCTGCGACGCGGAGATTTCCTGGCCGGGCGCGGGCGAGACGATATTCGCGACGACGACCGGGCTGCCCGCGCCGGGCGGCAGCGAGAGCATCTGCTCATTGCAGGCGTACTGTGGCAGGATCGCGACCCCCGCGGCCTGCGCCCAGCGCCGCGCGTAGAAGGCGTCGTCCGGCTCTGGCGGCGGCGCCAGGAACAGCTGCTCCTGCACGCCCGGCACCTGCCCGGCGACCTCGATTGGGACCTGGCAGTAGCGCGGCGGGACGGTCTTGCCGCCGGTGTCCGCCGCCGCGATCGCGTTCGCCAGGTCCGGCGCGACCGGGTAGACCGCCACGCGGATCACGCCCGGCTCGATCTCGACGGGCTGCGGGCCATTGGCCGAGGTCTGCGGCGGCGGCGTCGGGGCCTGCGGGACCAGGTTTCCGTTACCATCCGGCGCGGTGGCCGGGCTGTCGAGCATCCACTCGAACGCGCCCGGCGAGCAGCTCAGCGCCGGGTCGCGCAGCGACGTGCCGGACACCGTGCACAGCTGGCGCGAGCTAACGCCGCCCGGCGCTTGCAGGTGCGCGTCATCCGGCAGGCGCTGGCCCAGCACGCCGAGCAAGTCCTGGTTGCCATAGATGCCGGTGATGATGTCGTGCCAGATCGGCGCGGCGCCTTGCAGCCCGGAGACGTTGACCATGCTGGCGTTGTCGGTGTTGCCGGTCCACACCCCGACCGCGATGTTCCGCGTGAACCCGACCGTCCAGTTATCCTTGAAGTCGTTGGTCGTGCCGGTCTTGACCGAGGTCGGCAGGCCGGGCGTGTGGAGCGGGCTGTTGGCGCCCATCGCCGGGGTGCGCGCGTTGTTGTCCGCCAGGATATCGCTGATGATGAACGCGATGCGCGGGTCGAGCACCTGCCGCGCGTTGGCCGTGACGCTGCGCGAGCGCTCGGTCAGCCGCGCCCCAACCGGGCAATGCTGCTCGTACTCGTACAGAATTTCGTTGTCGGTGTTCGTGATGCACAGGATCGCGCGGTGCGGCACGTATACGCCGCCGTTCGCCAGCACCGAATACGCGGTGGTCAGCTCCAGCGGCGGGACTTCGCCGCCGCCAAGCGTCAGCGACAGGCCGTAGTGCGACGCGTCGTTGCCCAGGCTGGTGACACCGACCCGGCTCATCATCCACAGCAGGTAATCGACGCCGACGTAGCGCAGCGTCTGCACCGCCGGGATGTTATACGAGTTGCCGAGCGCCTCGCGCAGGCGCACCGGCCCGTGAAACTGGCCGTCATAGTTGCGCGGGACATACGGCGCCTGGCCCGGCTGGCCGATCTGGATCTCGGTGTCCCAGATGACCTGCCCGGCGGTCCAGCCCTTTTCGAGCGCGGCGGCGTAGGTGAACGGCTTCATGGCGCTGCCCGGCTGTCGCGGCGCGACCGCCATGTTGACATTGCCATCAATCGACTCGTCGTCGTAGTCCACGCTGCCGACCATCGCCAGAATCTCGCCGGTGTCGGGCCGCAGGATCACGACCGAGGCGTTGTTCATATTATGCGCGGCCTTGAGCTGCGCGACCTGGTTCCGCGCGACGTTCTCCGCCAGCCGCTGGTAGTCCATATCGACCGTGGTATAGACCTGAAGCCCGCCGCTGGCGATTACCTTGCGGATTTCTTCCTGGTTGAAGCCCAGCTCGTTGACCAGCAAGTTCTCAAGCGCGTCCTGCGCGTACACCACGAAGTGCGGCGCGGCGTCGAGGCGGATATCGCGGTGCGCGTAGGTCAGCGGCTCGGCGTAGGCGGCGCTCGCCTCGGCCTCGGTGATGTACCCTTCCTTGACCATCAGGTCGAGCACCAGCCGGCGGCGCTCCATCACGCGGCGCTGGACGTTCGGGTCCGGGTTGAGCGGGTCGAGATCGGCGGGCGCCTGGGGCAGCCCGGCCAGCAGCGCCGCTTCGCCCAGCGTCAGATTGGCGGCGGGCTTGCCGAAGTACGTCTGCGCCGCAGCCTCGATGCCATAGGCTAAGTTGCCGTAGTAGATTTCGTTGAGGTACAACTCCAGGATGTCATCCTTGCCCATCTTCTGGGTCAGGATCATCGCCAGCAGCGCCTCGTCGATCTTGCGGTTGAGCGTCAGCTCGTTGCGATATTCCACGTCGAACAGCGTGTTGCGGATCAACTGCTGCGTGATCGTGCTGCCGCCGGAGACGATGTAGCCGTAGCGCAGGTACTGGCCCGCCGCGCGCACAATGCTCGGGATATCGACGCCTTCGTTCTGGTAGAAGCTGTCATCCTCGATCGAGATCGTGGCGTCGATCACGTGCTGCGGAATCTGCTCCAGCGGGATGCGGGTGCGCAGGCCCTCGTCGAAGACCTGGTATAGCTCCTGGCCGTCGCGGTCGTAAATCACGGTCGTCTCAAACGACGACGAGTCGCTCAGCGTCTCCAGCGCGGCGATCTGCGCTTCCAGCTTGCCGCTGTAGTGGTCGTAGATCAGCCACGCCGTGATCAGGAAGCCGAGCACAAACACCGCCGCGATGCCCATGCAGCCGAGGAAAATCCCCGGGCCAAGCGCCAGCCCGCGCCGCCGTGGACGCCGCTGCTGGCGCGACATCACCGGCGCCGCGCCGGGCACGGCCCCCGCCGGGTAGCCCGGCTGTGGACCGGCGGTCGGATAGGCGGCAGCGCGCGGAGGCCGGTGGCCCTGCGGAGCGCGGCGTGGTGGATTGGTCGGAGGTCGACGGCGCGGGGCCGGCCGGCGAGGTTGCTTTAGGAAATTCATGTTACGGCGTTATCTCCAGGCGAGACGCCGGGCGCCCGCCATTTTTTCCAGCACAGGTTCGATTCATTGGGAGCAGAGCGATTGACCTGCCGCCTTGCCCTGCTGAACGCTTCCCAGGCGGCTGCCGCGTTTCCGTTGCGGCTGAGTTAATTTTAACATGACAGAATAAACGCCCGCTATGCCACCGCCCTACGTCCATGCGACGTTTGGCAGATGACCGGCGGGCGTTGCTGTAACGGCGCGAAAAGGCGCGATTCAGCGGTTCTTTGCGGGAGCAGGCCCTTCGTCGTAGAAAGCGTCGATCGCTTCGAATACGCGCGAGCGGAAGGTATCGGGCGAGTCCACGTCATGCATGATAATCTCGGTGCCGGAGCTACCGGCGGTCTCGATGCGGATGTCGCCCAGGCCAAACATGCGCCGGATGAACCCGTAGGCGATTGAGATGTCCTGCACCTGGTTGAGCGGGACCGCGCGCTCGTTTTTCACGAAGACCCCGTTGCGTCGCACAATCGAGCGGCGGGTCAGCGCGAGGTAATTGTTGCGCCACCACAGCAGCCAGATGCCGAGCGTCCCAATCGCTCGCACCCAGAACCAGGGGTGGCGCTTGCTCTCACGAATGAGCATGATCGTTTCGTCCATCATGCGGGCCTCTCTCCTGTGCAGTGTGTGATGATACCAGGCGAACACGTGGGGGCGGCTCGTTGGCACGGAAAAAGCGCGCGATAGCCACCGCTGCCCCGGCAAATCCTAGCCCGACCACCACGCCGGCCAGGATGGCCTGCGCGGTGTAGACGTTCTCGTTGGTAAAGGCGAACGCCATCACGAACGCCATGCTGAGCACGCCGCCGACCAGCATCAGCGTCAGCGTGGGCGCCCAGGCGCGGCGCACCGCAATATACAGCGCGGCGAGCGTGATGGCGAACAGCGCCAGAAACACGACCCCGGCAGCCTGCATAGGCCGGTCTCCTCTCCGCGAGCCGGTCGCGGCTACAGTTCCGATGGCAGCTCCTGATGTCGATCCAAGTGTAGTCCAATCCGCCGATTTGCCAAGCCGCGCGCGGCGCGGGCGGGCGCCCTCGCTCGATCCACCGTTGACCCTCCCCCCTGTACATGCTATACTACCGGTCGCATCTGGGAGAGTTTCCGGATCGCCCGCCTGGAGGGATGGCCGAGTGGCTGAAGGCGGTGGTCTTGAAAACCATTGAGGCGCTCCGCGTCTCCGGGGGTTCGAATCCCTCTCCCTCCGCCTCAACCGGCACCGACTACGGGGAGGTGCCAGAGTGGACGATTGGGGCCGCCTGCTAAGCGGTTAACCGGCCTTAAACCGGTTCGCAGGTTCGAATCCTGTCCTCCCCGCCAGATAACGCACACGCCGCGACTGTTTCCGGTCGCGGCGTTTTGCTTGCTCGCGCTACGGCGGATCGCCGTCGAAATGACGATACGGGAAGGGCAGCAGGTCTCGCGCGCGGACCTTGAAATGCGCGCCGCGCTCGTCGCCGACGATCACTAGCATATCGGGCGCGTAGTCGATCATCATCTGGCGGCAGTTGCCGCAGGGGTTCAGCACGTACCCTGGCTCTTCAAAGCCGCCGACTGCGACAATCGTCAGAAGCGCGCGTTCCCCGGCGGAGATCGCCGCGCCGAGCGCGACCGGCTCCGCGCACGGCCCCGCGCCCGCGGACTCGACGTTGACGCCGGTGTACACCTGCCCGGACCCCGCCCGCACCGCCGAACCGACCGTGTGCCGGTCCGGGTGGTACGCGCGCAACAGGGTTTGTCGCGCGGCGGCGATGAGCGCCTCGTCTTCCGTTGCCAACGGATACATATTCATCGCGGTCTAGCGGCGGCTGGACTGATGCTCGTCCGCGTCGGACACGCTCAGGCGCGAGGCGTCGCGCTTGCGCGATCCGTAGACGACCGGCCCCGTGAACAACTGCTCGTCGCGCTTCTTCTTGGGCGCTAGCGCGCGGCGCAGCGTGAAGGGCCGCGCCAGCAACAGCAGCCCCAGCCCGATCAACAGCAGCGGCCAGAGCTTGGTGCCCAGCCCGCCGACGCCGACCACCAGCTCCATCAGGAAGCCGAACGCCACGAACGCGATTCCGCCGACGACCATGAAGACGCGCCCCAGCGATTCGAGCGCATGGTCGCCCATCAGCCGGCCCATCATGGCGAAGCCCATTCCCAGAAATACGCCATACAGTGTCCACGCGTAGGACCAGCTTCCCCAATAGCCGGTGATGTTCTGCACGAGCAGCAGCAGCCCGGTGCCGCTGACGATCATGCCGGGAATGGCGAAGGCCGCCGTGCGGCGCCCGCCGCTCGCGGCGATGCCCAGGAACATCAGCCCTGGCACCATCACGAACAGCGGCCACAGCGCGCCGATGCCGAGCCAGAAGATCACGCCGAGCGCGATCAGGCCGACCGCGATCAAGCCGCGTGTCCGGCTGTCATTAAACCCGTTTCGTCCCATAACCCGTCCGCTCCTCGCTGCCAAACTGGCGGCGCAGTGGCGCCGCGTTTATTCCCTAATACGCAGCCTGCGGCGAAAGGTTGTGCCACAGCGCGCCGCGCGAAGCTGGTATAATCTGGGGCGTCCGTCCGGCCCGGCGGCGCACGCCGGGCGAGCTGCTGACACAGGAAAGCGCATGTCCGAACAGCCTAGAAGCACGCCTCCGCCGACCGTCGCGCCGCCTATGACGATCCCGGAAGCTGGCGCGACCACGCTCCAGGCGTCGATTCAGTGGCGCTGCCCGCGCTGCGGCAGCGCCGATCTCGCGTCGGCCTACCTGATCGACTACAGCGACAAGTTCCGCCAGCTTCAGCTTGCGCCGCGCGCGCTTAAGCTGGGGCGGATCTCGCGCTTGCTGCGCCCCTTCCGCCACCTGCTGAAGGTCAACGCTCAGGTGTGCCGCAACTGCGGCGCAGTCACGCTTGACGTGAACCCGGACGAGTTCGCCGCGATCGAGGATCGCTACGGGCGGCGCTAGAGCGTGTTATGCGCTCACTCCAGCATAGCTCCCATCCCTCGACCTCTTGCCCCCAAAATGAGGGAAGGGGGAGCGCTTCTGTTCTTTCCTTCTTGTGGGGGAAGGATGGGGGCAGCGCAAAACGGCGCGGCTCACTCAGTTAAAAAAAAGGAACAGCGCCCTGGCTGCCCCTTTGAACGCGCAATCGGTGAGACGGGCGCGCCCGGCGCTCAGGCGGATGCGATCTCGTCATAGAGCGCGCGGGTCTCGCGCGAGGGCTGAATGCCGAACATGTCGCGCAGCGTGCGCTCTAACTGGCGGTACTGCGCGACCGCGTCGGCGCGGCGGCCCTGTTCGGCGTAGACCGCCATCACGTCGCGGTGGACATCTTCCCAGTCCGGTTTTTCGCGTAGCGCGCGCAGCAGATAGCCCTGCGCCATGCCCAACTGGCCTTCGCGGCGATAGTAGCGCCCCAGGCCGATCAGCGCCTGGGCATACTTATTCTGCAACTCGTCGCGCCGCGCCTGAACCCAGGGCGTGTTGATCGCCGGCAGAAAATGCGAGCGATAGGTCTGCACGGCGAGCGCCCAGTTTGCCGGCGCGCTCTCTTCGCTCTCGATCGCGTCGTGGACCGCCGCCTCGAAAACGCGCACGTCGTAGTGCACCTGAACCTTGGGCGACGGGACGTAGAACCCGCTGGCGTAGTTCGTCAGCTCGAAGCTCAGCCGCTCGCTGATTTTTCGCTTGGTGACGTGAAAGACGTTCGTGGCTTCTTTGACCGACATCTTCGGCCAGAAGACCTCGAAAATCTGGTCGCGCGTGACCATCGGATGATCCACGAAGAAGTAGAACAGGTGGCGCGGCAGGGACCCGTCCCAGCTTACGACCGGGCGGCCATCGGCGTAGACGTGCCCGCCAGATAGCGCGAAGACTTCGAGCTGGTTACGTTTTTCCGCGTCGCCGTAGATGCTGCCGTCCACCGCGTTGTCCGCGCCCACTACCGCCACCTGACCGGCGAGCACAAGGTCGTTCCAGGGCTGGACGCGCAGCAGCCGCGAGTTGATGGCGATGTGCAGGCCCTCCGGCAGCTCGTCGGGCAGGGCGCGGAAGAACCGGTCGACCGCCTTCGACGGATTCAGATGGTCGAAGGCGTCCAGCAGCAGCATCGTCGCGCCACGAGTTACTCCGGCGAGGTCCGCGCCGAGGGCGGCGGCCAGCTCCTCCGGCTTGGCGCGCGATTTCAGCGCCGCCCGCAGACGCTCGCCGAACGTGTCGGGAAAGGCTGGGGCATCGGCCATGCGCGCCAGCCAGGCTTCGAGCGTGCTCTCGCGCGCGCCCAGGCTGTAATACAGCACATTCGGGCCGAAGTGCTGCAAGAACATCGCAACCAGCGCGCTGCGGCCCCGGTGGCGGGGGTACACGATGGCGATGGGCTTGCCGCTAATCTGCTGCGCAAATTCTTCGAAGGAAATCCCTGCGACCTGCTCAACTGTTGTGTAAGCCATAGAAATCACCCCATTCGAAACGGATCGATCGGTCCGGCAGACGCGCCGCCTCTGACTCGCAGCGCGCCCATGCTCGAAACTCGCCCCGCTCCGCCCGAAATACAAAAAACTCGCGGCACGCACACGAGCTACGCTCTACGCGCCTGCGAGCATCGTTTTCCCCACTCCCATGTTCATTGTACCCCGCATAATTATCAGGGCAAATATTGAGTTCGTCAATAGTACGACTGTAGAGGTAAGGAAACCCTGTTCCTTTTATTTTTGTCTTCCAGAGATAACTATTATTAGGTGTTGTTTTGGGCTTATGACCCACATGTGACGCTGCTGGCGAGGTACCACGCCCGGCCCGAACAGGCTATAATGCGGGCAGCCGCCTGCCCTAACAGGCTTTTACGGAGGGCGCCGTATGCGTCGTCTATGGACCCTGATCCTCGCGCTTGGCCTGATCGGGCTGATCGCCAGCATGGCCGCCTGCCAGGCGGAGAGCGCCCGCCTTGAGCCGCTGCCTACTCTGGCCGACATTAATACCCTACCCACGACGGATTTTCTGACGCAAAACGCCCCGCCAGCAGGTTTCGACGAGGTGAGCTTCGACCCGCTGGACCGGGCGCTCGCGGCGCGGCCCGGCTGGTCGTACTCGGTCGTGGGCGAGTTCGATGGCGTTTTCGTCGATAGCGGCGAGCCGGCGGAAGGCCGCTTCACGCTGCGCGTGTGGTCGAACGAGCTGGGCGAGTCGCGCCGGGCTGTTCTGGAGGTCGAGGGGCTGGCGGTGTCTCCGCAGGAATTCGTGCGGCTCGAAGGCGTGCGTATCAGCGATGATACCTACGTGGTGGACATCAACGGCCAGTGCGCGCCGGGCGGCTCCGGCGCGTCGGTCGTGGCGGATCTATCGGCGGGGCAGTTGATCGGCGGCGTCGTCCGCGCCGTCCCGACGGGGCACCGCCAGTCGATCGACGACGTGCCGGTCTGGCAGTACACCTTTGCGCCGGACGCCCTCCGGCTGGCGGCGATCCGCCGAGGCGACGACAGCCGGGTCAGCGTCGAAGCCGACCTGTGGGTCGCGCCAGGCGTCAACGCGGTGGCGCGTTTTGAGGCGTCGGTCGACGTGACCAACGTGCGGGTTCTGACGGCGGAGCGCGCGGTCAGCGGGACGTTGTTTCTGCGCTACGATCTCGATCTGACCCAGGTCGACGCCCTGCCGAACATCTCCGTCCCGCACGGCTGCTAAGATCGCTTGGCTTAGGCTGGGCGGCACTGTATAATTGCGCACACGTTACGCGCGCTGTGCGCCTGATGGGCGGGCAAGCGCGTGACGCTCCATCTGACGCTACCGCGCTCGCACCGCGCGCTTTGACTGGCACCCAGGCCCATACCCCGGCAGGCAGGGAGAGGACTCGTATGCGCGTTTCCGTCTTGCAAGAAAACCTCTACAAAGGTCTCAGCATTGTCAGCCGGGCGATCCCCGGCCGTCCGTCGCTGCCGATCCTCTCGAATGTGCTGATCACGACCGAAGATGCGCGCCTGCGGCTGTCGGCGACGAATTTGCAGCTTGGGATCACCGTCTGGATCGGGGCGAAGGTTGATCGGGACGGCTCGATCACGCTGCCCGCCCGCACCTTTCAGGACCTGGTCGCGACGCTGCCCGCCGAGCGCGTGGACATGGACCTCGACACGCGCACGCTGACGCTGCACCTCAACTGCGCTGGCAAAACGGCCAACATCAAGGGCATGGACGCCGCCGAATTCCCGCAGATTCCCGAATTCCAGGCGGATCGAGCGATCGGCGTCCCGGCGGACGTGTTCAAAGAGATGATCGAGCAGGTCGTCTTTTCCGCCGCGAAGGAAGAAAACCGCCCGGTGCTGGCCGGGGTGCTGATGCGCTTCGAGGGCGACGTGTTCACGATGGCCGCCGCGGACGGCTATCGCCTCTCGGTGCGCACGGCGGAGCTGGAATTCAGCGTCGGCGATCGCGCGCCGGAGCCGTTCATCGTCCCCGCCCGCACGCTTCAAGAGCTGGGACGCATCATCAGCGACGAAGACGAGGAAGTGCTGATCGCCCTGCCGGACGGGCGCGGCCAGGTGATGTTCAGCCTCGGCAGCGTGCTGCTCGTCTCGCAGTTGATCGAGGGCCGCTTCCCGGACTACGAGGCGATCATCCCGCGCAGCTATCAGACCAGCGTAATGGCCTACACCAGCGAGCTTCTGGCGGCCTGCCGCAGCTCCGAGGTGTTCGCCAAGGACTCGGCCAACACCGCGCGCGTCCTGATCGAGCCGGGCAGCAGCGCCAACGTGCCCGGCCAGGTGATCGTCGCCGGGCAGTCGCAGGAAAAGGGCGACGCGCAGGCGCCGCTCGAAGCGACGATTGAGGGCACCGCGATCGACATCGCGTTCAACATCCGCTACCTGATCGACGTGTTGAATGTCATCCGCGAGGACCGTGTCGTGCTCGAAACCAGCGGCCCGACCGCGCCGGGCGTGGTGCGCCCGGCCGGGCGCGACGATTTCATTCATGTCATCATGCCGATGTCTACCGGGCGCTGATCGCCCGGCGCACCGCGCACCGCCACCCGGCCGGGGATGCTTCCCTGGCCGGTTTTTTGGGCGCGCTGCCCCGTGAGAATTCGTGCTAAAACCTGAGAAGACTGGTTATCCACGCACACAGGGAGAGGGTTCGATGAAATACCGCCGCTTGGGTGACTCCGGTTTGAAGGTGAGCGAGCTAAGCCTGGGGGGCTGGACCACCTTCGGCGAGAGCGTATCCGACCCGCAGCTTGTGCGGGGCCTGATCACCCTGGCCTACGACAACGGCATCAACTTCTTTGACATCGCTGACTCCTACGCCAAGGGCGGGGCCGAGCGCGCGATGGGGGCGGTCTTCAAGGACTTCCCGCGCCACACGCTCGTCATCTCCAGCAAGCTGTACTGGCCGCAGAGCGAAGACGTGAACGATCGCGGGCTGTCGCGCAAGCACATTATGGAAAGCATCGACCGCTCGCTGCGCAATATCGGGACCGATTACCTCGACCTGTACTTCTGCCATCGCTACGACAGCGACACGCCGGTCGAGGAAACCGCGCGCGCGATGGATGATCTGATTCACCGGGGCAAAATCCTGTATTGGGGCACCAGCGAGTGGACCGACGCGCAAATTCAGGAAGTGCTCGATATCTGCGACGATTACGGGCTGTATCGCCCGATCGTCGAGCAGCCGCAGTACAACCTGATTCACCGCCGCCGCATCGAGGAGACGATCCTTCCCCTGGTTGAGGAAGAAGGGATCGGGCTGGTGGTGTGGAGTCCGCTCGCCAGCGGCCTGCTGACCGGCAAATATGACAACCGCGTGCCGGAGGACAGCCGCCTCGCGCAGAAGGACTGGCTGGCGCAGAACCTGCTGAAGGACGACTTGATCGACTCGGTGCGGATGTTGAAGCCGGTCGCCGACGAGCTGGGCGTCACGCGGGCGCAGCTGGCGATCGCCTGGACGCTGCGCCAGCCTGCGGTGAGCAGCGCCATCACCGGGGCGACGCGGATCAGCCAGCTTGAAGAAACGCTCAAGGCGGTGGACGTTGTGCTGAGCGACGAGGTTCTGGAGCACATCGACGCGCTGTTCCCCGCGCAGAGAGAGCCAGCGTAGCGCCCGATCGCTCGGCTTACACCGGCAGTCGCGCGGCAGTCAGGGGGCCATCGGGGGCGAGGCGTCAGGAGGGAGCTTTGCGGACGTTGCGCAGCCAGGTCTGCGCGACCTCGCCGCCGAGAATCAGCAGCTCGCGGTGCCGATCGTCCTCCTGGGAAGTTTCCGGCTCGCCGATCAGGATATCGGTCGAGCTGCTGTCCATCTCAAGCAGCACCCAGTGCAGATACGGTTCGATGAAGCGCGCCAGGTCGTCGGGCGACCGGGCTTCTGGCCCGGCGCTGGCATTTGCCAGCCACTGCAAGCGGCGGGCGGACGGAAAGCGTGATGACAGTGTGTTCACGCCGAGACTCCAGATGATCGGGGGGTACGGGCGGCCGATACCCCCAGCAGCGCCCGCGCCTGGGCGGACCGTGCTTCCATTATACTCTATCTTGAGAAAGAACAAGGGGTCGATTTACATTCATCTTACAGTTACCGCCTCTGTTCGCCGGGTTGACAGAGCGCGGACCTTGCGCGTATAGTAGTGGGCATGAACGACGCGATCTGGGCTGGAAGCGCGATGATGCGCATGGCGTGCTTGCCGTGGTCGGGACTGTCCCGGCGATGGCGTCGTGCGCGCGCCTGACGCACCTGCCAGCGACCGCCCACCCGCCCCGGCAAGCGAAACCGTCGAGCATTTTCGGCGGTTTTTTGTTGGGCTGAGCCGGTTGTGGTGTGCGCTGCGCCGCATTGTTACAATTCCGCCGGGTCTGCGGACCGTAAGCCTCAGGAAGGGACGAGTCATGTCAGAATTCATCCATGTTTCGGTCGCGTGGCCGTATGCGAACGGGGATATGCACGCCGGGCATCTGGCGGGCGCTTACCTGCCGGCGGATGTCTTCGCGCGCTATCATCGCCTCAAGGGCAACCGCGTCTTGATGGTCAGCGGATCGGATGCGCACGGCACGCCGATCACGGTCGAGGCGGATCGGCTGGGGCTGTCGCCGCGCGTGGTCTTCGAGCACTACCATCAGCGTTTTCTGGAGACGCAGCAGCGCATCGGCATCAGCTACGACCTGTTCACGCACACGGACACCGAGAATCATCACCGTATCGCGCAGGATGTCTTCCTCAAGCTGCTGGAAGGCGGCACCCTGTTCCGCCAGACGCAGCGCCTGCTCTACAGCGAGACCGAGCGGCGCTTTCTGCCGGATCGCTATGTCGAAGGCACCTGCCCGCGCTGCGGATACACCCAGGCGCGCGGCGACCAGTGCGACAACTGCGGCTCGCTGCTCGACGCGACCGAGCTGATCAACCCGCGCAGCAAGATCGACGGCAGCACGCCGGTCATCCGCGAGACAGAGCATTATTTCTTCAACCTGCCCGCCTTCAGCGAGCGGCTGATCGACTATCTGAACGACGGCAAGGAGCACTGGCGGCCCGCCGTGCTCAACGTCTCCCGCAACAAGGCGAAAGACCTGCTGCCACGCCCGATCACGCGGGACATCGCGTGGGGGATTCGCGTCCCGCTCGAAGGCTGGGACGACAAGCGGATGTACGTCTGGTTCGAGGCCGTGATGGGCTATCTGACCGCCAGCATCGAGTGGGCGCACAACACCGGCCAGCCCGACGCCTGGAAGCAATGGTGGTACAACCCGGAAGCCAAGCTCTATAACTTCATCGGCAAGGACAACATCGAGTTTCACACCATCATCTGGCCGGCGGAGCTGATGGGTATTGACGGGCTGTATGCCACCGAGGGCGACGGGCGGATCTCACTGCCATATGACGTGCCCGCCAACGAGTTCATGAACATCGAGGGGCAGCAGTTCTCCAAGAGCCGCAACTGGGCGATCTGGCTGCCGGACATCCTCGACCGCTACGACCCGGACGCGATCCGCTACTACGTGGCGATGACCATGCCTGAATCGCGCGATTCCGACTGGAGCTGGGATGGGTTCGTGACGCGCAACAACACGGAGCTGCTGGCGGCGTGGGGCAACCTGGTGAACCGCGTGCTGAAGTTCGCGATGCGCCACTTTGACGGGCGCGTGCCCGATCCGGGCGATCTGCGCGACATCGACCGCGAAATCCTGGCGCAGGTCGAAGCGGGCTTCGAGCGCATCGGCGCGCTGCTGGACGGGGTCAAACTGCGCGATGCGCTGAGCGAGACGATGGCCCTGGCGCGCGAAGTCAACGGCTACCTCGACCGCGCGCCGTGGTTCAAAGTGATCAAAGAGGACCGGCAGGCCGCCGCAACCACGATCTACACCGCGCTGCGCTGCATCGACAACCTGAAGACGCTGTTCGCGCCGTTCCTGCCGTTCACCTCGCAGCAGGTGCACGACTATCTGGGCTATGAGGGGCGGCTGTTCGGCGAGCAGCGGATCGAGACCTACGCCGAAGCCGAGCGCGATCACCCGGCGCTGGTCTACGACGCCAGCGGCGCGATTGGCCGCTGGGCGCCGAGCGCGCTGCCGGCCGGCCAACCCCTGCGCGAGCCGGAGGCGCTGTTCCGCAAGCTGGAGCCGGAGCTGATCGACGCGGAGCGGGCGCGCCTCGGCCAGCCGCGCGAGGCTGAGACGCAGCCGGGACAGGGCTAGGCGCGGCGGGGATGGCGATGACGCCTCGTCTGGAGCGGAGCCTGCTGGGCGCGGTGCTGCTGGTCTATCTGGCGCTCGCCGTGCTGTACGCGATCCGCACGCCGGACTGGCAGGCGCCCGACGAGCCGGCGCACGCCAACTACGTTCGCCAGATCGCGGAAGGCGGCGCGCTGCCGGTGCTGGAAGCGGGCGACTGGCAGCAAGCCTATCAAGATGAACTGACGGCGCGCGGCTTCGACCCGGCGCTGCTGGGGCGGCTGGAAACGGTCCAGTACGAGGACCACCAGCCGCCGCTCTATTACCTGCTGCAAGCGCCCGTCTACGCGGCGACTGGCGGCGACCTGACTGCCCTGCGGCTGGTGTCCGTGCTGATCGGCGCGGGCGTCGTGCTGGCGGCCTGGGCGGCGCTGCGCGCGCTGCTCCCGGAGCGTCCGGCCCTGGCGCTGACCGGCGCGGCGTTCGTCGCCTTTCTGCCGCAGCATCTTGCCATTCTCGCCAGCGTCAGCAACGACCCGCTGGCCGAGCTGATCGTTGGGCTGACGCTGCTGGTCGCGGTGCGCTACCTGCGCGGCGAGGCGCGGGGCGCGTCGCCCGCGCTGCTGGGGCTGCTGGCCGGGCTGGCGCTGATCACGAAGACGACGATCTACTTTTTGGCGGGCGTCGCGCTGCTGGCGGTGCTGCTGCGCTGGCGGCGCGAGCGCTGGCCCTGGCGGACGGCGTCGCGGCACGTCGCGGCGCTGCTAATCCCGGCGCTGATCCTCGGCGGCGTGTGGTGGGCGCGCAACCTCGACACCTACGGCGGGACGGACTTCACCGGGCTGGATCGTCACGATGCCGTGACGGTCGGCCAGCCGCGCACCGCCGATTATCTCGACGAGATGTACGGCGGCAGCTTGGCGCGCTACCTCGACGCCTACGCCACGACGACGTTCCGCAGCTTCTGGGGGCAGTTCGGGTGGATGGCGCTGGTGATGCCCGGCTGGACGTACACGATCCTGGCCGTGTTCTCGCTCGGCGTGCTGGCGGGCGCGGTGATTTTCGTGCGGCGTGAGCGGTGGCCGGGGTCGCTGAGCGGCCCGCAACGTGACGGGCTGCTGCTGCTCGGCGCGACGCTGATCTTCGTCGTGGCCGCGTACCTGCTGTATAACCTGACGTTTGTGCAGTTCCAGGGCCGCTACCTCTACCCGGCGCTGATCCCGCTGGCGCTGCTGGTCGCGATCGGGCTGGCGGGCTGGGCGGACCTGCTCCCGCTACCTGCTGGCGCGGCGCGCAGGCTGGCCCCGGTGATCGCCCTGTTCGCGCTGGCGCTGTTCGCGCTGTACGCGCTGGAATGGATCATCGTGCCGAACCTGCCCGTCTGGTAATCAGGAGAGAGTGCATCATGAGCGAAGAAACCGCGCTGCGACCGGGGCTGACCGGCGAGGCAACCGCGACCGTGACCGAGGCGCTGACCGCGATCGCGTTTGGGACCGGGAGCGTGCGCGTCTGGTCGTCGGCGGGGCTGGTCGCGCTGCTGGAAGCGGCGGCTGTCGCGGCGCTGGACGGCGCGCTGCCGCCCGGCCGGACGACCGTCGGAACGCGGCTGGACGTGCGCCACACCGCCGCGACTCCGCTCGGCATGGTGGTCACGGCGCGCGCCACGCTGCAAGAGATCGACGGGCGGCGGCTGGTGTTCGCCGTCGAGGCGCGCGACGAGGTTGAGCCGGTCGGCGCGGGCGTCCACGAGCGGTTCATCGTGGACGCGGCGCGCTTTGAGGCGCGGGCAGCCGCCAAGCTGCCCTGAGCGCGAAGGTTAGGGCAGGCTGTTTTCGCGCTTCAGGTGCGCGTCGAAGAACGCGATCGTGTTCTGGATGAGCTGCCGGTCGCCCTCGCCGGCGAAGGTGTGCGGCTGGCCGGGGTAGGACCGGCACTCGACCGTTTTGCCCAACGCCAGCAGGCGCTCGCACAGCTCGGACGACCACGCCGGCGGGACCAGCTCGTCCGCTGCGCCGTGATGGATGCTGACCGCCGCCTCGATCCGGCCGAGGAAGTGGATTGGCGAGATATTGAGTAGCGCCTCGTCCGGGACGCTCAGCTCCGCCAGGCCGCGCTGCCGCCCGGACCATTTATTGATCGCCTCGAAGTTGCGCCGCTCGTCGCCGCTCATCGAGCCATAGAGCACGGCCGCCTGCACGTCCTGGCTCACCGTTAGCGTCCGCAGCGAGATGCCGCCGCCCATGCTGTGCCCCCACAGCCCGATCCGCGCCGGATCGGCCAGGGCCAGCGGGCCGGGCTGCCCGCCGGTGTCGCGCACGATCGCGATCAGGTTCAGCACGTCGATCGCCATGCCGACGCGCAGCAGGTTCGGCCCGTCGTCGGAAGGCCGGTAGCCGCGCAGGTTCGGGTGCAGCACAAGGTACCCCGCTCGCGCCAGCGCGTCGGCGTAGCGCGTGGTGTAGTCCAGCGTATAGTACACCGCCGGGTCGATGTAGCCGTGCAGGGCGATGATCACCGGGAAGGGGCCAGACCCCTGTGGCACGTTCACGAAGCCGTAGATCGTCAGGCCGTCGCTGGGATACGAGAACAGGAAACGGTTGAAGGCTGTGGTGCTTTCCATCACTTCGTGGAGCGTGATCGCGCCGCCGCCATAGCTGCGCGTGCTGAGAAAGTCGATCGTGTAGTCGGCATACGGATCGATGGCGATCGGCGTGGGGTTCTGGCGAGCGAGCGTAGCACAAGGCGCGCTCAGCGCGGCCAGGATCAGCAATCCGAGCAGCGCGAGCGCGGCAGTGAGACGGGTTTTCATGGGCCTCTTTCTCAACGAATAAGCAATGCTGGCCCCCCTTGGCGCGACATTGTACCGGGTTCAGTGGGCAGCTGCCAGCCGGGTCAGGCGCGGCCCGGCGGCGTGGAGACGATCCGCGCCCACCAGCGCGCGCCGTTGGTGTGCAGCTCCAAGACGCGCCCGCCGGTCACACGCGCCAGCAGGTGCAGGCCATCGTCCGCTTTCCAGCGGCGGCCCACGTCGATCACGTCCAGCGCCTCGCCCTGCCAGTCAAGCCGCGCTGGAACAGGCCAGCCGTCCGGCGTCCAGGTTGCTTCGACATCCACCGGGAAAGGGTCCATCACAGCGCCCCGGCTAAATAATCGAGCACCATCTGGAAGGCGGCGTCGGCGGATTGCTCGCGGTTCTGCGCGCGGTCGCCTTGCCAGACGAAGCGCCGCACCCACAGGCCGCGCGGCGTGCTGAGCGCGACGAAGGTCAGCCCGACCGGCTTGGTGGCGGTCGCGCCGTCCGGCCCGGCGATGCCGGTTACAGCGATCGCCAGGTCCGCGCCGAACAGCGTGCGCGCGCCGACCGCCATCTGGCGCGCGACCGGGTCGCTGACCGCGCCGTGCTCGACCAGCGTCTGCTCGTCCACGCTCAGCAGGCGGCGCTTGGCGCGGTTGGCGTAGGCCACCACCCCGCCGATCATGTACGCGCTGCTGCCCGGCACGTCGGTCAGGCGCGTGGCGATTAGCCCGCCGGTGCTTGACTCGGCGGTCGCGATGGTCAGCCCGGCGCTGCGCAGCCGTTGCCCGACCTGCGCTTCCAACGCGTCTTCGACCGGAGAAGGGTGTGTACTGCTCATCGCTTGTCGTCTCCCCAGGGGCGGGCTTCGGGCCAGGCGCCTCGTTATCTGATGGCCCTTACCTTCGAGTATACGCACTTCTTCCTGGCCGCCGCCATATCCCGCCCGGCCTTATTAGAATTACGTAGAAAACGGGCTGCCGCCGGATTCGACCTTGACGCTGGCGGCTTGCCGGTGTATGATAGCCGCGCACTTGGGAAACCGGTGTAGCCACGTTGCGGGGTAGAGCAGTGGCAGCTCGTCGGGCTCATAACCCGGAGGTCGCAGGTTCGAATCCTGCCCCCGCTACCTGAACATAAAGGCTCCGACCAAAACGGCCGGAGCCTTTTGTTTTTTCAGGCGCACGGGCGCGCCGCGATCAGCGCCGGGATACCGCGAACGCCGCGCCAAGCGCCACGCCCAGCGCGATTCCGACCGCCAGGTTATCGAGCGCCAGCCCGAGGATCACTCCGAAGAGCAGGCCGAGCGCCATCCCTGGCAGGCTGGACGAGCGGTCGTCATTCTGTGGATTGTGCGGATCGTTCGCCATATCAATCTCCTGCCATCGCGCGCGACGGGTGCGGACGCACCCCTTATTCATCGATCATTACGCGGAGCAGGCGTGGAAGGTTGCGGCGGGGTAGCGCCCTGGGGAACAAATCCATACCGCCCCGGCAGTCGGCTAGCTCAACGACAGCACGATCCGAACGAGACAGTACGCGAGCGGAGTGAGAGCGTTAGTTGTGGCTAAGCGACCGCCTTGCGGCGATCGTATTTGCGTTTCCGTCGCTGGTCCTTGAGGCCGGACTCTGCGTTGTGATAGAGCGTGGTGACGAGTAGGATGCCGTGCCTAACCTGCCTGGTATGCACACAAACGCCGATCAGACGCTGAATTTGCTGCTTCGCCCTATCGGCTTTGGGCACATCCCGCCGGGCCAAGAAAAACATCTTTGATCCGGCTGCGTGCACCGTCCGGCCATGCTCCAGCACATAGAGCACATCGTGCTCTGAGAGATTGCGCTGAGCGCAACGCTTTTCGGCATGCAGGGAGAAAAGCACGTAACCGTCTATGATCGTGTCCTTTCCACTCTGACTGCCGGGATGGTATGAACTTGTTAAGGTGCGCTGACTATAGCCTTCATCACTGTTGATTTTAAGAAACGCAGCGCCGCGCACAAGCCGAATCAGGCCGATTCGCGTGAATTATTCATGAAATGTGTATGGTTCGGAGAGCTACGGCGCGAGACGCAAAACGCCCATCGCGCGGGGGTAGAAGGTATTGCGCGGGCGAGACGGGCGGCTAGCGGTGGGAGTTCTGGCGGGCGAATAGATCGTCGTAGAGCGCGTGCAGGTTGGTGCGATGCAGCTCTTGCACCAGACCGTTGAGGGGGATGCGGCTCTTGCCGCAACGCTCGATGTGGATGTCGTCCAGCGCGGTGATGGGCAGTTGCCGCTCGATCACGTGCTCGACGTGCTGGCGCAGGCTCTCCAGATAAGCCAGATCATCCTCGATCTTAGTCTCGACCTCGCCGCGCAGCACGACCTCGCCGTGCCCCTGGACCACGTTCTCGTACCCGCCGTTGCGCAGCGCCTTGAGGCTGGCGACGAAGTCATCGTAGCTGCCATCCACGAAATAAGGGATTGGCATCAGCGTGTCGGCGGCGAACAGCACGCGGTCTTCCTTGACCAGCGCCACAATCGAGTCCGGGCTGTGGCCGGGCGAGTGCGCCAGCTCGACCGTCTTGTTGCCGAGGTGGATGCTGAGCACGCCGCTATCAAAGACCAGATGAGGCAGCACAAGCCTGATGTCGCGCAGCTCAGGGGCGCTGTGCTGGGCCTGCTCCAACCCGGCGCGACCCCGTGTGTCGAGCAGCTCGTAACAGCGCGCGTGCGAGACAACCTGCGCGTCTTTGAAGAAGCATGTGCCATAGGTGTGATCGGCGTGATAGTGCGTGTTGATGACGTAGCGGATCGGGCAGTCCAGCCGCGTTTCGAGAAAATACTTGATGGCGTGCGCTTCCTCAGGGAAGATGAGGGTATCGATCAGAATTGCCCCCTCGGAAGTAATGACGGCGCCGGCGGTCACCTGGGCGTACAGTTCGCTGGAAAAGACGTAAATATCGTCGGCGACGCGTTCTCGCTGCATGGTTCACGAGCTTCCTCAGAGGGTGGATGGTGTCTCGGTCCCGGCACGACGAGTATAGCGGCTTGGAAGGGGGGAATCAAGCGCTTAACGCAAACGCGCGCGGCGCTGTCTTGGAATGAAAACGCCCCCGCTCGAGCGAGCAGGGGCGTCGATAAAACCTCCCGCCATGCCGTGTGCCGCGACGTTTTGAACCTGCTTTCGCAGGTGGGTCATCTGCCGGTCATTCCTGCTTTAGAACAAGTCCTAATGCGTTCATGCCCGGACGTTGATGCCCATAGTTTGGGTGTTGGCTCAAAACCTATGTGCGGATCACGCGCACGGCAGGTTAACCCGGTTATACCACGCTTCAGCGGGACTGTCCAGTCGGAATCATACCCTGGCGCGGCCCCGCGCGGCGTCTGCTCATTCGTCGTCGAAGCCGGTGAATCCTTCTGGCAGGTTGTCCATGCCGGGCTGTCCGGCGTGCTCCTCGACAAAGGACGGGGCGGGAGCCGGCTCGCGCGTCTCGACAGACATAACGACCGGGATTTCTTCCGGGGCGCGCACGTGGTAGAACCACGTCCGCAAGAACATCACGACCGCGCCCACGCCTGCTAGCGCCGTCACCAGCTCGAAGATCAGACCTAGCGGCGGCACCGGCGCGTTGGTCAGCAGCGTGTAGATCAGCACCCCCACCGCGAGCGACCACAAGCCCCGGCGCAGCGGGCTGCCATCGGGCCGGGGCCGGATAAAGCGCAGCGCCAGATACCCGATGGCGAAGCTGACCACCACACGGCCCATATACAGCAGCAGAAACCCGAACCCGGCGATAAAGGCCAGGTTGCCGATCAGCATTCCGGCTCCGGCGATGATCGCCAGTTCTTCGAGCGAGATCGCCAGCAGCAGCGCCAGCACGATCAGGCTCAGCACGATCAGGACCACGCTGAACGGGAACGCCAGCATGAACGCGACCAGCCCCCACCCCGCCGCCGGGATGGTACGCCGCCGGATGTGCTGCGCGGGCTGCGTGATGAAGTTCGGCCACAGAATCAGCACCGGCGCGCCGATCAGCAGCAGCGTGATCACGTCGCGTAGCACGCCGCTCGCGTAGCTGCGCGCCAGCCGGGCGGCGTTGTCCGCTTCGCCGAGGTTGGTAATATCCGGCTGTGATACGACCGCGTCGTACCGGATCCGCCCCTGCACCACGCCGGGCGGGATCGGCCGCCGCGACGGCGCCTCGTAATTCAGATCGCCGCCGATAAAGGCTGCCTCGCCGATCTCCAGTCCGGGGTTGTTGAACGAAATATTGTAGATGGGCAGGCCGGGGATGTCGGTGTCGCGCCGCCAGTCTCCGACCGACGCGTCGATCCGCCCGCCGACGCGCCCGCGAATGGTCAGCGATTCGCCGCTAAAGTCCACGTCGCCGCCCACCAGGCCGTTGATCTCGACCTGGTAGCCGTACACCAACAGGTCGCCGGGCAGGTGCGCGTCCGGCATGATCTCGACGTTGAGCGCCAGCGCGAGCAGGTCGGTCCGCTCGCCGGTAATGCGCGCTTTCTCGCTGATCAGCACGTTCATCCCGGCGAAGTGCAGGTCGTCGCCGACCGCGCCTTCGACGCGCAGGCGCCCCCCGGCAACCCAGATGTCGCCGGTCACGGTCGCGGTCGGATAAATATGCACTTCGGAGCCGATGCCGAGCAGGTCGCCAACAATGGTGCCGCGCACTTCCAGCACCCGGCACAGAAAGTAGAAGTCCTCGACGATGTAATCCGTTTCCGCCACCACACAGCGATCGCCGCGCATCCCGTCCGAGGCTTCGACGCGGCTGACGAGCGCCAGCAGGCCCAGCCCAGCCAGCAAGCCCAAAATCAATACGGCGCGCGTGCGCGGTCTAGCGAACAGGCGCATGCCTGCGTTCCTTCCTGCGTGGCGTCGTGAGTCGCCGGGCGCGGCAAATCGAGCCGCCCGGCGGCGATACGCTGCGCCCAATTGTAGCAGGTCGGCGCGGGATGTGAGAAACCGGGGCGCGCCGCGCGTGCGACCTGCTAGCCCGCATCCGGGCCAAGCTCCTCGACGGCGGCGACCAGCCGGGGCAGGACTTCGCCCGACGGCCCCGCGAAATACCAGTCCGCGCTCGGCGTGATCGCGCTCGGCGTGGGGTTGACCTCGATCACCCGCGCGCCGTGATCCTTCGCCACAAACGGCAGGCTGGCGGCGGGATACACCACGCCGGACGTGCCGGCCACCAGCGCGACATCAGCCTGCTCGCACAGCCGGAAAGCGCGCGCCAGCGCGGCAGGCGGCAGGCTCTCCTCGAACCACACCACGTCTGGCCGGACATACGCGCCGCAGTGCGGGCAGCGCGGCGGGCCGGCAGCGCCGTCCCACTCCAACCCGCTGATGTCAACCGGCGTCGGATTTCCCCGGCAGTCCGCGAAGCATTTGTTGCGGCGGATGTCGCCATGCAGCGCGATGATGTCGCGGCTGCCGGCGGCGTGGTGCAGGCCGTCGACGTTCTGCGTGATCACGACCAGGCCGGGCAGCAGCCTTTCCAGCGCGGCGATCGCGGTGTGGCCGGGGTTGGGCTGCGCGGCGGCGATCAGCTCACGCCGGAACTCGTACCAGTCCCAGACCAGCTTCGGATCGCGCCGGAAAGCGCCCGGCGTGGCGAGCTGCTGCGGGTCATAGCGCGCCCACAGCCCGGTCAGCGCGTCGCGAAAGGTCGGGATGCCGCTTTCGTGCGAGATGCCCGCGCCGGTCAGCACGACCGGCGAACGGCTGGCACGCAGGGCGCGCGCGGCGGCGTACAGGTTGTCCGGGGAAAGCGGTTCAAAAGCAGTCACGGGCGCATGGTCTCCTGCGGGCTGGCGACGCTCGCCCATTCTGCACTGCGCGGACGGCGCTGTCAAACCCCGCCACGCGTGGCTTGTCTACGAGCCGGGCCATTGGTGCGCGTCTGGGGCCGTGATACACTTAAAGCAACTCCAACCCAGATGGTCGCAGGTGAGCGCAGGCGGGCGGCTCCCTGTGACCGGCGCCTGCACGCGAACGGACATCGTCATGAGTTCTGCCGACCCTCGCACCGACCGCGATACCCTGACCACCGTAGCGTACGCTACGGACGAGCATCTTGCGGTCCGCTACCGCATTCACGAGCAATACACCCGCCCCTCGATTGATTTTCAGCAGTGGGTGCTCGACACTATCCAGTGGACCGGCGACGAGTGGGTGCTAGATGTCGGCTGCGGCCCCGGCACATACTTTAAGGGGATTGCCGAGCGCGCGCCGCGCGGGCGCCTGGTCGCCGGCGATCTCTCGTTCGGGATGGCCCGCCAGGCGCGCCAGGCCCCCGCCGCCGAGCGCTTCGCGGTGATCAATCTCGACGTGCAGCGCCTTCCATTCGCCGACGCGACCTTTGACGTGGTGCTGGCGAACCACATGCTCTATCACGTCGGCGATCTGGCGGGCGCGCTGGCCGAAATCCGTCGCGTGCTGCGCCCGGATGGCGTGCTGGTCGCCGGAACCAACAGCCAGGACAACCTGCCGGAGCTGGATACGCTCGTGCGGCGCTCATGCGCGCTGCTCGGCCACCCGCGCGTCGGGGCCAGAATCGGCGGCGACTTCTCGTTGGAGCGCGGTCCGATGCTGCTGGGCCGCCATTTCCGCGCGGTGGCGCGCTACGATCTGCCGAGCGCGCTCTACTTCCCGGAAGTCGACCCGGTGCTCGAATATCTCAACAGCATGCGGTCTCTGCGCGAAGCGGAGCTTCCGGTAGGCGTGTCGTGGGCCGAGTTGATGACCATGCTGGAGAAGCAGATCACGCGCCTGATCCGGCATTTCGGAGAGCTAAAAGTCAGCAAGCTGGCGGGGGTGATCGTGGGGACGGATGGCGGCGGCTTCGCGCGCGACTATCTCGCCCGGCTCGACGCCGCGCGCTAGCGGGCGTCAGCCCTCGTCCTCGTCCGGGATCGACGGCGCGTCCTGATCCAGGCCCGGATCGTCGGGCGGCTGGAAGCCATGCTGCCCGTACAGCGGCACGAACATCACCGGAATTTGTTCCTCGATCTTCCACTTGTCCCCGATACGCCGCACGCGCTCTAGCATCTGCGATTGGTCGTCGCCGATCGGCAGCACCAGCCGCCCGCCATCGGCGAGCTGCGCGCGCAGCGGCCCAGGGATGACCGGGGCGGCGGCAGTGACCAGGATCGCGTCGAAGGGCGCCATATCGGGCAAGCCCTGGCTGCCATCCCCAATGTGCAGTTCGACGTTCTCGTAGCCCAGGCTGTCCAGCACCTCTCCGGCGCGCTCGGCCAGGCGCGGGTAACGCTCCAGGCTGTAGACGAACTTCGCCAGCTCGCACAGCACGGCGGTCTGATAACCGCTGCCGGTGCCGATCTCCAGCACGACGCTCTCAGGCTGAAGCTCCAGCAGTTGCGTCATAATCGCGACGATGTACGGCTGCGAGATCGTCTGGTTGCTGCCGATCGGCAGCGGCGTATCGCGGTAGGCGGCAGCTTGCAGCTCAGGCGGGACGAACAGGTGGCGCGGCACGCGGCGCATCGCTTCCAGCACGCGCGGGTCGGTGATGTCGCGCCCCAGAAGCTGCTCGCGCACCATACGCTCGCGCATGCCGGCAAAATCAGGTTGGGTGTTCATGCCGTGTCCCATCACTTCTTCTCTCGACCGACGGGCTGAGCACGGCGCTCTGATGTCTGCACCCGTCATAAATCTACTATAGCAGAAGACCCGTCGCGCGGTTAGCTATAGGCGTTACCGGCGGCGAGGCGGTCCTGTTAGAATCAGAGGGGTGGAGCAGCCAGTCTGTCAGGAGCCAGCGCACACGATGCCCGATTCCGAGCTTCCGAACGGTTCGCGCGCCCTCCCCTGGTGGAAGAACACGCGCGGCGAGTGGTACGTCATCGCCCAGATCGCGCTATTCGCGCTGGTCGGCATGGGGCCGCTGCTGCCGGACGTGGCGCTCGATCTGCCCGCCGGGCTGCGGATCGCGCTGATCGGGGCCGGGCTGGCGTTGTTGACGAGCGGCGGCGTGCTGGCGCTGGCCGGGCTGCTGGCGCTGGGCAGCAACCTCTCGATCCTGCCGCATCCCAAAGCGGGCGCGGCGCTGGTCGAGCGCGGGCCGTACACGCTGGTGCGCCACCCGATTTACAGCGGCGTCATTCTCGGCGCGATCGGCTGGGCGCTGCTGTTTCGCAGCCCGATCACGCTGCTGATCGCGCTCGTTCTGCTGGTGTTTTTCGACGCTAAATCGCGGCGCGAAGAGCGCTGGCTGGCGCGCGCCTTTCCCGGCTACCGCGCCTACCAGCGCCGCGTGCGCAAGCTGATTCCGTTCGTGTACTGAGCGAATAAACCTTGAGAGGCTGTGATGCCGTTAGCCGATAACACGCAGGAGCACGCCGTATGACGGTTCGAGTACTCTTCGTCTGCCTGGGCAATATCTGCCGCTCGCCGATGGCCGAGGCGGTGTTTCAGCACATGGTGGACGAGGCGGGGCTGAGCCACGCGATCGAGGTCGATTCCGCCGGGACAGGCAGCTGGCATATCGGCGAGCGCGCCCACCGGGGCACGCGAGAGGTCCTGGCGCGCCACAACATCCCCTACGACGGGCGAGCGCGGCAGGTCGAGCGCGACGACTTCCGGCGCTTTGACTACATCCTGGCGATGGACAACGAAAACTTCGACGACCTGGAGCGCATGATGCCAGCCGGCAGCGACGCCAAGCTGGCGCGCTTTCTCGATTTCGCGCCGCAGGCGCCGGTCCGCGAGGTGCCCGATCCCTGGTACGACGGGCGCTTCGACGAAGTGTACGCGCTGGTGCGGCAGGGCGCAGCGGGGCTGCTGGAACACATCCGCCGCGCAGAGGGGTTGTAGCCGTGATGATCCCGGAGGCGCTGCGCGCCGCGCTCGCCGAGCGCCTGGGTGGGCCGGTCGAAGGCGGGCAGCCGGTGCACGGCGGCGACATCAACCACGCCGCGCGTATCATGGTGAACGGCGCGCGATTTTTCGTCAAGTGGAGCCACCAGGCGCCCCCGGCGATGTTCCCGGCCGAGGCGGATGGCCTGCGGCGGCTGGGCGAAGCGGGCGAGATCCGCGTTCCGGCAGTGATCGCGGTGGGCGAGGCGCGGGGCGCGTGCCCGGCGTATCTGGCGCTGGAGTGGATCGAGACGGATGGCGGGCGCGCGGCGGACGCGACGATGGCCGATTTTGGCGCGCGGCTGGCGGCGTTGCACCGTCACACCGCGTCCCAGCACGGGCTGGACCGCGACAACTTCATCGGGCGCCTGCCGCAGCCGAACGCGCCCGATCCGGCGTGGAGCGCGTTCTACCGCGACCAGCGCATCCACCCGCAGATGCGGCTGGCGCGCGAGCGCGGCCTGCTGCCGCCGCGTCGCGAGGACTTGCTGACCCGCCTGATAGAACGCCTGCCGGACCTGCTGGACGACACCGCGATCCGTCCCGCGCTGCTGCACGGCGACCTGTGGGGCGGCAACTACCTGATCGACGAGCGCGGCGCGGCGGTGCTGATCGACCCGGCGGTGTATTACGGGCACCGTGAAATGGACCTGGCGATGTCGGCGCTGTTCGGCGGCTTCTCGCGCCGCTTTTACGACGCCTACGCTGCCGCCTACCCGCTCGATCCCGGCTATGAGGACCGCCAGCCGCTCTACCAGTTGTACTACATCCTGGCGCACCTCAACCTGTTCGGCGAGAGCTACGGCGGGCGGGTGGACGCGCTGGCGGCGCGTTACGTGGGCCGCTGAGCGTCGCCTTGCGGGGCCGGCACAGAGGCGCGGCGCGGCACCAGCGCGAAGATCGCCGCCTGCCACGGCGCCAGCTCGAGCACCAGGCCGCGCTGCGCCAGCTCCGCCCCCGCCCCGGCCGTGCTGGCGCGCTCCAGAATGTCGCGCACGGTCCAGTTCTGCCCCTCCAGGGCGAAATCCGGCAGGCGGATGACGCCGCGCGCTGGCGCGTCGGAGTAATTGATTGCCACCACGCGGCGCTCGTCGCCCAGGCGCCAGGTGTAGGCGATCAGGCTGGCGTGCGCCACGTCACCGGCAGTCGTAGGCTCCACTGCGCGCAGCGCCCAATCTCCCCCGTGATAGATCGGCTCAGTCGCTTCGCGCAGCAGAGCGCGGTAGAACGCCTCGACTGCGGGCTGATCGTTCTCGTGCGGGCGGCGCCGAAGCTGCACCGGTAGCTTGACGCGGTGCCCCTGGAACTGCCCCTCGTGCAGCAGGGTCGCACCGGGCAGCGTCGTGATCAGCGCGGCGGCGGCCAGCGAGCGCGGGACGCCGAGCGCGGCGGCGGCGCGGGCCTCGTCGTGGTTCTCGGTCATCCGCACCAGCTTGTTCTGGTACGCCAGGTCCGCCTGAAGATGCGCGCGGATCTCGGATACCGGCGCGTGGTGCAGCCGGTTGTATAGTTCTTTGTCGTAGGTGTAATCGAAGCCCTGCTGCTGAAGCTCCCACTCAAGGTCCCAGTAGACTTCGCTGATGAACAGGAAATCGGGGTTATCCGCCTTGACCGCCGGGATGACCTCGCGCCAGTAATCCTCGGCGGGCGGGTCCCCGGCGCGCGCTCCCCAGGTCTGGACGACGATCTCGCTCGTAACGAGCATCGCCATGTCGCAGCGCACGCCGTCGCACTGGGTCGCGATATCGCGCAGGGTCGCGATCGCCTGCTGGCGAAGCTGCGGGCTGAAGGGGTTGAGCTGCGCGGTGTCGGTCCAGGCCGGGTAGTATGGGTCGCGCCCGTTGGCGAAGACGATGTCTCCGGCGGCGGTAGGATAGCGGAAGAAGTGATCGGGCTGCGCGCTCAGCTCGCGCTCGGTGCCGTGCAAGTAGTATTCGGGATGCGTCGCCAGCCAGAGCGCGTCGTGGCTGGTGTGGTTCGGCACAAAATCGAGGATCAGGCGCAGGTTGCGCCCCGCCAGCCGCTCGCGGAGCGCGGCCAGCTCGTCGCGCCCGCCAAGATAAGCGTCGACTTCATAGCTGCGGATGGCATAGGGCGAGCCGCTGATGTCGCCGGGCTGGAAGTCGGGCAGGGCGCGGCGATACTCCGCTTGCAGATCGGGGTGCTCGCTGGCGATCTTGCGGCTGGCGGGGCTGCGCTCCCAGACGCCCATCAGCCAGATCGCGTCCAGGCCCCAGCCTGCCAGCGCGTCGAGCGTGTCGTCCGGCACGCTGCCGAGCGTCACGCGCCGCTGGTAACGCTCGCTCAGCCCGTAGAGCCAGGTCCAGGTGTTGATCTCGTAGAGCAGCGGGTTCGCGCGCCACGCCTGCGCTGCCATGTCGCCTTCCTTGTGGAGTGACCGATCCGCAGACAGAGCATAACGGAACTCGCGCCGCCTGACCAGACTAACAGCCCTTGCGCCGGGCGCGGACAAAAAACGAGGCGCGCTCCCGTGCAGGGGGAGCGCGCCTCGAAGCTTGTGGACAAGGGTCTCCGGGTCAGGTCCTATCCCGCGAC
The DNA here is from genome assembly GCA_035325905.1 of Aggregatilineaceae bacterium. GTDB lineage: Bacteria > Chloroflexota > Anaerolineae > Aggregatilineales > Aggregatilineaceae > DYGX01. The sequence goes on along the minus strand of DAOKYY010000019.1, from coordinate 10,044 downwards.
CGGCGCTTCCTGGTCGGCGGCAGGCTCGGCCTCGCGCTCGGCGTCGCGCTCCGCCAGCCAACGCTCAAGCGACATCGCGGCGGCGGTCCCTTGCCCGACCGAGGTCCCAACCTGGCGGAACAGGCGGTCCTGAATCTCTCCTGCGGCGAACACGCCCTCGACCGAGGTTCGCATCTCGCGGTCGGTGATGACGTAGCCGAACGCGTCGCGCTCCAGCTGGCCCGCGTAGATATCGCTGTTCGGGTCGTGACCGATGAAGATGAAGACGCCATCAGTGGCGAATTCGCGCGTCTCCCCGGTCAGCACATCGCGCAGGGTCACGGACCGGACGTTGCGCTCGCCGTTGATGCTCTCGACGACCGTATTCCAGATGAACTCGATCCTGTCGTTGGCGAAGGCGCGCTTCTGGAGCGTCTTGCCAGCGCGCAGCTCGTCGCGGCGGTGCACGATCGACACCCGGCGCGCGAAGCGGGTCAGGAAGAGCGCCTCTTCGAGCGCGCTGTCGCCGCCGCCCACGACCACGACGTCCTTGTCGCGGAAGAAGAAGCCGTCGCACGTCGCACAATAGCTCACGCCGTTGCCGGTGAACTCCTTCTCGCCGGGGACGTTCAGGTGCCGGTGCGTCGCGCCCGCGCTGACGATCACGGCTTCGGCCTCATACTCGTTGCCGTCGTCGGTTTTGAGGTAAAACGGCCCGCTCTGGCGGCTGAAGTCGACCTCAGTCACCGCGCTGAACAGGTTGATCCGTGCCCCGAAGCGCTCGGCCTGCGACTTCATGCGCTCGACCAGCTCCTGGCCGGTCATCGGCTCCGGGAAGCCGGGGTAGTTCTCGATCTCGTAGGTCAGCGACACCTGGCCGCCCAGCTCGTGCCCGGCGATCACCAGCGGATGAAGCTGCGCGCGCGCCGTGTAGAGCGCGGCAGTCAGCCCGGCGGGGCCGGAGCCGATGATGATCACCTTTTCCTTTTGCAGCGCGCCACGCGGCGCTTTTTCACCGGCGGGCTGGGGCTTGCTCGTCGTCAGGGTAAAGGACAGTTTCTCGTTCGCCATGATGCCTCTCTACTGCGTCCTGCGTTCTTGTGCGATTGCTTGCGATCTCTCAAAACAAGCGCCCGCTGCGGGTCGTAAGGAGCCGGCCGGGCGCGCCAAATTGCACACGCTGTTCATATCCTATTGGATGCGCCGGGCGCGGCAGCGGTCGCGCCTGTTCCGCGCTTTATATGCGATTCTAACCCAAAAGCGGCCTGCTGGCTCGCGCGCGGGGCTGGGCGCGAGTACACTGGCAGGCGTGCATCCTGTCCATCGCTTCGAAAAACGTATGTCACATAATCGCCGCAATTGGATCGTGGTGCTGCTGATTCTGGCGCTGGCGATGATCCTGCGCGGGTGGATCATCGCCAGCGACGGGATCGCGTTCGAGTCCGATGAAGCGATCGTCGATCTGATGGCGCGCCACATCACGCTCGGCCAGCCGATCCCGACATTCTTTTACGGGCAGCCCTACATGGGCAGCCTCAACGCGGTGCTCGTCGCGGGCGGGTTCCGCCTGCTGGGCGAGTCGGTCGAGACCGGGCGCATCGTCCACGCCGCGATCTCGCTGCTGACGCTGCTGAGCGGCTACGGGCTGGCGCGCGCGGTCACGGGCAGCGCGCGCGTGGCGGCGATGGCGCTGCTAATTATGGCGATCCCGACCGCCAGCGCCCTGCTGTACACCCTGATCCCGCTCGGCGGCTGGCCGGATAGCGTGCTCTACGCCAACCTGACGCTGCTGCTGGCGTGGCAGCTCACCGTCGGGCGAAAACGCGAGGGGTGGCGCTGGGGCGCGCTCGGATTGGCCGCCGGAGTTGGCTGGTGGACCAATCCGTCGATCATCATCGCGCTGGCGGTCGCTGGGCTGCTGGGGCTGCGCCACTTCTCGGCGCGACTCTGGCGTAGTTACGGCCTGGCGGCGGTCGCGTTCGTGCTCGGCAGCCTGCCCTGGTGGCTGTACAATCTGCGCCACGACTGGGAGGCGCTGGCCTATCTCTTTGATGGCTACGGCACGCCGGGCGGCGCGTCGTTCACCGCCGCCGAGCGCGCGCTGGGGCTGGTCGGGCTGGGTCTGCCGGCGCTCTACGGCCTGCGCGAGCCGGCCGCCGCCGGTTTTCCGCTGTCGTTCGAATCATTGCTGATCCTGCCGCTGCTGCTGATCCTGCTGATCGACTTCCTGATCACGCTGCCGCGCCGCGTGCGGCAGGAGCCGACCGCCCGCCTGCGCGCCGAGGGGTGGGTCTGGCTGGTGTTCGGCGTCTTCGCGCTGATCTTCCTGGCCTCCAGTTTCTTCGACACGACCGGCCGCTACCAGATGCCGCTCTGGACCCCGGCGTCGATCGGGCTGGCGCTGGGCATCGACCGCCTGCGGCGCTCCGGCCCGGCGCTGAGCGCGATCGCGCTCGGCCTGCTGCTGGCGTTCCAGGGTGGGACGCTGGTCCGCCTGACACAGAGCGGAGACGGCTTGCAGTTCCAGCTGGCCGAGCAGTTGCGCATCCCGGCCCGCTACGACGCGCCGCTGATCGCGTTCCTGGCGGACGAAGGCTATACGCATGGTTACGCGAGCTTCTGGACGGCGTACCGGATCGCGTTCCGCTCGCACGAGCGCGCGATCTTCGACAGCATCCTGCCCTATATGGAGCAGCAGGCCGGGGCAGACGCCAACCGCTACCCGCCTTATGTCGAGGCGGTGGGCGGGGCGGAGCGGGTGGTCTGGATTACGCAGAACTTCCCCGCGCTGGACCGGGCGATTGAGGCGGCGCTGGCCGAGGCGGGCGTGCGCGCTCAGGTGCGTGAGTTCGGCCCGTACCGAGTGTACTATGACTTTTCGCGGCGCGTCTCCCCGCGCGATCTGGCGCTGGCGCTGCCGGACGGATAGCCGCGCCTACGGCGCCGGGATTAGCCCTTCGGCAGTCAGAAACGCCGCGATCTGCCCGGCGGCGAACGTCTGCCCGGCCGGGTTGAAGTGATGATCTTTCTCGTAGTAAAGCACCTCGTCCTGCGCCGCGAGAAAGGCGGGGAGCAGGTCCAGATAGGGCACGCCGTCGGGCAGCGCCGCCGCCAGCATCCGGTTTGGCGCGTCGCGGAGCAAGTGCTCGGCGGATTGCTCGACCTGCTGCCACAGCCGGTCCTGGCTCTGGAAATCTTCCGGCAGGCAGACGATGGCGAAGCGCGCGCCTTGCTCGCTAACGGCGGCGGCCATGCGCGCCAGCAGGTGAGCGGTCAGCTCCCAGGCGCGCTCCTCGCGGGGGTGCAGCGCGGCGCGATAGATCGGCAGGACTTTTCCCCACTCGGTGTCGATCAGAGTGTCGTCGTTGGTATAGCTCCACTGGATGCTCAGCCCTAGCGCGAAGCGGTAGATGTACGAATAGTCGTACAGCACCAGGCGCACGCGCTCGCTAAGCGCAGTGCTCGCGGGCTGGCGGGTCAGTTTGCCGTCTACCAGGCGGAACAGGTCGTTGTCGATGTCGTCGGTCACGTCGTTGGGATAAAACGCGTAGATGACGAGGTCCGGCTGGTAGCGCAGCCCCTCGGCTTCGAGGAACGCCAGCGCGTTGCCCGTCCCGTAGCGCGAGACACCGGCGTTAATCACTTCGACCGCGCCGCCAAGCTGTTGGGCCAGCAGCGCCTCAAGCTGCGCGGGGAGCGTCTGCTCCTGGCCGACTTGCAGCCCTTCGACGAACGAGTCCCCTAGCATCAGGATACGAAAGACGCCGTCCGGCTTGGCGTAGGGCCGCTCCGGGTCACGCAGCCCCTTCGAGTTGATCGCGATGAAGGAGTCATATTCGTCGCTGCGCTGCCAGCCGCTGCGCCCCGGCACATGAAAATGCCCGAACTGCGTATGCGGCTCGAAGAAACGCGGTGGGAAGACCTTGCCAACGCCCAGCCGCAAGCCGATTTCGAGGGCGATCACCGTGACAAAGAGACTTATGGCAACGCGCAGCAGCCGCCCGCGCCAGCGCGCCGGGCGCTTGTCTTGAGGTTGTTCCGCCATAGAAATTGCGCCAGAGGACACCAAGCTCTAGCCCGGTGGGGAATGGCGCTTGCCCCCTCTCGTGGATTGCACCTCGAACGACGGCGCGATAGGCTTTGAACGAATACGACCGGTCTTCCAGGGACAGCAGGAACACAGCCTCAGCCCGCCGGTGCGGCTCTTTAACAACTGAGAGTAGGCGGTTGGGGCGGGGAGTCCGCCCTGTACAATTCCCAACGCACCCAAGAGAGAAACACCTCTTTCTGGCCCGGACGGGGCCGCTAGACGCGCAACGTGGCCCGTGGGGGCGAGCGTGCTCTGAGAAGCTCCCTGCTTTAGCGGGGAGAGTCGTCACGATGAGGAATCCGCCAGTTCGTACACCGCCTCGTTTCCGAGCGTGGTGATATATCGCAGGCGCGGCTGGGCTTCAACGTCGGCGAGGGTGAAACGCTCGCCGTCCGGCGCGCGCTCCAAAGCCGGCACAGTGATCAGTATATACCGGACCCCCCATTCCGCGAGCCGATCTAGCGCCGTATTCATGGGAAATTCAGCCAGCTCGGGGTGCCGCTCGCGGAACAGCAGCGGCAGATAGGTGCCATAGCCGAAGACGACCGGTTTTCCGTGATAGCGGGTGTAGAGCATGGCCGGGCCACTCAGCGCCTCGTCCAGCGGATACTGCATGATCGCGGCGCCGTCCGGCTGGGCAGCGAGCCACCGATCTACTGGACGCGGCTCGACGCGAACCAGCCGCGCCGGGCCGATCCACGCGGCGGCCAGCGCGGCGATCAGCGCGGCGGCGCCCCATACGCGCCGGTCGCGGGATGGCTTATCGCGCAGCCAGAGCAGTAGACCCGCCCCGGCTAGCACCGAGAAGCCGAGCATGACGAACACGGCGAAGCGGCCCCAGCTTCGCACGCCGTCGGCGGCGGGCAGCAGATCGCGCAGCGCCAGCGCCGGGAGCGGGATACCCAGCGACACCCGCCCCAGGTGAAGATGCGGCCCCAAGCTGAGGATGAACGCCGCGATCACGATCCATTTCAGCCCGCGCCAGCGCGGCCCATGGACCTGTCGCCAGCTCCACAGCCCGAAGACCAGCGTGATCCAGCCGAGCGAGTTGACGAACTCGGCGGGCATCTCGTGACCGGGCACGGGCCACATGATGGCCTGAACGGCCTCGCCCCACAGCGGATGGCGCGGGTTAGGCATCAAGTAGTCGAGCGGGCTGGCCGCCCAGAACGAGGCTTCGCGCAGCGGGACGGCTGCTTCTCCATCGCGCGCCAGCTCCAGGTAGGGCCGCAGGAATGGCGCGCACAGCGCGAGCGCCAGCCCTGCCGCCAGCGCCGCACCCCCCCACGTGCGGCGGTCCGCCCGCCACGCCCAGACCTCGCGCCCCCGCGCCAGGACGTATACGGGTAGGAGCATTGCCAGCATCAGGCCATAGTACCAGGACGAAAGCGCCGCCAGCGCGATCATCAGGCCGGTAAGCGCCGCCTCGCGCAGGCGGCGCGTGTCGAGCCAGCGGTCCAGGCCGAGCAGCGCCAGCGCCAGCCAATGGGTATCGATCAGCGGCAGATGCCCGGCGATCCGCACCATCCGGTAGCCACACACCGCGAAGACCGCGCCCGCGAAAAACGCCGCGCCGGTCAGCAGCCCGCCGCGATCCCCCGCCAGATCGCGTAGCCAGCGCCGCGCCAGCCAGAAGCCCGCCAGCCCGCTGAGCCAGACCGACAGCAGCACAGCCAGGTTGTAGGCAGTCACCTCGCCCAGCCAGCGCGTCAGTGGCGCGAGCAGAAAGGTGTGCGCCGGAGTGATCTCGCCATACGCCAGGTTGTAGCCCGTCGGGTAGTAGATTTCTGGGTGGAAGAAGGGGGAGACGCGGCGGTTGAACAGCGCCTCCGCCACCCACCACATCTTCCAGACATACTCGAAGTTGTCGCCGCGCCAGGGGCCGATCACATGCGTCGTCAGGCGCAGGCCCAGCGGCCAGGTGAAGGCGACGGCCAGCGCCGCGTAGGCAGCGGCGACCCACGCCGTCCGCTGCCCCGCGCTGTGTGCCGTTTTCGGGTGACGCCAGTCCGTTTGTGGATTCGAAGCGCCCTGCGATGATGGCTCTGCTGAGTCCACCAGTCTCCCAAAACTTTCGTCATAAAATCTTGCTCAGGAACAGCTTGGTGCGCTCGTGGTTTGGCTGCGAGAACAGCGTATTGGGGCGGCCCTGCTCGATGATCAGCCCCTCGTCCATAAACACGGCGCGGTCAGCGGCGGCGCGCGCGAAGCCCATTTCGTGCGAGACGACAACCATCGTCATTCCTTCGCGCGCCAGGGCGAGCATCACGTCCAGCACTTCCTTGATCATCTCCGGGTCGAGCGCCGAGGTCGGCTCGTCGAACAGCATGATCTTGGGGTCCATCGCCAGCGCCCGCGCAATCGCGACGCGCTGCTGCTGCCCGCCGGAAAGCTGGCCGGGATAGGCGTCGGCTTTTTCCGGGATGCCGACTTTCGCCAGCAGGTCGTGCGCGCGGGCTTCGGCCTCGGCCCTGCGGCGCTTGCGCACGATCCGCTGCGCCAGGGTGATGTTGTCCAGCGCGGTCTTGTCCGGAAACAGGTTGAAGCTCTGGAAGACCATACCCACCTCGGCGCGCACCTTGTTGATGTTCTTCGCGCCGGTTAGCGGGATGTTGTCGACCACGATCCGGCCCCCGTCGGTCGTTTCCAGGCGGTTGATACAGCGCAGCAGCGTGCTTTTGCCGGAGCCGCTCGGGCCGACGATCACGACCACCTCGCCGGGGCGAACGTCCAGGCTGACGCCGCGTAGCGCGTGAACCGTCCCGCGCAGGGTGTGATAGCGCTTGTGGACGTTTTGAATCTGAATAATGGGTGTCTGGGATGCAGCGGTTTCGTGCGCCATGTGCGTCTATCCTGATCTAGCCGGGCAGGCGGCTGCGCCGCTCGATGATGCGAACGAGCAACGAGAGAAACAGCGTCATCAGCAGGTAGAGCAGCGCGACGGTGTTATACCCCTCGAACGCGCGGAAGGTGCGCGAGATGTAGAGACGGCCCAGTTGCAACAGGTCGGGCAGCGCCAGCACGGAGATCAGCGCCGAGTCCTTCAGCATCGAGATAAAGTCGTTGCCGAGCGGCGGCAGCACGACGCGCACCGCCTGCGGCAGCACGACGTGACGCATCGCCTGCGGGTAGCTCATGCCCAGGCTGCGCGCCGCTTCCATCTGGCCCCGGCTGATGCTCTGGATACCGGCGCGGAAAATCTCCGCGATGAACGCGCCGTAGCCGAACGACAGCCCCAGGATCGCCTCCCACTCGTCGCTAAGCTGGAGCGGGGTATTATCGCGCAGCCAGGGGCTGACCACGAACCCGGCGTAGAGCAGGATCACCAGCAGCGGGATACCGCGCACGACCTCGACGTAAAGCGTCGAGAAGGCGTACAGCACCGGGTTCTTTTGCACGCGCATCAACCCGACAATCAGGCCGATCAGCAGCGCCATCGCATAGGCGAGGAAGGTCACGCGCAGCGTCAGGAAGATGCCCGCGTTGCAGCCGCGCAGGTTGTTCAGCGCGCAGACGCCCGGCTCGGTGCGGCGGTTTTCCACAATCTGATCGCGGTCGATCACCAGGTACTCCGGCGCGACCGTCTGCACCGAGATACTGTCCTCCGTGCGCTCGACGACGCGCCCTTCGACCACGTCGTCCACCAGCTTGACGGTGACGGTGCAGTGCCGCTGGCACTCGCGCGGCGGCGTCGGCAGGATCACCCCGGCCTCCGGGTTGTCGTCCACCCACTCCGCTACGGCGAGCCGGTCTTCCCCGCTTGACAGGTACAGCGTCGCATCCACCTCGCCGGACGCGGTCGCCTCCATCACCGCTGCCACGTCCGGGTAGCCGATCAGCGCGACGCGCGCCGCGCCGTCGCCATAGCGCAGCGGGACCGGCACGTCTTCGAGCGCATCCAGCTGCGCCAGCGCCTCGGTGATGTCCGTCCCCTCGACAAAGCCGATCCGCACCTCGTCGCCTTCGGCCACGGTGCGCTCGGCGGCCTCGGCGTTGAGCGCGATCGTCAGGGTGGGGATGTATAGAAAGTCGATGTCGGCGCGCCGGATCTCGGCCGGGATCCCGTCCTCGGACTGCAAGCTCACGCCCGTCTGGCTGAGCGCGGTGAGCAACCCGCGATAGCGGCGGCCCTCGCGCTCGATCGTGACGAGCGTATCGCCGTCCGGGGTGGTCGTCGTTTCTTCGCTGAGGATGCGATCTGTGTCGAACGTTTCGATCTCTTCGTCCACGGTGCGGATCGTCAGCGTCTCGTCGTCGCGCGCGGTGAGCGTGCCCGCGATCGTGACCCGCTCGATGTACTCGATCGACACGTTATCGCCCATACCAGCGTCAGGCGGCTCCATCTGGGTGATGCGCTGGCGCGGGATAGTCACGCGCTCGCCGTCGGTCTGGATCGTGATCGACTCCGGGGCCTCGCGCACGATGAAGCCAGAACGCTGGACCAGTTCGCTGTCGATCACGTCGTCCAGCAGCGCCGTGAGGACGGTTGAGACCGAATCCTGCGACTCGCCCACGTAGCGACCGACCACCATCTGCGGCTCGCCGACGACCTGGACCACGTCGAACAGGTCGTCGGTCGAGACCTGCGGGTTATCGGTCAGGGCGCGCAGCACGTCCTGGTAGGCCGCCGAGGTGAACATCGAATAGATCACCGCGATGGCGACTACGGCCAGGATGATCGCCCACCAGGGCAGCCCGGCGGCCCAGTTTATCAGGCGGTCCGCTGGTCCTTTCTGCTCAAACTGGAGATCGTCGTACACTTCGCCCGAATGCTGGGGAGGCATCGGTTGGACGGGTTGAATCTCGTCAGGGAGTTCTCGATCTTGGGACATGGGCTTTCCTGTCCGATGTGTGTGTCAGCTGGCAGTTTGGCTCGCAAACGACGGAGCGATCCGGCGCCTGGAGGGTCAAGCTGTGTCGCGCAGAAGACGGGCGCTTCTGCCGGGAAGGTGCGGCGCGAGGCGCCGAGGAAGATGCGCCTTGCGGCTGGCTCTTCCCAGGCCACAGTTCAGCCCCTGTTAAGGAAAAAGCGCCCGATGCCCTAGCGAGCACCGGGCGCTGAGACCACTGCAAACGTTAGCCGGCGGGCTGGAACATGGAGGGCGGCTCGACGCCGAACCATTCCATGTAGATCTCCCGGTAGGTGCCGTTGGCGATGATCGCCGCCAGCGCCTCGTTGATCGCGTCGAGCAGCTCCGGCCGCTCCGGGTTGACCGCGATCCCGTAGAACTCGTTAGTGACCGGGTCGCCGACCAGCACCGCGCCCATCTCCGGGTTCTTGGTGATGATGTCGGCGCTGACCGGGCCGTCGTTGAAGACGGCGTCAACGTCACCGGACGCCAGCGCCTGGAAGGCGAGCGTGATCTCGTCGTAGCGGACCATCTCGACGCCCGGGATGTTCTCGCTGGCCCAGATGTCGCCGGTCGTGCCGGACTGGACGCCGACGCGCAGCCCGGCCAGGTCGTCGGGCGTGCTGATTTCGCCGGCGCGGTCTTCCAGGACGGCGATCATCTGCCCGGCGTTGAAGTACGGCTCGGAGAAGTCCACGATCTCTTCGCGCTCGTCGGTGATGGTGGCCGCGCTGGCGACCGCATCGAACTCACCCGACTGGAGCGCGACGAAGATGCCATCCCAGCGGGTGTTGACGAACTCGACGTCGAAGCCGGCTTCTTCCGCGATGGCGTTCATCAGGTCCACGTCGAAGCCCGCGATCTCGTTGTTCTCGTCCACGAACTCGAAGGGCGGGTACTCGGCGTTCATGCCGACCGTCACCACGCCCAGCTCGCCCTCAGCCGCGACCTCGGTCTCTTCCGGGGCCGCGCCCGCGCCGTAGCCGGTGCTGATCGTGCCATCACCCAGCCCCTGCGCCACCTCGACCAGCTCCTGGATCACGTCTTCGGGGATGCTCGCCTCGTGATCGTGGAAGGGGGCGAGGGCGGCGGCGCCGAAGAAGTTGCCGGGGGTGAAGTTGCCAT
>DAOKYY010000018.1:0-56036 GCA_035325905.1 Aggregatilineaceae bacterium | reverse complement strand
GCCCCTTTCTGCCGCAATTCCTCGGTACACGCGGGGCAATAGCCGGTGAAGCAGGCGCACGCGCCGGTCACGCTGACGCCCTTGCGCCGCACCAGCTCGCTGACCATGCGGTTGAGCAGGTCAGCGTGGATCAGCGTGCGCGTCCCGCAGCGGATGCAGGTCAGGTAGTGCTGCTCCGGCCCGGCGGACAGCCGGAAAACCACCCGGCGGTGGTCCGGCTCGACGTAGCGATGCTCAATGATCTCCAGCTCCGCCAGCAGATTGAGCGTGCGGTAGACGGTCGCCAGGCTGACGCTGGCGTCCTGCTCGTGCGCGAGGTGGAAAATCTCGTCGGCGTCGAGATAGGCCGTCTGCCCGGCCAGCACTTGCAGCAGCAGCGTGCGCTGCGGCGTGACCTTAAACCCGCGCTCGCGCAGCAGCGTCTCGGCCTCGTCGATCAGGTGTGGCATGGCGGCCCGCTCCCTGGCTTACCCTCTGCCGCCCATTATACCGAATCTCCGAGCAGGGCCGCGACCGCCTCCAATGAGGGCTGGATGGTCCGCATGGCGTTGGCGTAGGTCGAGGCGACGCCCGCCAGCGTCCCGGCGTGGTATTTCATCACTGCGTCGGGGTCCTTGAGCAGGTGCCCGGTCAGCACGGCGACCACGTCATCGCCGGGCGCGATCGTGCCCTCGTCTACCAGCCGGCGGATGCCCGCTACTGTCGCTGCCGAGGCCGGCTCGCAGCCGATCCCTGCCGCGTCGATCTGCGCCTTCGCGTCCAGGATCGCCTGGTCGCTGACCTCGGTCACTAGGCCATCGGTCCAGCGCAGCGCGCGGATCGCCTTCAGATAATTGGCCGGGTTGCCGATGCGGATCGCGGTCGCCAGCGTCTCGGCGCGGACGGTGTGGCGCACCTGCCAGCCGTCGCGGTAGCTGCGGTAGAGCGGGTCCGCGCCCTCGGCCTGGACAATCGCCAGCCGGGGCATGCGGTCGATCAGGCCGAGCGCGTGCAGCTCGTGCAGCGCCTTGCCGAACGCCGAGCTGTTGCCGAGGTTGCCGCCCGGTACGACGATCCAGTCCGGCGCGCGCCAGCCGCGCTGGTGCAGCAGCTCGATCATGATCGTCTTCTGCCCTTCCAGGCGGAAGGGGTTGATCGAGTTCAGCAGGTAGATCGGCAGCTCGTCGGCGGCCTGGCGCACCAAGTCCAGCGTGTCGTCAAAATCCCCCTCGACCTGGACGCTGGTCGCGCCGTAGGCGAGGCTCTGCGCGATCTTGCCGAGCGCGACGTAGCCGACCGGGAAGAAGACCAGCGCCTGCAACCCGGCGATCGCCGCGTAGGACGCCATCGAGGCCGAGGTGTTGCCGGTCGAGGCGCAGATCACGCTGCGCGCGCCGACGATCCGCGCCTGCGTCACCCCGGCGGTCATGCCGCGATCCTTGAAGCTGCCGGTCGGGTTCTCGCCCTCATGCTTGAGGTGCAGCCGCGCCACCCCGGCGTACTCCGCCAGCCGCCGCCCGGCCGGGTAGAGCGTGGTGTTGCCTTCGCCACGCGTAACGGCCTGCGCCGCGCTCACGTCCGGGCGGACCAGCTCGCGGTAGCGCCACACGCCGGACCGGTCGAGCGGGTCCCAGCTTGCCAGCCGCCGGTCGAACAGGTCCGCCGACAGGGCCGGGCGCAGCGCGTCCAGGTCGTGCACCACGTCCAGCAGCCCGCCGCAGACCGGGCAGGCGATCACGCGCGCGTCGAGGGCGTCCTCGCGCCCGCAGTCCATACACTTGAGCAGGCTCGGCATCGGCGTCTCCGTCCGTGCGATCCGGTGAAGAAGATGCGGGGATTGTAGCACGCGCGCGGCGCGCGGCCACGCGCCCCCTTCATGAAAAACCCGTTAAAAAAACGCACGCCGTGGCGCAATCGACGTATAATCAGCGCAATGCAGCGCAATGCAGCGAAGAACCGTTAGAAGCAGCAGCCGCAAGAGCACAGAAAAAGAAAAGCTAACGGCATAAAGGATGACTCCATGAGACGACGCACGCGCCATCGGCAGCGGCTGGCCGGTTTCCTGGCGATGCTGACGCTGGCGATCGCGCTCGCCGCCCCGGCTGCCGCGCAAGATGACCGCGCGGAGCCACGCCGCCGCCCCGGCGATGAGACGCTGACGCTGCTCGAGCAGACCGTCATCCCCCCGCGTGACCGGATCGACCTGGCGCGCCGCCTGATGGGCGTGACCGGCATCCCCGGCCCCCCGGCCACGCCGCCTGCCGAGCCGGAGCTGGGCGCGGTGCGAACCTTCTGGGTGACAAATCTCGACGACGATTACGAGTTTCAGGTCGACGCCGAGCTGATCTACAAGACCGAGCACATCTACGTGTATTACGAAGTGGGCCGGGCCGCCGACTGGGATGCGATCAAGCGCTCGACCGATGCGTTCGAGGCGGTAATCCGCCCGCGCGTGCACGAGGTCTTCGGGCGCGAATGGCTGCCTGGCATCGACGGCGATCCGCACATGGTGATCCTGCACGCGCACCATATGGGTGACTGGGTCGCCGCGTATTACGGCAGCTCCAGCGAGTACCCGGTCGAGGCCGTCTCGACCTCGAACGAGGCCGAGATGTTCTACGTGAACCTCGACACGATGCGCGGGGTGATCGGGACCGCCGAGTACGAGAGCGTGCTGGCGCACGAGTTCCAGCACATGATTCACTGGCACGTCGATCAGAACGAGGAATCGTGGCTGGACGAGGGCGCGTCCGAGCTGGCGGCGATGATCGCGGGCTACGGAGCCAGCAGCGCCGCGTGGGTCTTCCTGCGCGATCCCGCGCTTCAGCTCAACACCTGGGAAGAGCATAACCGCAGCGCGCATTACGGCGCGTCGTTCATGTTCCTGGCCTACTTCTTCGACCGCTACGGCGAAGCGGGAACGACCGCCCTGGTCCGGCACCCCGAAAACGGGCTGGCCGGGATCGAGGCCACGCTGGCCGAGATCGGCGCGACCGATCCGGCGAGCGGCGCGCCGGTTACGCTGGTCGATCTGTTCGCGGACTGGCTGGTCGCCAACCTGCTGCGCAGCCCTGACGTGGGCGATGGCCGCTACACCTACCATTTTCCCGCGATGCGCGACTTGCCCCCCGCCAACATGACGCACGAGCTGTCCGCCTCGGGCGAGCCGGTGGCGCTGGAAGTGCCTCAATGGGGCGCGCACACGCTGTACGTGCCCGGCGGCGCGCAGCCGCGCACCTATCGCCTTAGCTTCGAGGGCAGCGAGACGGTCTCGATTGTGCCGGTCGAGGCGCACAGCGGGCGCTATATGGCCTGGTCGAACCGCGCCGACGAGAGCAACACGCGCTTCACGCGCGCCTTCGATCTGACCGGCGTCCGCCGCGCCACGCTGCATTTCTGGACGTGGTACCACATCGAGGTAGGGTGGGACTACGCCTACGTCACCGTCTCGACCGATGGCGGCGCGCGCTGGACACCACTCGTTGGCCCGCGCATGACGACCGACGACCCTCACAGCAACGCCTATGGGCCGGGCTATACCGGGCAGAGCGGCGGATGGGTCGAGGAGACTATTGATCTGTCGCCCTACGCGGGGCAGGAGATTCTGCTCCGCTTCGAGTACATTACTGACGACGCGATGACGCAGCCTGGCTTCGTCGTGGACGACATCCGCATCCCGGAGATCGGCTACCGCGAGGACTTCGAGCGCGGCGACGGCGGCTGGCAAGGCGAAGGCTGGCTGCGCATGGACAACCGCCTGCCGCAGACCTTCCTGGTGCAGGTGGTCCAGCCGGGCGTGGTGGACCGTCCCGTGACGCGGCTGATCGGCCCCGACGACGCGTCACAGGGTGAATGGACGCTCACGGTCGGCGGGCAGGCGGGTGACGCGGCGATCCTGGTGGCCGGGCTGGCGCCGGTCACGACCGAGCCGGCGCGCTATCGCCTGACCCTCACGCGCGAATAGGCGCCCGCGCCGCGCGAGCGCGGCAGAACCGGAACGCGCACTTTCAGGAGAGCGCAGCATGTCAGGCAGCCGCACGGCCCCAGCACTGTTCTTTATCGCGATGATCGTCGCGCTGGTCTTGAGTCTGTCGCTGCCCGGCGTCGCGCTGGCTCAGGACGGTTCGGACGGCGAGCCGCCGTCGTGGGCGGACGCCTCGCCCGCGCCGCGCCACCGGTCCGAGGCTGATTGGCTGGTCGATGTGGGCTGGCACACCGCCGAGGAGTTGTTCCCCCCAGTCGCCGCGCGGAACTACGCAGTTGGCGAGCGCGAGCGGTTTATCCCGCTCGGCAGCCTGACGGCCGCAGATACGCCGTTCGTTCTACGCCACCGCAGCGAGCACGCGTATTTCTGGTTTGAGCCGCGCCTGCGCGTCGATCAGAGCGACCTGGAAGACGCCGCCGATTTCTTTGAGGAGCATATCTGGCGTGTCAACGAGGCGTTCTATGGCGGCGCGGACCTCTCCGGCCTGACCGGCGACGGCCAGGTGCACATCCTGCACCAGCGCACCCTGTGGTCGGACGTGATGGGCGCGTTCAGCCCGGATGACCAGTGCCCGCGCCAGCTCTGCCCGGAGAGCAACCAGCGCGCCGTTCTGTACATCAGTCAGGACCTCGCCCCGCTCGGCACGCAAGATTACCTCACGACGCTGGCCCATGAGCACCAGCATATGATGCAATACGCGGTCGACGGCAACGAGGCCCGCTGGCTGAACGAAGGGCTGTCGCAGCTTGCCGAGCATCTCAACGGCTTCTCGCCGGACATCATCGCCGGAAGCTCCCTGGTCGAATATCTGGACGATCCCGATCTGGCGCTGGCGGATTGGTCGTTCGCGCCCTCGCACGTCGGGCGGCACTACGGCGCGTCGTACCTGTTTTTGCTCTACCTGTACGAGCACTATGGGCCGGAGTTCACACGCGCGCTGGCCCGCGCCGACGGCGACGGGCTGATGGCGGTCGAAAACCTGCTGCGCGCGTCCGGCGTGCCGGGCGGCGTGGACGCGGTCTTCGCGGACTGGATCGTCGCCAACCTGCTCGACGACGCGGGCGTAGCCGAAGGACAGTACGTCTACCGGACGCTGGACCTGCCGGCGACGATCACGCCGCGCCCGATGACCGGCGGCGAAGCACGCGTCACGGCGACGGACCTGATCCAGCAGTACGGGGCGGACTATCTGCTGCTCGACGCGCCGGGCCGCTATCGCCTGAGCTTCCAGGGCAGCCAGACTGCCCCGCTGCTCGACACCGCGCCCGCCTCGGCGGACTGGATGTGGTGGTCCAACAGCTTCGACAGCAGCGCCACCCGCCTGACCGGCGAGTTCGACCTGTCCGGGCTGGCGCGCGCCACGCTCGAATTCAGCGCGTGGTGGGATATCGAGGAGGGCTACGACTGGTTCCAGGTGCTCGTGTCGGACGACGGCGGGCAGCACTGGGAGATCGTCGGCGGCGCGCTGGCCCTCTCCGGCGGGGGCGCAAAAGCGCCCGGCGCGTACTACAGCGGCTACTCGACTCGCTGGCGGCGCGAGGCGATCGACCTGTCGCCCTACGCCGGGCAGAAGGTGCTGGTTCGCTTTGAATACCTGACCGACGCTTCGGAGAACCTGTCAGGCGTGGCGCTCGACGACTTCGCGATCCGCGACCTGGGCTATCGGGATGATGTGGAGGACGCGCAGTCGATCTGGCGCGCAGAGGGCTTTTTGCGCGTGCCGCGCGCCCTGCCGCAGCACTGGACGGTCGCGCTGATCCAGCAGCGGCGCGATGGCAAGATCGGCGTCCGACGGATGCCGGTTGACGCCTACGCCACGGGGTCGATGGAGGTTCTGGTCGCTGCGAACCGCCCGCTGACTGTCGCCATCGGCGCGATGGCGGCCTTCAGCAAGACGCCCGCGACCTACGATCTGATCGTCGAGCGTCTCGACTGAGCAACCGGGCGCGGCCCGGTTTAGCTGCGCGCGCCAGGCTGCGCCGGGGGCGTGGACGCCTCAGCCCGCGCCGGGGGGACGCCGGTCAGCCGCGCCAGCTCGGCTTCTAGCTCCAGCCGCTTGAGTTCGGCGGCGGCGCTGCCCACCGCCAGGGCGTTGCGATAGCGCGCGCGCAACTGGCGCCGCATCTCGTCCCCTGAGTCCGGCGTGAACAGCAGCCCTACCAGCGTCCCCAGCAGCCCGCCGCTGAGCAGCCCGCCCGCAAAAGATACCAACCGGCTCATGTGTCCGCTCTCCGCTCGTATTGTGCGCCTGTCGAAGCCATCCGGCCACGCGAGCGCGGCGATGGCGATTTCGTGCATTCTGTTTCTCTGCGATTATAACAGCCCCGGCGCGGCTTTGGGCGGATGGCGGCTTGACAAGGCGCGCGTCAGGCTCTAGGCTCTGGTGAAGACATCGTCTACATCCGAATAGCGGAGCGCACGCGCCATGACCGACCCCCGTCTCCAGGCGATTCACGACATTATCCAGCAGGCAGACCTCGACGCAATCGCGCTGATCCCCGGCGCGAACTTGCAGTTCATGACCGGCGCGGACTTCCACCTGATGGAGCGCCCGCTGGTCACGTTTTTCCTTCGGGGCCGCGACCCGGTCGCGGTTGTTCCTGCGCTGGAGCAGGCGCGGCTGGCCGCCAGCGGGCTGCCGTTCGTCGTCTTCGCATGGTCGGATTCAGAGGGCTACCAGGGCGCGTTCGAGGCTGCCGCCGATCATCTCGGCCTGGACGGCAAGCGGATCGGGGTCGAGGAGCTGCGCATGCGCGTCCTCGAAGCCGAGCTGATCCGCCGCCACATCGCGGACGTGCAGCTGGTGCTGGCCGGGAGCGCGCTGGCCGGGCTGCGCCTGCGCAAGGACGCAGCGGCGCTCGAATCGCTGCGCGCCGCCATCGCCATCAGCGAGGCCGCGCTGCGCGCCACGCTGGAACAGGTCCGCCCCGGCATGACCGAGCGCGCCATCGCGGGCATGCTCGCCGTGGAGCAGCTTCAGCGCGGCGGCGGGCGCCTGCCGTTCGACACGATTGTGCTCAGCGGGCCGAACAGCGCCCTGCCGCACGGCGAGCCGGGCGACCGCCCCATCGCCGAGGGCGAGCCGCTGCTGTTCGACTTCGGCACGACGGTGCGCGGCTGGGCGTCGGACATTACGCGCACGTTCGCGGTGGGCGAGCCGTCGCCCTTGCTGAGGGAAGTCTATACGGTTGTACAGGCTGCCAACGCCGCCGGGCGCGCCGCCTGCGGGCCGGGCGTCCCGGCGCAGGAAGTGGATCGCATCACGCGGCGCGTAATCGAAGAGGCAGGCTTCGGGGCGTATTTCACCCATCGCACCGGGCACGGCCTGGGCCTGGAAGCGCATGAGGAGCCGAATATCGTCGAGGGCAACCGGCGCCCGCTGGAGCCGGGGAACGTCTTCACCATCGAGCCGGGCGTCTACATCCCCGGCGAGGTCGGCGTGCGGATCGAGGATAACATGGTCATCACGCCGGACGGCGCCGAGAGCCTGACGACGTTCCCGCGCGATCTGGCAATCATCGGGCGGTGATTCGGAAGCTAGCCCCGCGCTTCGACGCGCCGCCGCGCCTCGATCCCGGCCCGCGCACGCTCCAGCGCAGAGTAGGCTGGCTCCAGCCGCGATTTCAGGTACGCGGCGGCGTTGGCGCTGGGCACTGCGCCTTCACAATGCGCCTGCCACTCGGCGCGCGCCTGGGCCAGCAGCGTGTCTGCGTAGGTGAGTTGATCGAGCGTCGCGACCGCCGAATCCTGCTCGCGCTCGGTCTCGCTCAGCACGACCGGCTGGTGATCGAAGTCAGGAAGCGCACAGCGCGCCGCGTCTGGACGGCTGTGATCCTGGGCGTAGAGCATGTTCGCCCACAACCAGTTGGTCTCGGCCAGCAGCGACGCTTCGTAGCGCGCCAGGCGGTCCGTCAGCGAGAGCGCGGGCGCGCTCCCCTGCGCCGCGTCGTCATCGCCGCCGCACGCCGCCAATAGCGCGGCCAGCAGCAGCGCCGCGATCCCCTGCCGCCAGCGACGCCCGCTTTGTCCCGTGTCTCGCCATCCGATCCGCCGCATCAGGCCCTCTCCGCCGTCGCCGGGCTGCCGCAATGTCCGCGCCTATGCGTACAATACCTGCAATCGGGGCGGGCGTCCAGATACTTTGGTCATTTTTGGTGAATTTTTCGGCAACTGTCGCGCCATGAAGCAGCGCAGGGGGGCTATGGCCGGGCGGCGGGCAGCCAGACGGTGAACGTTGCGCCGTGGCCGGGCGTGCTGGCAGCGGAGATCGTGCCGCCGTGCGCCTCGACGATCTCGCGCGCGATCGCCAGCCCCAGGCCGAGGCCCTCCGTGTTCGGGCTGCGCTGGCGGCTCTTGTCCACCTGGTAGAACCGCTCGAAGATGCGCGGCAAGTCTTCCGGCGGGATGCCCGCGCCGCTGTCCTGCACCGCGATCGTGACGCCATCCGAGACGGTCCGCGCGCGGATCGTGACGCTGGCGCCGGGCGGCGTGTGGCGCAGCGCGTTGTCGATCAGGTTAGTGAAGACCTGCGCCAGCCGGTCGCCATCGCCGCTGACCGGCGGCAGCGCGGCGGGAATATCCAGGCTCAGCGCGGTATTCTGCTCCTGGGCGCGGACGGTCAGGCTGTCCGTCACCGCGCGCAGAATAGCGTCGATCTGCACCGGGCGACGTGCCAGCGCGTCGCGGCCCGCTTCCAGCCGCGCGAGGTCGAGCAGGCTGTTGACCAGCCGGTTCAGCCGGGCCGTCTCGTCGTGGATGATCTGCGCGGCGCTCTGGACGGCCTGCGGATCGGAGGTCACGCCGTCCGCGATCGCCTGGGAGAACCCCTGGATGCTGGTCAGCGGGGTGCGCAGGTCGTGCGAGACGTTCGCCAGGAAGTCGCGCTGGGCCTGCTGCGTGGCGGCCACGCGCGCGGCCATGTCGTTGAACGACTCGGCCAGCGCGCGCACTTCGGGCGGGCCACTGACCGGCGCGCGCTGGCTGGTGTCGCCCCCGGCCAGGCGCTCGGCCACGCGGCTGATGTGCTGGAGCGGGCGCGCCACCGAGCGCGCGATCAGCGCCGAGAGGATCAGCGCCACCAGCAGCGCAATCGCCGACGCGCGCGCCAGCGGCCGGAAGAAATTGCCGCCGAACGCCTGGAACAACTGGCGCAGCGTGGGCCGGGGAACCGGCGCCGCGACGACCACCGCCAGATCGCGGTCGCCCCGGTGCATCTGCGGCGCCTGGGAGACGTACAGCCATTCGCGGCCATCGGGGTCCTCGAAGCGCCCCTGCGTGATCAGCGTCCGGTCGCCGGAGCGCGAGGTCAGCAGCGCCTCTTGCTCCAGATTCCGCACGGCGGCATCTGTCCCATAGGTGCCACTCGAATCATAAACCACCCGCTGATCGGCGGTCAGAATCATCAGACGCTTGTCGGAGAGCAGGGCCTCTTCGCCGAGGAAAGTGATGATCGCCGCCTCACGGCTGCCCTCCGAGGTGGTGATCGCGACCCGGCCCACGCCGCGCACCCCAATATCGAGCAGCGTCGTCGCCAGGTCCCGGACCAGGCCCTCGGTCGGCAGCGGGCGCGAGCGCAGAAACACGACCAGCACCACGCCGACCAGCAGTAGCGTGACCAGCAGGATCGCGACGTAAGAGGCCAATAACCGGGCGCGCAGGCTCATCGCAAGGCTATCACCGCGCTCAGACGCGGACCGACTCGTTTTGTGCGCTTACCGTACACGGATTCTGTAAACAAACCGTTGCCGGGCTGTAAAAAACGGGCGCTTAGCCCTCCACCAGCTTGTACCCGACGCCCCACACCGTCTCGATCTGCGCCGTCGAGCCGGCCAGCTTGTGCCGCAGGTGCGCGACGTGCACGTCGACTGTGCGCGTCTGCCCGTAGAAGTCGAAGCCCCACACCAGGTCGAGCAGCTTCTCGCGGCTGAGCACGATCTCCCGGTTCTCGACCAGCGCCAGCAGCAGATCGAATTCCTTAGCGCGCAGGTCCACCGCCCGCCCGCCTACCGTCACGACGCGCCGCGCCGGATCGATCGTGAGGTTTCCGGCGCGCAGTGGCTGGCCGTCGGGCGCGGCAAAGCGCGGGCCGGTGCGCCGCAGGATCGCCTTGACGCGCGCCACCAGCTCGCGCGGGTTGAAGGGCTTGGTCATGTAGTCGTCGGCCCCTAGCTCCAGCCCGACGATCTTGTCGATGTCGTCGTCGCGCGCGGTGAGCATCAGGATCGGCAGGTCGGACTCGGCCCGGATGCGCTTGCAGACCTCCCAGCCGTCGAGCCGGGGCAGCATCAGGTCGAGCACCATCAGGTCGGGCGGCTGCGCGCGCGCCCGTTCCAGCGCCGTGAGGCCATCTTCCGCGCTGGCGACGCGAAAGCCCTCCTGCTGCAAATAGAGCCGCGCCAGCTCGATAATGTGCGGCTCGTCGTCCACCAGCAGGATCAGCTCGTGCGCCATTGTCCTGTCCCCTTCGCTCAGCGTCTGAGCCTACACCTCGACCAGCAGCGTGTCATAAGCGAACTGGACCGCCAGCCCCTCGGCCCGAAGCCTGACTTCCAGCCGCAGCAGATCGTCATAGTTCAGGGCGTCCGGCTCCTCGATGTGCGTCAGAATCGTGCGGCGGGGCGCCATCTGCCGCACGATCGCCAGCGTCTGCGCGAAGGTCGCCTCGGCGGCCAGCGCAGGATGCTCGGCGGGAATCAGGCGCGCGCCAGTCAGCGGGTGGAACTCCGGCAGGCCCATCGGGATCACCGCCAGGTCCACGCCGCGCACGAAATCGGGCGGCGTCCAGCCGAACAGCTCGTCGGGCGCGATCAGAACGCGGCGCGTCCCGTCTTCCAGCAGAAAGGCGTAGACGTAATCCTGTACCAGCCGGAAGGGCGTGATGCGCACGCCGTTGAGCGTGATCGCTTCGCCGTCGGCCAGCTCGATGACGCGCACCACGCCGAAGCGCTGCAAGTATTCGAACTGCTCCCACGACCCCAGCCGGGTGCGGAAGTCCAGCGCGACCTGCTGCGGCAGGTAGATCGGCGTGACGCGGTGGCGCATCGGCCAGCGCAGCCAATCCGCGTTCATCGTCTCCCACACACGCCGCCCCATGACGTGATCCGGGTGCCAGTGGGAGTAGATCGCGGCGTCGATCTGTGTGATGCGCGAGCGGTTAAGCTGCTCTTTGATCTCCTCCGGCGTGTCGATCAGCAGGTTCGGGCCGTGGACAAACAGGCTGGGGCCGGTGCGCGAGTAGGGGATACCTTTGGCGCGCGCCTCGACGCACACCGCGCACGAACAGCCGGGGCGCGGCGTCGTGACTGCGCCGCCGGAGCCGAGAATCTCGATCCGCATCGCTGTGACCTCGCTTGTTTTATCACCAGCGGGCGCAGCAAGCTGCGCCCCTACGAGAGAAAACGGTCACGCTTGCCCTGTTCGGTTCCCCCGTGTGCACCACATGCTCTAGTCCGGCAGGGCCGCGATCAGGTCGATCTCGACCAGCGCGTTGAGCGGCAAGCTGCGCACCGCGATCGTCGAGCGCGCGGGCGGATCGCCTGGGAAGAAGGTCGCGTAGACGGCGTTCATCTCGGCAAAGGTCGCCATATCCGCCAGGAAGACCGAGGTCTTTATGACGTGCGCCAGGTCCGTCCCGGCGGCTTCCAGAATCGCTTGCAGGTTCTTGAGCGCCTGGGCCGTCTGCTCGGCGACGGTCTGGCCCGCGAACTCTTTGGTCTGCGGGACGATGCCAGTCTGGCCGGAGACGAACACCAGCCCGTTAGCCTTGATCGCCTGCGAATACGGCCCGATCGCGCCGGGGGCGTTCGGGGTGGCGACGACTTCACGTTTCATCGAGCAAGCTCCTTCTATGGACCGGTATGTAACCCTGCGCCGAATTGTACTGGAACGGCCCGCGCCTGGCGAAGCGATACCGGGACAGGCTCAGCGCAGGACCGGCCAGGTGTCGGGCCGGGACAGATCGCGCCAGAGCGCCTGCATCCCCGCCATGCCGGGCGAGACGCCCTGCGCGAGCAATTCCTCTGGCGTCAGGTACGCGACTTCGCTGATCTCGTCGCGATCGGCGCGCAGCGCGCCCCCGACCGCGCGGCACTCGAGCGCCAGCCCCACGCCGTGCACCATGTCTCCGTTCGGGTAGGTGAAGCGCATGTCCTGGCTGTAGACGCCGATCACGCGCTGCGGCTCGACCTCCAGACCGGTTTCTTCGCGCACCTCGCGGATCGCGGCGGCGGTGGTCGTCTCGCCCAGGTCGCAGTAGCCGCCCGGCACGTCGAACAGGTCATCGTCGCGGCGGCGGGCCGCCAGCACACGACCCGCGCCGTCCCGCACGACCGCCATGATGCCCGGCAGGATGATCGGCGCGTGGCCGACATGCGCGCGCAGAATCGGGTAGTACGGCGTCAGCGGCGAGCGCGTGTAGGCGGGTTCGAGCGCGGCCTCGTGTGGAGAGTCGAGCGCGGCGCGGACCATCGCCTGGTAGGCGGGCGGGAACTGCGGCAGCGTCTCGTCCACCGCCATCCAGCCAACGTGGAGCGTTTCGCCGCCATCGGCCCGCAGCGTCCCGCCGGTCCCGCGCGCCACGACGCAGACGGTCCACTGCTGGACGTGGTCGCCGTTGGGATACAGCAGATTGAAATCAGGGTGGCTGAAGACGCCCACCAGCCGCTCGACGGTCACGTCCAGCCCGGTTTCCTCGCGGACTTCACGCCGGGCGCATTCTTCGAGGCTCTCACCCGGCTCCAGCGCGCCGCCCGGCAAGCCAAGCCAGTCGAAATCATAGCGCCGCTGGACCAGCAAGCGCCCCGCCTCGTCGAAAACGAGCGCGGTCGCGTACACGAGATAAATGAGTTGGGGGCCGACCTGGGCGCGCAGCCAGCGCACGTAGCCATCGGCCCGGCTAACGAAGGTATCGCTCACGGCAAACGCTCATCCCTTCCACGCATCTTCTCGCGCGGATTGTACCGGCTGGCCCGGCGCCTGTCACGGGCAGGATGTGCTATAACCCGTTTAGCGCAGAGTCTGCTTTCGGGCAGCGCCAGCGAAGGAGGGAACGGCACATGACGCAAGCAAGCCTCGCATCGCGCCTGATCGCGCTGATCATCGACTCAATCATTCTGGCGGTCGTCGGCGGCCTGGTTGGGCTGATCCTGAGCGACGAGTACTTCGGCATCAGCGCGGGGTTCATCGTCGGCGTGCTCTACAACGGCTATTTCTGGACGCAGAACAATGGGCAGACGCCCGGCAAGAGCCTGATGGGGATCCGCGTGGTGAAGACCAACGGCCAGGGGTTGAGCTGGCTCGACGCGTTCATTCGCTACGTCGGCTACTACATCAACACCTTTTTGCTGTTCATCGGCTGGCTGTGGGCGTTCATCGATAGCAAGAATCAGGGCTTCCACGACAAGCTCGCAGGCACGATCGTCGTCCGCGCGTAGGCGGGCGCGGCGCTACTCTCAGGCTTGACAGGCCCCCGGCGGACTGCTAGAATCCCGACTGCATCAGGGGCCTGTAGCTCAATTGGGAGAGCGCTACAATCGCACTGTAGAGGTCAAGGGTTCGAATCCCTTCAGGTCCACACTCAAGCCCGCCCCCCGGCGGGTTTTTGATTCGGTCCCTGCTCAAAACCGCTCCGGCCCGTAGAGATGGACGCACTCTACTGGCTCGCCCGTTACGGTGACGGTCGTCGAAACCACTGCGGCGAAGCCGGGCTGCCCGCCGCCGACAAATATCTCGAAGTCGCCCGGCACCATCCAGCGCACGCCGTCTGCGTCCACGACCGAAAGCTGGCGCGCGTCCAGGGTGAACGAGACGCTCTGCGCGGCGCCTGGCGCGAGGTGAATGCGGCGGAACCCTCGCAGGCTGTGGCGCGGCGCGGGGGTCGCGCTTGGGGGCACATCCAGGGCGCGCACATAAAGCTGCACGACCTCGTCCCCGGCGCGCTCGCCCACGTTCTCGACCTCGACCGTCACGCGAACCGGCTCGCCGGCTGCGACCGTCTCCGGCTCGGCGCGCAGGCCCCGGTACGCGAAGCGCGTGTAGCTCAGTCCGTAGCCGAACGGATAGAGCGGCGCGCCGTCAAAATAGCGGTAGGTGCGCCCTGGCAGACTGTAGTCCTCGAATGGTGGCAGATCGTCCAGCGACCGGTAAACCGTGACCGGCAGGCGCCCGGCGGGGTTGTAGTCGCCAAAGAGCACGTCAGCCAGCGCCGCGCCGCCCTCTTCGCCGGGGTACCACGCTTCGAGGATG
The DNA here is from genome assembly GCA_035325905.1 of Aggregatilineaceae bacterium. Classification (GTDB taxonomy): domain Bacteria; phylum Chloroflexota; class Anaerolineae; order Aggregatilineales; family Aggregatilineaceae; genus DYGX01. The sequence continues at coordinate 41,830 of DAOKYY010000018.1, read as the reverse complement.
GCGGGCAGGTGCGCGTCCGCCCACGGGATCGACAGCGGGCCACCGTTCAGCAGCACCAGCACGAGCGGCTTGCCTAGCGCGTGCAGCCGCTTGAGCAGCTCTTCCTGAACGGCGGGCAGCCCGATGGTCTGGCGGTCGCCCTGCGTCTCCACGCCCGCCTGCGCTTCTTCGCCTTCCACCCGCTGCGAGATGCCGCCAACGAAGATGACAGCATCCGCCCGCCGCGCCGCTTCCAGCGCCTCGGCGAAACCATCCGTCGCCGGGTCGAGCAGGTCGCAGCCGGGCGCATACAGCACCTCGGTCTGCGGCGAGACGCGCGCGCGGATCCCGGCCAGCGGCGTGACCGAATGCGAGGGCGTGCCGTTATAGTTGCCCCACATCACTTCGGCGTTGCCGGCGTTGGGGCCGATCACGGCCAGCGCGCGGATCGCCGGGTCGAGCGGCAGCAGCCCGCCCTCGTTCCTGAGCAACACGATCGACTCCTGGGCGGCGCGCCGGGCGAGGGCGCGATGCTCCGGCGCGTCGTTGACCTCGGGCGGAATCCGGGCGTAGGCGACGCGCTCCGGCGGGTCGAACATGCCCAGCCGGAACCGGGTGCGGAACAGGCGCTTGAGCGAGCGATCGAGGGCCGCCTCGTCGATCAGCCCCTCGCGGACGGCCACCGGCAGCGCGTCAAAGGCGCAGCCGCAGTTCAAGTCGCAGCCGTGCTTGACCGCCAGCGCCGCCGCCTGCTCGCGCGTCTCGACCACGCGATGATGCTTGTACAGGTCGATGATCGCCCAGCAGTCGGACGTCACGTGCCCGTCGAAGCCCCACCGCTCGCGCAGAATCTGCTCCAGCAGCGTCGGGCTGGCGCAGCACGGCTCGCCGTTGGTGCGGTTGTAGGCGCCCATCACGATCTCGACCCGCGCCGCGCGCACCAGCGCCTCGAACGCCGGAAGGTAGGTATCCCACAGCTCGCGCGGGGTGACGCGGGCGTCGAAGTGATGGCGCGCCGCCTCTGGCCCGCTGTGGACCGCGTAATGCTTGGCGCAGGCCGCCACTTTCAGAGTGCGCGGGTCGTCGCCCTGCAAGCCCTCGACGAACGCGATCCCCATCTGCGCGGTGAGATAGGGGTCTTCGCCGTAGGTTTCCTGGCCCCGCCCCCAGCGCGGATCGCGAAAGATATTGATATTCGGGGACCAGAAGGTCAGCCCCTTATAGATTCCCCGGTCGCCCTGGCGAGCGGCTTCATGATGCTTGGCGCGCGCCTCGTCCGAGATGACCTCGGCGATCCGGCGCAGCAGCGCGGGGTTCCACATCGCGGCCAGGCCGATCGCCTGCGGAAAGACGGTCGCTACCCCGGCGCGCGCCACGCCGTGCAGGCACTCGTTCCACCAGTTGTACGCCGGGATGCCCAGCCGCTCGATAGCGGGCGCATCATGCACCATCTGCGACGCCTTCTCAGCCAGCGTCAGGCGCGACACCAGATCGTCCACGCGCGCTTCGAGCGGCAGATCGGGGTCGAGGAACGGAAAGGTCTCTGGAGTGCTCACGCGTATTGTCCTCAATCAGCGTCAATTGACAGCGCCGCATCGGGGCGGGGCCGGGCGCCCCACATCTTAGCGCCTGTGCGGGATTCGGCCAACTGGCGCAGCGCGGAGCCTTGCGCCGCGTGCGCGCAAGCCGTACACTCTGGCGCGGTTGATCCGGGATACCAGAAGGAGCGGCACGATGCGGGTGGTCCTTCAGCGCGTGACGCGCGGCGCGGTGCGCGTCAACGGCGAGACGGTCGGCGCGGTGGGCGAGGGGTTCGTGATTCTGGCCGGGGTGGGGCACGCCGACGGCGAGGCGCAGGCGCAATGGCTGGCGCGCAAGATCGCCGGGCTGCGCGTCTTCGAGGACGAAGGCGGCAAATTCAACCGCTCGCTGCTGGACGTGGGCGGCGGCTGCCTGGTGGTCTCGCAGTTCACGCTCTTCGCTGACGCGCGCCGGGGTCGCCGCCCCGGCTTCACCGACGCCGCGCCGCCGGAGATCGCCGAGCCGCTGATCAGCCGTTTCGTAGAGATGTTACGTGCCGAAGGGATCGCGCGCGTCGAGATGGGCGTCTTCGGCGCGCGGATGGAGGTCGAAATTCACAACAGCGGCCCGGTCACGATCTGGCTCGACACCGACGAGCTGATGCGGAGCTAGGGCTTCCGCTGCTGCGCGGGGTCCTCGCGCGCCAGCAGCAGCGATTCCAGCTCGTAGATCTCCTGGTCGTCCAGCGAGTCGAGCAGGTCTTCCACCCGGCGCGGGGCGCGGCGCTTGGCTTTTAGTCGCGCCGTCCGATCAGAGATCGATCCACTGTTCTGCGAAGCGGTCCATACCGCAGCGGTGCTGATCGCTGCCGCGATCGCCACCGCCACGATGATACCAAACGCCTCCGAGCCGGAAGCGTGCGCGATCGGCCCGGTGACGGATGTCATCAGCGAGACCGTGATGATTGTGAACATGACCCAAATCAAGAGCGTTGCGGCAATGCGCACCATGCACTGAGTCCCCTGCGAATCGCGCTAATAACTACGAACGATCTGGCGCCCCGCCTGGCCGATGAGGTGCCCGGTCGCGATCTGGCTGTAGAACGCGAGCACGAAGATGCCGACGCAGGTGATCAGCGCCAGCGGTGAGACCACGGCGAAGATCAGGCTGAGCAGCAGATAATACAGGAACAGGCTAACCAGGGTGCCGAGGTTGGCGCGCACCTCGCGCCAGAGCGCCCCGAACTGGGTGAACTCGGAGAAATTGCCGGTCTGGCTGTAGCGCATGGCGCCTACCCAGTACATCGCCACCGCCGGGATCGCGTAGAAAATCGAGAGGAGGACGGACAGCACCGACACGCACGCCAGCGCGAAATCTCCGGCGCTCGATCCGTCCGCGATGCCCGACAGCAGCGCCATCAGGCACCAGAAGGGCGCCATCGGCAGCGCGTACAGCAGCCCCGCCAGCCCGGCCATCACGCCATCGGTAAAAATCTGCCCAAGTTCGTCCGAGCCGGGCAGCGGGCGCGCGGACCCGCGCATCACGTTGCGCGCGACCGCGATCTGGTACCCCAGGCTGCCAATCCAGCCGATCACCGGAATGAGCGTCACAAGCGAGCCGACCGCGATCTTGACCGGCCAGTCCTCGTCATCTAGCGGGAATTTCAGCGCGCGAACCAGATCCATGCCCCTGCTCCTCAAACCCCGGCTCGCGGCGTCACCGCGACCGGCGTGCGCAACACCCCGTCCACAACAGGCTGCTGGCGGCTTCGAGCGGCTCTCAGCAACCTGTTTTTGGCTGCACCAGCTGCTTTTCGCTGCCCCTAGCTTCCTATTGTGTCCGCAAAGGCTATACGCGCAAGGGATGCGTCAGGTTGCGGCGGCTCAATGATCGCGCGGCGGCGCAAGCGGCGAGGCTGTGCGCAGCCACAACCTGGCCTGCTGCTCGACAAACACGAAGATGAAGATCACGGTCGCCGTCAGCACGATCGCCGGGCCGGTCGCCACGTCGCCGTGATATGAGACGTAGAAGCCGATGATGCTCGACGCCGCGCCGATCAGCGCCGAGATCGCCATCATCGGCAGCAGGCGATGCGTCATCAGGTTCGCGGTCGCGGCGGGCGTGACCAGCAGGGCGACCATCAGCGCGATGCCGACGGTTTGCAGCGAGACGACGATCGTCACGCCGATCAGCACCAGCAGCAGCAGGCGGAACGTCTCCGCCGGGAGCCGTAACGTGCGCGCCAGCGTCGGGTCGAAGGAGATGATCAGGAATTCCTTGTAGAAGAGCGCGACCACACCCAGCACGATCGCGCTAAACAGGATGATCAGCCGCAGATCGCCTTCTGAGACGCCGAGAATTTGCCCGAACAGGATATGCGACAGGTCGCCCGCGTAGTTGTCGATGCGCGAGATCATGGCGATGCCCAGCGCGAACATCGCCGCGAAGACCACGCCGATCGCGGTGTCTTCCTTGATCCGCTCGTGGCGCGTCAGCCAGCCGATGCCGAGCGCGCTCGCCACGCCCGCCACCAGCCCGCCCCAGAACAGGTCGTCGGTCCGCCCGTTGGCGCGCTGATACATGAACGCCACGCCGGGCAGGATCGCGTGCGCCAGCGCGTCGCCGAAGAACGCCATCCCGCGCACGACGACATACGTCCCGATCACGCCGCTGACGATCCCGACCACGATGGCGGCTTCCATGCTGCGCGCCAGCAGCGGATAGCGCAGCGGATCGAGCACCAGCGTCTCAAAATCGGAGGCCAGCGCGTCCCAGAGGCCCGATGCGAGTATCCAGCCCAACGCCGTCATGCTCATCTCCCACCCGCGATCACGCTTTGCCCGGCGACGCGCCGTCCAGCAGCGAGCGGAGCGTTTCGCGCTTGAAATGCGCGGTAATGTCGATCGTCAGCGGGGTGACTGACACCATCCCCTGGCGCAGCACCGCCGCGTCGCTGTCGGGCGTCAGCTCGACTTCGCGGTTGACCTGGTACGCCAGCCGCCATTCCTCGTCGAGCCGGACGCGCGTCGGCTTGAGCGGCTGGACATACGCCTTGCGCTCCAGGCGGGTCAGGCGCCAGGGCGTCTCGCGCGTCGCGCCGGCCGGCACGTCGATCTTGAGCAGGTCCACTTCGGGCGGGCGCTTGATCTTCAGCCAGCGCTCGGCGAAGGTGCGCGCGAAATACATCGCCACGCTGAAATCGACCGAGGCGTCGTTGTTGAGATGCATGGCCGGGTCCGGCACCTGGAGCGACAGCGCGATCGCCGGGATGCCGTGCGCGGCGGCTTCCATCGCCGCGCCGACCGTGCCCGACACCGTGACGCCGGTCCCGATGTTCTCGCCGTAATTGATGCCGGTCGCGGCCAGCGCGGGCACGCGGTCGGCCAGCTCCAGAATCCCGTACTGGACCGCCTGCGCGGGCGAGACGTTCGCGCGGAACGCCGGCCAGGACGACTCGCCCACCCCGATCGTCGTCTCGTAGATGCGCCCATCGTAGAACGGGGGCATGCTGCGCCCCATCCCGGACTGCTGGCGGGTCGGCGCGATAATCAGCAGATCGCCCAGCCCGTCGAGCGCCGCCGCCAGCGCCACCAGCCCCGGTGAGTCAATGCCATCGTCGTTCGTAATCAAAATCAGCGGTCTGGTCATACCTTCCCCTGTTCAATGTGCAGCCGCGCGTCCGGCGCGGATCAATCATGCGACGCTCCGCCGGCCGGATGATGCGCGTGCGTAAAACGCTCGTTGTAGCCGCTGACCCCGCCATGCGCGAGGTGATCGTCGTGGTCGTCGTGATCGTGGCACGGCTTATCCGCCACCATCACATAGCCGTCGCCCTCCTGCCACAGCGCGATCCGGTCGCCAAAGGTCTCGGCCAGCGTCCGTGGGGTGTAGACTTCCTTCGGATCGCCGTAGGCCAGCATCCGCCCCTGGCTCATCATCATCAGCCGGTCGAAGTGCGTGGCGGCCTGGACCAGGTTATGCGTCGCCAGCAGCACCGCGATCCGCTCGGCGCGCAGCACGTCGAGCACCTCGAAAATCTCGGCCTCGGCCTGCGCGTCCACGCCAGAGAACGGCTCGTCGAGCAGCAGCACGCTGGCCTGCTGGGCCAGCGCCCGCGCGATGAACACGCGCCGCCGCTGCCCGCCAGACAGCTCGCCGATCTGCCGCTTGCGCAGGTCCCACATCCCGACGCGCTCCAGCGCCTCGCGCACGGCGGCCCGGTCGCGGCCTCGCGGCAGCAGCACGTACCCGATCTGGCGCGCCCGGCCCATCATCACCACGTCCCACACGCTGACCGGGAACTTCCAGTCGATTGCCTCGTACTGCGGCACGTAGCCGACCATCGTGTGGCTCTGGCGGCACGACGCGCCCTGGATCGAGATCGATCCCTGGTGCGGCAGCAGGCCGACCAGCGCCTTGAACAGCGTCGATTTGCCCGCCCCGTTCGGCCCGATGATCCCGACCCGCTCACCCGCGTAAATGTCAAAGGAGACGCGCTGGAGCGCCAGCCCGCCGTTGTAGCTGGCCGACAGATCGCGCACCGCCAGCACGGGCGCTTCGCCCGCGCAGCCGGTGGCGGCAGCCCCGCTCGCCATGCGCTGCTGTGCGTTCAATCCCGCTACCGACCGCTCTGCCATAGTGACCTCTCAACCCAACTCAACGCCGATCCTGGGTCTGACAGTCCGCGCACAACCCCGACAGCTCCAGCCAGTGACCGGTGATCGCGTAGCCGGTGCGCTCGGCGACGGCATCGATAAAATCGCCCAGGTCGCACCCGGTGATCTCGGTCACGGCGTGGCAGCGCTCGCACACGACATGATGCGTGTGGCCGGGGGTCGCCAGCGCGAAGCCGTGGCAGCCGTCCGCCAGGTGCACCGCCCGCACCGCGCCGAGCAACTCCATCAGCTCCAGCGTGCGATAGACCGTCACCAGGCCCAGCTCCTGACACAGCGCCTGGCCGCGCTCCTGGATTTCCGCCGGAGATAGCGGCTTGGCCGCTCCCGCCAGCGTGTGGAGAATCGCGCGGCGCGGCTGCGTCAGTTTATACCCGTGCGCGCGGAACTGGTCCGCCAGCGTCTCATAGCGATCGCTCATGATCTACCCTGAATTATCTCTAACGAAGCCTCTCGTCGCCCAACAAATGAAAATGTTTTTCAATTACGAGATTCTAAGGAGGCGGAGGGTCGCTGTCAAGGCCGGAGTTCGCTCGGAGCAATACGCGGCGCGGGGAAGCTATTCCGGCAGCAGATCGCCGAGGTAATGCTCGATGTCGCCGGCATGTAGCTCGCCGATGTGCTGCGCGCGGACGACGCCCTGCGCGTCGAGGATGTAAGTCATCGGAATCTGCGCGACGTTGAAGGCGGTGTATAGCGCCGGGTCGGTCTCCAGCGCGACCGGCAGCGTCAGGTCGCGTTCAGTCAGAAAGGTGCGGACCTCGCCCTCGGTCTGCCCGGCGTTTGGATCGGTCACGGCGATCACTTGAACGCCATCGTCGCGCCGCGTCTCGGCGACCTGTTGCAGCAGCGGCATCTCCGCCTCGCACGGCGCGCACCACGTCGCCCAGAAGTTGAGGAAAGTCACCGCCGCGCCGGGCGCGGCGAGGCGCACGGTCTTCCCGTCGAGCAAGGTCAGCGTGAAATCGGGCGCTGGCTGCCCGACCAGGCTCGGCAGCGGGGTGAGGCTGGGCAGCGGCGTCGGCGGGATGTACGTTACCGGCGGCGGGGGCGGGAACTGCGTTTCGAGCAGGGCGGGCAGCGGAGGCGCGTCGTCGCGCGTGGCGGTGATCACCGCGAGCGCGATCAGCCCCGCGAGCGGGACGAGCAGCGCCGGGATGGCCCACAACGGCCAGCGTCGCGCCGGGGCCGTTTCGCGGCGCGCGGCGCGCACGCGGCGGCGCGTATCGGCGGTGATCCGCAGGAAATGACGCAGGTGCGGCAGCGGGCGGATGTGGCTGCCTTCCCCGGCGTAGATCGTGCGAATCGGCACCCAATCGAGCCGGTAGCCGCGCAGCACGCAAATGACGATCATCTCGACTTCGAACTCGAAGCCCTGCTCGCGGCTTTCCAGCGTCGCCTCGATTAGCTGCCGGCTGAGCAGGCGATAGCCCGACTGGTTATCCGGCGCGTGCTGGCCGAGCGCCCACGAGAACAGCCACGTCCCCAGCCGGTTCGAGAGGTTGCGCGGAAAGGGCATCTGGCGGAAGTTGCGCCGCCCGATGACCAGATCGGAGCCGCGCTCGCGGTAACTTTCCAGAAATGCCGGAATCTCGGCGGGATCGTGCTGGCCGTCGGCGTCGAGCATCACCACGGCGTCGTAGCCGTGTTCCAGCGCCCACCGAAACCCGGCCCGCAGCGCCGCGCCCTTGCCCTGGTTCGGGACCTGCCGCAGCACGACCGCTCCGGCGCCTTCCGCCAGCCGCGCCGTGTCGTCCTTCGAGCCATCGTCCACGACCAGCACCGGCAGATAGGCGCGCGTCGCCGCGATCACCGGCGCGATCCGCTCGGCCTCGTTATACGCCGGGATCAGCGCCAGCACGTGGTGCTCGGCTTCATCCCCGATGATCGCGGCGGGGCGGTCGCTTGAAGCAGCAAGATCAGTCGTCACGCGGTCTCCCTCTCGGCGGGGGCGGAGGCGGCGCGCGAAGCGGCGCGCCGCCTCCGCCCGTGATCAGGCTTTTGGCTTTTTCGTGCGGGGCGGCCCCATCCCCTCGATCCGGTCCACCGGGAGAACGAAGGCGATCCCGGATCCGGGGCTGTTGAGATCGCCCAGGATCGTGCTGGCCGCTTCGATCAGCGTGTCCACCAGCTCGTCCGGCACCACCGAGAGCAAGGTCTGGTTGGACTCTTCCGTCTGGCGCAGCACGCTCGCCAGCGAGACAATAAAGGGCAGCTCCAGCGATTTGCTTTTCTGGCGCAGGCTATGCAAGCCGTGCGTGTCGATCAGGGTGACGCCGGGCGCCCCGGCTTCTTCCCAGGCGACGGCCACCTGAAGCCCCTTCTCGATCTTCGACGTGATCAACAACACAAGCTTTGCCATCAAGCGGCTCCTTCCGATCGCCGTGCCGGTCAGGCTCGCCCTGTCGCCGGCGCAGGCCCAGAATCGCTGTCTTGATTCTTGAACACAAGCCGAACCAGTGGTGGGGTGATGACCGTCGTCAGCAAGATGACGAGGAAAACCGGCTGGAACAATTCATCGCTGAGCAGGCCGTTCGACATCCCCAACGACGCGATAATCAGGCCGACCTCGCCGCGCGAGATCATGCAGACGCCCAGGCGGAACGACTCGCCCTTGTCGAACCCGCCGATGTATGCGCCTAACCCGCTGCCGATCACCTTTGAGGCGACGGCGGCGGCCAGCAGCAGCCCGGCCAGCGGCAGCAGATACGGCTCAATCGCCGTCAGGTCGGTTTGCAGCCCGACGTTGACGAAGAAGATCGGCACCAGCAGCGAATAGGACACGCGCCGCACCGCTTCGACGATCTCGCCCTTGGTCCGTTCGGACGCCTGGCTAAGCCCCAGCCCGGCGATAAAGGCCCCGGTAATGGTCGCCACCCCGCCTAGCGCCTCGGCGGACCAGCCGAAAATGAGCGCCGCGACAAGCGCGAAAGCCGCTACGCTGCCAGTCAGCTCCTGGCGCAGATCGAGCCAGTCGAACAGGCGCGGCAGCCCGAACCAGGCGACGGCCATCGCCCCGCCGATATAGAGTATCATCCGTGCCAGAATCCAGACGATATCGCCCGCCGAGCCGCCGCCATCGCCGGACAGCAGCGCGATCGAGATCGAAAAGATCAGGATCGCCAGCACGTCGTCCACCACCGCCGCCGCCAGCAGGCCAATACCCTCTTTCGTGCTCAGGATACCCAGCTCTAGCAGCGTCTGAGCCGAGATACTGACTGAGGTCGCCGACAGCACCACCCCCACAAAGATCGCCGCTTCAAGGTCGTAGCCGAACGGCATAACCGCCGGGAGCGCCAACACCAGCGGGACCAGCGCGCCGAGCAGCCCGGCCCACAGCGCGACCTTGCCCACCGAAAGCAGCTCGTGCAGGTGGACTTCCAGCCCGACGCCGAACATCAGAAAGAGCACGCCCATCTCCGCTAGCTCGGTAACGGTGTGGTGCAGCGTCTCAGGATCGCTGAAGGTGCCCCAATGCAGCATGTCGAGCAGCGTCGGTCCGAGGGCCACACCAGCCAGCAGTTGGCCGAACACACGCGGCTGTCCCAGCCGGCGCGCAACCGCCCCGGCGATTTCTGCCGCCGCGATCATGACTCCCAGTGCCAGGAAGAGCTGAAACACTCCTCCACTCTCCATCAGCGCTCCTTTCACTCAGCTTCGCGTGGTCTGGCTGCGAGGTGCGGGCCATCAAGCAACCCTCATAAAGGTACCCGAATTGGCGCTGCCTGCCCACTCAGGCGACGCACGGGCCACGCAAAACGGGCCGGCATCCGTGTGGATACCGGCCCGTAGCAGGTTGCAGATTGGGCTGCGCCGGGGCGCGGCTTAACGCGGCAGCGTGCTCACCGCCTGCAAGCGGTCCAGCCCGGCGCGCGTCAGAGGCTGCGGCTCGGTCCAGTCGCAGTCCCCCTGTGGACGGTCGTTCTCGACCCCGTCAAGACCCAGGTTCTCCGCCGGGTCCAGGCAGATCGACGTCTCGTAGCCCGCCATCGTCACCAGCGGCGCAGGCGAGTCGGGGTTGAGCGTGGCCTGGCCCTCGACCGCCGCCAGCCGCAGCATCTGGCCCGTGTCCCCTGCCGAAATTAGGTCCAGCAGGACCGTGCCTTCGAGGCGGATCAGCGCGCCGTTCATCATGAAGTCGATCGGGACGCCCGGCTCGCTCTGAACGACGAGCGCCGGGGGCGCCGCCGCCGCGCAGAGCGGGTCCTGGCGCGACAGGCGCAGGAAAGCTTGCTGGAGCGGGGCGAAATGCCCGGCATCCAGAACCAGGTTGCCGTTCGCGTCATAGGTCGGGGCGACGGCTGCTTCAAGCTCGACGCCGCCGGGCAGCGTGTAAAGCAATTCGGCGGTCAGCGGCTCGCCCGTCGTCTCGTTCGTCCCGACGAAAGCATCGACCTTGACCAGGGACAGACCCCAGGTCTGCGCGTTGCGGTCGAAGTCGGACGTGAGAATCCGCGCAACTTCCTCGTTGCTGACCATGTCCCCCGGCGCGACGAAAGGCGTGCTGAAGGTCATCCCCGCGATGGGCATCCCCTCGACGCTGACGTTGCCATAACACGCCAGACCCGCATCCACCGTCAGGCAGTTCTGCCCGAACCCCGCCAGCGCGGGATCGACGATCTGCGGGCAGACCGAGGCGGTGTAGTTCAATTGCAGGAAGGTGCAGATTTCTTGTGGGATCAGCCCCTCGGCGCAGGCTTCGCGCGCCAGGAGCAGGGTCGTCGCATCCGAGAAGAAGAAGCTATACCCCGGCTGGCCGACGCCTGAGGGGATGACAACGGCCGGAATCGTAACTTCGTAGAAGAGTACGTTCGTCGGCAGCAGCTCAAGCGACACCAGACGGTCCACATCCGCTTGCGTCATGGCTTGCGGGGCGGTCCAGTCGCAGTTACCGACTGGCTGGTCGTTGTCCACGCCGTCCAGCCCCAGGTCCTGCGCGTCCGTCAGGCAGATTTCGGCGTAGAAGCCGGGCGGCACCAGGGTCGGGGCCGGAGATTCGGCGTTGAGCGTCGTCAGGCCGTAAATCGTCGTCACCCGCATGGTGTCGTCGTCCAGAATCTCGATGATCGCGCTGCCTTCCAGCCGGATCGGCTCCTCGTTGATCACCAGGTCGATGACCTGACCCGGCTCACCCTGGACAAACAAGAGAGGCGGGATCGCCTGGGCGCAGACCGGATCGTCAAACGAGTTACGGAGATAAATCTCTTGCATCGGGGCAGGGTGGAGGTCATCGAGGATCAGGTCGCCGTTCTCGTCGTACTGCGGCTCGTTGACCGCTTCGATCTCAACGCCGCCGGGCAGCACGTACAACAGCTCAGCGGTCTGTGGCTCGCCTGTGACCGGGTCCGTGCCGGTGTAGGCGTCGAGCTTGATCACCGAGAAGCCCCAGGTCTCGCCGTCGAGGTCCAGCTCAGAGGTCGAGACGCGCGCAACCTCGGTCACGGGCAGGCGGTCGCGTGGCGCGTCGAACGCGCCGTCAGGAAAGACATCACCCGGATGGATGCCCGCAATAGGCAGCGCATCGACTTCGTCGGCGCCATAGCACACGTCCCCGGCGTTCAGCAGCGCGCAGCTTTGCCCAACCTCGTTGAGGATGCTTTGGATAAACTGCGGACAGATAGCCGGATCGCTTCCTTGCGCTGCCACCGAACGTGTCGGTATGAACGGTAGTCCAATTGCCATTAAAACGAATAATGAAAGGGCAAATCGCAGACGCATGGCAATGGCTCCTTAAGTCTCCACATCGCCCGTCACAAGGGCACGGGTGACAATCAGGCTTTGTGAAGTGGACACAAAACGCCTAGGGTAATGCACTGGATATGATGCATAAGTGTATCATACACTAAAAAGCTTCATAGCGCAGATGAAGATTTTCTGAAATCATGCCATCCGACATGTCTCAGGCAGCGCCGCTATGGCGGCGGTCCTTGCACGAGTAGTACGGGGCGGCTACAATAACGTCCGGTGAGCGCGGAAATTCCAACCGGTGCGCGGCGCAGGGGATACCGCGCCCGGCGACTCATCGTCGCGGATGTGTGCTGACCATCCGCGCCGCAAGCGCGTCAAGCACCCTCCGGGTCGTCCGGCCCCATTCGCCCGCACAGCACGAGCACGCTCCGGTGAGCCGCACGAGGTGCGCGCCGCGCGCGGATTGACAAAACAGGACTGCTATGGAACTGGTCGCCTACATCCGTTTGTTCAGAAAATGGTTCTGGCTGCTGTTCTTGGGCGCGTTCCTGGCCGGCGGAGCCGCGTTCCTGATCCGCAGCCGGCAGCCCGATCTGTACACGGCGGCTGTGACCATCCAGGTCGGTACCTCTCTGGACGCCCCCAACCCGCAACTCGGAGACCTCAACACGGGCGCGCAGCTGGCGCAAACCTACGCCGTGCTAGCCAGGAGCCGCGACGTGCTGGAGCGCGCAATAGCCGCGCGCGAGTTTCCGTTTGGCGCGGGCACGCTCGGCGCCTCGCTGACGACACAGATCATCCAGGGCACGTCCCTGTTACGTCTGATCGTGACATACACCGATCCGGTTCTGGCCGCCGAAATGGCGAACGAGGTCGCGCGGCAGCTGATTCTGAACAGCCCGTCGAACCTGACGCCCGACCAGCAGGCGCAGATCGATCTCGCCAACGAGGAGATCGCGCAGCTCACCGCCGAGCTACAGCAGGCGCGGCAGGAACTCACCGATCTCGACCGGCAAATCGCCCAGTCAGACGACGCGGACAGAATCGCCGAGCTGCGCGAGCAGCGCAACACCCTGGCCGACCGCATCGTCAGCATTTCCGGCAATATCGCCCAGTACTCGGACACCGTTGCCGGGCTTCAGCGGCGGACCAATTCGCTGACCGTTGTCGAGGAAGCGCGCATCCCGCTTGCCCCAGCCGGCAACAACGTCTTTTCCTCGACTCTGCTAGGGGCGATCGTCGGCGCGGCGCTGGCCGCCGGGGTCGCGCTGCTGATCGAGTATCTTGACGACACGGTGCGCACCGCCGACGAGGCGACGCAAATGCTCGGCCTGCCGACGCTGGCCGTCATCCACCGCTTTGGCAAATCGCACGACACCTACGCGCAGCGCCTGATCACGTACCACGACCCAGGGTCGCCGATCTCCGAGCAGTACCGCACTCTGCGAACGAACCTGCTCTTTTCGTCCAATGGAAGCTGGTCCAAAGGCGCATACGTCATTACCAGCCCCGGCCCGTCCGAAGGAAAAAGCGTGACCGCCGCCAACCTGGCGGTGACGATGGCGATGGCCGGGCTGCGCGTGCTGCTGATCGACGCCGACCTGCGCCGCCCGCGCGTGCATGAGACGTTCGGGCTGTCGAACGACGTCGGGCTGTCGACGCTGCTTTCCGCCGATCCGAACGAGCTTTCCACCGAAATCTCGCGCGGGGCGCTGCCGCAGAACCTGCTGGCCTGCCTGCAAGAAACTGAGATTCCGGGCCTGCGCGTGATCTCAAGCGGGTTCGTGCCGCTCAACCCGACCGAAGTGCTGGGATCGGTCGCCATGCAGCACTGGTTCGAGACGTTCCGCTCGTCAAAGAACGTCGATATCGTGCTGTTTGACACGCCGCCCTGCCTGGTCGTGGCCGACAGCACCGTGCTGGCCGCCGCGATCAAAGTGCCCGTCGTGCTGGTGCTGGAGGCCGGCGAGACGCGCCGCGCCGCCGCCACGCGCGCGAAAGAGCAGATGGACCACCTCGGCATCGAGATCAAGGGGGTGGTGCTCAACTCGGTCAGCACGCGCGAGGAAGGTTACGCCTATGGCGGCGGCTACTATTACTACTACTACTCGCAGGACAAGACATCCAAAGCGTCCCGGAAACAGTAAGCGCAAGCCTCCGGGCGCGGTCCATCAGCCGGTTAAGCGTGGTGAAGCGGATGCATCCACTTGATTCTTCGACATTACCCGATCTGGTGAAGCCGCAGGAAGGGCGGCAGCGCCGGTCGCGCAGCCATCCATCGCGCTGGCGCAAGCTGCGCCGCCGGCTCCGCCGGCTGAATTATCGCCTGCTGCTGATCGTCGCCGTGAGCGTCGTCGCGGTGATCATCATGGGCAGCCTGGTGTTGATCTTCAACGCCCGCGCCCAGGTCGAAGACGCCTGGGGCGGCCTGAACCGCGTGATGACCCGCATCAACAATACGCCCGGCACCGAACTAACCCTGGCCGACTTCGAGCGCCTGTGGGCCAGCGTCGGCGAGCTGGATCAGCGCCTCGCGAGCGCGGACAAGCAGGTCGCATTCCTGCGTCCCTTCGATTTCGTCAGCCCCGACGTGGCGCTCTCATTCGAGGCGCTCGACGCCGCGCGCGAGCTTACACAGGCGGCCCGCAGGATGCTCAACGGCCTGAGGCCGACGCTGTTCTTTTTGACCGAGGGCGAGCAGGACGAAACGGTCAACCCGCAGTTTTCGTCCGGCGAGCGCGTGGTCGAGCTGCTGGAACTGGGCCGCAACTCGTTCTCGGCTGCCGATACCCACCTGCGCCGGGCGGAAGCGATCATCGCCGGGCTGCGCCTGGACAATGTCTCGCCCGAAATGCTGGTTACAGTCGATGGTCTGGCGGACAGCCACCGCCAGATACGCGAGATCAACGACCTGCTGCTGGTCTCGCCGGAGCTGCTGACCGTCGCGCTCGGGCTGGAGACGCCGCAGTCGTATCTTGTGCTTTCCGCCAACAGCGACGAATTGCGGCCATCTGGCGGCTATATCAGCACCTACGGCTGGATGACCGTGCGCCGGGGCCGCATCGCGGATTTCAGCTATAGCCCGACGACCGCCACCAGCCCGAACCCGCCGCCCGCCGAGATGGCAAGCGCGGTTCAGATCCCGTCGTGGTGGATCCAGTACGCCCAGCCGATTTACGCCGCCTGGGACAGCAGCTGGCACGCCGATTTTCCGTCAACCGCCGCGATGGCCGCCTGGTATTACGATAACGGCGGCAACCCCAACTCGCCCATCAACGGCGTGATCGGGATCGATCTGGTCGGCTTCGAGTACGTGCTGCGCGGGCTGGGAAGCGTCACCGTGCCGGGCTACGGCGAGCTGATCACCCCAGACAATTTCCGCCAGGCCGTCTATACGATCCGCGCGGGCGGCGGCGACGCCGATCACAAGGAGTTCGTCGCGGCGCTCTACCAGCAGATCCTGGCCGACTGGCAGCGCGTCGACCCGGAGCGCAACGCCGCCTTGCGCCGCGAGGTGTTACAGGCGCTGCGCGAAAAGCACATCATGCTGTACTTCACGGACGAGCAGATCAACAACGCCTTCAAAGCGATCGGGTGGTCCGGCGAGCAGGAAGCAGGCATCGGGCGTGACTATCTGCTGGTCGCCGACGCGAACCTGGGCAGCAAGTCCAGCCGCGCGGTGCTGCGCAACACCATCTACGATGTCACCATCCAGCCGGACGGCACGCTGAATAGCACCGTCGCTATCGGATACGACTTTCCGGCGCGCGTCGCCGAGCAAGACCCGGCGGTTCGCCCGCAGCACTACAACGACATCAATTACCACACCATTCTTCAGGTGTTCGCCCCGGCGAACAGCGCGCTGCTCGGCGCCGAGGGAGTGACCTTCGACCCCGCCGTCGTCGCCGCGCCGGAGCATACCGTCTTCGTCTCGGAGCTTCAGGTGAACTACGACGACAGCCTGCGCGTCCAGTATCACTACGAAACGCCGCAGGTGGCCGAGTCCATCGGTCGCTATCGCCGCTATACCCTGCTGGTACAGAAGCAGCCCGGCACCATCGCCGAACAGGTCGACTTCCAGCTCCGGCTTCCGGCAGGGGCCACGCCCGTCAAAATCTCGCCCGACCCAACGAACAGCTATTATATCGATCAGCCGATCCTGGAGTTCCGGCTCTCGTTAAAGACCGACCAAACCATTGAAGTGATCTATACGTACTGAGCGCTCCACATACAAACCTCTTCGAAGACTGTCCCGGTTCTGTAGCGGCATACGCATTACAGAGTTCGTCATTGTCTTTGTATCGGCACAAAATAAAGCGTTTGTGAAATTTCGATAAAAATTCCAGGCCGCGCGCCTTTTGTGCCGATTATGGAGTACACTGAAGGATACGGGATTGGGGAACCCGCCGCTCTGAACGCTACCAGGTAATATTTCCAGAGGGGGACATGAGCAGCCGGGAGCAGATGTTATCGTTTGGGCGCCGTTCTCTGCGGGGTGCGCGGCTGGCCGGGCCGCTGGCCCTGGCGGATGCTGCGATTCTCACAGGCGCCTATGCCATTGTATACTCGGTTCGAACCGCTTCGTTTATCCACTATATCAGCTTAATTGAGCTTCGATTCTTTGCGTTTGCGCTTCTCACGAATTTTGTCACGCTATACGCCTTTGGCGCCTATCATCGCCTCTGGAAGCGCACCAGCGGCCACGACGTCTCCGTGATCCTCCAGGCCGCCGGTGTTGCCACGCTCATCATTGCCCCGCTCGACTTTGTGCTCCGCCCGCGCCCGATTCCGCTGAGCGTCGTGCTGGTCGCGCAGATGCTCGCGCTGACCGGTTTTGTCGCGGTTCGCTACCAGTCGCGCCTGATCAGCGGGCTGGAGTGGCGCTGGCGGGCGATCTGGCGCCAGGAATTCCCTGAGCGCCCGAACAAGAAACGCGTGCTGATCGTCGGCGCGGGCGAGGCCGGGCAGATCACGGCGCTGCGCCTCAAGCACCGCCCGGCGCAGGACCTTGAGCATTACGACGTCGTCGGCTTTGTGGACGACGACCGGCGCAAGCAAGGGCTGTTTGTCGAAGGCTGCCGCGTGCTCGGCGCGCGCCAGGACATCCCGGCCCTGGTCGAGCAGCACAACGTCGAGTTGATCGTCGTCGCCGTCCACAATATCAGCGGAGTGGAATTCCGCGATGTGCTCAGCTACTGCGAGCAGACGCGCGCGCGGATCAACGTGGTTCCGAACGTGATCGCGCAGTTCAACGGGCACACCAACCCGCCACCGCTGCGCGAGGTCCAGCCCGAAGACCTGCTTGGCCGCAAGTCGGTTGGCTGGCACGAGGCCGTAGACGTGTCGCCCGTCCGCGAAAAAGTGGTGCTCGTCACCGGCGCGGCGGGGTCGATCGGCTCGGAGCTGTGCCGCCAGATCCTGAGCTACGCGCCGGTGAAGCTGATCCTGCTCGACAACAACGAAAGCGGCCTGCACGATCTGCTGACCGAGCTGGCAACCCGCACGCGCGGGGACAGCCTGCTCGTACCGGCTCTGGCCGACATCACCGACGCGCGCCAGATGCGCGCCCTGTTCGCGGCGCACCGGCCGCAGCTTATTTTCCACTCGGCGGCGTACAAGCACGTGCCGATGCTGGAGGTGTACCCATCCGAATCGATCCGCGTCAATATCGGCGGCACGCGGCTGGTCGCGGAGCTGGCGCATCAGCACGGGGCGGAGCGGTTCGTGCTGATCTCGACCGACAAAGCGGTCAATCCGAGCAGCATCATGGGCGCCAGCAAGCGCATCTGCGAGATGTTGATGCACGCCTTCGCGCAGCGCGGCGGCGCGACGCTTTTTACCTCGGTCCGCTTCGGGAACGTGCTCGGCAGCCGGGGCAGCGTCGTGCCGACCTTCGAGCGCCAGATTCAGGCCGGTGGTCCGGTAACAGTCACCGACCCTGAAATGACGCGCTATTTCATGACGATTCCGGAAGCGGTGAATCTGGTCATCCACGCTGCCTGCCTGACGCAAGGCGACGACCTGTTTATGCTGCAAATGGGCCAGGTCGTGCGGATTGTCGAGCTGGCGGAGCGTATGATCCGGATGTGCGGCCTGCGCCCCTACATCGACATCGCGATTGACTTTACCGGAGTGCGCCCCGGCGAAAAACTCCACGAAGAACTGCACACCGACGCCGAGCACCAGCATCCCACCATGCACCCGGACATCGTGCAACTGGTCAACACGCGGAACGGCCATCTGCACGATCACTTCGTCGCCGAACTGGACGAACTGGTGCGCTCGACGCCGGACCAGGAAACCGCCCGGCAGCGCGTGCTGGCGCTGGCGGGATATGTTCCGGTCTCGCCGCAGGCGTAAGCGCAGGCGTTTTCGAAGGCGGCAGCCAGACGGCGTCCCACTTTAGAGTATAATAGAACCGCTGCACCGCTTCTCCGGCAACCGCGCATCACACACGGCTGCCGGACACGGCGTCCGCTGGCGAGCAGAACCCGCGCCGCGTCGACGCTCGCCTGCAATCACCGATAGGGATCAGGAGCCGCTCCGTATGCCTGAGGAGCTTCCCTTGCACGACCGCCGCTCGCAAGGTGGCCTGTTACACGATAATCATTCCCGTGACGGCCACCCCTCCCAGGGGATGAACGGCCCCCGGCGCAGCCTGTCGCAGGACGGCGACGCGGCGGACAACCGGTCGCCGTTGCGCCCGATCACGCTGCTCACCCAGGCCGCGCGCCAGCTGACCGACGGCGATTACGCTGTAGAGCTGCCGGTCATTCAGGATGACGAGCTGGGCGAGCTGAGCCAGGCGCTGATCGACCTGGCGAAAACGCTCGAAGGGCGCTATCGCGAGCTGAACCGCATTGACCAGATCACCTCGCGCATCAACGCGGGTCTGCTGCTGGACGAAATCCTCGAAAACGTCTACCAGGACTTCCGCGAGTTGATCCCCTACAATCGCATCGGCTTCGCGCTGATCGACGACGACGGGCAAACGGTCCGCGCGCGGTGGGCGCGCAGCGACCAGCCCCGGCTCAAGCTCAAGCGCGGCTTCAGCGCGCCGCTGGCAGGCAGCAGCCTGGAGCAGATCATCGACACCGGCGCGCCGCGCATCTTGAACGACCTTCCGGCCTACCTGCGCCAAAAGCCGGAGTCCAACTCGACGCGGCTGATTGTCGAGGAGGGCTTTCAATCGTCGCTGACCTGCCCGCTGATCGCCAACGGCGTGCCGGTCGGGTTCATCTTCTTTTCGAGCGTCGCGCCACACACCTACGACCACGTACACATCGAAATCTTTCAGCGTATCGCCGCGCAGTTGTCGGTTATTGTCGAAAAGGGCCGGCTCGTCTCGGAGCTTGCGGCGCAGAAGAACGCGATCGAGCGCCAGAACAAAGAGTTACTGCGGCTCAACGATCTGAAAAATACCTTCCTGGGCATCGCCGCGCACGACCTGCGCAGCCCGCTGAGCGTGATTCAGACCGCCGCCTCGTTCCTGCTCGATCCGTCGGTCGAGATGTCGGACGCCGAGCGCGCGACGATTTTGCAGGAAGTCGGCGAGCAGGCGAGCTATATGCTGGGGCTGTTGGACGAGTTGCTCGACGTGGCGCAGATCGAAGCCGGTAAGCTTGAGCTGCGCGCCGAGCCGATTGAGGTCAGCGCGTTTCTGGCCGAAGCCGTCCAGCGCCACACACGGATCGCAGCGCAGAAATCGATCGCGATCATCCTGGACTCGTCGCCGCCGGGCGCGGCGCGCGCTGACCGTTTCCGGCTGCGCCAGGTGATCGACAACCTGATCTCGAACGCGGTCAAGTTCTCTCCCGCCGGGGGGGTGGTGCGCGTGGCCGCGAAGAGCGGCGAGGACTGCTGGCGAATCACCGTCACCGATCAGGGGCCGGGCATCAACCCGCTCGACCGCGACCGGCTGTTTCAGGACTTCGCGCGGCTCTCGGCGCGGCCCACCGGCGGCGAGCGCAGCACCGGGCTGGGGCTGGCGATCACGCGGCGCGTCGTCGAGGCGCACGGCGGGCAAATCGACGTGGATTCCCGGCCCGGCGAAGGCTCGACGTTCTGGTTCACGCTCCCGCGCTGAACCGTCTTCCCGGCGTCCGGTCCGGTGAAAGGTCAGGGCACATGGCGCTTGAGGCGCTTTGGCAGCTTTACCAAACCGCAGGCTACGCCAGCGTGCGCGCGGCCCCGCGCGGCGACGCGCTCGATCACTTCTATCTCGCGCTGCTGGCCTACGGCGAGGACGATTTCGTCCAGGCGGCGGCGTCTGCCCGCGCGGCGGCCCGCCTCGAACCGTCAAGCGCCCTGTTTGAGCAAGCGGCGCAGTACCTGGACCGCGTCCGGGAGCAGGGCAAAGCGGCGGTATACGTCGATGGCGAGGCGTTCGCGGCCTTCACCCGGGGCGGTGGGAATGTCGAGCTGTACGCGCGCGCCAGCCAGGCTCTGCACGACGTGTATGACGAGTACGAGTCGCTCACGCTGCTCGACATCGGCGTCGGCGACGGGCTGGCGCTGCTCCCCGCGCTGACTCAGAACATCACGCGGCTGGACCTGATCGAGCCGTCCGAGGCCATGCTGGCGCAGACCACCCGCCAGCTTGACGCCTGGCAAGTCCCGTATCGCGCCCACCAGATGACGATTCAGCAGTTCATGAAAGGCAATGGCACGACCTGGGATGTGATCCAGGCGACGTGGAGCCTCCAGTCGGTATCACCTGCCGACCGGCCCGGCGTGTTCGCCTGGCTGCGAGCGCATGGTGCGCGCGCGTTGATCGCCGAGTTCGACGTGCCGGAGTTCGGCGCGCTCTACGAGCCGGCGCGCGTCCAGCAGTTCGCCGGGCGCTATCACGACGGGCTGGCGGAATACGCGGGCGACGGCGGGCTGGTGGCGCAGGGGTTTCTGATGCCAGTGTTGTTCGGGTATTTCGACCGCAGCGCAGCGCGCACCAACTACGAGGGACCGATCGACGCCTGGGTGGACGGCCTGCGCGCCGCCGGGTTCGACCAGATCGAGACGCGGGCGATCTACCCGTACTGGTGGGCAGACGCTTACCTGATCGACGCCCGTTAGCGCCGCAAGATACGCCGCAGGTCCCGCACGCTCTGCTCAACCTCGGTGCGGTCCTCCGGGCACAGCCCGGCGCAGACCTCCAGGTATTGCTCCAGATCGGCGATCGCGCCCGCGATATCGCTGTTGAGCTTGCGCGCCATCGCGCGGTTGTAATACGCCATCGCGAAGCTCGGATCGCGCCGGATGGCCGCGCCATAGTCCGCGATGGCGGCGTCAAGATCGCCGGCGTAGCGGTGCGCGTTGCCCCGGTGGAAGTAGGCGTCCGGCTCGTGGGGCGCGAGCGCAATCGCCGTGGTGAAATGCTGGATGGCGCGGGCGTAATCGTGCTGCTCGTAGCGCGCCAACCCGCGATTGACGATCTCCTGGACCGCCAGAGGGTCGCCCTGCGACCGCCGTGTCCCCGCCACGCTGCACCTGTCTGTTCAACCGCCGATCGCGCTCGAAAAGTGGATACGGGCGAACTTGTGAAGATTATCAGGCTATGTTCCGACCGGTGTCAACCAGTCAGACGCCGAGCGCATAACGGGCGTTCATCTCCGGCGCCAGGGCGAGCGCCGCCGCCAGGAACCACGCCAGCCACACCGCCCCGGCGCGCACGTCCGCCAGCCGCGCGGTCTCGTGGCCGGTGTGCGCGTGCAGCATCGGCGGCCCGATCAGCGCCATGATCTTCGCCCACCGCGCCAGCGCCAGGTCATCGCTGCGCGAGAGGTAGCCGTTGTTCGGCTGGACGGTGCCGGGCCGGGCGCGGTTGACGCCCGCCGCCAGGTCGAGCGCCAGCGCGTGATAATTGGGCGGCACAATCGAGCCGCGTCCCCAGCTTGAGGCCGTCCCGAACGACCCCCCAGCGCCCAGGCGCGGGCCATCAGGCAGATCGGCGCTGTGCGCATCCACCACGACCACGCCGCGCGGCGGCGGCAGGGTATGGGTCAGGCGCGCCGCGCCATGCCCGAAGAACGCCTCCGGCGGCCCTTCTTCCTGATCGGTGAACACGATCAGCAACCGCTCGCCGCGCTCCCGTAGCGCGCCTTCGACGCGGGCTAACGCGCTGGCAGCCAGCAGCGCCGCCAACACGCCGAGCGCGTTGTCCAGCCCCGTCCCGGTGACGTTCCCCGCCGCATCCAGCGCCGGGCTAACGTCCATCACGACCGTATCCTGCCACGCCAGCGCGCCCTCTGTCGCCTCGAAGACGAGCGAATCGCGCTCCCCCTCGCGCCGCGAAACAATGGCGCCGCGCGCGGCGGCGTCGAGCCGCCCGTTGGCGAAGCGCAGCGCCTTCGCGCCGGTCCGGTACTCGCCCTGAGGAAACCGGTTGGCGCAGATCGGGAACAATTCGCCGCTTTCGGGCGAGCGCACGCGAAACGAGGGCCGGTCCATGTGCGCGACCACCACGACCGAGGCCGGGCCGTCCGCGCCGAGGGCCAGCGCGGCGTCGCCCGTCGTGCCCAGCTCCGGGATCCAGCCCGCGCCGAGACCCAGCTCGCCGGCCAGCGTCCCGATCACGCCGCCGATCGCGCCGGGCAGGTTTGCGCCGCCGGAAGGCGCGTGCGCCTCTAGCAGGCGGCGCAGCAGCGGCCAGGCCGCCTCGTCCGAGCGTAGCGCGGGCAAATCGCCCAGGGCCGCCGGGAGGCCCGGCACGATATGCAACAGCGCATCGTAGGGCATGTTAACCTCGCGAAAGAGAGGGCAGAGGGCCGCGCAGCGCCGTCGCCAGCAGGTCCACCGCCGCCGCCGCGTCGCGCAGATCGATCGTTTCGAGCGGAGCGTGCTTGCCGCGCATCGGCAGGCCGATCAGCGCGCTCGGAATGGCGAGGGGCTGCGCCACGCGCGCATCGCTCATCAGGCCCCGCACGGCATCGTGCTGCACCGGCAGCCCTGCCGACGCCGCGACCTGCGCCAGGTGCGCGCGCAGGCCGGGGTGCGCGTGCCAGCCGTTCAGCCCGCTGACGTAGAGAGAGGCCAGCAGCACGGGGCCGCCGCCCAGCCACACCGCGCCCTGGCTTTGTGTTTCAGGCGTGTCATAGCTGACAGTGCCATCAACGAACAGCGCCAGATCGGGCCTGACCTCGGCCAGCGCGTGATAGGCCCCGGCGCAGGTGGTTTCTTCCTGCGCGCTGGCGATCAGGTAGACGGCGCAGGCGGGCGGCTCCGCGCGCAGGCGCGCCGCCAGCGCCAGCAGGACCGCGCACCCGGCGCGGTTATCTAGGTAGGGGCTGGCCAGCAGGCTGTCGCCCAGGGGGACCGTTTGCGGCGCGTAGACGACCGGCGTCGTGACGGCGATCGACGCGGCCAGCGCCGGGTCGATCTCGATGGCGAGCGCATCCAGCGAGGCAGCTTCGTCGCCGGGCCGCGCCAGATGCTGCGCGCGCACGGCGATCACGCCGGGATGCTCCCCGACGCGCACCGCCGTGCCGGGCAGCGCCTTGACGTTCACCCCGCCGACTGGCACCACGCGCAGGAACCCCGCCGGGTCCACGCGCTTGACCAGAAAACCGACCGTGTCGGCGTGCGCGACGACCGCCACACGCGGCGCGGCGCCCGGCGGGCCGAAGCGCGCGGTCACGTTCGCCAGCGCGTCGATGGTCACGGCGTCCGCCAGCGGCGCGAGCCGGTCCGCCAGCGCGCGGGCGATCGCGTCTTCGTGCCCCGATACGCCGGGGATCGCGCCGAGTTCGATGATTGCCGCGCGCCAGCTTGCCCAATCCGACGGTGAAATCACGCTGCGCTCCTGCTTCAGTGCCAGCGACGCGCTAGGACAGCGCGCGGTGGAACATGTCGTACACGCCGTCGATGTCCACGCCGGTCACGATGTTGACATTCGGTTCGCGCTGCGAGGTGCCCATGTAGTCCACCACAGTCTGGCCGCGCGTCAGCGCGCCCTGCAACTCCATCGTGACGTACAAGTGCTCGGCGGCGGTGATCAGCGCCGGATCGAGCGCAATCGCCATCGCCAGCGGGTCGGGCAGCAGGTAGCCCGGCACCTGGCGGAACTGGCGCAGGAAGCTGACGGTCGGGCCGGTGATCGCGCCGAAGAAAGTCGAGCGGGGCGTCCGCAGGTTGCTCAGGGCGTCGTACTGCCGCCAGCTCAGGCTGTGCTTGAGCGTCGTCTCCCACGAGAGCATGGTCGATTCGGCGAACGCGTCGAGCGTGATCAGCACCGCTTCGGGATCGCAGAACGCGTTGTACTCGGCGGTGAGATTGCGCGTGTTGCCCAGGGCCGAGATCGTGCCGCCCATGAAGATCAGCGCCTTGACCTTGCTGGGGAAGGACGGGTCCAGGCGGCAGGCGAGCGCGATGTTGGTTAGCGGCCCCAGCGTAACGAGCGTGTACTCGCCCGGCGCCTGGTCGACCAGCCGCACCAGCGCCAGCGCCGCCGGCTCCGGCTCGGTCTGGCCGTTAGTCAGGCGCGTGCCGCGATAGCCGCCCAGGCCGTCGGCGCCGTGAACGCGCTCCTCCGGCTCCCAGAAGCCGGGCACGAGCGGCTGCTCCGCCCCGCGATAGACCGGCACGGACGCGCCCATCACGTCCAGCACGGTGAAGACGTTGTGGATCACCTTATCGACATGTACGTTGCCGGTGACGGTCGTAATCGCCTCGACGCGCACCCCTGGCTGCGCGAGCGCCAGCATCAGCGCCTGAGCATCGTCCACCCCGGCATCGGTATCTACAATTAACCGCACGGACATCGCCTTTCGTATCGCGCTAACGGGAGGTCAGCATCCAGAGCAGAAAGACTAATAGCACTGTTGATAGGTCTGTTGAGTGGCCCCTACAGGACGGCTACTATACCACTGCGGCGCAGGGCGCGGCAAATGTTAAAAGGACTGCAAAAGCGGGAGTTACAGCCGAAGAATTACAATACAGACAGTGTTTTGTAATGTGTCATTCTGCGCTTGACGCTGGTGTTGGGACACGTTATAGTGGGTAGTACTTTGCGGCCAGAAAAGTGCCCAGTTTAGGAGAAACCTATGTCTCGTTCGAAGCTTTTGTCCCTAGCCCTTCTGCTCGCTCTTACCGTTACCGCGCTGGTCGGGCTTCCTGCCGCGACCGCTCAAGATGAACCGCTGAGAATTTCGCTGGTTGTCAACGGCGTGCTGGGCGACAAGTCGTTCTTCGACTCGGCTCAGCGTGGCATGGATCGTCTGATCGACGAGGGGTACAACGTCGAAGTCAACACGCTGGAGCTGGGCATTGACCCGGCCAACTGGGAAAGCGGCCTGGCCGACGCGATGGCCGACACCGACGCCTACGATCTGCTGATCGTCGGGACGTTCCAGATGGGTGAGTACCTCGCCAAGCGCGTGCACCTCTACCCGGACAAGTTCTTTGTCATGTACGACGACTCCGTGCGCTACGATGATCCTGAATTCTGCGTCGAGGGCTGCACCAACGTCTATTCGGTGACTTACGCGCAGAACGAAGGCTCGTTCCTGGCGGGCGTCTATGCCGGCGCGATCACCCGCAGCGACCTTGAGGGCGTCAACGAGGCGCATATCATCGGCGCTATCGGCGGCCAGGACATCCCGGTCATCAACGACTTCATCGCCGGCTACGAGCAGGGCGCGTGCCTCGTCAACCCCGACAGCCAGAACCTCGTCCAGTACGCGGGCGGCTGGAACGACCCGGCCAAGGGCAAGGAAATCGCCCTGGCGATGTACGAGCAGCAGGCGGACATCGTCTTCCAGATCGCGGGCGGCACGGGCGTCGGCGTCTTTGAGGCGGCCCAGGAGCAGGGCAAGTACGCGATTGGCGTTGACTCGGACCAGGCGACCATCATCGGCGAGACCAACCCCGAGCAGGCGCAGTTCGTCCTGACCAGCATGCTCAAGAACGTCGATAACTCGCTCTATCGCGCAGTGGACCTCTTCCTGAAGGACGAGCTGCCATTCGGTGAGTCGGAAGTGCTCGGCATCGCCGAGGGCGGCGTTGGCCTGGCAGAGAACGACATTTACGAAGACAACTCGCCGGAGTGGGTTCTTGACCTGGTCGATGCGGCGGCGGACGCCGTGGACGAGGGCACGATCACGATCGTAACGGTCTTCGAGGACCGCGTGGACCTGGGCTACATCCTGGCGACGGTGGGCCAGGGCTGCGAGGCCATGCCGGAGACGGACTTCGACGTCTCGGAGTTCCTCCCAGAGTAATCGCACCAGAACCCGAATACAAGGGGTGAGCAGGTTGCTCACCCCTGATTGTATCTTGGGATACCGGTAGAGCCGGACGATCCGCCTGCCAGTTCTCTGCGCGGCTTATTGTTTGTGAGAGTTCATCGACCGTCTACCGGACAGCACGCCGTGCGCGCTACTCAACTCCTGCAACTGAGCGTATCCGTGGTATCCACCCAGCGCACGTTAAATCGACTCACTTTCGGGCAAGACCGGCCCCAGCCGGCAAGGTGTTTGTATGGCCCTTATCGAAGCAGTTGACATCGTCAAAGTTTATCCGAACGGGGTCCTCGCCAACGACGGCGTCAGTCTTTCGGTCAACCAGGGCGAGATTCACGCGCTGGTGGGCGAGAATGGCGCCGGTAAAAGCACGCTGATGAAGGTGTTATACGGCCTGGAACACCCGACCTCCGGCGAGATACGGCTGCGCGACCAGCCGATCGTCATCCCCAATCCGCAGGCCGCAATCGATCACGGGATCGGCATGGTGCACCAGAACTTCATGCTGGTCAACTCCTTCACGATTGCGCAGAACATCGTGCTGGGCCGCGAGACGACCGTCGCGCGCGGCATGCGGATCGACACCGCGCAAGCGATCAAAGACACCGAGGCGCTGTCCAAGCAGTACGGCCTCTACGTCGACCCGACGGCCCGTGTGGACAGCGTCCCGGTCGGAATGCGCCAGCGCGTCGAGATTCTCAAGGCGCTCTATCGTGGCGCGGAAATCCTGATCCTCGACGAGCCGACCGCCGTGCTGACCCCGCGCGAGACGGAAGACCTGTTCGACGCGATCCGCAACCTGGTCAACGAGGGCAAGACGGTCATCTTCATCACGCACAAGCTGCGCGAAGTGATGGAGATCTCGGACCGCGTCACGGTCATGCGGGACGCGCGCACCGTCGGCACCGTCAACACCCACGAGACCAGCGAAGCCGAGCTGGCGCGCATGATGGTCGGGCGCGAGGTCTTCATGGTCGTCGATAAGCCGCCGGTGAAGCGCGGCAAGCCCGTGCTCGAAGTCGAAAACCTGACCTACATCAACGAAAACGGGCGCACGCTGCTCGACAACGCCACCTTCAAGACCTACGAAGCCGAAATCCTGGGGATCGCGGGCGTCGAGGGCAACGGGCAGACCGAGCTGGTCGAAGTGCTGACCGGGCTGCTGAACGCCACCAGCGGCGCCGCCACCGTCGACGGGGTGCAGGTGTTGGGGTCCGGGCCGCGCAAGGTGCGCGAGGCGCACGTCGCCCACATCCCCGAAGACCGGCTGACCAACGGCGTCGCGATGACCGCCACCATCAACGACAACCTGATCATCGACCGCTACTACCGCGCGCCCTTCACCAAAGGCCGCCTGCTCGATCTTCAGCAGATCCGCACCAGCGGCCAGAACCTGATCAAGCAGTTCGCCATCCTCGCGCCGAGCGGCGAGCTGCCGGTCGGGTCGCTGTCGGGCGGCAACATGCAGAAGGTGGTCGTCGCACGCGAGCTGTCGTCGTCGCCGCGCCTGCTGATCGCGGCCCAGCCCACGCGCGGCGTGGACATCGGCGCGATCGAGTATATCCACCAGCAGCTGGTCGATCAGCGCACTAACGGCCTGTCGATCCTGCTGGTCTCGGCAGACCTGCAAGAAGTCATGAAGCTCTCGGACCGTATCATGGTGATGTATAACGGGCAGATCGTAGGCATTTTCCGCAACACGCCGGACCTGACCGAAGAAAAGCTCGGCCTGTACATGCTGGGCGCCCAGCGGCAAACGCCGGAAGAAATGGAGCAGTACCAATGAACCCGCGACGCCACACCGCTTTTCGCTCCGGGGGGCTGCTCATTCTCAGCGTGCTGATCGGGCTGCTGCTGGCGCTCGCCATCAGCGCGCGAGTGTTCGGCGTGTCGGCTGGCATGGGCTGGGACGAAATGCGCGCGGCGATCCAGTCCGCGCCTGACTACGGCGGCATTCTGCTGGTCAACGCGCTGATCGGCATCTCGGTGTTTCTGCTGATCCTGGAGCTGCGCCTCGACGCCCTGCGCGTGATCCTGACGGTGGCGGTCGCGCTGGTCTTCGGCTACCTGATGACGGCCTTCTTCAACCTGGACGCCGCCAGCCGCTTCGCCTCCGGCGAGTTCCGCGTCAACGTGGTGACGGAGGGCGAGCCGCTGGTCGACATCTACTACGGCGACCGGCCTGCCGCCGAGTTCACCGCGCCGGACGCCGAGAACCCGCTGACGGAAGCTCGCTATCGCTTCGCCGGGGCTGCCGGGGACGTGGTTACGATCATGGCCTTCGCCGAAGAGGAAGAGTCTCCGCTCGACCTCCAGGTGACGTTGCTGGGACCGGATGGCGCGACTGTCGCCGAGAATCTGGACGCCTCCGACGCGCAGCGCGAGGAATATCGCCGCCAGCTTGAAAGCGCCGGCGACGCGATCCTCGAAAATGTCGAGCTGCCCGCCGACGGCGTCTATACCCTCGTCGTCAAGCCGGAGCCGGACGCCGAGGTGCAGACGGGCGAGTTCAACGTCCGGCTCGACACCGAGGCTGTATCGCCTATTGACACCAGCTACAACCAGCCGGTAGGCGCAGTGTTCAACGACCCGAAGGCCGAGGAGCCAATCGCCGAAGCCGCCTACCGCTTCCCCGGTCAGGCGGGCGATGTCGTCTCGGTGCTGGCCTACGCCTATCGCTCGAACATCGAGGTTGACCTCGAAGCCGAGCTGGTCGGCCCGGATGGCGAGGTGCTCGGCGAGGCGGCCAGCGCGTCCCCGGAGCAGTTAGCGACGTTCCGGGGGCTGCTCCAGCGCGCAACGGACGCCGCTATCGAAGACGTGACTCTGCCGGAAGACGGCATCTACACGGTACGCGTGCGCCCAGAGCCGGTCAGCTTTGGCACCAAACTGGACGAGACGATCAAGGCCACCAACAAGGCCTACGACGCCTTCCTGTTCGGGCCGGTCAGCCGCCTCAACCGCTGGGTGACGTGGATCAAGGACGCCATCACGCTGATCATGCTGGGGCTGGCAATCGCGATCGTCTTCCGGGCAGAGCAGTTCAGCCTGGGCGCGGAAGGCCAGCTTTACTTCGGCGCGCTGGTGTCAGGCGTCATCGGCCTGAGCTTCGGCGAGCTGCCGATGGAGATTCTGGTGCCGCTGGCGCTGCTTTCGGCGGCCACGGCGGGCTTCTTGTGGGGCCTGTTGCCCGGCGCGCTGAAAGCCTATCTTGGCGCGAACGAGCTGGTCTCGACCCTGATGCTTAACACCATCGCCATGCGTTTTTACGAGATGGTGCTGACCTTCCAGCTTCAGCCGCCCGACGCCGGATACACCGCCTCGGAGTGGATTCCGGGCAGCGGCCTGCTGGCGCCGATTATCGACATCAGCGGCGACCAGGTCACGATCGCCGTCTTCGTGCTGATCGCGATGATCCTGTTCACCTGGCTGCTGATCCAGCGCACGCCCATCGGCTACGAAATCCGCATGATCGGCTCGAACATCAAGTTCGCGGACTACGGCGGAGTCAACACCAAGCGAACGATCATGCTGACGATGGCGATCAGCGGCGCGGTAGCCGGGCTGGCCGGAGCGCACCTGGCGATGGGCATCCACCGCAAGCTGATCCTCAACATCTCGCTCGGCATGGCGTTCGAAGGCGTGGTCGTCGCGCTGCTGGCGCGTAACAACCCGCTGGTCGTGCCGTTCACCGGCCTGCTCTACTCCTACCTGCGGACCGGCGCGCAGTTCATGGAGCGCGACGCGAACGTCAGCTCCGAGGTCGTCCGCATCATCCAGGCGGTGGTGATCCTGCTGATCACCGCTGAGGCGCTCGTGTCGTTCTTCCGCAAGCGACGGCTGCGCAGCCGGGACCGGCTCAGCACCGAGATCGCGCCGTCCGAACAGCTCATGGCGACGCCGCCACAGCCGCCCGCTTAGGAGCACGCTCATGTTTGATACCAGTCTCGTTCAAAACGTACTCGAAGGGATTTTCAGCGCCGCCTTTCTGGCCTCGATCCTGCGCGTGACCACGCCGATCCTGTTGCCCTCGCTCGGCGCGCTGATCTCCGACCGCGCGGGCGTGATCAACATCGGCCTCGAAGGGACCATGCTCGTCTCGGCCTTCACCGGCGTCGTGTTCAGCGCCTACTCGCTCGACTGGTTCGGCGAATCGACCGGGAAGCTGGTCGGCCCCTGGGTCGGCTTGCTGGCCGGGGTGATCATCGGCGTGCTGATGGCGCTGCTGCTGGCGGTGTTTCACCTGCGCTTCAAGGCGAACATCATCCTGTCCGGTATCGCGCTCAATATCCTCGGCTCGGCGGCGACGGTCGCGATCATGTACGAGCTGACCGGCGACCGGGGCAACACCCAGGGCAACCTGCGCAGCATGCGGATCCCGTTCATCCAACTGCCGGAGTTTCTAAACGACATTCCGGTTGTCTCGTTCTTCTTCCGCATCTTCGACAACCAGAGCGTGATGACGTGGATCGCGTTTCTCGCGGTCATCGCCGTGTGGTACTTCCTCTACAAAATGCCGGCTGGCGTGCATCTACGCGCCGTCGGCGAGAACCCGGAAGCGGCAGCCTCGGTCGGGATCCGCGTCACGCGCGTGCGCTACCTGGCGCTGGCGCTCAGCGGCGTGCTGGCCGGGCTGGGCGGCGTGCATATGAGCATGGGCTACCTGCAATTCTTCCAGCGCGACATGACTTCCGGGCGCGGCTTCATCGCGCTGGCGACGCCGTACCTCGGCGGCGGCCACCCGGTCGGCACCGGGCTGGCGTCGCTGGTGTTCGGTTTCTTCGACGCCCTCTCGACGCGCGTTGGCTCGCTCGAAATTCCGTCGCAGCTTCCGCAGATGCTGCCCTATATGGCGACCGTGCTGGCGCTGGTGATCTATGCTCTGCAAGCGCAGCTTGCGGTGCGCGTTCGGACGCTGCGCTCGGCAGAAGGCACGGGCTTCGACGCCGCCTTCTGGAAGGCGATCCGCCGTCTGAGCGTGCTGCATATGTTCATGGCGATGCTGGCCGTCTTCGGCGTGATCGTCGCCATCAGCATGTTCTCCGCGCCGAACGGTTTCAAAGGGCCGGACACGGCCTTTCCGCTGGGCGCGATCATCGGCGGCGTGTCGCTGCTGCTGATCGTGCTGAACCTGCCGTTCATGCTGAGGGTTGAGCGTATCGGGGAGCGCGTCGTCCAGGCGGCGGCGGTGGCCGTCTTCTCGTTGTGGGTGTACCTGGGCATCCTGTTCTACCTGATGCTGTACCCGACCTCGCTGCAAGACTCTGCGCTGCCGGTTGGCTTCGGCATCGGGCTGGCAGCGGCGGCGGCCATCTGGCTCGCGCTCGGCGGCTACTACCTGCTGACCGGCCACCGCCAGCATAAGCCGCAGCCTGCCTGAGATCGCGAGCGGATGGCATCTGGCTTTACAGAGCAGGGCGGCGCTAAGCCGCTCTGTCTTCATCGGCAGATACTTGGGGATAAGAAGGGTTGCGGGTCGAGCCTAGCCCGGCCTCTCGCGCCACACAACAAAGGAGCTATCAGCGTGTCCGATCTGAAAAACAAAATCCTCGGCGGGCTGTACGGCCAGGCTCTCGGCGACGCCTGGGGGATGCCCGCCTATTTCACCATCGACCAGACGTGGAACGCCTACGGCGGGTGGATCGGCGAGTTCCTGCCCGGCCCGGCCGATCACCCGGTGCACTTCGGCCTGCCGCCGGGGCGCATCACCGACGATTCCGAGCAAGCGTTCTCGCTGGCGCAGGCGTTCATCCGGCGCGGCGGCGTCAGCCTGGAGGCCGCCGTCGAGGCGATCATCGCATGGTATGACCGCGTCGGGGGCGACACCTCACCCTATGTCGGGCCGAGCACGCGGCGCGGCGTGCAGGCGCTCAAGCGCGGCGAAGACCCGCGCCAGACCGGCAACTGGGGCGACACCAACGGCGCGCCGATGCGGATTTCGCCGGTCGGGCTGCTGCACCCCGGCGACCCGATGGGCGCGATTGAAGACGCCGCGACGGTCAGCATGCCGACGCACAACACCAACGTCGCCATCGCGGGCGCGAGCGCGGTCGCGGCGGCGATCGCGGTCGGCATGATGCCCGGCGCGACGCTCGACGGGATGATCGCGGCGGGCGTGCTCGGCGCGGAGATCGGCGCGACGAAGGGCCGCCTGTGGCTGGGGCCATCGGTCGCGCGGCGTATCCGCATGGCGGTCGAGATCGCGCGCGGCCCCGGCGACGAGCTGGCGCGCCTGCGCGAGTTGTACGACGTGATCGGCACGTCGCTGTCGGTGCCGGAGACGGTCGGCTCGGCGTTCGGCGTGCTGGCGATGGCGAACGGCGATCCGAAGCAGACCGCGATCTACGGCGCGAATCTCTCCGGCGACGCCGACACGGTGGGCGCGATTGCGTGCGCGATGGCGGGCGCGTACAGCGGGATCGAAGCGTTCGAGCCATCGATCCTCGACGGGCTGGAAGCCGACAAAGTCACTGCCTCGTACAACATTCGCGGGCTGGCGGACGGCCTGCTCGCGCTGATCGAAGGGCGCTGAGCATGGCCGGGCACGTCGTATCCGTCGGCGATCTGGTGCTGGATGTCGTGCTGCCGGTCACGCTGCCGGTCGTCGGCGGCAAGCACCAGGAACCGGCGTTCCGGCGCGTGGAGCCGGGCGGCGCGGCCAATTTCCTGTTCGCGGCGCGGCATATGGGGCTGCGCGTCACGGCGGCGGGCACGGTCGGCGCGGACGTGTTCGGGCAGTTGATTCTCGACGCGCTGGCTGCCGCCGAGATCGACACCGCGCAGATCGCCGTCCCGCCCGGCGCGACCACGACCCTGGTGATCGCCCTGGCCGATCTCGCCTCCGGCGAGCACGCCTTCATCGGCCACTACGGCTCCGGCCCGGATGTCCCTTATCCGGCCAGGCTCGACGCGGCGCTGGAAGAAGCCGGGGCGCTGTTTCTGATGGGCTACACCTTCGCCGAGAAGCGCGTCGTGCCGATGGCGCGGCGGGCGCTGGACCACGCGCGCGCGGCGGGCGTGCCGGTCTATCTCGACGTGGGGCCGTTCATGGCGATGGTTCCGCCCGACCTGATGGAGCACATCACCGCGCGCGCCGACGTGCTGCTGATGACCGAGGACGAGATCGGCCTGGTCTGCGCGGGCTGCGCCGCCGAGGAAGCCGCCGCCCGCCTGCTGGCGCGCGGCCCGTCCACCCTGGTCATCAAGCAGGGCGCATCCGGCTGCGCGGTCGTCACGCCCGCCGGGTGGACGCCGGTCGCGGGCTACCCCGCCGAGGTGGTCGATACCATCGGCGCGGGGGATTGCTTCGCGGCGGCGTTCGTCGCCGGGCGACTGAACGGGCTGAGCCTCGTTGACGCGGCGCGGCTGGCGAACGCGATGGGCGCGGCGACCGTTCAGAAGGCCGGGGCGGGGCGCAACGCGCCAACCTGCGCCGAGGTGCTGGCGGTTCTGGAGCGGGCCGGAGAGCAACTGGAGTTTCCCTGTCCCTGACCGGCAGCGCGCTTCTATTCGGAAAGGTGAAATGAGGACATGACGAGAACAATCGACGGCACTGAAATCCTGATTTATTCGGCGGAAGTGGCCGACGCGCTGGCGGCGTATCAGGCTGTGGTCGCGCTCGAATCGACGCTGATCACGCACGGCTTCCCCTATCCGGCCAACGTCAACACCGCGCTGGCGATGGAAGACGCGATCCGGGCTGAGGGCGCCGTCCCGGCCACGATCGCGGTGCTCGACGGCAAGATCACCGTCGGCCTGAGCCGCCAGCAGATCGAGGACCTGGCCGCGCTGGGGCAGTCAGGGGTGCGCAAGTGCTCGCGCCGCGACCTGCCGATCGCGGTCGGGCTGCGCCAGCACGGCGCGACCACCGTCGCCGGGACGATGATCGCGGCGCAGCTGGCCGGGCTGAAAGTCTTCGCCACCGGCGGAATCGGCGGCGTGCATCGCGGCCACCCGCAGGACATCTCGGCGGACCTGATCGAGCTGGGGCGCACGCCGATCACGGTCGTCTGCGCCGGAGCCAAGTCGATCCTCGACCTGCCGCTGACGCTCGAAGTGCTCGAAACCCAGGGCGTGCCGGTGCTCGGCTACCAGACGGACACGCTCCCGGCGTTCTACAGTCGCTCCAGCGGGCTGCCGATCGATCAGCGGGTGGACGCGCCGGACGAGGTCGCGGCGATTGTCGCCGCGCGGGACGCGCTCGGCTTGCAGCACGGCACGCTGGTCACGGTCCCGGTGCCGGAAGCGGACGCGCTGCCGCTCGAAGACGCCGAGCGCGCCATCGAGCAGGCCACGCGCGAGGCCGACGAGCGAGGCATCCACGGCAAGGACGTGACGCCGTTCGTGCTGGCGCGCGTGCTGGAGCTGACCGGCGGGCGCTCGCAGGCGGCGAACATCGCGGCGCTGGTCAACAACGCGCGCGTCGGCGGCCAGATCGCAGTCGCCATCGCGCGGCGACAGGCGGGCGGCGCATGACTCCACAGAAAGTCATCATCGACACCGACCCCGGCGTGGACGACACGATGGCGATTTTCTTCGCTCTGCGCTCGCCGGAGCTGGACGTGATCGGCCTGACGACCATTTTCGGCAACGTGCGGACCGATCTCGCCACCACCAACGCGCTGCGCCTGCTGGAAATCGCCGGGCGGACCGATATCCCGGTCGCCAAAGGCGCCGACGACCCGCTCGCCGGGCCATTCAAGGGGCCGGTCCCGTTCGTGCACGGCGACGACGGCCAGGGAAATGTCGCTCTGCCCGCGCCCCAGACGCAGGCCATCGAGCAGACGGCGGCGGCGTTCATCATCGAGCAGATCATGGCCGCGCCGGGCGAGGTCACGCTGGTGCCGCTTGGCCCGCTCACCAACATCGCGCTCGCCGTGCGGCTGGAGCCGCGCATCGCGCAGAACGTGAAGGAAGTCGTGCTGATGGGCGGCAACGCGCTCTGCCCCGGCAACGCGACGCCTGCCGCCGAAGCGAACATCCATAACGACCCGGAAGCGGCGGACGTGGTGTTCGGCGCGGGCTGGCCGGTGACGATGGTCGGCCTGGACGTGACGCACAAGGTCAACCTGACGCCAGAGCATATCGCGCGCTACGAGGCGTCGGCGGACCCGCTGGCGCGGCACATCGCGCGCATCCTGCCGCACTATCGGGCCTACTTCGAGAAGGTCAATCCGGCTATGCGCGGCATCTATGTGCACGACTCGTCCGCCGTCGCCTACGTAATCGACCCGGCGCTGTTCGAGACGAAACAGTGGCCGCTGCGCGTCGAGACGCAGGGCTTCAGCCGGGGCAAAACCTGGCCCGCGATCGGGACGGGCGACGAATACCTTCCGGCGGCGTGGCGCAACCGCCCGCCGGTCAACGTCTGCGTCGGCGTGGACGCCGCGCGACTGATGGCGCTGGAGACGAAGCGGCTGACGCAACCTGCATAGCCGAAGTGACACGTAAGCAACGAGAAAACTGGAGCAAACCTGAATGACTCGCAAAATGATCATCGACACCGACACCGCCTCGGACGACGCCGTCGCGATTATGATGGCGCTGCAAACGCCCGGCATCGAGGTCGAGGCGATCACCGTCGTCGGCGGCAATATGCCGGTCGAGCAGGGCAGCATCAACGCGCGCTACACCGTTGAGCTGTGCGGCAAGGATGTGCCGGTCTACAACGGGGCCGACCTGCCGCTGACGCGCGAGGTTTACCGCGCGTACTTCTTCCACGGGCCGGACGGCATGGGCGGCATGAACTACCAGACCACGCGCCCGGTCGCGCCAGGCCACGCGGTCGAGGTGCTGATCGACACGATCAAGGCCAACCCCGGCATTATCCTGGTCACGCTCGGCCCGATGACGAACGTCGCCCTGGCGATCGCGCAAGCGCCGGAGATCGTCGCGAACGTCAGCCGCTGCGTGGTGATGGGCGGCGCGGCCTGCACCGTCGGCAACATCACCCCCGCCGCCGAATACAACATCTGGTGCGACCCAGAGGCGGCGCGGATGTGCTTCCGCTCCGGCCTGCCGATTGAGATGGTCGGCTGGGAGCTGTGTCGCGGCGAGGCGAACCTGACCGACGAAGACATGCGCTACTGCAAAGAGGTCATCAACACGCCGCTGTCGCATTTTGCGGTGGACTGCAACTTCTCTGCGCTGGCGACCAACCGCGAGTGGCTGGGCGACCCCGGCCTGGGTCTGCCGGACCCGGTGGCGATGGCGATCGCGATTGACCCGACGATCTGCACGCGCAGCAGCAAGCACTATGTCGATGTGGAGTGCGACGGCACCTTCACGCGCGGCATGACGGTCGTCGACCAGATCGGCGTGACGGTTCACGAGACGGCCAACGTCGAGATGTGGCGGCCCTTCCGCGAAAAAGGCGCGCCGTGGACCACCGTCTGCTGGGAAATCGACGCGAAACGCTGGAAAGACCTGCTCTATCAGACGATGCGCTAAAAGCAGCGAAGAACAGCAAAAGAACAGCGAAAGACAGCAAAAGAGCAGCAAAGAACAGTAAGGGCAATGGGTCGCTTTTCGCTGCTTTACTGCTGCTTTTAGCTGTTTTACCGCTGCTTTACTGCTGCTCTTAGCTTAAGGAGCGTATGAGCGACCGCTACGACTTCCTGGGCGTCGGCGGGCTGGCGATGGATCTCGCGCTCGCGGTCGAGCGCCTGCCCATCGCCGACGAGAAATACCCGGCGCGGCTGGTCGGCAAGCTGCCGGGCGGCTTCATCGCCAACGCGACCTGCGCGGCGGCCCGGCTCGGCTTGCGGGCGGGTTATGTGGGCTGGGCCGGGGACGACTCCGATGCCGATCTGCTGGCGCGAGACTTTCGCGGCTGGGGCGTCGATCCGGCCGGGCTGGTGCGCGTGCCGGGCGAGCCGACGCCCTTTACCGTCGTGATCACCGACGCCGCCGGGCGGCGCGCGATCCTGCTGCCGGAATCGCCGCTCTACCACCAGCCGCTCAGCGCCGATCATCTCGCGCTGGCGCGGCGATCGCGCGTGGTGTACACCTACCCGCGCGATCCGGCCTGGGTCGAAGCTCTGGCCGAGGCGGCGCGCGCGGGCGGCGGCCTGCTCGCCCTCGACGTGGAGTCGGCAGTGCCGTTGCGCGGGGCGGCCCTGCGCGCGGCGATCGAGTGGGCCGGCATTGCCTTCGTCCAGCGCGGCGCGCTGATAGAACTCGGCGCGCCGGACCTGCGTGCGCTGGTCCGCCCCGGCCAGTGGCTCGTGATGACGGGCGGCAGCGCGGGCGCGTGGGGCATGGCGCACGGCCTGGCGGAACCCGTTCACCAACCGGCGCGGCGCGTCGAGGCCGTCGACACGACCGGCGCGGGCGACTGCTTCCACGCGGCGCTGATCGCGGCGCGGCTGGACGGCGCGGACTTGGCGGCGGCGCTGGCCTTCGCGGGCGCGGCGGCGGCGATCAAGGTCCAGCACCGGGGCGCGCGCGGCGGCTTGCCCACGCGCGCCGAGATCGAGGCGCTGCTGGCCGGCTGAACGGCGCGGCTATGCTATAACCTGGGTAGCCGCGCGGGGCGACCGGCTGGCGTGGCGTCACAGGCAGGGGCGCGTATGATCGAGCATATCACCTTTGGCATCATCATCGACGACATCGTCTTCCCCGAAGGCCGCACGCAGATGGGCGTGCTCGGCGGCGGCGGGCCGCAGACGGCGTGGGGCATGGCCGCCGCGCTCGGCTCCGGCGAGACGGTCGGGCTGGTGGCGGGCGTCGGGGCGGACCTCGAAGACCGCGCGCTCAGCCCGATGCGCCGCGCCGAGATCGACCTGCGCGGCGTGCGTGTCACCGGGCTGCCTACGCCGCGCGCCTGGCAGACAATTGAGCCGGATGGCCGCCGCATACAAACCTGGCGCGTGCCGCCCGAAACGCTCGGCCCGCAGCTCGCCCGCAGCCTGGACGTGCTGCCGCCCGAATATCGCGCGGCGCACGCCTTCCACTGGGGCATCCATCCCTCGGAAGACGAGTGGGTCGGCTTCGCGCGGCAGCTTCGCGAGCAGGGCCGGCTGATCAGCCTGGAGCCGTTTCGCGCGCCCGACGCGCCGCTGGACGACGACAAGCTGCGCGCGATCCTGGCGGCGTGCGATATTTTCTCGCCCAACTGGCATGAGGCGACGCGAATCGCCGGGACCGAGGAGCCGCGCGCCGTCCTGGAGCGATTCCGGGCGCTGGGCGGGCAAGTTCTCGCTATCCGGCGCGGCGCTGATGGCGCGGACGTGTGGAACCTGCCCGAAGGGCGCGGCGTGCACGTCCCGGCGATCGAGACGGCCGTGACAGATGTCGTCGGCGCGGGGAATGCGTTTTGCGGCGCGCTGGTCGCCCGGCTGCGCGATGGCATCGACGAGGCCGCCTGCCACGCCAGCGTCGTCGCCTCGTACCTGATCGAGCAGATCGGGCTGCCGCCCAGCCTGCCCAACCCGGCGGACTACGCGCGCCGCCTGGACGAAGCGCGCGCCGGGCGGACGGCGCTGAAGCTGAGCGATCTCTGAGCCGCCCGCAGGCGGCCCCTACCTGGTTTTCGAACACCTGCCGCGTGCGCGGCGGGATGCACCTTTCACCGAGGTATGACAAACGATGACCAACCGTTCGCCCATGCACCAACAGATCGATACGCTGCCGCAGCTTCTGCGCGATATCGCCGGGCCGTTCGACGCCTCGACGCGCGCCACGTTCGACTTTGAGCTGTGCCACTCCGTCAAGCGCGTGTACCTCGTCGGCTGTGGCGACAGCTATCACGCCCCGGTCGGCGCGGAGCTGGCGTTTCACCAGCTGGCTGGCGTCCCGACGCAGGCCATCAGCGCGCTGACCTTTGGCCGCTATGTGGCCGGTTTTCTGCCGGCCACTGGCCCCCAGACCAATCTGGTGATCGCGGTCTCGGTGTCGGGCGCGGTCAGCCGCACTATTGAGGCGCTGCGGCTGGCGCGGCAGGCGGGCGCGGTCGGCGTGGCGCTGACCGCCCCCGGCACGACGCTGGCGCAGTCGGCGGACAAGGTCTTTGAAACCGCCGTCCCGCCGCTGCCCGACGAGCTAGCGGGGATGGTTGTGCCGGGCGTGCGCTCGTATTTGGCGTCGCAGGTCGCGCTCTACAGCGCCGCGATCCGTATCGGCGAGGTGCGCGGCCATCTGACCACCGCCCAGGCCGACGCGCATCGCGCCGAGCTACGCGGGCTGGCGGACGCGCTTGAGGCGACGAGCGCGGCCTGCGAGCCGGTTGCCCATGACCTGATGGCGCGCTGGGCCGACATCCCGGAGTTCGTCTACGTGGGCGCCGGGCCGCTCTACGGCGTGGCGATGTTCAGCGCGGCCAAGATGATGGAAGCCAGCGGCGACCCGGCCTCGGCCCAGGAAACCGAGGAATGGACGCACATCCAGTATTTCGGCGCGCGCGCCGACACGCCGACCGTCTTCATCAGCGCCGCCGACCGCGACGCCTCGCGCATGGAAGAAGCCGCGCGCGCGGCTCAGGCGATTGGCCGGCGCACAATCGGTGTGCTGCCGGAGGGCGAGCAAGCGATCAGCGCCTACCTCGATCACGTCCTGCCGGTGCACGGCAGGGTAGCGGAGGCGTTCGCGCCCATCGTCTACAGCGTGCCGGGCGAGTTGCTGGCGGCGGAGCGCGCGGCGGCGATCGGAGCCGACTACTTCCGCAACATGGGCGGCGGGCGCACGGTCGATTGGGCCGACGGCGCCAGCCGTATCCGCGACAGCCAGATTCAGGACAGCGTCCGGCGCTGAGCCGGGGAGGCCCCGTTGGCCCAGCCTAAGCCACCGGACTATACGCCGGACTATCTCTGCGTCGGCGGGATCATCATCGACGACATCGTCTTGCCCGATGGGCGGACGACGATGGGCGTGCTGGGCGGCGGCGTGACCCATGCCGCCGCTGGGATGGTCATCTGGGGCCAGCGGCCCGGTCTCGTGTCGTGCGCCGGGCGCGACTTGCCTGAAGAAGCGCGCCGCCGCCTGGAGCGCGACTTCGACCTGGGCGGGATGCAGTGGCTGAGCCTGCCCCAGGCGCGCGCCTGGCAGTTGTTCGAGTGGGATGGCCGCCGCACGGAAATTTTCCGCGTGGACGAGCTGGAGCCGTTTCTCTACGGGCCGAGCCTCGACGCCCTGCCCACGTGGTATCGCGGAGCGCGCGGCGTGCACCTGCTGCGCGACGGTGAGATCGCGCCGTGGCGCGCGGCGCTGCCCGACGCCACCGTGCTGTGGGAGCCGATCCAGCACTTCATGGCGCCGGAGTACGCCGCCACCTTCCGCGCCGCGTTGCCGCTGGTGGACATCGTCTCGCCCAACTGGCTGGAGGCGCAGGCGGTCTACGGCTTCTCCGACCCGGCGGCGCTCGTCCGCGCCATGCTCGACGATGGGGCTAAGGTCGCGGCGCTACGCATGGGCGAGCGAGGGTCGATCGCCGGGCGGCAGAGCGACCCGGACCTGTTGCGCGTGCCGGTCGTCCCGGTGGAAGAGATCGTCGATCAGACTGGCGCGGGCAACACGTACTGCGGCGCGTTCCTGGTCGGCTGGCGCCAAACGGGCGACCTGGCTCAAGCCTCAGTGTACGGCGCGGTCGCGGCCTCGTTCGCGCTGGAAGTGACTGGCGTGGCCGATCCGCCCGCCGACTACATGGCGCAGCGCGACGCGCGCGCCCGCGCGCTGGCGGACCGGCTCGAAGTGGTGCGCTAGGAGCGGCACAGGATGGCGCAGCGCGCCCGGAGCGACGAGGGCTTTCCGCACTACACCCGGCCTATCGAGCCGGACGATCGCGAGCTGGTGCGCCAGATCGACCGCGACGCCTTCGAGCGGGTGCGGCGCGAGCGCGGCGAGCTGTCCGGGGGGCTTCGCCTGCGCACCGCCGAGAACATGGCGGCAGCCTTCGAGCGGCCTTTCCCCGGCGTGGTGCTCGAAGCGCCGCGCGGACGCGTGGTCGGTTACTGCTTCACGCACGCCTGGGGGTCGCTCGGCTGGCTGGGCACGCTCGGCGTCGCGCCGGACCGCCAGGGGTTAGGCTTGGGACGGGCGCTGGTCGCCGCCGGGCTGAAGCTGCTCGACCAGGCCGGGTGCACGATCCACGCGCTCGAAACCATGCCGGACAGCGGCCGCAACCTGGCGCTCTACACCCGGCTGGGGCTGGAGCCGCGCCGCCTGACGTTCCTCTGTCAGGGCGCTCCCCCGCCAGCCCGCGAGGCGCGCTGGACGATCTGGACCGGCGAGGACGGCGCGCTGCGCGCGATTGGTGAGGCGCTCGTGCCGGGGCTGGACCCGACCCCGGCGGCGCGCTGGCTGCGCCGCGAAGACGCGGGTGAGACGCTGATCTGGCGCGACGACGCGGGGTATCCGGTGTGCTTTGCCGCGCTGCGTCACGCGCCGCGCCGCCAGTACAACATCCAGGCGTATCTGACGGTCGAGGCGGCGGCCTGCCTGCCGCGCGCCGCCCGCGACTGGCCGCGCTTTCTGGCCGAGATGCAGCTGTACGCGCTCCAGCGCGGCAAAGCGGGGTTTGTGCTGCCGGTCAACGCGCAGCAAAGCCCGCTGCTGCGGGCGATGCTCGACGCCGGGATGCGGATCGTGCATACCCGCGTGCGGATGGTGCGCGGTCCGCTGCTGGGCAGCCCGGACGCGCTGCTGGCGCTGACGCTCGCGATGTGAGCCAGGCGCGGGAACGGGCTAACCGCTATGTAAACTATCGAAAGTCATTGGCACATGCGATGCGCGCGTTGAACC
>DAOKYY010000017.1:7769-57305 GCA_035325905.1 Aggregatilineaceae bacterium | reverse complement strand
ATAGGGAGTAGTGTCATCATCGCGGCTTGCCTCCAGGCTGTGTGGGTGTGGCTAGAGCATGATACGAGGAATCAACAATGTCGAATCTTCACGAATCGTACCACATCGAACAGGCGAAATGGGACGAGCAGGCGCTCCGCGAGCTGGATTCTCTGGGGCTGATGGGCGATCGCGATTTTCAGCAGTACGCGGCGCACGCGAGCACGATGCGCGGCATCGCGGACTTTCTGGGCGATTTGCAGGGCAAGCGCGTGCTCGATATGGGCTGCGGCCTGGGGCATACCTCCGTGCTGCTCGCTAAGAGCGGCGCGCACGTCACCGCCTTTGACATCTCGCGCATGAGCATCGTCGCTACGCGGAAACGCGGCGCGATCAACGGCGTGAGTGAGGGGCTGGAGCTGCTGGTCGCCGCGGGCGAGGCTCTGCCTTTTCCCGACGAGTCGTTCGACGTGGTGTTTGGCAAGGGCGTGCTGCACCACCTTGAGCCGGCGCTTGGCGCGCCGGAGCTATATCGCGTGCTGAAGCCGGGCGGCAAGGCCGCGTTCTCGGAGCCGATGGGGATGAACCCCGTGCTGAAGTTCGCGCGCGAGCATCTCCCTTATCCTGACAAGAATCCGCGCGGGGCCGACCGTCCGCTGGGCTATCGCGAGATTCGCGAGTGGGTGCGGCGTTTCGGACAGGTGCGGGTCGAGGAGTTTCAGCTGCTCAGTATGCTAGAGCGCGGGCTGGGGTTCAACCGCCCGCTCCCCGTTTTGCGGCGCGCGGACGATTTTCTGCTGAAATACCTGCCGTTCCTGCGCCGCTACTGCCGCTACGTGACGCTTCGCATGGTCAAGGTGTAAGCGCCACGCATAAAACCGCCCCGCCCGGATTCGCCAGGTGGGGCGACTGTGCTCCTGCCAGCGCCGGAGACTTACATCGAGGCGCGGATGCTCTCCACCAGTTCGGTCGTCTGCGGGCCAGGCGCGACGTTGAGGGTCTGTCTTAGCTCGGCTTCCAGGCGCTCGTAGGTCTCAATCGCGGCCTGCGGCTGGCCCAGCGTGCGATATAGCTCCATGATCGCGCGCGCCAGGTCCTCGCGCTCCGGGCTGGTCGCGGCGGCGCGCAAATAGCTTCCCAGGGCGCTCGGCTGGTCGTTGTGCTTGGCGTAGAGGCGTGCCATCCCGGCCAGCGCCTCGGCGTAGGTGGTCGCCAGCTCACCCCGGCGCTGCACGACCCAGTCCTGCTCCATCGTGCTCAGGAACGGCCCGTGATACAGCTCGACCGCGTCGCGATAGAGCGCCAGCGCGGCCTTGTCATCGGCTACGGCGGCGTTCTGAACTGCCTCCGCGAATTTCACAACGTCATAATGCAGTTCGAGGTCAGGCGAGAGGCGATAAAAGCCGGACCAGTAAACGGTCAGGTCGGTGCCCAGAATCTCGCTGATCTTGCGCTTCGTCACATGGAAGACGTTCGTCGCCTCGCGCGTGGACAGCGACGGCCAGAAGGTGCGGAAAATTTCGTCGCGGGTGGTCATGCCCCGGTCCACAAAATAAAAGAACAGCGTGCGGGGCAGCACGCCGTCCCAATGCTCGACCAGACGCCCGT
The DNA here is from genome assembly GCA_035325905.1 of Aggregatilineaceae bacterium. Taxonomy (GTDB): domain Bacteria; phylum Chloroflexota; class Anaerolineae; order Aggregatilineales; family Aggregatilineaceae; genus DYGX01. The sequence goes on along the minus strand of DAOKYY010000017.1, from coordinate 55,718 downwards.
TGATCAGCACCCGGCCGGGTCCGAGCGCGCGGACTTCGAGCACGGTTTTGTTAATCGACTGCGTGTAATCGAGCATCATCTGGTCCGGGTTGACCGGCACCAGCGCGATCTTCGGCTGCAATTCCTCGCGCCACAACAGGTCCATCGGCAGTTGGCGCCCGCCGATCACCAGCCGGCTGCCGCCGCTCAGCTGCGCCGCCAGCGCCGATAGAAAGTCGGCGGTGGGGTCGGGGTCGAGCAGATCGAAGCCGTCGATGACCAGATTGACCGGGCTGTGATCGTTCACGACCTTCGCCACCGCTTCGGCGGCGGCCTGCGGCTTGGCCGGGAGCTTATCCAGCGACTCGTCAAGCTGGGCGCGCACAGCCTCGGCCAGCGCGCCGGAGAGCGTCTTGAAGTCGGCCCCGGCTTTCGGGATGGCGAGAAAGACGGTGCGCTGATTTGGCGCTTCGAGCAGGGGTGCGATCAGGGTGTGCTGCCCATGAAAATCGGGATGGAGGATCACAAGCGTAATGCCGGAATCCAGGTTCATGAGCTGGTCACGGGCGCTGGCGTATAGGTCCATTGTTTTCATAATCAACCGCTCCATCCTGCAACTCCGGCCTGTGAGACCGGACAACCCGCCAGTGATTCGGATGTTATAGTGTTGATCTGACACACTTTATTGATTGCATTATACACGCATGAGGTTTGAGCTTCAACTCAATCTCGCCATCGGTCGATTATAACGTTGTTGGTAGGGGCCAAACTAAGGCGGAGCGGTCAAAAGCTAACATCACTGACCAGGGGCGGGCGGCAAAAGGATTGGTGTGCCGGGTCCGGGCGCGGCGATTGTGCCGGCCGGGCTTACGGAGGGCGCAGGCGTCAGCGTCACGATCGGCGTCTCGGTGGGCGAGGGCGAGGGGGCGGGCGTGGAAGTGAAAGTCGCGGTGGGGGTTGGCGTGACGCTGGGCGTGAGCGCATCCGGCGGGCGGGTCGGCGCGGGATCATCCGGCGCGCGAAAGGTCGCGCAGGCCAGCGCACCCAGCGCCAGCGCGAACAGGCAGAGGACGAGGGGGGCTAGCCGGGGCGGTCGGTCGGCGGGCATTGCCGCATTCCTTTCTGGCGGAGCAGGGCCGGAGTCAGACGGCGGTGCGGCGGAAGGCTTCGACGACGTTAGGCAGGCGCTCGATTTTCGCCAGGATGCGCGAAAGCTGCTTGATGTCGCGAATCTCCATCGTCAGCTCGAACGTCGCGATGTTCTGGCGCGTGCTGATGTTGACGTTCGACATGTTGATGTTTTCATCCGCGATCACCGCGCCGATGTCGCGCATCAGCCCCTCGCGATCGTAGGCGACGATCAGCACTGGGACCGGGTACGACTGCTCGCTACCGGGCGGCCAGGTCACATGGATCAGCCGCTCCGGCTCGTTGGTATTGAGCACGTTCTTGCAGTCCGCCCGGTGCACGGTGATCCCCTTGCCGCGTGTGATAAAGCCGGTGATCTCGTCGCCGTAGGTCGGGTTGCAGCAGCGCGCCAGCGTGACCAGCAGCCCGTCGGTCTGGTCGATGCGCATCCCCTCGGCGCGGACCGGCTCTCTCAAACGCGAGACGGTTGCCTCCAGAACGCTGGCATCCTCGGCGGGGCGCTCGTCTTCGAGCAGCCGCAGGCTGATCGTCGCGCCGGTAATCTCGCCGTAGCCGATGGCAGCCATCAGGTCCTCGGCGTGGGCGTAGCCGAGCTGCTGCGCGACTTCCTCGCGCGAGCGGGCGGCCATGCCGAGCTTGCGTAGCTCGCGGTCGAGCACTTCCTTGCCGTCGGCAATGCTCTTTTCGCGGTCCCGGCGGCGGAACCACTGCTTGATCTTGTTGCGGGCGCGCGAGGTCTGTGTGTAGCCAAGATCGGAGTTGAGCCAGTCCAGGCTGGGGCCGCCCCGGTTGGCGGTCAAGATCTCAACCTGGTCGCTGTTCTTCAGCGTGTAGTCGAGCGCGACCAGCCGCCCGTTGACCTTCGCACCCCGGCAGCGGTGGCCGATCTCGGTGTGGATATGGTACGCAAAGTCGATTGGCGTCGCGCCTTCCGGCAGGTCTACGATGTCGCCCTTCGGCGTGAAGACGTAGATGCGCTCCGGGCTGATCTCCTCGACCATGCGGGTGACGAACCCGCCGGCGTCGCTGTCTTCCGTATCTTGTTGGACGTCTTCCATCCAGCGCCGCATCTTCTCGACGCGGCGCTCGAACGCGGCATCCGCGCCGGACGGCGCGCGCCCTTCTTTGTAGCGCCAGTGCGCGGCGATGCCGTACTCCGCGTCCTCGTCCATCTCGCGCGTGCGGATCTGGATTTCGAGCGGCTTGCCGTCGCGGTCCCGCACGCCGGTATGCAGGCTGCGATACGAGTTTTCCTTTGGCGACGAGATGTAGTCGTCAAACTCGCCCGGCATGGTGTGGAAGATACTGTGGATGATGCCCAGCGCCTGGTAGCACTCCGGCAGGGTTTCGACGATGATGCGGATGGCGCGGATGTCGTGGATCTGGTTGAACGGCAGGTTCTTCCGCTCCATCTTGCGGTGAATGCTGTAGATGTGCTTGGGCCGCCCCTTGATCTCCGCCTGCAACCCCTCGCGCGCGAACTGCTCGCGGATGTACGCGATCGTCCGCTCCATGTCCTTCTCGCGGTCGGCGCGGCGCTCGTGCAGCTCCTCGCGGATCGCGCGGTAGCCTTCCGGGTCGAGATAGCGGAACGACAGGTCTTCAAGCTGCCACTTGATCTGCCAGATGCCGAGCCGGTTAGCGATCGGCGCGAAGATATCGAGCGTCTCGCGCGCGGTCTGCTGCTGCTTCTCCGGCGACATGTAGCCAAGCGTGCGCATATTGTGCAGCCGGTCGGCGAGCTTGATCAGCATGACGCGGAAGTCGGAGACCATCGCCAGGAACATCTTGCGCAGATATTCCATCTCGCGGTCGCCGGCCTTGCCGCCGTGCATCCCTTCGACGCCGGTGGGGAGCTGCTTCAGCTTGGTGACTCCGGCGACCAGCTCGGCGATCTTCTCGCCGAACTCCGCCTCGATGTCGGCCAGGGTGACGCCGGTATCTTCGACCACGTCATGGAGCAGGGCGGCGGCGATTGTCGTCGCGTCAAGGTTCATATCCGCCAGAATCTGCGCGACGGCCAGACAGTGACGGATGTACGGCTCGCCGGACTTGCGGAACTGCCCCTCGTGCGCCTGGCGCGCGCGCTCGTAGCTGCGCTCGATCAGCATCTGATCGGCGCGTGAGAGATCCGGCAGCGCCTCCAGGATCGTGGCAAGGTCCGACGTTTTGGTTTGCACAGCCGCGTCCTTTGAACGGAATTGTTAAATAAACAGTATAACTACCGGCTGCGCCGGATGCAACGGTTCTGGCATGATCGCGTGCGAAAAACAGGCGAGTGTGGTATCGTTCTGGGCGCGAGCGCGTCTGGAACGCACGCCGGAGCGCGATTTCGGGCAAATGCTTGCACGACGGTTAGGTATATATGTAAACTATATCTCGCCATATCACGCGCAGGAGGGCGGCGCACAAGCAGCCGTGACCGCAGATCGGCGCACACCAACGGAGGAAAACGGAGTGGCGGGCAGGACAAAAACAGAACCCATTGTGACGGCGGCGCCGGTGGCGCTCGACTGGCCGAGGCTGATCGCGATCATCCTCGCCGTGCTGGGCGTCCTGGTGGCGGGGTATCTCACCTGGGCAGAAGTGACGGGGAACGAGACGGTTTGCGCCGAGACGGGTCTGATCAACTGCGAGACGGTGCAAACCAGCGCCTACGCGTCGACCTTTGGCATCCCGGTGGCGCTGCTGGGGCTGGTGGGCTTCCTCGGTATGCTGTTGATTCTGCTGCTGGAAGACCAGGTGCCCTTCCTGGCGCAGTACGGCCGGACGCTGGTGCTGGCGGCGGCGCTGTTTGGCGTGTTGTTCCAGTTATACCTGTCGGTGATCGAGGCGACCGTGCTCGAAGCGTGGTGCCAGTGGTGCATCGCATCGTTCGTGATTGTCGCGCTGATCTTCGCCATCGCGGTCTATCGCCTGCGCCGCTTCTTGCAGCCGCTGCGCAGCTAAGCCTCGCCGCCTGAGTGAAACAAAATCGGACCGCACACAGCGGTCCGATTGATTTCTGGTGTTCCAGCGCGGCTAGTCGTTCGAGCCGTGCTGTTGAAGCGTGCGGGCGAAGATATCTTCGCGCTCGGCGTGGCGCTTGTTCTTCTTGGCGCGGCGCTTGTTGTCTCGCACCGGGAAGTCCACGTCGGCTTTTTGCATCGCCTGGCGCAGCGCCAGCTCCATCGCGGTTGGCAGGGCTTCTTCCGGCTCGGCTTCGGCCAGCGCGGCGGCCTGCGCCGGCTCTTCGAGCGCGCGCACGCTCAGGTCGATCTGCTTCTTGCGGCGGTTGATGCCGATAACCTTCGCCTCGATCTCGTCGTCCACTTTGACGACTTCCGACGGGTCGCCGACATAGCCCTTCGCCAGCTCCGAAACGTGCACCAGGCCGGGGCGCTCTGCGCCGAAATCGACGAACACGCCGAACTTCTCGACCCGCACGACCTTGCCGGTGAACACGCTGCCGGGGGTGATATCGTCCCAGGTGACAGCCGGCGGCTTGAGCATGGTCAGGCTGATGCGGCCCCGCTCGCGGTCCACTTCTTGCACCCACACGGTCACGCGGTCGCCCTCTTTCAGCACGTCGGTTACGTTGCGCACGTGCTTATCGGAAAGCTGGGAGATATGGAGCAGCCCGAGGCGCCCAACGCCAATGTCGACCAGTGCGCCAAACAGCTCGATTTTCTTCACCGTGCCCTCAAGCTGCATCCTGGGCGCGAGGTCCTCGAACGAGGTGGGCGCGCTGTTGTGGGTCGTCATAATGACCTGCTCCTTAATCCGTGCCGTGGTGTTTTGGTGGGCGGATTATACCTGTTCCGCCCCAGGCGGTCAACGGTCCGTTTGCGCTTTTCCGAACAACTGAGCGCCGCTCAAAACGGGTGTTTTGGGCTTGAGCGCGGAGCGCCGCTCGAGTGGATCGAGCCGGCGCTCCGAAGGGGTTGGAAGGCGGCGCAGCGCGTTAGCTCTGGGCGCTGAGTTCCTGCTGGATGATGGCGTCGAACACCTCGAATGGCTGCGCGCCGAACGAGTAGATCACGCCATTGATGACGAAGCCGGGCGTGCCGCGAAAACCATAGACTTGGGCGGTCTGGAAGTCCGCGATGATCTCGTCGAGGTGCTGTTCCTCGGCCAGGCAGGTCTCGAACGCGGCGGTGTCCGGGATCCCGATCTCCTCGGCGAAGCCGACCAGCGTTTCCTGGCTTAGCGTCGGCGCGGACTCAGCCTTGTGGATGTCGAAGATGCGGTTGTGCATCTCCCAGAACATCTCCTGGTCGGCGGCGCACTCGGCGGCCATCGACGCGCGCACGGAGTCGTCGCCGAAAATCGGGAAGTCGCGGTAGACGAAGCGCACCTCGTCGGGATATTTCTCAAGAATCTGCGGCAAGGTTTGCTCGTAGAACCGGCCGCAGTAGCCGCACTGGAAGTCGGAGAACTCGACAATCGTGACCGGGGCGTCCTCCGGCCCTCGGAACGCGTCGTCGTCCGCCGTATCGGCGATCGGGACCGGCGTCGGGGTCGGCGGGATCGGCGTCTGGGTGGGAACCAGCGCCGCGACCTGCGTGCTGACGGACTGATCGACCAACGCGGCGATATCGGCGCGCGTCAGACCATCACCCTCGCCGGACGCCGCGATCGCGCCGCTGCCGCTCACCCGCGTGGCGATGGCGCTATCGACCATGTCTTGCAGCGAGGCTCTGGCCGTGTCCGGGTCGCCGGGCGCCAGGCCCAGCGCTCCGACCTGGGTGCCAACCGCTTCGTTGACTGCGGCGCGCAGCGTTTCTTCGTCGAGAACCTCGTCGTCGTTGGTCAGCAGCGTCGCCAGCAGCAGCCCGACCAGCAGAAAAACCGCCGCAGTCAAAATCAGGGTCAGCGTCTGGTTGCCGTTGCTGTTGCGTTGTGGTGGCGGCGTAGCCGGTGAATAGGCGTCGTTCCGCTGCGAGACGGGCTTGCCCTCGCGCGGGGTTGGGATCGGCTCCGGGGTTTGTTCGGCCATGCGTGTTGTCCTCGTTTTCTGCTTCCAATAAAGCGGCGGCACGCGGTGTTCTCGGCGCGGCGCTGTGACGGGCTGGTACGCGCCTCGCAGGCGCGTGGAGGCCGATTATACGGGACGAGGCCGATCTTGCCAATTGGGCGCTGCGGGCGGCGCGGTTGGCTACGCGCGGGGCGCGAAGACGCCGCGCCGGGACGGTAGGCGCCCGGCGCGGTAATGGGTCTTGTTACAGACTGGTCGTAATCAGGCCACGTCCTCGTCGATCACGGCGGCTCCCTCGTCGTCCGCGAAGACGTGCTGGAGCGGCATGATGTTGTACGACTGGCGGATCAGCGTCTCGATCTCGTACATCAGGTCCGGGTTATCGCGCAGGTATTCCTTCGCGTTTTCGCGCCCCTGGCCGATCAGCCCGTCGTTGTAGCGGTAGAACGCGCCGCGCTTCTCGATCACGCCGGTTTCCAGACCGAGGTCTACCACGTCGCCTTCCTTGCTGAAGCCCTCGTTGTAGAGGATGTCGATCTCGCACTGGCGGAAGGGCGGGGCGACCTTGTTCTTGGTGATCTTGACGCGCGTGCGGTTGCCGATCACTTCGTCCTTGCGCTTGATCGCCTGGATGCGGCGGATGTCGATCCGCAGGCTGGCGTAGAAGCGCAGGGCGCGGCCCCCGGTGGTCGTCTCCGGGTTGCCGAACATCACGCCGATCTTCTCGCGGAGCTGGTTGGTGAACAGGACGGCGGTGTTCGAGTGCTTGATCGCGCCGGAGAGCTTGCGCAGCGCCTGGCTCATCAGCCGCGCCTGCAAGCCGACGTGCGTGTCGCCCATCTCGCCCTCAAGCTCGGCGCGCGGCACCAGCGCCGCCACGCTGTCGAGCACGACCACATCCACCGCGCCGCTGCGGACCAGCGCGTCCGTGATCTCCAGCGCCTGCTCGCCGGTGTCCGGCTGCGAGATGTAGAGGTTATCCACGTCCACGCCGAGCCGCTGCGAGTACACCGGGTCGAGCGCGTGCTCCATGTCCACAAACGCGCACACGCCGCCCATACGCTGCGCTTCGGCGATGACGTGCAGGCAGAGCGTCGTCTTGCCGGAGCTTTCCGGCCCGTAAATCTCCGTGATGCGGCCGCGCGGGATGCCTCCCACGCCGATCGCGAGGTCAATGGCGAGCGAGCCGGTCGGGATGACCTCGACCTGTAGATGCGACGCGTCGCCCAACCGGACGATGGTCCCGTCTCCGTATCGCTTCGTGAGTTCGCTAACCGTGTTGTCGAGTGCTTTCAGGCGGGCCTCGTCTGGCATCGCTTAATCTCCATGCAGAAGGGTGGTGGGTTGCGCTCCGCGCCGGTGCCCGGAGCGCGCACGCTAACTGTGCTGATGTCTCTAATAATAGCACAGGCGTTCTAATCTGTCAATCTTTCCCTGGCATCTGCGCCGGATCAAAGCGCCCGCCAATCTGGTTGACCGGCGGGCGTGGATGCTGCGAAAACGAGCCTTCGCGGGGTCAGGCGCGCGGCTACTCCAGCACGAGGTCGAGCGTGTACGTCCCGAACGTGCCGCCCACTTGCAGCCCATAGTGCGTGGCGATGATGTAGTACGTGCCGCTGAACGCCAGGGCCTGCTCCTGGATGGCCGAGTTGCGGTTCTCGCCGCCTGGCGCGATGTCGTCGCTGTACGTCACCTGGATGCCGTCCGGCGAGATCAAGTAGAGCGCCGGGTCGAGCGTGCCGCCGGTGGCGTTCATCGCGATCGTCACCACGTCGCCCTGCTGCGCCTCGAACGAGTACAGCACATACCTCTGTTGCTCGGTGATGCTGCCGGAGACCGACGAGCCGTAGCTAAGCGGGATCGCGCTGCTCAGGCGATTCTGGTAGTTCAGCGACGAGGCGTTGGTCATGTTGAAGAAGCCACCGGGGCCGGCGGTCGCCGTGCCATCCGGTGCGACGGTGAACGTGATCATGAAGCGGGCGTCCGGCGCGATCGACTGCTGCGTGTTCAGCACCGTCTGCTCCAGCACGTCCACGTTCAGGTCGAACGTGACCGGAGTGGTATCCTCGCAGGCGTTCTGGTGCCACACTTCGATCTCGTACACGCCCTGCTGGAGCCGGTTCGGCGGCCAGTAGATGTACGATACCGGGGTGGTGGTCGGCTCCAGGCAGCCGACGTTCCCGTCCGCTGCTAGGATCCCGCCGCTGGTCGCCTGCGGGTTGTCGTCGTAGATCGGCTCGCCGTTAGGGTCACGGATCAGAAGCTGCACGTCCGCAATCGTGTTCCAGGTGAGGGTCACTTCGATCGAGCCTTGCGGCAGGTCAAGCTCGCTCGCCGCGCCGCCGACGACCGGGGTCGCGTTCGCGGCGGCGCCGCTGACCTCGCTGACCCGCAGCGTGTACTCGCCCTCGGTGCCGCCGATCGCCAGCGCGTACCGGCTGACGATGACGGTGTAGGTCCCGTCGGCTGCCAGCTGCGCGCGCAGCGCCGAGTCAGTGGTGTTCTCGTTGGCGTCTTCGTTGGTGGCGACGACGGTGTTGTTCGGGTTATACAGCGCGATCGACGTGTCCAGGCTGCCGGACTGCGCCTCCGCCACGATGTCGACGGTCGTGCCGGCCGTGCCTTCGAACGCGAACGCCTGCGCCGGGGCCTGGTTTGTGATCAGCCCCGACACCGTGCTGCCCACCGCGAGCGACTCTGCCTGCGCCAGCAGGTTGCTGAACAGCGAGAAATTCAGACCGGCGTTCACCCCGCCGTTGACGAGATCCCAGGCTGCGTCGGGAGCCAGCTCAAGGCGCGCGACGTATTCCTGGCCGGGGTTCAGCGTCCCGGTGATGGTCTCGGCCTCGTCGCCGTTGGCGCTGGCGCTGATCGTGAAGACCTGCGGCCCGCCCACGTCGCACGTGTCGAGATAGTAAATAATGATCTCATAGCTGCCCGCCGGGACCTCGCCGGTCTCCCACGCGATCGTCTCGGTCGGGTTGTCGGCGGTCGCCAAGTCGCACGAGCCGTTCACGTCGGCGTCCAGCGTGCCGCCGCTGGGCGAGCCGGGGCTGAAGGCGTGCACCGTCCCGCCGACCGGGTCGCGCACTTCGAGGTTCAGGTTGACGGCGGCGTTCCAGCTCAGCTCGAACAGCAGCCCGCCGCCGGTCAGCGTGACCATCTGGCCGCCGACCTGCTGAAGGCCGCTCAGGCGCAGCGTGAACTGCCCGCCCGCTTCGCCCTCGGCCCCGCTGCCGCGCATGACCGCGATGTAGTACGTTCCGGTGTTGGGAATGTTGATGTCGGCAATCGAGGCCGTGGTAGGGCTGCTCAGATCGACATCCGACGCGACGACGCTGCCGCGCTGATCGGTCACGATCACGACGGGAGCCAGGTCGCTGACCTCGGTCGTCACGTCAATCGTGATCGTGTCGCCCGCGCTCGCGCTAATGGAATACATCTGCACGAACGTCTCAGAGTTGAGGGTTCCCGTTACCACGTCGCCCACCACAAGCTGGCGGCGGACGCTGTCCTGCGCGAGCACCGGCGAGCTGATCAACCCCGCTGCCAGAGTCAAGACCAGGATCGCCAGCCCGGCCCGGCGCAGCGCCAGGCGCCTGAACATGCTCACACCTCTTCTAGTGTTCATCATCTGCATCCCGATAGTCGCTCCTGATTGCGGCGTCAGTCGCTTGACCTCCGCGCACGTCCATACTGCGAGTGTAGCCGATACATACCCACTTCGCAAAGGGTTTGACCGGGCTTTACGCGAAAGCGGGGCTGCCGTAGGGCAGGCGTCGGTCCGCTAGCTGCCGGGCGCTTGCGGGGTGGCCGCCGCGCCGCCGCCCAGCTCGACGAAGTTGGTCGTCCCGGCGCGCACGGTGATGTCTTGCGCGTAGCGCCGCCCGTTCAGCGTCACGCTGATCGTGTAGTCGCCCGCCGGCACGTCGCCGAGCGCGAAGTTTTCCTGCCACGCCGGGTCGGGGTTGACCTCCCACCCGCTGCGCTGAGTCGGGCTGCGTTTCGGCGCGATGTACGTCGTGGTGGTCTGGACGACGCGCCCGCGCTGCGTCAGGGTGATGGTCACATCCTCGGCGAGGGCGCCGTCGGCAAGCGTCGCGCGCCCGGCGACGACGCCATGCCCGACATACGGCACGATCCACAGCAGGGGGTTGAGCACCGAGTAATAGTTGTTCTCGCCCAGGCGCACTTCGAGGTGGACATGCGGCCCGCTGACGTCGCCCGTGCCGCCGATCAGGCCGATCGTGTCGCCCTGTTCGACGTGCGCGCCTTCCTCGGTCAAAATAGCCGAGAGGTGCGCGTAAAGCGTCCACAGCTTCTGGCCCCGGTAGCCAATGTCGTGCTCGATCATCACGACGTTGCCATACGCCGGGTAGATGCCTTGCTGCGCCCCGGCGAACGCTTCCGCGCCGTTGTTCGCCCAGATCACGGTGCCGGGCGCGACGGCGTGGACCTGCTCGCCGATCGGGTTCGGCATATCGACGCCATGATGGACGCGCCACTCGTTGCGCGGCCCGTCCGAGCCGAAGGGGTAATAGAACAGGCTCTCGCTATTGGCGCTGGCGTCGACCGGGCGCTTCATCCAGTAGTGGTCGTTGACGTGCAGGCGCAGCGGCGCTTCTTCGGGCGGCGGCTGGTAGCCGACCGGCGTCGCGTTAGACGCGACCGGCAGCCCGGTCGGGCTGGGGACGGGCGTGGGACCGGCGGCGGTCGGCAGCATGGGCGTCGGCGTGATGGTCGGGGTCGGCCAGGGGATGAAATCGACCGCGTCCGGCGCCACAATCGCGCCTGCCGCCGGATCGCTGGTCGGCAGCGCGGGCGCGGTCAGCGTCGGCGCGTTGGGGTCCACCGTCGGCAGCAGCGTCGCCGCCGAGGCCAGCTGCGCGCGTAGCTCGACTTCCCAATCCGGCGGGCGAACGTCCCCGGTTGTGGCGGTCGGCGCGGGAACCGAGACCGTGATCCCTGGCTGGACGTTCTGCCAGAGATACAGCCCGCCCAGCGCGAGCAGCGCGAGCAGGATCAGGATGCCTTGCAGGTTGCGGCTGCGTTCCATGACGGTATCCTGGCGCGCCGCGCTACTGCTGGTCCGGCGGGATTGGCGTCGGGGTGCGCGCCGCCTCCGCCGCCGGTTCGCCGGCGGGCAGGGTAGGCGGCGCCGGGATGCTGGTCGCGGCGCTCAGGAAAGTCTCTAATTCTTCGGGCGTGTACAGCTCCAGCATCGCGTCGCGCCAGCTCAGGCCGCCGGTTTTGCGCAGCTCCCAGAACTGGATCGCGCCGAAGTTGTGCTGCCAGGTGCGCTGCGCCGGGACGCGCTCCCAGCCGTAATCTGCCGCGATCCCGGTCAGGTCTACGTAGTAACCGGCCGGGGGCCGGTCCTTGAGCCGCCCGCCGCGCTCGTAGTCTTCCGGGGAGCCGCTGCTGCGCGCGGTGAAGTCCCACGGCAGGTCGCGCAGCGGCTCGCCAAGCGCGCCGTTCTGCGCTTCTTCGGGCACCCGCACGTAAACGCGCCAGTAGGTGTTGACCTCGATATCCTCGCGCACGACCTCAATCGGCGCGGGCGGGGGCAGGTAGATCAGGTCGCGGTTGATCGCGATCGCGCGACCCGTGTAGTGCCAGTTGTCGCGCGGCTCGCCGGACTCCGGCGGGCGGCCCTGCGGCCAGAAAGCGTCCTCCAGCGTGCCGAGGAAGTCATAGCCGGCCTGTTCCAGCACGGCGACGCGCAGCGCCTCGAACGACTCGTTCACCCGGCTGGACAGGCGCGGCAGCGGCGCGGTCACGCCGTTCAGCAGCGCCAGCCCGTACAGCCCGGTCGTCTGCGGGCGGTCGTCTTCCACGAAGGGCGGGTCGGAGACGGCCGGGTTGGCGGGCAGCCCGCCGCTCTGCACGAAGCCCGCCGGCAGCGCAGCCTCGGTCCAGTCCGGGTCGGCGGCGGGGCCGGGCAGCACAGTCGCATCGGTCGCCGCGCCGAAGCTGTCCGGTGACTTGGCGATCACCTGCGTGCGGCGGTCGAGGTCGAGCAGGTACAGCACGCTGGCATCGTTCGGCGCCCAGGCGGGCATCCGCCCGCGCCCGATCAGCCCTGGCTCGCCGCCGGGCTGGTCCAGCCGCTGGTAGTAGACGCCTTCGACGCCGTTGACCGTCGCGGTATAGGCGATGCGCGTGCCGTCATGGCTCCAGGCCGGGTGCGTCTCGTTGACGTCCGGCGTCCGCGTCAAATTGAGCGCCTGCTGCTCGCGGTCGGCGTTCGGGTTGTCGAGGTCGAAGACGATGATCTCCTGGTTGCCGTCGCGCCAGGTGACATACGCGATCTGGCGGCCCAGCGGGGACCACGCCGGCTCGATGTCGGGCGCGGGCGAGGTCGTCATCTGCACCGCGCCGTCGCGCGTGGCAAGCTCCGGGTCCGAGCTGATAATGTAAATGTCGAGGTTCTGCGTCTGCGCGTTATAGCCCTCGTAAGCGATAAACGCGCCGTCAGGACTCCACGTCGGCGCGCCCTCGAAGCCCGGCGTATACGTCAGCCGGGTCAGCGCGCCGGTCGCCAATTCCAGCACATAGAGTTCCCAGTTGCCGTCGCGGCGGCTGCTGAAGGCCAGGCGCGTCCCGTCGGGACTCCACGCCGGGTCGCGATCGTCGGCGGGGTGATTGGTCAGGCGCAGCGGCTCGGTTTCGCCGACTTGCAGCGCCCACAGGTCGGTCTGGCCGCCGGTGCGCAGCGTATACACCACGCTGCCGCCAGCGCGCAGCGGGTCGGGGACGGGCGTCTCAGTCGGGATCGGCGTCGGAAAGATCGCCGTCGGAATTGGCGTGTTCTCACCCGCCTGAGGCCACGCGCCCGCCACCCCGACCGGCAGCTCAGGCTTGTCCTCACCGCCGGTCTGCCACACGACCACGACCAGCAGCGCGACCAGCAGCAGCACGGCGAAGGCGCTCAGCGCGCGGTTCTGGGCGCGCAGCGGGTCCTCGGCCACCGTTGGGCGTAGCTCGGCCGCGGCGGCGCGCTGCGCCATACGGTCGCGGCGGCTGCCGGTGACGGTCTGCGTGATCTCATACGCCTGCTGCGCGGTGCGCCGCGTGCGGCGGGCCGTCCCTGCCACCAGCCCTAGCGCCCCCGCGATCACGCCAAAGAGGGCCACGACCAGCCCGATCAGCCCGTTCTTGAGGTGAGCGGCTTGCTCGACCGCAGCCAGCGCCGCCCACGCGCCGAGGCGCAGCAGGGCATTCCCCAGCCGGTCGGTGACACGGAACGCGCGAACAAGCATGGTGCTTCAGTCCTCTGGGTAAAGTCTCTAGACGCCCTGCCCGCGACCGGGCGGCCCCCGGTCCGGCTGCGGATTCTACAGAAAAAGGATCGGGCAGGCAACAACCCGCCGCGATTATCCGATATTCAGCGCGTCGCCAAACGCGAACAGCGCGGCAGCGCCGCCGGTGTGCCAGAACAGCACCCGCTGGCCGCGCCGCCATTCCCCGCGCCGGATCGCGTCGATCAGCCCGGCCAGCGCCCGCCCAGTGTAGACCGGATCAACCAGAATCCCTTCGTGCCGCGCCATCAGGTGGATCGCCTCGCGCTCCGGCTCGCCGACCACGGCGTACCCCCCGCCCAGATGGCGATCGTCGATGATGATCTCCGGCCCGGCGGGGACCTCAGCGCCCAGCAGCGCCGCACCGTCGCGCAGCAGAGCCTCGACGCGCGGCGCGAACCCGGCGCGCGGCTGGTCCACGCTGACCCCGTGCAGCGCCGTCGCCCCGGCCAGCCCGGCGATCTGCGCGCCGAGCAGCAGCCCGGCCTGCGTCCCGCCGGAGCTGGTGGCGAACACCACCGCGTCAAACGGCGCGGCGGGGTCCGGCCCGCCTGCCATCTGGTCGGCCAGCTCCAGAAACGCCGAGGCGTAGGCGGCGACGCCCAGCGCATTCGAGCCGCCGTAAGGAATCAAGTGAGGCCGCCCGCCGGCAGCGCGCACCGCCGCCTCGACGCGCGCCAGGGTCGCGGCGTAGGGCGCGCGCTCCTCGGTCCAGTGGATCGTCGCGCCGAGCAGGTGGTTGATCAGCAGGTTGCCGGTGATCTCGCGCGGCGCGATCCCATCCGGTGCATAGAGCACTAAGTGACACGCCAGCCCGCGGCGCGCCGCCGCTGCTGCCGTCTGCCGGGCGTGGTTGGACTGCGTCGAGCCAGCAGTTATTAACGTGTCCGCGCCCGCGCCCAGCGCCTCGGCCACCAGAAATTCGAGCTTGCGCGTCTTGTTGCCGCCGGTCGCCAGCCCGGTCTGGTCGTCCCGCTTGATGAACAGCGCCGGACCGCCCAGCGCCCGCGTCAGGTTCGGCAGAAGCTCGACCGGGGTGGGAAGCTGCGCCAGCGTGACGCGCGGCAGCCGGTCCAGCGCGGCCCTGGCGTCGGGTTGAGTTGCCATTTCGCGGATCGCCTGCCTTTCGTGCGGCGCGGAGACTCGTCGCGCTGTGCAGAGACTCTGTCTGCTATTATACTCGGCCCCGGAATCGGCACGACAGGCGCACAGTCGCCAGGAGTAGATGATGGGGTTGTTCAGTGATGAGGTTCGCGCGTTCTTGCAGAAGCCGCTGCTGGCGCGCATGAGCACGATTGATGGAGAGGGCTACCCGCACACCGTCCCGGTGTGGTTCAAGCTCGACGGCGACGACGTGATGGTGATCGCCACGCGGGACACGCGCAAGGTCGGGCATATCGCGCGCAATCCGAAGGGCGCAATCGCGATCGGCGGCGATTCTGGCGATGGGGGCGGCTACCTGCTCAAGGGAGAGTTCGCCGTCGAGGAAGACCCAGGGCTGCGCTGGATGAAGGCGCTGACCTACCACTACGAGGACGAGGAGCAGGCGGCGAAGGATGTCGCAGCCTGGAGCGACCTCGACATGATCGTGATCCGGCTGCGCGTCCGCAAGGTGATTAAGGTCGCCTGACCCGCGCGTGAACGAAAACGGCCCCGCGAGGGTGTTCACGGGGCCGGATGTGGGTTAGGTCAGTTCCGCTTGCGACCAAAGCTGCCCCGGCTGCGGATACGCGGGCTGTTTACGCGCCGGGTGGGGCTAGATCGGCTGGCGTCCTGGCCGGTGGAGCGGCTCAGGCTCTGCCCGAACAGCCCGCCACTACGCCGCCGGAACGGCACGCGCGGGAACCCAAAGCTGGCCCGGCTGCGGATTTCGGGCGCGTCATAGCGCGGCTCTTCCGGCGCGCCGAACGACCCCCGGCTGCCGATGTCCGGATCGTTGTAGTATGGGCGCTCGCGGCGGACGTTGCGCGCGCCGGCGCCCATCAGACGGGGCAGCATGAACAGCCCGACGATGAGCACAATCCCAAACAGGCACAGCGTGCCGATGTTGTCCATGACGGCTCCTTCCTAGCCGATCTCGAAGCTGACAGTGCCCTGCGGGTTGCCATTGACAAACAGCTCGGCTTCATACGATCCGGCCTCAAAGTTCGTCCCCCCAGCCGGCTCGAACAGGAAGTTGACGCATGTTCTGGCGTAATCATCGTCGGCGGTCAGCTCCTGCGAGTCTTCGACGGCTTGCCCGTTGGCGTAAAGCCGGACGAACAGGGTTGAGCCAGCTGGCACGTCGCTGTCTTGCGCTACAATGAACACCGTGTCATCGACGCCAAACGAGGTTTGCCGGTCAATCGCGCAGCCGTTCTGGTCAATGCCGGACGAGACGACCAGGTCACGGATTTCGACGCCAAGCACGTTTTCCGGGATGGCGTCCGCCGGCACGTCGTTGCCATCGCGGATCGAGCCGCTGCCGGTCTCCCGTTCGTCGTCGCCCAGCAGCTGGGGCAGGAAGAACATCGCCGCCACAAAAATGATGAGGCCGATAATCAAGGTGCCTTTGCCCAGGCCGAACCCTTTCTTGGCGGGCGCCGGGGGCCGCTGTACAGGTCGAGTGTCCATGCTCTCTCCTTCTCATGTCGCGCGCATGCCGCAGACAGATTCGCCGCGATGTTAAAGCCATCATAGCTGGTGCGGCGGGGGCGTGAATGAGGCAGATGGCGGAGACAGCCGGGGGATTTTTGGATGGGTGAGGTGGCCTAATGCGGGAGATAGTCCTGCCGGATGGCGTTGCGCGCGGCGTCGTCTTGCTGGTGACAGGCGCGCGGCGGGCGGGCAAGACCACGCTGCTGCTGGCCGTGCGCGACGCGGCCCGGCGCGCCGGGTGGTCGGTCGGCGGGATGCTCTCGCTGGCGCGCTTTGACGGCGATGAAAAGGTCGGGATCGACGTGCTGGACGCGGCCAGCGGCGCGCGTCGCCCGCTGGCGACCGTCTCAGCCGAGCCGCGCGGCCCGATCCACACCGGGCGCTACACTTTCGACGCCGAAGGCATGGACGCCGGGCTGGACTTCGCGCGGGCCGGGCAGGGCGCGGACCTGTTTATCGTGGACGAGCTAGGGCCGCTGGAGCTGGTGCGCGGCGAGGGCTGGGCGCCGGTGCTGCCCATGATCCGCGCGCGACAGTTTGGCGCGGCGCTGGTCGTCGTGCGGCCAGAGCTGATCGACCTGGCGCGGGATGCGCTCGGCCTGCCGTTGACTGTGCCGGTGCTTGACATTACACCGGACAACCGCGCGCGCTGGACCGAGCGCCTGAGCGCCTGGGTCGCGGCGCGCGCGACAAAGCCGGATTAGGCGGTCGTCGTCTTCTTCTCGTTCAGGCCGAGCGCGCCTTCCAGCGCCATGCCGACCAGCCCCATCACGATGCCGCCCAGGATCGCCCAGCCGAGGCCGTCCACCTCGAAGCGGTCCCCGGCCAGCGCGTCGGTGATCAGCAGCATCAGGCCGTTGACCACCAGGTAAAACAGGCCGAGCGTGACGATAATCAGCGGGCAGCTCAGGATCATGATCACCGGCTTGACCAGCGCGTTGACCACGCCGAAGATCAGCGCGACCAGCAGCACCGGCAGGACCTCGTTCGCGACGCTGATGCCGGGCAGAACGTAGGCCGTGATCACCAGCGCGATCGCATTGACCACCAAGCGCAGCACGAATTGCGTCATCGGACCCTCCTCGCGGAACGCAGCCCATTTGCCTAGAACGTACACCGTTCCGGGGTCGCCGCCAAGCGTGCGGCGGTCAGCGCAACGGCAGCTGCGACGCCTCGAACCGCCCGAAATTGTAGTACGCCGCGCACGCGCCCTCGGACGAGACCATCGGCGCGCCAAGCGGCTTGCGCGGCGTGCACAGCGTCCCAAAGGCCGGGCACTCGTTCGGCTTGAGCACGCCTTTGAGCACGTCTCCGGCGTGGCACAGCGGCGACTCCTGTGTGGTGATGCCGTCCACCGCGAAACGGCGCGCGGCGTCGTAAGCGGCGTAGTCCGGGCGCAAGCGCCACCCGCTGGCGGGGATCAGCCCGATCCCGCGCCAGTTGCGGTCGCAGCCCTCGAAGACCGTCTCGATGATCTGCTGCGCCGGGCGGTTGCCCTCGCGCGCGACGACGACTCGCCCGTAAGCGTTCTCGACCTCGGCGCGGCCTTGCTCAAGCTGGCGGATCGCCAGGCGGATACCGTGCACCAGGTCGAGCGGCTCGAAGCCGGTGACGACCATCGGCACGCGGTAGCGCGCGACGAGCGGCTCGTACTCCCAGTAGCCCATCACCGCGCAGACGTGCCCGGCCAGCAGAAACGCCTGCACGTTGACCTCCGGCGCGCCGAGCAGCACGTCCAGCGCGGGGGGGACGCGCACATGCGAGACCAGCAGCGAGAAGTTGTCCAGCCCCAGCCGGTGCGCCTGGAAGACGGCCATCGCGTTCGCCGGAGCGGTCGTCTCGAAGCCGACGCCGAAAAACACGACCTGCCGGTCCGGGTTCTCCTGCGCGATCTTCAGGCACTCCAGCGGTGAATAGACCACCCGCACATCGCCGCCCTCCGCTTTGACCTGGAACAGGTCTTTGGCGGAGCCGGGGACGCGCAGCATGTCCCCGAACGAGACGAGGATTGTGCCGGGCGAGGACGCGATCGCGATCGCCTGGTCGATCAGCTCCTGCGGCGTGACGCACACCGGGCAGCCGGGGCCGTGAATCATCTCGACGCCGTCCGGCAGAAGCTGGTCGATGCCGTGGCGGATGATCGAGTGCGTCTGCCCGCCGCAGACCTCCATCAGCCGCCACGGGCGCGTCGTGATGCGGCGGATGTCGTCCAGGACCTCGCGCACGCGGGCGGCGTCACGGTACTCGGTCAGGTGCTTCATTCGGCGCTCTCACCTAATTCGTCTTGGAGCAGGCCGATCTGGTCGAATAGCTCCAGCGTCTTCTGCGCCTCGACCTCGTCGATCAGGTTCAGCGCGAAGCCGACGTGAATGATCGTGTAGTCGCCGATCTGCGCGTCGGGCACATACGCCAGGCAGGCCTCCTTGATCACGCCGCCGAAATCGACGCGTCCCATTTTCAGACCGGCCTGCTCGTAAATCTCGATGATCTTACCGGGGATGCCGAGGCACATAGCTTTAGAGTCTCCCTGGGTTCACTTGAACGGCATACGCCGCGATGGCCGCCTGTCCCAGCGCCAGCCCGCCATCGTTGGCCGGGACCAGCTCGTGCGTCAGCACGCGGAACCCGGCGGCGTCGAGCAGCGCGGCGGCGCGCTCCAGCAGCCGCTTGTTCTGGAACACACCCCCGCTCAGCGCGACGGTGTTCGATCCGGTGCGCTCGCGCGCGAGCGTGCACACGTCGCGGATCAGCGCCGCGACGCCGTTATGGAAGCGCGCCGCGATCGCCGGAACGCCCACACCCGCCCGCCGGTCCGCGATCAGCGCGCACAGCGCGGGCGCGGGATCGATCTCGAACGGCTCTCCGCTGGCCGCGCTGGCGAGGCCGAAAGGATACGCGCCGCGCTCGTCGGGGTCGGCCTGCGCTTCGAGCCAGATCGCGGCCTGCGCCTCATACGTCACTTCGTGCAGCACGCCCGCCAGCGAGGCCGCCGCGTCGAACAGGCGGCCCATGCTCGACGTGCTCGGTGCGTTAAGCCGCTTCTCAAGCTGCTGGGCGAGAATGGCGCGCTCCGGCTCGGAGATCGCTGCCATCGGCGCGAGGTCGCCGTCCCACGCGATCCCTGCCGCCCACAGGTGCGCCAGCGCGACCCGGTACGGGCGCAGCGTCGCCGCGTCCCCGCCGGGCAGCGGGATGTAGCGCAGGTGCGCGCAGCGCGCGTACCCATCATAGCCGCCGATCAGCACCTCGCCGCCCCAGATCGCGCCGTCCGGCCCCAGGCCCGTCCCGTCGAAGATCACGCCGATCGCCGCCTCGCCGGGCGGGACGCGGTGCTCCGCCAGGCAGCTTGCCAGGTGCGCGTGATGGTGCTGCACCGCGATCTTCGGCTCGGGCCGCGCCAGGGCGTAGCGCGTCGCGGCGTAGTCGGGGTGCGCGTCGTGCGCGACGATCTTCGGCTCGACGCGGTACAGCCGGCTGAGGTGCTCGACGCTGCGCTCAAACGAGCGCCGCGCGTCGTAGTTGCCCAGCTCGCCGATGTGCTGGCTCATAAAGGCGCTGCGGTCGCGGGCGACGCAGAACGTATTTTTCATCTCAGCGCCGGTTGCCAGCAGCGGCGGCGCGTCGAACGGCAGCGGCACGGGGTAGGGCGCGTACCCGCGCGAGCGCCGCAGCGGGACGATCCGGCCCCGCATCGGGCGCACGACCGAATCATCGCAGCGGATGTGGATCGGGCGGTCGTGCAGCAGAAAGGCGTCGCAGAGCGGCGCCAGCCGCGCCAGAGCGTCCGCGTCGTCGGTGGCGATTGGCTCCTCGCTGAAATTCCCGCTGGTCATCACCAGCGCGGGCGGGAAGTCCGCCGCCCGTTCGAGGAGCAAATAGTGCAGCGGCGTATACGGCAGCATGACGCCCAGCTCGCGCAAACCGGGCGCGACTTCCGGCGCGATGGGCGAGCCTGCGCGCCACGGCAGCAGCACGATGGGCCGCTCGCGGACGGTCAGCGCCTGCTCGCTGGCGGCGTCCAGGTCGCACAACCGCCGCGCCGCGTCGAGATCGGCGGCCATTACCGCGAACGGCTTGGCGGCGCGGCCCTTGCGCGCGCGCAGCGTCCGCACGGCCTCCGCGTGGGTCGCGTCGCAGGCCAGGTGATAGCCGCCCAGCCCCTTGATCGCGACGATCCGGCCCTGGCGCAGCAGGCTGCGCGCCGCCTCGATCGGGTCGGCGGGCAGCGCGTCCCACGCTGCGAGCGAGTGGGCGGCGCTGGGCGCGATTTCCAGCTTCGGCCCGCAGACCGGGCAGGCGTTCGGCTGGGCGTGGAAGCGACGGTCGAGCGGGTTCTCGTACTCGGCGCGGCAGTCCGGGCACATCTCGAAGGCGGCCATCGTCGTCGCCGGGCGGTCATACGGGATGTCACGGATGATCGTAAAGCGCGGCCCGCAGTGCGTGCAATTGGTGAAGGCGTAGCGATAGCGCCGGTTGGCCGGGTCGAAGACTTCCGCCAGGCACGCCTCGCAGGTCGCCACGTCGGGCGAGATCGGCTGATAGACGCCGGGCTGCGCGGCGCTGCGCCGGATCTCGAACGTGGCGCAGCCGTTGGCCGCCGAGGGCGCGACTGTCACCCGGTCGATGCGCGACAGCGGCGGCGCTTCCGCCGTGATGGCCGCCGCGAATGCATCCAGCGCGGCGGCGTCGCCCTGGACCTCGATCTCGACCCCTGACGAAGTGTTCATTACCCAGCCGGTCAGCGCGTGGCGCTGCGCGAGGCCGTAGATAAAGGGGCGAAAGCCGACGCCCTGGACCACGCCGGAGACGTGAATGTGCCGCCCGGATAATGCGCTCATACGCTTAAAGCGCCCGCGCGCTCGTTCAGCCGCGCGCCTGCTCGGCGAGGCGCGCGCGCAGCCAGTCGATCCACGCGTCCAGCCCCTCGCCGGTCCGGCATGAGATCGGGAAGAAGGCCAGGCCGGGGTTGAGCACCTCGACGCCGTGACGGAAGTACGGGACATCGAACTCCATGTACTCGGCCAGGTCCATTTTGTTGAGCAGCAGCACGTCCGCGCCCCGGAACATGGCCGGATACTTGTACGGCTTGTCCGCGCCTTCGGGCACGCTGGCGATCACGACGTTGACGTGGCTGCCGAGCTTGAAGGCCGCCGGGCAGATCAGGTTGCCGACGTTCTCGATGATCAGCAGGTCGAGCGCGTCCAGGTCCATCGAGGGCAGGGCGCTGTGCACCATATTGGCGTCCAGATGGCAGTTGCCGCCGGTGTTGATCAGCGAGACCGGGATGCCCTGCGCCGCGAAGCCTTCGAGGTCGATCGCGACGATGTCGCCGTCCATCACGCCGATCCGCGCCTCGTCGCGCAACGCGTCGATGATCTTGCCGATGGTGGAGGTCTTACCGCCGCCGGGCGAGGCCATCACGTTCAGCACCAGCACGCCCGCCCGGTCGAAGATGCGGCGGTTCTGCTCGGCCAGCTGGTCGTTGACATTCAAAATCGTTTCCACGACAGGGATGTTCGGCATATGGCTGATTGTCCTCTCAAAGCTGGGACCGACCGCGCGGTCGATCAGACCGGCGTCGGGAGATCGACATCGATGCTTTCCAGGTAGAATTCCTCGCCGCCTGCGACCGCGATCCGGCTGCTTCCACAGCGCGGGCAGACGTAGCGATCGTGATTGAGCGGGAACTCGTGCGCGCACGCGGCGCAGCGCAGCGTGGCGGGCACGCGCTTGAACTCCAGCGTGGCCCCCTCGGCGAGCGTCCCGGCGGCGATCAGGTCCCAGTAAAACTGGACCGAATCGTCCACGATGCTCGCCAGCTCGCCCACGACCAGCGACAGCCGCGTGATGCGCGTCGCCCCGGCCTGCTCGGCGTGGCGCACGGCGATTTCCAGCAGGCTCTGGGTCACTCCCAGCTCATGCATCCGGCGAGTCCGTTCCTCTGATTTCCAAGACGCTTATCAGCATAACCGCCACTATAGCACAGGGGGATCGGTTTTCCAGGTGATCAATGTAACGGCTGCGCGCGAGGTTTGATAGTCGTGGGCGGAAGGCAGCCGAGGGCAGCGAAGGACAGCGAAGATCACGGGCTGCTTTCGGCTGCTCTTAACTGTAGCTCGCTGCTCTTGGCTCAAAACCCCTGATATATCCAGCGGGGCGAGGCGTCGGCGGTGACGATCACCAGCAGCACGACGATCAGGCACAGCGCCAGCGCGAGCAGGTTTTCGCGGCTGAACAGGCGGCGCAGGATAGCTTTCATGCGCATCTCCTTCGGTTTTGGTCTACTGCGCGCGCAGCACTTCCGCGAGGAACTTGTCGCGGTTGGCGCCGCGCGCGATCTTGCCGCTCGAAGTCTTTAGCAGCCACATCGGCTCGACCAGGTGCACGTAGCGCGCCATCGTGTCGGTCGTGGTCGCGATCCGCGCCCGAATCTCGCGCGTGATGGCGTCGCGGGCGGCGGGATCGTCCGTCTCGACCTCGCATACCACCGCGATATCTTCCGTGCCGAGCGAGTCGTTGAACACACCGAAAGCGACCGCCCGGCCCGGATGCACGCCCGGCACGTCGTTGATCGCGTGCTCGATATCCTGCGGGTAGATGTTCTTGCCGCCGACGATGATCAGGTCCTTCTTGCGCCCGGTGATGTATAGCTCGCCGTCCGCCAGATAGCCCAGGTCGCCGGTGAAGTACCAGCCATCGGCCAGCGCCTCGGCGGTCGCGTCCGGGCGGCGGTAGTAGCCGGTCAGCATACACGTGCTGCGCAGCGCGATCTCGCCGACCTGCCGCTCCCCGACATCCTGCCGCTGGGCGTCCACGACGCGTATCTCGGTGTTGGCGATCGGCGCGCCGCACGAGACCATCGTCACGGCGGGCGCGTCCTCGCTGGCTGGCAGCGCGCGGTGTTGCTCCAGCAGCGCGGCGCGGTCGATACGGTCCAGGCGCGGCGGGCGATCGAGGTCGCTCTGCGTGACGGCGAAGGTGTTCTCGGCCATCGCGTAACAGGTTTGCAGGGCGCGCTCGCTCAGCCCGAAGGCGCGGTAGCGGTCGAGGAAGGCGCGGTGGCTGTCGTCGCGCACCGGTTCGGAGCAGTTGATCACGGCGCGCAGGCTGGACAGGTCCAGCCCGTCCAGCGCGGAACGGCGCACGCGCGTCGCCAGGAAGTTATAGGCGAAGTTCGGCAGCCAGCACAGCGTCCCGCGATGCTCCTGAATGGCGTGCAGCAAAATCTGCGGGTCGCGCACCCAGTGGAAGGGGGACATCAGCACCAGCGGCACGCCCTGCACGATCGGCAGGATGAACCCGGCGATCAGCCCCATGTCGTGATAGAGCGGCAGCCAGCTCACGATCACGTCGTCGGGCGTCAGACGGATCGCGGCGCTGTAGGCGGCGATCTGGCTCAGCACCGCGCCGTGCGAGAGCATCACGCCTTTTTGCAGGCCGGTCGAGCCGGACGAGTGCTGCAAGAAAGCTGTGTCTTCGGGCCGCGATGGGGCGCGCTCAAAATACCGGTCGGGCGCGCGGCTGGCGTCCAGATCGTCCACGTCGAGGATCGCGGCCAGCGTCGGGATGCCGTCCAGGCGCGCGCGCAGGGCGGGGAGCATCTCGCCATACGTCACGACGGCGCGCACTTCAGACAGCGCCACCAGGTCGCGCACGCTGGCGTAATACCGTTCGGCGTCGAGCTTCGGCGTCAGGAACGGGAAGATCGACGGAATCGCGCCGAGCAGCATCGCGCCCCAGAAGGCGTAGAGCACCTCCGGCCCGTGCTGAAGCGCCAGCACGACCAGGTCCTGCGGGCGCACGCCGGCGTCTTCCAGCGCGCGCGCCGAGCGGGCGGCCTGGTCGAAAAACGCGCGCGTGGAGATCGTCTGCGAGCCGTCGGGTGAAATCAGCGTCAGCGCGGTACGATCCTCCTGGCGCGCCGCGAGTTCGCGGGCGGCGTGCAGCAGCGTGAGGGGAGCGGCCTGTGGTGTCACAGGCAGTTGAATGCTAGACTGAGAGCGGGTGGTATCACTCATGATGCTTCCTGCGTGATCCGTGTGCATGGCGGCCGGTCGCACGCATTATACCGGGTTCTGACCGTCCGGCCAGCGCGCCCCGGCCCTGGCGCGCTCAACCGGGCCGCCGTGAGCCGGGTGTAAGCGGCCCTGCCTGATTGGCATGATCGCCTGCGCCCTGCGTGATCGGGTCACGTCAAACCGTTGAGGGGAGAGCGCCGCCGATGGTGAATGACCCCAATCCGTCCGCAATGGCCGCCTCGCGTGAGTCGTGGTCGGCGGCCCGCCGCAAGGCGTTTCTGGAGCGCGTGTACTCGACTCTAGGACTGAGCCGCCGCCCCGCGACGCTGCTGTCGTTTGAGGAGGTTCAGGAGCGGCTGCGGCTGAATCAGAACGCCTATCGCGGCCTGCACCAGGTGCCGCTGGACCAGATCGTCGGCAGCGTTGGGCGCTACAACGACTTCACGCGGACCTTCTTGCCGCTGGTCGAAGGGGATAGCTGGCGCTGGCGGCGTGTGGCCGAGCTTCAGGCCGAGATGGGTCTGCCGCCGATCGAGTTGTACAAGGTCGGAGATGCCTATTTCGTCAAGGATGGCAACCACCGCGTCTCGGTGGCGCGGCAGTTCGGCGCGAAGACCATCGAGGCGTATGTCTGGGAATACGAGACGCCGGTCGGCGGCCTGCCCGCCGACGCCGAGATCGACGATCTGATCGTCAAGGCCGAGTACCGCGCCTTCCTCGACCGCACGCGCCTCGACCTCTCGCGCCCGGAGCAGAGGATCGTCCTCACCGAGCCGGGCATGTACCCGCAGCTGGAAGTCGAGATCGAGCTGTACCGCGAGAACCTGGAGCGCATCGACGGCGAGGCGCGCACCTACGAAGAGGCGGCAGCCGCCTGGTACGATCTCGCCTACACGCTGGTCGTGGACGTGATCGCGGAGTCTGGCATTCTCGCGCAGTTTCCCGGCCGCACCGAGGCCGACGTCTATGTCTGGGTGACGCGCCACCGCCGCGAGCTGTCGGAACGGTACGGCGAGCAGGTCTCCATGCGGGACGCGTTGCAGCGCCTCGCCGAAAGCCAGCAGCGCCCTGGCCCGGTGGAGCGCGTCATGCAGACGGTAGCGCAGTCCGTATCGGGCCTGGTGCGCTCGCTGACCTCCGAGCCGGCCGGGCCGAAGGAGATCGACGATCTGTCGGACCCTGTCCCGCCGGACAGCCCGTTGGGGCGGCTGCTACGCCAGATGAGCGTGCAGCATCCGACCCTGGCTTACGCCAATCAGCGCGGCGACGATTGGCGCTGGTGGCGCGGCGAGGTGCGCGGCAAGGTGCGCGAGCTGTTGGGCCTGCGCTACTTTCAGTCCGAGGAGGTGCAGGCGCAGGAAGGCGAGCGCGATCTGATCAGCGGGGTGGTGCGCCAGCGGATCGCGCTGACCGCCGGGGACGGGCAGCGGATTCCCGCGTATCTCATGCGCCCGTTGGAAGCGGCCGGGCCTTTACCGGCGCTGCTGGTCATGGCAGGCCACGGGACGATCCGGCAGACGGCCGGGCTGGTGCACAGCGAGCACCGCTCGAATGCGCTGGCGCTGGCGCAGCGCGGCTTCGTGACGCTGGCGCTGGAGGAGCGAGGGTTTGGCGAGCTGGACAGCGCCGATCACACCACGCTGGACCGGGTGGGGCGGCTGTTCGGGCGCCCGTGGCTTGGCACGGTGATCGACGATGCGCTGCGCGCGCTCGACTATTTGCAGGCGCGGCCCGACGTGGACCCCAAGTGCCTGGGTGCGACCGGGCTGGGCCTGGGCGGCGGCATCGCGCTGTTCCTCGCCGCGCTGGACGAGCGGATCCGCGCCGTGGTCGTCCAGAACTACCTGGGCGGGACGGCGTCTCCCCTGCTGATTCCGGGGCATGGCTGCGATTTCGTGCCCGACCTGCACATCTACGCCGACATCAGCGACGTGATGCGCCTGATCGCGCCGCGCCCGGCGCTGTACGCTTACCCGCGCCGCCGCGCCTCAACCCGGCTGGCGCAGGCGGTTTTCGACCGGATGCGCCCGTCCTACGAGGCGTTTAGCTGCCCGGATCGCACAGGCTTCATCGAGCACGACCAGGGTGACAGTTACGCGACCGAGCTGGCCGCGCAGTGGTTCGAGCGCTGGCTGGTGGAAGAAGAAGATACGGACGTGCTGCTGTGGGCGCCCCGCGAATGAGACGCCCGCCGGGGAAGCGGCCCGGCGCGATCGCCCGCGCCGGGTGGGCCGCGCCGGGATCAAAAATGAATGAACTGCTCGGCTTCCAGCACAAACACGGTGGCGTTGTGCTCGGCGCTGTCCGGCGCTGACGCGCAGACCTCGCGGATGAGGGCCAGCGCGTTGTCGATCCGCTCCGGCTTGACGCCGATGATGAGCGTGGTGCTCTTTTGGCGCAGAAAGCCGCCCATGCTGGCGAACTCCGTGACGCGGAACTGCGCATCCAGCAGCCGCTGAATCAAACGATCCGAGCAGTCCCCGCGCGCGATGACCAGGATCACCTTCGTCGTCGTCTCGTTCATACCTGTTCGAAATGCTCCACATTCATCACGAAAACGGTTGCGCCGCCGACTTCAACCTCGACGAACGCTCCCATCATCGCCGCCGATTCGACAATGTTTGGACCGGCAGGGATCAGGCGTGTGCGGCGCTCACAGGTGGTTTTCAAGAGCGACACGACCGGCTCGACGGCCTCGTCGTCCACGCCAATGAGCAGAGTGGTGTTGCCGACGCGGAAAAATCCGCCCGTGCTGGCAACGCGCGTCACCCGGTGCCCCGCGTCGTTCAGGGCCTGGACGGTGGCGTCGGCGTCCTGATCCTGGACGATCGTCAAAATCAGCTTCATAAACCCTCCTATTAATAGTCATAAACACAAGCAGTGTAGCACGAAACACTGTCCGGCGGCAATGCTCTCAGGTACTTGGCGCGGCGATAGGCGGCGCAATGAAGTCTGGCTTCGCGCATTGTGACGCGCGTGACGGCGCGCTAGCATTCGGGCGGCTGCACAGGTTATCTCTTGTGAAAAAATTGTGAAAGTTACCTAGAAAAATTAATTCCCAACTAGAAATTAATTAAATTTTTATTCTGATATGCGATAATCCAGCTGGGAACACTTCGCAGCCTGCTTTGTCAGCCGGGGACCAAGCACTTTTCGAGAGCACAGAAACTCCATGACCGACCACGTTAACGCCTGCAACGAAGCAACGACTATTTTACTGGCCGCCGAGACGCCAACGCTCCAGCACGGAATGCGGCATCTCTTGAAGAAGGAAGGGTTTGAGGTTCTGGTCGCCGCCGATGGCCGCGAGGCGCTCACAACGCTGCGCAAAGCGTCGCGGCCCCCCGATCTGATCGTCAGCGATATCAATCTGCCGCCGCAGGATGGGTTTGAGTTTTTGCGAGCCATCCGCTCCAATCGAGCCTGGCTCACCATCCCGTTTCTGTTCCTGACCGACCGCCACGAGCTTGAGCGGGTGCGGCAGGGCTATCTGCTGGGCGCGGACGACTGCCTGGTAACACCGATGGATCGGGAGCGTTTTTTACTGATTATCCACAGCAAGCTGAAACGGTACACCGAGCTGCGAGAGCAGATCGAGAAGCAGCAGCGCAAGCTGGACGAAGCCAAACGCGCGTTCACCTCGATGGTAGCTCACGAATTGCGCACCCCGCTGTCGTCGATCAGCATGGCGGCTGACATTCTTGGCCGCCAGCTTAACGGACAGGGTTTGCCCGAAATTCGGGAGATGCTCGACATCGTGCAGGGCGGCAGCGTCCGTATGGGCCGCGTGGTCGAGCAGATGGTGCTGTATGTGATGCTCGAATCAGGCGCGCTGGAAGAGGCGATCGGCGCATACACTTACCCCAGCTTGGTGCGCGACGCCGTCATCGGGGCCATTGATCGCGCGCGGCAGTTTCATTATCGCGGATGGAAGAATCTTGTGCACTTTAACGAGCTTGATCCTGGTGTGCTGGTCCGGTGCGATCTGGCGACGCTCAAGCATGCGCTGGCCGAGGTGATCTCCAACGCCATGACGTTTGCGGACCCCGATCAGCCGATCCAGGTCACGCAGTGGGTTTCGGACGGGCAGGTCTGGGTGACGGTAACTGACTATGGACCGGGTATCCCCGCCGAGGATTTGCCGCACGTTTTTGAGCCGTACCGTCAGGTGGAGCGGCAGAGGCATGAGCAGCAAGGGATTGGGATGGGCCTGCCGCTGGCGCGGGGTATCATACAGGCGCATCATGGTAACTTCGAGCTTTGCTCGGTGGTCGATCGAGGCACGCAAGTTATCATTAGCATACCGGTCTACCAGGACTCCGCAGCTGGAGAGGAGCTGGCCGCTGGCGCCTGAGCTTCGCGCCTGAAGCGCCAGCGCGTGGTGAGCGGCCTGGCCGGGGGACAGGAGCGCGAGCGCATGGCGCGTTTTCAGGAAACGGTGAAGCAGGGAGATCGGCGGCGGGCCGCGGCGCTTGACGTGCTGGAGGCGGCCCTTGACGCGGTTGAGCCGGGGGCGGCCGTCCGCCGGGCGCTCCAATACGACGGCGACCGGCTGGCGGTAGGCGGGCGCGATTACGACCTGGCGCGCTTCCGGCGGGTGTGGGTGGTCGGAGCGGGCAAGGCCAGCGGGCCGATGGCTGCCGCGGTCGAGGACCTGCTGGGCGACCGGGTCGCGGGCGGGCACGTCACGGTGAAGTACGGCTACACGGCGCCGGTGCGCCGCGTCATGCTGCATGAGGCCGGGCACCCGGTCCCGGACGAGGCGGGGCTGGCGGGGTCGCGCGCGATCGTGGACGTGCTGCGCGGCGCGGACGAAGACGACCTGGTGATTGGCGTGATCTCCGGCGGCGGCTCGGCGCTGATGACGCTGCCGGTCGAGGGCGTGACGCTGGCGGACATGCAGGCGCTGACCGAGGCGCTGCTGCGCTCCGGCGCGCCGATTGGCGCGCTCAACACGGTGCGCAAGCACCTGTCCCAGGTCAAAGGCGGGCAGCTCGCGCGCCTGGCGCACCCGGCCACTGTGATCACGCTGATCGTCTCGGATGTAGTCGGCAGCCCGCTCGACGTGATCGCGTCCGGGCCGACTGTGCCCGATCCGACCACTGCCGCCGGCGCGCGAGCGACGCTGGAGCGGTTCGGCGTGTGGGACGGCGCGCCGGAAGCAATCCGGCGACATCTGGACGCCACGATCGCGGGGCAGAGCGCGGACACGCCGAAGGCGGGCGATCCGGTTTTCGAGCGCGTGCAGAACGTCGTCATCGCGGACAACGCGCTGGCCGCCGAAGCGGCGCGGGCGCGCGCCGAGGCGCTCGGCCTGAACGCGGCGATCATGACGACCTACCTCGAAGGCGAGGCGCGCGAGATCGCGATTGCGCTGGCGAGCATGGGCAAGGAGATCGCCGCGCACAACCGCCCGTTTCCGCGCCCGGCCTGCCTGTTGTTTGGCGGCGAGACAACCGTCACGGTGCGCGGCGCGGGGAAGGGGGGGCGCAATCAAGAGCTGGCGCTGTCCGCGGCGCTGGCCCTGGCGGGGACGCGCGACATTCTGCTTGCCAGCCTGGCGACCGACGGGACGGACGGCCCCACCGATGGGGCGGGCGGCCTGGTGGATGGCGCGACTGTGGAGCGGGCCGCCGCGCAGGGGCTGTCGGCGCGGGCGGCGCTGGAAAATAACGACGCCTACCCGCTGCTGGCGGCGACCGGCGATCTGCTGATCACCGGGCCGACGAATACCAATGTCAACGACCTGAGCGCCGTGTTCATTTGGTGACGGCGAAAGGCAGCTACAAGCAACAAAACACAGCGAAAAGCAGCAGGATACAGCAGAATACAGCAGAATACAGGCAAATAGAGCTACCGTGCCCGGCTGTTCCTGGCTGCCTTTCGCTGTTTTGAGCTGCCTTTCGCTGCTTGTCGCTTAAAAGAACTTCACCACGATGTCCTCGATCACGTTGGACGCTTCTACGATGCGGTTCGAGGCGTGGAACAAGTGCCGGTAGACCTCGCGCAGCTTCATCATCTCGACCAGGCCCTCCAGGTCCTTCGGCTTGCGGAACAGGTCCGCGAGCGCCTGGGCGTAGAGTGTGTCGATGGTATTGTTGATCGCGCGGGCGCGAATCGCGTGCGTCGTCGCAACCGAGGGATGCTGCGGGATGCGGTCCATCGCCAGCTTGAGTTCCTCGGTGCCGGTCGCCAGCAAGCGCGCCATTTCCTTGAGGTAATCGTTCGGCTCAACGCCGAGAATATCCATTTCGTTGACGCTGGCCCACAGCTCGTCGAGCACGTCGTCTAGCACGCGCGAGAGCACCTGAATGTCCTTGCGATCAAACGGGGTCGCGAAGGTGCGGTTCAGCTCGGCCACCAGGATGCGGTGCACTTCGTCAGCGTCTTTTTCGAGGCGCCGGACGCGCTGCGCGCTCTTGCGCCCCGGATGCGCCATGTAGTATTCCAGCGCCTCGCCGCCGCGCACGGTGATCCGCGTCTGGGTACGCAGCCGGTCCAGGAACTGGTCGGGCCGCTTGCGAAAGCGTTCCCTCAGACGGGCGGGAAAAGTGAGCAGCGCGTGAATCGGGCGAGCGAGCATAAGACCCTCAGGGCAGCGGGACAGGTCCAGTTTAGCGGCGGCGCGAGATGCGGGAGAGCAGCCGGTACGCTGCCCGGATATACCCTGCTTTAGGCGAAAAATCAAGCGCCGCCACCGCAAACAGGCGCGCATCAGGCGGGCGGAGGGTAGCCGCCAGGCGGTAGCCCGTTGGTCCCCCTGCTGGCCGAGGCGAATTTTGACTACAATCTGAGAGGGAACGCCTGGCGCGCGTCCGGCGGCAGGTGACACCCTGTCAAGCGACATGACACGGTATACTCGGTGTGTGGCACCGCAAAGAGTGAGGAGATGCTATGAAACGTTCACGCAGCCTGTGGGTGTTAGCGCTGGCGCTCGCGCTGGCGGGCGCGGTCTTCGCGCTGAGGACTCCGGCCGACGCCCAGGACGACGAAGGGCCGGGTCTGATCGTGTACTCGTCGGATGAAACCGGCAATTACGAGATTTTCACGCTCGACCCTGAGACCGGCGAGCTGGTTCAGCTGACCGACGATCCAGGAGTCGACACGCATCCGATGTGGTCGCCAGACGGCGAGCGGATCGTCTTTAGCTCCGATCGCGATGGGGACTTTGAAATCTACGTGATGAACGCGGACGGCTCGGAAGTCGAGCAGTTGACGCGTAACGACGCCGACGACGTGCAGCCGCGCTGGCAGCCGGGCGGCGAATACATCCTGTTCGTGTCGGATGTCAATGGCAACTGGGACCTGTACGTCGTGTCGGTGGACGGGCTGATCGTCCGCCAGTTGTCGAACGATCCATTTGACGAGCGGCATTTCGGCGCGGCTGAGGCTGGCGAAGAAGGTCCACAGGTGGCTGAGCCGCTGATCCCGGCCTCGCCGACGCCTCCGCCGGCAGCGACGCCCGACGCGACCGTGTCCGTCTCGCGCCTGAATCTGCGGGCGAACCCCGGCGAAGGTGCGAGCATCATCAGCGTCCTGGGCCAGGGCGACGCGCTCACCATCCTGGGCCGTCGCTTCGACAATAGCTGGCTGCAAGTGCGCAGCGCGGCAGGCACGGTTGGCTGGGTCTACGCGCCGCTGCTGACCGTCAATATCCCGCTGACGAACGTGCCGGTGATTGACGCGCAATTTATCGCGCCGCCGACGCCCATGCCGACGCCCATCCCAGCCCTGCCAACCGCGACGACGAGCGGCTTGCCGCCGGTGTACATCTCTTTTACCTCCGACCGGGGCGACAATCCCACGATCAACTCCGGCGAGTGCCTGACCCTGAGCTGGAACGTCCAGGGCATCCGCGAGGTGTATTACCAGGGCCAGCCGACCGTCGGGCAGGCGTCGCGCCAGGAATGCCCCGGCTCGACCACCACATACAACCTGCGCGTGATCCTGGTCAGCGGCGTTGAGGACAACCGCTACATCACCGTGACGGTGAACTAAGCGCCCGCTGCTACCGCAGGATCGCGGCGAGCGCGCTGATCGCAAACAGGGCCGGGGCAATCCTCCCGGTCCTGCTTTTTGTTGCGCGTGTGCCGCGTGCGTGTGCGGCGGGTCAGTCGCCGGACATGTTCCGTGTCAGGCGGCGATACTGCTCCATGTCGGCTTTCGCGAGGCGCTCGTCGCCCGGCTGTCCGCGCTGAATATAGGTCAGGTGGCGGTTGTAGTACGCTTCGGCGTACTTCGGATCGATGCTCAGGACGTGCGTAAAGTCCTGGATCGCCTCGTTGTACATGCCGAGCTTGTTGTAGGTGATGCCCCGGTTGTGGAACGCGCCCGCGTCGTTCTCGTCCAGCGCGATCGCCTGGTCATAGTCGGCCAGCGCCGCGTTAAGCTGGCCCAGCTCCAGGTGGCAGTTGCCCCGGTTGAAGAACGCCGAGCCGAAATGCGAATCCAGCTGAATGGCGCGGTTGTAGTCGTCGATCGCCTCTTGCAGGCGCGTCTGCGCCAGGTACGCGACGCCGCGATTGTGCAGCGCGATTGCGCTCTCCGGCATCAGGCGGATCGCCTCGTTGTAGTTGGCGATTGCCTCCTCAATGTTGCCGAGCGCGAAATAGGCGTCGCCGCGTGCCAGATACGCCAGGCCGTCGGCGGAGTTCAGCCGGATGGCGTGGTTGAGGTCCTGGATGGCGGTGTCGTAGTTGCCCAGGCTGCCATAGATCATGCCGCGCCCGCGATACGCTTCGGCCAGGTTATCGTCATGCTTGATCGCCTGGATGTAATCTTTAAGCGCCTGCTGCTGGCTGCCGAGCGCCTCGTAGGTCTTGCCGCGCATGAGGTAGATCGTGGGGTCTTTCGGGTCGAGCAGCACCGCGCGGTCGAGGTCGTCGAGCGCGGCCTGATACTGCTTCTGCGCGAAATAGATCGAGCCGCGCATCCCGTAGGCGGGGGTGTTTTCAGGATCGCGCCGGATCGCTTCGCTGTAGTCGGCGAGGGCGCGCTCGCTGTCGCCAAGCAGGTCGAAGGTCAGGCCCCGATAGTAGTAGGAGGGGGCGTGCTTCGGGTCGCATTTCAGCGTCTCGGTGAAGCTGTTGAGGGCGCGGGCGTGCTCGCCCTGCGAGCGGAGAATCTGCCCCTGATAATAATGCGCCTTCGCCATGCGCGGGTTGAGCCGGATCGCCTCGCCGAAGCCTTCGAGCGCGCGCTCGGTGTGGCCGAGCCGCAGGAATGCCATCGCCCGGCTGAAATGCCCCTCGGCGTTGGACGGATCGAGCGCGATCGCGCGGTTGTAGGCTTTGATCGCGTTGGTGAAATCGTGGCTGCGATACGCGGCGTTGCCCTGTTCCAGCGCCAGCCGCGCCGCCTTCGGGTCTTGTTTGGGCGAGGTCAGAAAGGAGATCAGCTTGCGCACGCCGCCTTCGTAATCGCTGGCGAAGTCGATCGCCGGGAGCCGCTGGAGGTTGTAGTGCAGCGGGTGATTGTCACGCCGGAGGATGATGATCGGCTTCTGCATGTCCAGAAAGGCGGACCATTCGGCCTCGACCTCGCGCGTGTCGGCCTGGTCGGACCAGATCAGCAGCATGTGCGTGGCGCTGTGCAGCGCCCGGTTCACCGCCCCCGACCAGTCCTGCCCGCGCTTCACGTCGCGACGGTCGATCCACACCGACTGGCCGTAGGATGCCAGGTCGTCGTAAAGGCGCAGCGCAAAATCGTCGTCCCCGTTGCCGTAATTAATGAATAGTTGGGCTGTTGCTATCTGTTCTTCCATCTGACCCCTGGCCTGTGTTCCCTGAGTGATCGCGCACGATCCCGGTGCTGAGGCGGGACCGGCCCCCAAGCGCGCCGTGGTAGCCGTTGCAGGAAGGATGCGGGCGCGCCGTAGGCCGCGTGCTGCCGAGCGCGTCTAAAGCGGTGCTCATGGCGCATTGTAGGCCCGCCGTCCCTTGCCCGCAACTGCCCCTGTTTCTCTGCTCACTTCCCGCTAGAAAATACCGATGATGCCGAACATGATCTCCCAGACCTCCGGCAAGCGATATACCGAAGCGAACATCAGGAAGAGCGCGAACAAGATCAACACGAGCATTTTGCGCGGCAGATGGACGATGAACAACAGGCCGCGCGGGCCTGGTGTGATAAATACGAAATGGTTCAGGTTGCGCAGCGCGCACATCAGGTGATACAGCAGCGCGGGCGCGAAAGCGTCCACCGGCTCGTCCTGCGGAGCATCCTGCCCGCCAGGGACCGGGCGCGCCGGACCGATCCCTGCCGCGCCGGGCGGGGGCGGCGCGCTGTAGCTGCCGGCTGCCGTCCGGCTGCCCGTCTGGACATCGCCGCGCACGACGCCCGCCAGCGCCTCCAAAAAGGCGGCGAGCTGCTCGGCCTGTGTTGTCGTCTGCGCGCGTCTCTTGTCGCGCGCGCCGTTTGGGTCTTCGGACGGCCCTGGCGCGGGATTGACGATGATGGCAGGCAGCAGCGAGGAGGGACGCTCCGGTTGGCTGCGCGACGTGGACGAATGAGTTGTCATGGTCAGCCTCCCCTGGGTGCGTTGCTTAAAACAGGACGAGCGAGAACAGTGTCCCGACCATTGCGGTCAGCCCGCCGGCGAGCAGCAGCAGCCGCCACAGGACAAGATGCGGCTCGGCGAGCAGCGGCCCGGCGTGATGCAGCACGCTCACGTTGCCGTTCGCTTCGACGCAAATCTGGTGCGCCGCGTCCGGCTCTTGCGCCGCCCTGGGGCGGATCGTCGCGAGCGCGATCTGCTGCTCAGGGTGATAGGTTAGCTCGGCCAGGTAGTGCCCGCGAAAGCTTTGCGCGACTTGCCGGGCGCGTCGCTCCTGCTCGGCGCGCGACAGGGCGTTCTCGGCAGAGAACGGCCGGATCAGCTCTGCGCTGCGCGGCGTGAAGGTGATCGAGGCCGGAGTCGCGCTGTCGGGCGCGAAAGCTGGGGCAGGGAGATTACGCCGCAACGCCGGGTCATTGAGCAGCCGGGCGCGGGCCGAGCGGGCGGGATTGGTCGCTGGAAGGGCTGTCCGCAAGGGGTGGGCGTTGAACATCGCTGCTCTAATCCTACGCTAGCCGGATCACCGGCGGTACCCAAAATGACTCTGTTAATAGAGATGACCTGCCGTTCTCCGTGCGAATGAAAGAATGCCTTCGCTGCCGGACGGATGCGCGCCATCGGATAATATGTCGGTTTGTGAGGGTGTCAGGTCGCACCCGTGCGCGCGACTGACAGGTTTGTTTTGGTTTGTAAATCCCAACGTTCAGTAACGCCATTATGGCGGATCTCGCGCGGGGTGTCAACCGGTCCCAATGACGTATTAACGCGAATTTCACGAATAATTGATGAATTTTCCCCGCTCAGAGAGCCGATCGGGCAGCAGTACGTCTGTTCTATTCGAGGGAAAAATGTACTATTGCTACCAGGCAAGTAATAATCATCCTATTCTACAAATTGTCTCTTATGGCGCCGGCTAAGGGTTTGATGGCACTAACCAAAAATATACATTTTTCATGAGTCAACCGGGCAAAGTTGGAGGCCGTATCGCGAATCTGCCCGGCGCGCGTGTCGCGCGTGCCGGGCAAAAACGTCCCGGCGCGGGGCCAGCCCGGCCGGGACGCGTGGTCCAACTCAGTCGATTGGGGGGTGCGGCTGCTTACTGCACCGCCGCCAGCGCCGCGCACGCCGGGCAGCTTCCGTCGGCGCGGATGATCGCGTAGCCCGCCTGCGGGTCCGCTCCGTAGTGCGTGAAGTCCACGTTGAAGACGATCATCAGGCGGACGCGCCCGCTGTTGGCCGCCTGCACGGCAGCCTGCGCCAGCCAGGTCGCCTGCTCCTGAACGCTCGTATCGGCGGCCCAGGCGAACCCGCCGGGCAGCGGACCGTACCCTTCCGGCGAGAGGTAGCCGATCTCGGTAATGCACGCCGGGCGGCCCATGCCCGCCAGCGCGCGGCTCAGCATGGTGCTGAAGTAGCGCGTGGGGTAGCTGTCACGCGGGTCGCCGCTCGACTGGGTCGGGCTGACGATACCCTCGTTATAGTGCACGCCGATGCAGTCGGCGTAGTTGCCCGCGCCGGCGGCAGCCATCTGCGCCGTGTACGCGTCGTCATTGCAGCCCTGGGCCGTGCAACCGGCCGTGCCGAAGAAGCCGGTCGGGGCTAGCGCGCCGGTGATGACCAGCGTGTTCGGATTGGCCGCCTTGATCGCGTTGTAAGCCTTCTGGAGCAGCGGCACGTAGTTCGCGCCGTTGATCTGCCCGGCGGGCCATTCGCGGTCGATGTTCATCTCATTCCAGATCTCGATCCCGTCCGCGCCAGCCGCGGCGAGCGCCGCTACCTGCGCCGCGTAGGTATCGTGATAGCTGGGGTTCATCACCTGGTTCTTGTCGCCCAGCACCGAGAACAGAATCTTGAACCCGGCGCCATGCGCTTCCGCGATCAGGCCCGAGCCGTCTTGCCCGGCCTGAAGCTGCATCTTGACCCACTTCATTTTGGCCGCATTAAGCGCCTCGCGCGTGCCGGGGTAGAGGCCCACGACCTGGCCGCCCAGCTCGAAGCTGCCCGCGACGGCCGAGCCGGTCACGGGGGCGGGCGCCGCCGCGCCGCCACCGCCGCCGGTCTGCCCGGCGAGGAGATCGACGGTGACTTCGTCGCAGACCGCGACCAGCTCGCGGTTAAAGCTGGTGCGCACTTCGTAGCGCGCCTGCGAGAACAGCGGCTGGATCACGAACCGCCAGCCGAAATAAATCTGGCGCGGCTCTTCGCCGTCGAGGACCACGCGGCAATCGTCGATGCCGCCCAGCCATTCTGCTTCTTCGTAAGCCCAGGCTGTCACCAGACTGAGATCAAGGCCCTTGGCTTCTTCGAGGGCGTCGCGCGCGACATCAAAGGCGGCGCGGGCGGGATCGGCGGCGGGGGTAGGCTCGCCGCCTTCCTGGCCGACGCGACCGGCGTCGTTCGGGGTTACGGTGCTTGCTTGTGCGGCCAGCGGCGTCAGCCCCGCGAGCACCACCAGGGCAGCGATCACTGCATAGAGAAGGGTCTTGCGGTTATTCACGGTGGTGTATCCTTTCTCACCATTATCTGTTTTCGGCGGCGCGGGGCCGCACGGGCATCGGCGCGCCGATGGCGCCCCGGCAGATCAGCGGCTATTCTGTCCGATAACAGGCGATTTGTCTACGACGAGTTCCCTACTCTCGCCTGACCGCGCCGTGAATCAGTCCGCGATCTGGCCCTGAAGCTGGGTGGTGTAGAGGTGGTAGTAGTGGCCGCGCGCGGCGAGCAGGCTCTCATGCGTGCCGCGCTCGATGATCCGGCCGTGATCCATGACGACGACCTGATCGGCGCGGACGATGGTGCTGAGGCGGTGGGCGATCACGAAGGCGGTCCGCCCCTGGAGCAGCCTGTGCAGCCCGGCCTGCATCTGAAGCTCGGTGACGGTGTCGACCGCGCTGGTCGCTTCGT
Source organism: Aggregatilineaceae bacterium (assembly GCA_035325905.1). GTDB lineage: Bacteria > Chloroflexota > Anaerolineae > Aggregatilineales > Aggregatilineaceae > DYGX01. The sequence continues at coordinate 18,218 of DAOKYY010000017.1, read as the reverse complement.
CGAGGATGATGATGCGCGGGTCGGCCAGCAGCGCGCGCGTGAACGAGATCAGCTGGCGCTGGCCTGTGCTCAGGCGCGCGCCGCCTTCTTCAACCTCGGTATCGTAGCCTTTCGGCAGGCGGCTGATGAAGTCGTGCGCGCCGGTCTCCCGCGCGGCGGCGATAATCTCGTCCTCGGTCGCGTCCAGCCGCCCGTAGCGCAGGTTGTCGCGGATGGTGGTCGCGAACAGGCCGGTGTCCTGCGGAACCCACGCCATATGGCCCCGCAGTGAGGCAATCGTGATCGACCGGATCGGGCGCCCGTCGAACAGAATCTCGCCCGACTGGATTTCGTAGAAGCGGCCCAACAGCCGCACCAGCGAGCTTTTGCCCGCGCCGGTGTGCCCGACCAGCGCGACCGTCTCGCCGGGGCGCACGCTCAGCGTGATGTCGTGCAACACCGGGGCCGGTTCGTCGCCCTCGTCATCGGGCTGCGCGTCTGGCGCGCGTCCGTTCGTGCCCGCGCGGTCGGCGTCGCGGATCAGCTCGCGCTGCGGCTTGACATAGGCGAAATCGACGTGGCGGAACTCCACCGCGCCGTCCATCTGGTCGAGCGGCGTCGCGCCGGGCGCGTCCTGAATATCGGATTCCGCTTCGAGCACCGCGAGAATCCGCTCACCGGCGGCGGCGGCCTCCTGAAACTGGTCAAGGCGGCGCGCCAGGTCGCGGATCGGGTCGAAGAACAGGTTGACGTAGAGCAGAAAGGCGACCAGCGTCCCGGCGGTGAGGTCGCCGTTCAGCACGCGGACGCCACCGACGCCCACGACGATCGCGACGCCAAGCTGGGCGATGATGTCGATCCCCGGCATGAAGATCGAGGCCAGCTTGTCCGCGCGGAGGCTGGCTTGCAGCTCGGTATCGGCCACCTCGCTGAAGCGCGACTTCTCGCGGTATTCGCGCACGAACGCTTGAACCGTCCGCATCCCGGCCAGATTCTCTTGCAGCGAGGCCGAGACGACGCCCACCGCCTCGCGCACGGCCCGATAACGCTGCGACGATAGCTTGCGCCACCACAGCGTCAGCCCGACCATCAGCGGCAGGACAGTGAACGTCAGCAGCGCGAGCGACCAGTCATAGACCAGCATCAGGACGACGATCCCGACCAGCGTAAAGATATTGCTGATCATGTTGATCACGCCCCAGGTGATGAATCGTTCCAGCGCGTTGCTGTCCTCGGTCACGCGCGCCATCATGTCGCCGACGCGGTTGTGATCGAAATACGACAGGTTGAGATCGAGGTACTTGTAGAAAATGTCGCGCCGGACGGCCATGACCGCGTGCTGGCCGATCCAGATCATGTTGTACATTTGCAGGCGGATCCCCACCGCCTCGCCGGCGATCACCGCCAGGAACATCAGGCTGTAGCGCAGCAGCGCGCCTTCGTCCCGCTGCGCCATGCCCTCGTTGATCGCCTGGCGGACCAGCGCCGGGGCGACCAGCACCGCCGCCGAAGTCAACAGCATCAGCACGACGGTCAGCGCCACTCGGCGGCGGTACGGCGCGACGTAGCCCAGAATCCGGCCGTAGGTCTGCCGGACCGGGCGTTCGAGCTTCAGTCCATGATCGCTCGCTGCGACGCTCACGATTGCCGGTCTCCTCTCGTGTCCGGGCTATCCGCCGCTTCCAGCGCCTCAAACTGCCCATCCAGCACGGCGGTGATGTCGATTTCCTCGACCTGGATGTTCTGCTCGGTTTGCAGCCGCCAGAGCTGCGCGTAGCGCCCGCCGAGCGCGACCAGTTCCGCGTGCGTGCCGCGCTCGACGACCTGCCCGCGATGCAGCAGCAGAATCTGGTCGGCGTGCATGACGGTGCTCAGGCGCTGGGCGACGATCAGCGTCGTGCGGCCCTGCATCAGGTTTTGCAGCGCGGCGCGGATCTCGATCTCGGTGCGGCTGTCCACGCTGGCCGTCGCGTCGTCCAGGATCAGGATGCGTGGGTTGACCAGCAGGGCGCGCGCGATCGCGATCCGCTGGCGCTGCCCGCCGGAAAGCGTCACACCGCGCTCGCCGACCAGCGTCTGGTACCCATCAGGAAACTCTGTGATGAAATCGTGGGCGCGCGCCGCCTGGGCCGCCGCGATCACTTCCTGCGCGGTGGCTTCCGGGCGTCCGAAGGCGATGTTTTCGTGGATCGTCGTGTTGAACAGAAACGTGTTCTGCATCACGAAGCCGACCTGCGAGCGCAGCAGCTTGAGCGGCAGGTCACGCACGTCGATGCCGTCGATCGTGATCGCGCCCCCGGTCACGTCGTAGAAGCGCGGCACCAGATCGATCAGGGTCGTCTTGCCGCTGCCGGTCGTGCCCACGATGGCCGTGACCGTGTCCGGGCGGGCCTCGAACGACACGTCGAACAGAACCTCGACTTCCGGCTCGTCCTCGCTGGCGCTGTAGATGAACGAGACGTTTTCGAAGCGGATATGCCCTGTAATCTCGCCCGGATGCGTCGCGCCCAGCCGCGTCTTGACCTCAGGCGTGGTGTCCATGATGGCGAAGATGCGCTTGCCGTTGGCGATAGCGCGCGCGATCACGTCGATCATGAAGGCCAGGCGGTGCGTCGGCAGGCTGAGAAGCCCGACGTAGGCGTTGAACGACACCAGCGTGCCGAGCGTGATCTTGTCGTCAATCACCCAGCCGCCGCCGAAGTACAGCAGCAGGAAGGTCAGGAAGCTGACGATGAACCAGATCGCGGGGAGCGACGACGAGTACAGCTTCGCCACGCGAATCCAGGCGTCCAGCACGCGGTTGTTGTCGTCCTGAAACTGCTGGCGCGCGTACTCCTCGCGCGAGAACGCCTTGACGACCACGATTTGCGACAGGTTCTCCTGGATGCGAGCGTACATCTCGCCGCGCGCAGTGCGGATCGCGCCGAAATACGGCTCCAGCCGCATGCCGAACAGATACGCGACGACGAACAGCACCGGCAGCGGGAGCAGAAAGATCAGCGTCAGGCGCGGGCTGATGCTGAACATAATGCCGTAGATGCCGGTCAGCAGCAGGATCAGGTTCAGCACGTCGCCGATCACGACCCCGGCGAAGAACCGGATCTCGTCGATATCGCCGGTCACGCGGCTCATAAGCTGCCCGACGCGCGTCCGGTCGTAGAAGGAGAAGGGCAGCCGTTGCAGGTGGCTGAACAGGTCCATCCGCAGGTCGTAGGCGATGCGACGCCCCAGCCACTGCGTCCCGTAGCTCTGCGCGAAGTTGCCCAGGCCGCGCACCACCGCCAGCGTCACGATCACGATCGCGGTCGTGACCAGCACCTGCTCGCGGCTCCAGCTCGCCGGGTAGAGCGAAAACTCCGTCTCCGCGCCGAGCGCGGCGTCGATCGCGCCGCCGATCAGCCACGGGCTGACCAGCATCAGCAGCGTGATGACGATCAGCACGGCGTAAATCACCGCTGCGCGCCGCCAATAGGGCCGCATATAGCGGAGGATACGGACGAGGATGGTCATGGGCGAACGGCTCCGAATGGTATCCGGGGAGAGTGCGTCTTCCGGCGCGCGCTGCGACGGAAAGCGGCGGATCGGCCCGCGCAGAGGCCGCCGCCGCGTCTACAAGGATAATAAATCGACTGAAAAATGCAACCCGGATTTTACATTTCAGGCGGCGCCGGTCTGCGCTCACCACTGCACGTGGACCGGCGTGCCGACCTCGGCCCAGTTGAAATACCACTCGGCTTCGGGGGTGGGCAGGTTGACGCATCCGCGCGACATCGGCTGGCCGAAATTGCTGTGCCAGTAGGTGCCGTGCAGCCCATAACCCTTGTAGAAGTACATGATGTACGGCACGCCCGGCAGGTAGTAGCCCGGCCCGGACATCGGCGCGGAGACGTGCTTGACGTAAATGTTGAAGTCGCCGGTCACGGTCGGCGTGCCGGGCAGGCCGGTCGAGGACAGCGTCGAGCGCAGCAGGGCGCCGTTCTCATAGGCGTAGGTCATCTGATCGCTGAGATCGACGACGATCTGTTTGCCGGAGGTGATCGTCGGCGGTGACGCGGCTGCCGGGGCAGCGGCATAGTAGCTGCCCGCGCCGTCGTCGCCGGCGGGAATGATCAGCGCCTGCCCGCTGTAGATGCGGTTCGGGTCGGTGATGTTGTTGGCCCGCGCGACGGTCGGCCAGGTCAGCCCGTACATCCGCGCGATGGCGGACAGGTGCTCGCCGGGCTGGACGACGTGCGTGCGCTGGACGCCGGTCGGGGCGGGCGCCGGGCTGGCGGGCGCGGCGGCAACCTGTAACGGTGCGGCGGCGCCGGGGATCAGAAGCTGTTGCCCGGCGAAAATGCGGTTGGCGTTGACGATGCCGTTGGCCGCGACCAGATCGGTCCAGCTCAAGCCGTAAGCGCGCGCGATCGTGGCGAGGCTCTCGCCTCGCTGGACGGTGTGATAAGCCCCGCCGGAGGTGGCCGCAGGCGCAACCGGCGCGGTCCAGGTCATGCCGACCGGGGCTGGCTCGGCGACCGGGTAGACCGGCTGGGCGACAGGATACGCGGCGGACGGGTCCGGGATGGACAGGACCTGACCGGCGTAGATGCGGGCCGGGTCGGTGATCCCATTGGCGGCGGCCAGGTCGGTGACGGTCAGGTTATAGCGGAGCGCGATACGAAACAGGTTCTCGCCCGCCTGGACGGTGTGGGTTCCGCCGCCTTGAGCCAGGGCGCGTCCCGGCGCGGCGAGCGCGATTGCGGCAAGCAGCAGGGCGAGGCAGAACCCGGCGGCGAGCCGTCCCGCCGTTGCGTGATGGTTGGCCCATGTCATCATTTATGTCCCCCTTGAAGGCCGACGCGAAACCGCCCGCACCCCCATCCTGCTCCCCAGTGTACAGGGATTTGAGTCGGCTGGCAATCGGATATGACGGGGGAAACGCGCCGGTTTGCCCGCCCCTTTCGTTTCGCGTAGTCATTCAACAGAAAGCCGCTGCCGGACGAGCCTGCGCAGCGCGCAGGCGGTGCGGACCAATAGCTCAGGCCGCCAGAGGGCCAGCGTGCCCGCGTAGGCCAGTCCTGCCGCCAGCCCTGCCAACGCGAGCGCTTCCCCGTCCGGCAGCGCGAGGGCGCAGCGCAGCGGGCCGAGGATCGGCGCGGCAGCCAGCGCCCCCAGGAGGGTCGCCCCGGCGGCGGGCGCCAGCGCCGCCAGCCAGTCACGCAGGGGCAGGGCGATCGTCCGGCTGAGCAGCCACCACGAGACCGGGTGTAGCAAGACGCCCGCCAGCACGTAGAAGAACGCGACGCCTGCGATCCCATGCCGCAGCCCCACGACAAACGCGACCAGGGTGCACGGCGCGCTGACCAGCGCGAGCAGCAGATGCAGATGCGGCCTGCCGGCCGCCCGGTAAACCACGCCATTGAGCATCATGGTCGCTTCGCGCAGCCCGCCGAGCGCCAGGATTTGCACCGTGAGCACGATTGGCCTCCATCGCTCGCCCAGCAGCCACGGGACGAGGTGCGGCGCGCCCAGCGCGATCAGCGTCAGCGCCGGGAAGGCGAACAGGGTCGAAAGCTGAAGCCCTTCGAGCACGATCGCGCGCAGCCGGGCCGGGTCGCTCTGGTAGCGGGCCAGCACCGGGTAGAACACGACCGCCACGCCGCCCAGCACATCGCGCACCGGCCACGCCACGACGCTATACGCCAGCGCGTAGTAACCGAGCGCCTGCGCGCCGAGCCGGTAGCCGATCAACTGGTCGTCGGCGTTGGCGGTCACGGTCGCCAGCACGGTGAAGGCCGAGACGCTCGGCGCGAACTTCCACAGCTCGACCAGCGCGGCGCGATCCCAGCGACCGGGACGCCAGCCCGCCGCCCGCCACACCAGCAGCGCGCCGGTCATGTTGAGGATCGCCGCCTGTGCGATCAGGCTCCATACCCCCGCGCCCAGCGCTGCCAGCGCGATCGCCGCCACGCCGCCCGCGACCATGCCGAGCACGCGGCTGAGGGTCAGCGTGCGGAAGTCGAGGCGGCGCGCCAGCACGGCGCGGGCTGGCATGCTCAGCGCGCGGATCAGCGCGGCCAGAGCCGCTGCCGCCAGCAGCCCGGCCAGGCGCGGCTGCTCGAAGACGCGCGCGAGCGGCCCTGCCAGCGCGATCGTCGCCAGCGCCAGCGCGCCGGAGACCAGGGCCGTGCTCCACCAGGCGCTATCCCGCGCGGCGCGGTCCAGGCGCGGGCGCTGGATCAGCGCGTCGTGCAGGCCGACCGGCGCGACGTGCGCGATCAGCTCCTGCGCGGCGACGGTCAGCGCCACCAGCCCAAATTCACTCGGCGCGAGCAGCCGGGCCAGCGCCAGCGTCGTGATCCCTGCCAGCAGATAGCGCGCCAGGCTGCCCGCCGCAGCCCAGAGCGCGCTGCCGAGGGCGTCGGCGCGGGTGGGCAGGGCAGTCTCGGCGTGGACTTTGTCCGTCATGGCGCAGCTTTCGGGTGGCAGGCGCGGCTAGTGCGCGCGCTGGTTCAGCACTATTATAAGCGTGCGCTTGAGACAGGCTTGAGGGTGCGGGCGGATGGCGCGAGACGCTTACGACATCATCATGCTGGCGCTGAACGACCTGGCGCACGACTCCCGCGTGCGGCGCGAAGCCTCGGCGCTGGCGGCGGCGGGCTGGCGCGTGCTGGTGATCGGCGCGCAGCGGCATGGCGGCGCGCTGCCCGATCACCAGCGGATCGACGGCTGGGACCTGCGGCGCGTTCGTTACGGGCGGTACGGCGCGGGGCTGAGGCGGCCCTGGCGCTGGCTGCGGCACGCGCTGCAAGCGGCGCAGATTGTCCGGGTTCTGCGTCGCGTGCGGACGCGCGCTCACCACGCCCACGACCTGCCCGCGCTGCTGGTCGTCTGGGTGGCGCGGATCGGGCAGCGACCGCGCGCCCGGCTGGTCTACGACGCGCACGAGCTGTACCTGTTCATGTCGCCTTCCGAGTCTGCCTGGGCCAGCCGCTGGCACGCGCTGACGCGGCCCCTTTTCATGAAGATCGAAGGCGCGCTGGCGCGCCGCGCCGACCGCGTGATCACGCTCTCCGATCCGCAGGCGCGCTTGCTGGCGCGCTGGTATCACCTGCCGCGCCCGGCGGTGATCGCCAATGCGGTCGATCCGGCTGACGGCGAGACGCCGGGGACCGGCTGCATGCCGGACGGCGCGCTGGTGCATATCGGCGAGATCACCGAGCGGGGCCGGGCGCTGAGCGAGACCATCCGCGCGCTGGCGCTGCTGCCGGACGGGATCGCGCTGGTGTTTCTCGGCTGGGGCGCGGACCAGGCGCGGCTGGCGGACCTCGCGCAGTCGCTCGGCGTGGCCGGGCGCGTCACGTTTCTGCCGCCGGTCGCGCCGGACGAAGTCGCGGCGACGGTGCAGCGCGCGGGCGCCGCGCTCGCGCTCCAGCGGCCAGATTCGCTCAATACGCGCGCGGGCGCGCCGAACAAGCTCTATGAAGCGGCGGCGGCGGGCCTGCCGGTCGTCGCGTCGAACACGTGTGACCTGCGGCGCATCGTCCGTCGCTATGGGCTGGGGCCGGTCTGCGACCCGCTGGACCCGGCGGCGATCGCGGCGGCGATCCGCGACGTGCTCGACCCGGCGGGGCAGGCGCGCTACCGGGCGAACGTGCGTCGCGCCCAGCGTGCGCTGACCTGGGCGCGCGAAGCGGAGAAGCTCTGCGCCGTTTATCGCGCGCTGCTGGAGACGCCATGAGCGCGCGCCGTCCCCGCGTCGCGATGCTGATCTCCAGCGGCTACGCGCCGGACGTGCGTTTGCAGAAACAGGCGCACACACTGGCCGCCGCCGGATACCGCGTCACAATCGTCGCGTGGGACCGGCTGCGCCGCTATCCTGTCACCGCGCGCGAGAGCGCCCCGCCGCTGCTGGCCTCCACGCTCGCGGATTGGCCGGGACGCCACAGCGCGCCGCCGGAGCCGATCAGCGTGGTCCGCGTGCGCGTCCCGGCGGGCTACCGGACCGGCCGCCCGCTATTGACCAGGATGCCGCGCTTCTGGCTACAGGCGCTGCACGAGCTGCGCCGCATCCGGCCGGACGCGATCCACGCCTGCGACCTGGACACCCTGCCGCCCGCCTTCCTCTACCGCCAGTGGACCGGCACGCCGGTCGTCTACGACGCGCGCGAGTTTTACGCCGGGATGGTGCAGGCCAACGTCGGCCATGCGCTGAGCCGCGCGCTCGACCGGCTCGACCGCTGGCTGACGCCGCGCGTCGACGCGGTGCTGGCCGTCGGCGAGCGGCTGGCAGCGCGCCACCGCGCGCTCGGCGGGCGGGTGTGGATCGTGCCGAACGCGCAGCCGCTGCCGCCGCCCGATCTCGCGGCGACGGCCGGCGAGTCCATCCGGCAGGCGCTGGCGATGCCGCCGGGCGCGCTGCTGGTGGTCTACATCGGCTACCTGACGCCGGACCGCCTGCTGGCGCCGCTGCTCGATGCCGTGTGCGCCTTGCCGGAGGTCTGGCTGCTGCTCGGCGGGATCGGGCCGCAGGCGGACCTCGTCGCATCCTACGCGGCGCGCTGCGCGCGGATCAAGCCGCTGGGCTGGGTGCCGGCCGGCGAGGTGGCCGCAGTCGTGTCATCCGCCGACGTGGTGTATTATGGGCTTGACGCGCAGAACCCCAACAGCTTCTTCTTCATGCCGAATCTCGCGTTCACGGCGATCGCGGCCGGGCGCCCGCTGCTGACGACGCCGGTTGGCGAGATCGCGGAAGTGGTGCGGGCTGAGGGGTGCGGTCTGGTCATGGACGCGCCGACCGCGCAGGCGGCGGCGGGCGCGCTGAGGGCGCTGCACCAGAACGGGCGGCGCGCCGAGATGGCCGGGCGCGCGCGGGCGCTGGCGGAGGATCGCTTCAACTGGGCATCCGCCGCGACGCAACTGCTCGACGCCTACAATTGTCTGAACATTGTCAAGAAGTGTTCTGACGGTCATTTTTGGGAATAAATTCAGATTTGCCGACCGAAGTTCTGTGATACCCTTAAGGTAGCGTCTATGCGTTTTTTATTTATTTGCCCCGCTTATCCGGGTTCAGACGACATAGGCGCCGCGTAAAATTTCCCGTGGTCCCTGTCGCGCCAGGCGACCATGCACAGGAGCGCTCGATCATGGCGAAGACAATCCCCTGGGTTCGCACCATCGTCATTATCTTATCGATGCTTATCGGCCAGCTTCCGTGGATGAGCGCCGCCGCGTCCGCCCCGGTTGAGGCGCCAGCGCCGGCGATCGATCTCGCGCCGGTCGCGCCGGTTGAACCTACACGCCTCGCGGCGGCTCCGGCGCCCGGCGTGGCGGAGCTGCCGCCCCGGCAGGTGCGTTTGCCGGGTGAGTGCAAGATCAAGGTGCTGGCGGCAGCGGTCGAGGATGACGTGGACCCGCCGGATCACACCTCACCCCCGGACGGAACTAATAATAAGACGCCGTTCGGTGCAACCGCTATCACCGAGGCGGGGGACCGGACCGAGCTGCTGATCTGGTTCGTGATCATGAACTGGACCGGGATGGACGATCCCGAGTGCGCGACGCCAGAGGCCGTTACGATCAACTCTGTTATGGTGCAGGTCGGCGATGTGGCCCCGACGGTGTTTCTCTCGTTACCGGCGACGCTCAATGGGCCGAGGGACTATATTGCGGCCACATTCACCTACGGGATCAGCAGCTTCACGCCCAGCCCGATCACTATTCGCATGGATGTCAGTGGCACAGACGCGGGTGGAAACCCGGTCCAGGATAAGGACGACTCCTGGTCGGTGACGCTTAGCTCGCCCGGCTTCGAAATTGTGTCCTTTACCCCGTCAGTCACCGAAGCCGTTCCCGGCGACCTGGTCGATTTCACGCTGCGCGTGCGCAACACGCGCGCTGGCGTCGATATTGATTCGCTGGCCTTCCAGTCCCTCGACCCGGCCTACCAATCGCAATGTAACGACATCGGCGATTGGACCGGGCCAGGTGGCGGGCTGCTGGTCACGCCGATCACACAGGGCGGGGTGGCGGAGTGCATCATCCACAACGTCTCGATGCCGCCGGACACCGAGACCGGCGAATACCGGCTGACCGGGACCATCACGGCAGGCTCAGGCGGGGCGGACCCGACCGAGGCCGAGGTCGAGAGCGATCCCCCGGTCGTGCTGCATCTGGCGTCGATCCGCGTCACCAAGAGGGTCGTGCAGATTCTGCGCGGGACGGAAGTCGTCTCGCCGCCCGCCCAGCCCGGCGACCGGATCACCTACGAGATCACGGTTGAGAACACCAGCCAGGGCGGGGTCGCGGTCGATACAATCACGATTCAGGACAGCCTGACCGGGCGCGTCCCAGGCACGCAGGGCGTCACGCTCGCGGCAGGAGAAAGCAAGACCTTCCCCATTGTTGCATGGACTGTCCTGCCCAACAGCCAGGATCCGCTAACCAACATCGCCTCGGTCACGGCGCGGGCGGTGAACACCGGCCGCACCG
>DAOKYY010000017.1:0-7669 GCA_035325905.1 Aggregatilineaceae bacterium | reverse complement strand
CCGCTAACCAACATCGCCTCGGTCACGGCGCGGGCGGTGAACACCGGCCGCACCGTCTCGGCGGACGCGGCGGCGTCGGTCGATATTGCCGATTCCGCGCTGCGCATGGAGCTGGTGGCGCTCGATCCGGTGGCCGAGATCGGCGACACGGTCCGCTTCGCGATGACGCTCTACAACGATGGCGACCAGCCGATCACCGGGCTGGCCTACGCGCCGCTCGGCGGCACGCTGCGCAGCTTCGGGACGCTGCCCGCGCTCGGCGGGACGCTGCCGCCCGGCGCGTCGCGCGCGCTGAACTGGACATATACGATCCAGGATGGCGACCCCGACCCGCTGATCAACACCGTCCGCGTGACCGGCACGGTCAGCGGGCGGACGCTCGCCGCGCAGGAACAGGCGGTGGTTGACATCACCAACCCGGCGATCGGGATCGTCGTTACGGTGGTCGAGCCAGCGACGGATACGGTGCTGCGCGGCGGCGAGGCGATCTACGCGATCGAGGTCACGAACAAGGGCGCGCAGGCGATCTGCGGGGTGCAGGTCAGCCAGCTTCGCGTCGACCCGGACACCGGCCAGGAGACGCCGATCATTCCGTCGGTCCAGATGGGCTGGCCGGACGCCGGACAGCCGGGGCGGCTGGAAGGGAACGGCTCCGGTGACGAATCGGCCAGCGCCTCGACCACGTATCTCGTCACCAGCACCGACAAAGACCCGCTCCACATGGTCTTCCGGGTGACGGCGCTCTCGGCCTGCGAGGGCGGCGGGGCGCTGCTGACCGACCGGACGAGCCGCGTGCTGAATATCTCTGACGTGCAGGTCAACGCCGAAATCGGCGTAAAAGTCGGCGGTGTGGCCGCGACCTCGGCGGAGGTGGGCGAGTTTGCCGAGTTCACCTATCTGGTGACGAACGCGGGAACGATCCCGCTGAGCAACGTCAGCGCGACCTACTGCTTCCTGCCGCGCACGCCTGCCGAGCCGCCGAACTGCGCCGTCCCGCTGCCGCTGGTCAACCTGCAAGGCGGCGCGCTACTGCAATACGAGACGGCGACCGGCATCTTCACGACGATGATGACCCAGGCCGACGCCGACCAGGGCCAGTTCCCGGTCGAGGTGACGCTCTACGCGACCGACAACCGGGGCCGCGATGTCACGCTCAAGACGACGACCGTGATCGACGTAACCACGCCCGACGTGCTGCTGGAAGTCACCGGCCCGGCGGAAGCGGTCAACGGCGACACGCACAGCTTCACCTTTGTCTTGACCAACAACACCGGCGCGGACCTGACGGATGTGCAGGTTTTCCGTCTGACCGACCCGGCCAACCCGGCCAGCGGTGTGCCGGTTGGCTCGCTGGCGACGCTGAGCGGGCAGATTGGGAACAACACGTACACCGGCAGCTTCGACTACACGCTCGACGCGCCACCGGGCGCGACCACGCTGCGCCTGACGCTGCGCGCCACGGCGACACGCGGCGATAGCGGCGCAGTGGCGACCGCCTCGCATGACATCAAGCTCATCCCGCTGATCCTGGTCGAGAAGACCGGTCCGGCGGTCGCCGTGCCGGGCGAAAGCGTGACGTATCACGTCGTGATCACGAACCAGTCGGTCAGCCAGACGTTCACGACCGCCCCGAACGGGCTGGCCGACGACGTGCTGGCGCGCTACAACGTCCCGGTGTCGGCAGATGATTTCACCTGGCCGGGCGCTGCGGGGATGATCCCGCCGGGCGAGTCGGCCTCGGCGGATTTCGCGCTGCCGGATGTGCAGGCGGATGTCTCGCCGCTGATCAACACCTTCAGCGTGAGCGGCACCAACAACGCGGGACAGGCGGCGTCGGGCGTCGGGCAGCACGAAATGGAAGTGACCTGCCCGGTGATCTTCCAGTTCCGCGTGACCGAGGTGCCGCCGACCGACCTGTTTGACGACGCGATTCACATCCTCAACGAGACGCTGCGCTGGGAGATCACGCTGGTCAACACCACGCAGAGCGAGCTGACCAACGTCTCGCTGACCGAGTCGTTGAACTGGGGCGGGCCGGTTCCAGCCGGGGCGATCACCTGGCCGACCGGCACGCCGGGCGTCATCCCGCCCAACGGCACCGCGACGCTCCAGCCGTTCGAGAAGATGATCACGAACGACTACTACCCGGAGACGATCCAGGACGTGTACATGACCAGCCGGCTGGTGGCGAGCTTCAGCCCGGTCGCCAGCCGCAGCGAGTGCGCCGGCCAGTTTGACGCGCCGCTGTTCAGCCCGGTCACTGTGATCAAGGAAGCGGACACGTCGATCGCGCTGACCGGCGACACGGTGACATACACGATCACCATGATCAACATGGCCGCCGCAAGCGACCCGTATAACACCTTCACCGTGACGCTGACCGACCCGCTGCTGTCCGCCAACCCGATCCCGATGTACTACAACGGCGCGGGCCAACCGGCCACCATGTCCGGCGTGATGGGGCCGGGCGAGATCGTCACCGGGCCGCCACTGACCTATGTCGTCAAGGACAGCGACCCAGACAAGCTGATCAACACGGCGACGGCGGAGTTCCCCGACCCGGCCGACCCGGAAACCACCTTCTACACGATCGGGCAGGCCGAAGTCCTGACGATCAACCCGCTGACGCTGGTCAAGACGCCGAGCGCCCTGAACGGGATTCGCGGCACCACGATCTACTACGACTACGAGCTGACCAACAACACCGAATACGAGATCGAGGGAATCCGGCTGGTCGACGACCGCATCGGGCAGTTGATCCCCGGCACACACGCCGAGCCGCCCTGGACGACGCTGACGCTCGGCGGGTTTGAGACGTTCACCATCTCCGGCGTGCCGTACTATATCGAGGTGGACGCCGCCGACCCGGTGGTCAACACCGCCACCGCGACCGGCACAATCCACCTGCCGGGCGGCGACCGCGACCTGACGGCGGAAGCGACTGTCGCGGTGGACCTTGAGGAGCCGGATATTGAAATCGAGAAGACGGCGCGCGACGCCGCGATCGGTGTGCCGCTGCCGGATGACCTGCCGCAGCACATCGCCGGGGGAGACGGCATTCTCGAAGGGACTTCCGGCCAGCAAATCGAGTATTGCTTCACCGTCACGAACAACAGCCCGTCCGCCGAGACCTACGTCGATAGCATCGTGATCGAGGACGTGAAGCTCGGCGCGGGCGCGCTCCAGCCCTGGTTCCTGGCGGCGGTCGAGGGCAAATACGGCTCGCGGACCCCGCTCAACCGGCTGTATGGCGGCGAGTCGGTCGAGTTCTGCTACGAGACGGCGATCACGCTCAACCGCGCGCAGGGCGACCCGCAGACCAACACCGTCACGCTGACTGGCGTCACACCATCGGGCAGCGCCACCATCCCGGTCTACACCGACGACAGCCTGACCATCGACCTGATCGGCACCGACATCCTGATTACCAAGTCGGCTTCGCAGCCGCTGGCGTACATCGGCCAGGACGTGACCTACACGATCCGCATCGAGAACCGCAACGACTCGCTGCCGATCAACGACATCGCGCTGTTCGACTCGTTCCTGGGCGAGGTGGACCTGGCGGCGCTGGACTGGTCCGCCAACAACAGCGGTGGCAACCCCGGCTCGCTGGGCGTAGGCGGCGTGGCGACGCTGGTGTACAGCTACACGATCCAGCCGCGCGACCCCGACCCGCTGATCAACTCGGCCTCGGTCTCCGGCACGCTCGGCGACGATCAGAACACGCCGGTCGAAGATGCGACACAGTCGTCGCTGGCAATCACGCCCAGCCAGCTGCTGGTGCGCAAGTTCCCCAGCGTGGCGCGCTCGCTGCCGGAAAAGACCGTCCGCTACACGATCGCGATCACGAATGTCGGCCAGATCCCAGTCTATGATCTGCGCGCGACCGACACGCGCTACACCGGCGATATGACGCCCAGCCTGACGACCCTGATGCCGAATAAGACGGCGTACATCACCTACGACCTGGTCATGCCGACCGTGGCGGAGCTGTCCGCCGACCCGACGCTGGACCCGTACGTCAACACGGTGACGGTCGAGGGCACGGTCTACGACACCCAGGGTATCCCGCAGGCGGATCCAGTCACCGGGCAGGCGACGGCGGCGGTGGACATCATCCAGCCGAACGTCAGCATCAGCAAGGTGGCGCAGGTCGAGGCGGCGACGCCCGGCAACGACGTGACATACACGATCACGATCCGCAACACCGGCGGCGAGGGCGACACGCTGAGCGACGTGGTCTTCACCGACGTGACGACCGGCGACACGGTTGATCTCGACAGCGTTTGCCCCGGCGCGGGATGCGGCTTCGTCTACGGGGCGGAGCCGTACTTCGACGACGACGGCAACGCGGAAACGCCAATGGTCCCGAACCCGCTCGCCGGCGATCCCTACGACCCGGCGCACGGCTTGCAGCATGGCGAATTCCTGACCGGCGAAATCACCGTCACCGCGCCGCCCGCGACGCAGGGCAGCGAGTTTACCAACGTAGTCGAGATCGAGGCGTCGCTGGACGCGACCACCGTCCGCGACCGCAGCTCGGCCACGATCGACATCCGGCAGGAAGGCATCCGCGTGACCAAGCGCGCCGATACCGCGACGGCCACCATCGGGCAGAGCGTGCAATACACCGTCGCGGTCGAGAACACCGGGACGGTGCCGTTCACGCGCGTCACGATTGCCGACGTGGCGTTGCCCGGCGGCACAGCCACGATCACCGGCGGCTTCCCCGATACAGCAGGGGACGCGGGCACGCTCGACCCCGGCGAGGTGTACGAGCACGTCTACACGCACCAGATCACCCCGGCGGACGGCGACCCGTACACCAACCGCGCCTCGGTCAGCGCCTACACGGCGGCGGGCGCGATGGTACGCAACGATGCTTGGGTCACAGTAGACGTGCAACTGGCGGAGCTGAGCGTCGAAAAGTTCGTTTGCGCTGAGGACAACCCCGAAGGCGCCAGCGCGCCGGACCCCTGCACGGCGGTCGTGAATGTCGCCGATGCGCAGCCCGACACTGTTTACTACTACGTCCATATCGCCAATCCCAGCATCGTCCCGATCGAGAACATCAGCGTGGATGACCCGCTGGCGCCCCCTGGCGCGTTTGACGCGAGCGCGTGGCCCGGCGGTCAGAACGCGCTGGCGGCCAACGACGGCGCGCCCGGCGGCCCGGACGAAGCCTGGTTCAAGTACACGTACACTGTCACGGAGTCCGACCTCGACGTGCTGTGGAACACGGTCACGGTCAGCGGCCAGACGCCGACCGACCCGCCGCAGACCGCCGAGGATGTCGCACGGGCGGCGCTGCGGCTGGTGACTGGCGATCTGCAACTGACCAAGACCGGCCCGGCGCAGGCGCAGATCGGCGAGAGCGTGACCTACACGCTCAGCGTGACGCACCTCAACCCGCAGGGCGACCCGATCACGAACATCACGATCGTCGATCCGCTCAGCGCGAGCGGCACGCAGCCGGTCTGCACGATCGCGACGCTCGCGCCCGGCGCGACCGACGACTCGTGCACCTTCTCGCGCACCGTCGCGCTCGGCGATCCTGCGCCGCTGGTCAACCAGGCGTTCGCGCAGGGCACGCAGGCCAGCGCGCCCGGCGGCACGGTCAGCGACACGGCGACGCACACGCTCGACATCGTGACGCCGGGGCTGTCGGTCAGCAAGACGGCCAGCGTCCCGGTGGCGCGGTTCGGCGACACGGTGACGTTCACCTACGTCGTCCAGAACACCGGCCAGGGCGAGATCTCGTCGCTGGTCGTGACGGACAGCGACCCGCAGATCGTCTTCAGCGCGCCGTGGCCGACCCGTCTCCCGGCCGGGCAGACGGTCGTCCGCACCGCGACGCGCACGCTCACCGCGCTGGACCCCGATCCCTACACCAACACGCTGACCGTTACCGGGCGGCGCGGCGGGCAAACGGTCCGCGCCCAGGCGAGCGCGACGGTTGCGCTCTCGGACGCGGCGCTGGCGGTCAGCAACGTGCCGGATCGCCAGTACGCGCTCGACGGGCAGGCGGTGATCTTCGCCTACACCGCGCGCAACCTGGGCAGCGAGCCGCTCAACAACCTGACGTTCAGCGACAATGGCCTGTGCGCCGGCCTCGACACGCAGCTTGTTTCGACCACGCTCGCGCCACGCAGCAGCGTGACGGTCTACTGCACCGTCAACGCCGCGCTGCCGGGGCCGCTGGTCTCGACCGTGCGCGCGGCGGCGGACGCCGAGGGCGGGCCGGTCAGCGACACCGCGACCGCGCAGGTTCAGGTGACGACCGGTGGGCTGCTGGTCAGCAAGACGGCTAACCGGCTGGTCGCCACGCCGGGGGACACGATCCGCTACACGATCACCGTGACCAACGTCGGCGACGAGCCGCTGCACAACCTGGCGCTGTTCGAGTCGATGGGGATCGACCTGGTCCCGCCGCTCCCGGCGACGCTCCAGCCCGGCGCAAGCGCCACGCTGAGCGGCGAGGTCGCGGTGCCTGCCGCGAACCCGCCCGACTCGGTCGCCAACTCCGTCTCGGTGACGGCGATCGGCGCGAACACGCAGACGCGCTACCAGGACAACGCCTCGGCGGCGGTCGCGATCCTCGAAGACCCGAACGCGGTCCTGGCGCTGACCAAGCAGGCTAACACGCAGACAGGCGGCGCTGAGCCGACGCTGCGGGCGCGCCCGACCGACTCGGTGATGTACACCTTTACGGTGCGCAACGTCAGCAGCGAGACCGCGACCGGTATCACGCTGAGCGACCCGGCGCTGGGCGCGCCGATCCCGCTGGGCGATCTGGGGCCGGGCGAAACGGCGACGCTGAGCGGCAGCGCGGCCATCCCGCCGGACCACGCGCAGCCCACCTTCGATAACACCGCCTCGGTCTCGACGGGTGGCGCGGAGCCGGTCCTGCAAGACACGGCCAGCGCCTCGGTCCCGGTGCAGTTGCTGGGCCTAACGAAGACGGCGGACGCGGCGGAAGCCGAGCCGGGCGGGGAAGCGACCTATACCTTCACGGTCGAGAGCTTCACCCTGGCGACGCTGGAAGGCGTCACGCTCGAAGACGAAGGGCTGACGCTTGACACGCCGCTGCCGGGCACGATCCCGCCGGAAGGCGCGAGCGCGTCCGGCCGGATGACCGTCCCGGCGGACTTCCTCGACGCGACGTTCGTGAACATCGCCGCGCTGCGGATGAACGGCGTGTGGCTCGACGAGGCGTCGGCCAGCGTCGAGGTCATCCCGCGCACGCTGGAGATCACGCTCGACTCGATCACGCAGCTCTACGAGGGCGGCGCGCTCGACCTGATCCAGACCGGCGAAGAAGCTGTGATCGCCTTCACGCTGCGCAACGCGGGCACAGGCCCAATCGCGACTGTCGAGGTAAATGCGTCGGTCGCGATTCCGGACTCGGCCGCAACGGCGGCCTGCACGCGCGCCGATGGCAGCCCGTTGCCAAAGTCGCTTCAAGTCGGTCAGGAAATCCCGGGCGTGTGCCGTTACACGCCGCCCGCCGGGCTGGCGAGCTACCTGGACGCAGGCGGCCTGACGCCGCTGGTCACGCTGACCGCGTCGGGCGATCCCGGCGGCGGCCGGGTGGAAGTGACGGCCAGCGACACGATGCCGCTGGTGGACCTGGCGCTGACGGTCGATCTGGCGGTCACGCCGGACTCCG
>DAOKYY010000016.1:0-58490 GCA_035325905.1 Aggregatilineaceae bacterium | reverse complement strand
ATCCCGACAACCAGTACATCATCACCGTGCGCGGCCACGGCTTCCGCCTGGAGAACCCCTACGAGTAAGCCGCTGGACTGAAGCAGGACACAAAAAGCCGGGACGTCTGGCACCAGGCGCCCCGGTCTCTGTCTCTGACCAAGACTTACACTTGCCTTGCCCTAATTCGGAGACATAACAGGAAGCGTTTCTACTTCACCTGACATAGTCGTCACCAATTCAGCGAATACCCACCCTTGAGGGATTTTCAACCACGTTCCATCACTATTTCGGCCAATCGCGATCACAGGTTGTGCAGGCGGGAGTGTGCCCATTATCGCCGACGTCGTATTCGGTTCGCTGCGGATATTCAGGTTGGCACTCGCCTGGATGCGGATACCACCGTCCAGCGATGGCTCGGCTTCATATACCACAAACTCATCCTGAAACATACTCTCCTTATACAGCAGTCGAAGGTTCGCATCGCCCTGGCGAATTAAGAACACCAAGTCCCCCGAGCCACTGCCGCCGCCAAACGCACTGACGTCGAACTTATTTTTATAGACAACCGAGATATACTCGTATATGGTCCCTGAGTCTCCGGTAAGTTCAAAATCGAAGTAGTTTGCCTCGCAGCGTCTCGTATTTGACTCATTGCACAGTAGTTCAAGCCCGATGATCACGTACTCCTCTTCACCTGCTTTCGGTCGATCATTATACCGATTTTCGCGGAGGACGATTTGATCTGCTGGGCGGATTGTGTTAGTCACTCGGAGTGAAAATCCAGCGCCTGTGTCACCAGCATATCCATAGGCGTATGGATCTTGTAGCGTGCCATTCCCTAAACTCTCAGTTCTTCTGGGATCGCTGGCGGCTGCCACATTAGCACATAGGTCGATCACTGCCTGAATGTCGTCGTTGAGCTCTTGAAGGTGATTAAGGGATGTATTGCTAGTCAGATTTTCGGACGAGGTTGTCAGCCACGCATCATACAAGCCTGCAATTTCCGCGTTGATATATTCAGGCGTGCAGATTTCATCCTGCTGTGGATTGGTTCCCGCTTGAGCGGCGCTCGCACCGGTTGCCAAGATAAGTACGGCGAGAAGAAGCCTTCGCATTTCGGGTTGTTTCTCCTATTGTAGTTTGAGTATAAATCGTCTTGCCATATGCAAACCTATGTGCTTAATACTAAAGCATCAAGGTGGTAATAAAAAGTGTTTTGCACGGTATTTCACGCTTTTTTCACGAACTTTAGTGTCTTGATCAGCCATCTGTGATCGATTAGGACGTTTTTCGCGACATTGCTGACGATATGTTCACCCAAAGTCAGCGTTAAGGTCCGAAGACTACCCCCCGAACAGCGCGCCGATGGCGTACCCCGCCAGCGCGGACACCACGCCGATCACCATCATCTGCGCGCCGCTGCGCGCCGGGTGGCCGACGGTGATCCGCGCCTTGAACGCCCCGACCGCGAACAGCACCACCGCTGAGAAGAGCAACCCGGCCCACATCGCCGTGATGCGCGGCAGAAAGAAGAACGGCAGCAGCGGGACCAGCGACCCCGCGACTGCCGACAGCCCGACCAGCAGCGCGTCCGACAGCAGGCCATCCTGCGCGATTGGCTGAAGCCGCAACTCGTGCGCCATCATGATATCCAGCCAGTGATCCTCGTGGTGCGTAATGTGCTCGACCGAGTCGCGCAGCAGTTGCCCCTCGAAGCCCCACTCCTGGAAAATCTGCTCGACCTCGGCGCGCTCCTGTTCCGGCGAAGCATGGATGTCGGCGCGCTCGCGCTCCCGCTGCGCGCGGTAGAAGTCGTGATCGGCCAGCGCGGACGTGTAGGCGACCGCGCCCATCGAGATCGACTCGGCGAACGTCGCCGCCAGGCCACCCGCGATGATCACCCGTGTGTCGGTCGTCGCCGCCGCCAGCCCCAGGATGACCCCCGCTACATTGACGAGGCCATCCTGCCCGCCCAAGATGATCTCGCTCATCTTGGCGCCGATCCGCCGGCTCGCGGCCTCGCGCGCTCCATTCGCCGCGTCGCGGCGCATGACGTCCTCCCGTGCCTGTTGGTTGATAGTAGTTTTTATCCGCACTACTAACGATTATCATCTCTCAGGGCGACCCTGTCAAGAACAGGAAGCGGCTGGCCGCGACCAACAAAAAGAGGGCGACCCGCCCGGATCGCCCTCTCGCGCCGCGCGTGAAGCAGGTTAATCCTCGCCGCCGCACAGATCGACGTACTCAGTCGTGACGCGATCCTCGGCGCGGATGCCAAGCACTTCGCTCAGCAGCACGCTCGCCAGCTCGGCCTTATACTCGGCGTCGCTTTGCGACCACGTCCGCGCCTTGATCTCGATGTAGTGCTCGCCGACCTGCGGCAGCATCATGCGGTCGAAGTTGACGTAGAACAGCACGCCCTGGTACAGAATATGCCAGCGCAGGCGGTCCTTGTGGATCTCGCACTCGCTGCGCGCCTGGAAATACTCGCGGTAGAAGCGCAGCGGGCGGTCCGCCGGGGCGATGAAGCGCGAGCGCGAGAGCAGCACCGCCTCGTCGAACTCGCGCTCTTTAGTAGGCGTGGTGTACGTCAGGCGCGTCCGCACGCTGGCGGGCTGCCCGTGCTCGTCAATGAAATCGTCTTCCCGGTAGCGCACGCGGCCCGCGTCCTCGTCGGCGAACAGGAAGTAGGTGTCGTACTGGCGATAGTGGTTGTGACGAACCACCTGCACCGCCGGGTGCGCGAACAGCGGGTCCAGCGCGGATTCATCCGCCACGCGCGCCTTGACCTGGATCTCGAAGCTCTCTTCCTGCTGCAAGCCGCCGATCGCGATCAGCTTATTCAGGACGTTGCCCTCGCGCGCCTCGAGGAACGCGTCGATCCGGCGCGCGTAGTCGGCGGCGGCGCGGCGCAGCGCGTCCTCGTCGAGCGTCAGCAGCGCGCGGTCGCGCATCAGCCAGCGCCCGTTGACCATCACGTGCTGCACGTCCGAGGCGTGGGTGGCATACACCAACTGCGAGTAGATGTTGTTCGGGTCGCGCTCGAAGTGCGGCGCGTTGTGCAGCGGGCTGCGATCGACCACGATCAGGTCGGCGCGCTTGCCCGGCTCCAGGCTGCCGGTGATGTCGCCCAGGGTCAGCGCCTCGGCGCCCCAGCGCGTCGCCATCAGCAGCGCGTCGCGCGCGGGGAGCACGACCGGGTCATAGGTCGCGCCTTTGACCAGCAGCGCCGCCAGCCGCATCTCCTCGAACATATCGAGGTCGTTGTTGCTGGCCGCGCCGTCCGTCCCGACGCTGAGTTTGACCCCGCGCTCCAGCATTTCTTTGATCGGCGCGATTCCGCTGGCGAGCTTGAGGTTGCTGGTCGGGTTGTGCGCCACGGCGACATCGTGCTCGCGCAGCATCCGGATCTCGTCCGAATCGACGTGGACGCAGTGGGCCGCCAGCGTCTTCGCCCGGAATACGCCCAGGTCAGCCACCCGCTCTACCACCTTCTTCTCGAACTCGCGCCAGCTATCTTCGGCTTCCTGGCGCGTCTCCAGAATGTGAATTTGCAACGGCACGTCGTACTCAAGCGCCAGCTCCGCGCAGGCGCGCAGGATGTCGTCGGTGCAGGTGTACGGCGCGTGCGGCGCGACCGAAGGGACGATCAGCGGGTGGCCTTTCCATTCCTCGATGAAGCGGCGGGTGTAGGCCAGGCTCTCTTCATAGCTCTCGGCGTCCGGCGCGGGGAACTTCATCACCGACTGCCCGCAGACCCCGCGCAGCCCGGCTTCCGCCGTCGCCGCCGCGATGTCGGCCTCGTAATAGTACATATCCGCGAACAGCGTCGTGCCGCCCCGGATCATCTCGGCGCACGAAAGCTGGGTTCCCAGCCGGCAGAACCCCGGCGTGACGAACTCGCGCTCGGTCGGCATCATGTAGCCCATCAGCCACACGTCGAGCCGCAGGTCGTCGGCCATCGCGCGCAACAGCGTCATCGGCATGTGCGTGTGCGCGTTGACCAGGCCGGGCAAGACGATCTGGCCGCTGCAATCGACCACTTCGGCGGCCTGGAACTGCGCGCGCAGCGTCTCGGCTGGGCCAACCGCGACGATGCTATCGCCCCGGATCGCGACCGCGCCCCCGTCGACGCGATCGAGCGCCCCGTTCATGGTCAGCACGACTCCGCCCACAAGCAAGGTGTCTACAGTCTGCATGGCCCGGTCCTTTCCAGCGTAAAATTCCGCATAGTATAGCGCATTCTCAGGCCAGCACGAGCCGCCCCCGACAGCACGTTTCCAGAGCCAGCAGGGTTTAGGTGGCATCTCCACCAAGTTCGCGTAAAATGATAGGCGGCTCTCGCGAGCCACCGTAAAATGGTTTGCGCCTGTGAGGCGCCGCGACGCGCCGTAACCGTGCCAGCAACGCGCCACCTGCGAGGCAACGCCGCCTATGCTGCAACTGCGCCGGGATTTTCTTCGCTCGCTTGAGGCCGGGTTCGTCGGCCTGTTCCTGATCCAGGCCGTTCGCTTCGTCTACGCCGGGCTTTATGCGCGCGCGAACAGCGCCGACCTGGTCGAGCGCGCCGCCGATCGCGCCGCGCTGGGCGGCGTGCCGGGCGTGGTCGAGCTGGCGACCGTCCAGAACGAGATCGTGGCGCTGGCCGCGCTGCTGCTCCTGCCGGTGCTGGCGCTGGTGATCGGGCGCTGGCGCGCCAGCCTGCCCTTCGCCGTGATCCTGGTCGCGCTGGGCCGCTCGCTCGCCATCCAGACGCCGGACGTGGAGGTGCTGGCCGGATCGCTGGTGATTGGCGCGGGCTTGCTGTATATGGCGCTCGTCATCATCCGCCGCCCAAGCTTCTTCCCGGTGATGGTCCTGGCCGGGCTGGCCGGGGACCAGTTGATCCGCGCCCTGGGTGACACGCGGGATCATTCGTGGCAGAGCGGCTACGTGCTCGACGTGGCGGGCTATTTCACGGTCGGGATCGAGATCGTGATTTCGCTGGCCGCCATCATCCTGATCTTCCTCTCCATCGGCCTGTGGTTTGTCGAGCGCGCCGAATCGCGCGCCGAGGGCTACACGCCGGGGCCGCGCGGCGTGCTCAACATTTGGGGCGCGCTGGCGCTCGGCGGGATTCTGTTCCTGGAGCTGACCGTGCTCGGCCTGCCGAACGTGGTCGCGCGCTGGTCCGGCGTCGATTACGCGGGGATCGTGCCCTGGATGCTGGCCGCGACGACCCTGCCGCTCGTGCCGGAGATCCGCGCTGGAGCGGGCCGTTTCGCCGGAATGTTCGACGGGGTGTGGCGCGGCTGGCTGTGGCTGCTGCTGCTCGGTTTGCTGATCGTCGTCGGGCGCCGCTATGACGGCATCCCCTCGGCGGTTGCGCTCGCGCTGGCGCAGTTCGTCGTCGGCCTGACGCTGTGGTGGCTGGTGCAGACCGGCGCGCCGCGCCACAACCTGACCGCGCTGGCGCTGCCCTTCGCCGTCGTTACCTTCGGGCTGTTGATGGCCGGGGAGTATTTCACCTACGACTACGCCTACGTGCGGGACTTCGACCCGCCATACGACAGCGTGGACGAGTTCCTGCGCGCCTTCCGCGAGATGGGGCTGGCGCTGGCGCTGATCGCCGCGCTGCTGGCCGCGATCCCGATGATCCTGGCGCGGCGGCGCATCCCCTGGCGCGGCGGGCGCGCGTCGTATAGCTTCCTGTCGCTGCTGCTGATCGTCGCGGTCAGCGCGGGGGGCGCTGCCGCCGCGATGGGCAACGGCGTGCGCCGCCCGGCCAGCGCCGACTGCCTGCGCGTGGCGACCTTTAACATTCATGGCGGCTATTCGCAGTTCTTCGACCCAAGCCTGGAACACGTCGCGGACCTGATCGAGGTCAACGGCGCGGATGTCGTCTTGCTGCAAGAGGTCGAGACGGGCCGGATGACGAGCTACGGCGTCGACCAGGTGTTATGGCTGGCGCGGCGGCTCGGCATGGAGTCGATCTTCTTCCCGCAGAACGAGGAGCTACAGGGGCTGGCCGTGCTCAGCCGTGTGCCGATTGATCGCTCGCAGGGGCTGCTGCTGCCGAGCGAGGGCAACCAGGCCGCCGCGCTGCATGTTGTGCTCGACCCTGAGCGCCTGGTTTCTGACCCCGACGCGGCGGCGCTGGGCGGGCTGCACGTCTACAACGCCTGGCTCGGCTTCCGCCTGGCCGAGCGCGACGGCCAGCCGATCCCCGAAGGCGAGCAGGATCAGAACCGGCAGATGCGCGTGCTGCTCGACTGGATCGCGACCGCGCACGGGCCGGACTGGACCGACCGCATCCTGCTCGGCGGGACGTTCAACTTCGCGCCGGATTCGCCGCTCTATCGCGTGCTGCGCATGGACAACCTGACAAACCCCGGCATCGTGGACCCGTTCGCCAGCCTGCGCAGCGACGAAGCGATGACCGTCTTTCTGGTGAATGGGACGGCGGCGCGCTACGACTATCTGTGGACCTTCAACCTGCCGCTGATCGGCATGGCGATCGACCACAGCCCCGAAGCGGCGCGTGCGTCCGACCACCGGCCCGCGATCGTGGCCGTCACCCGGCGCGACGGCGTGACCTGCCCGTACTAGCCGGACGGCGACGAGAGAGGCTCGCCCGTGCTGCACCCGACCACGCCCGACGCCCGTTCCCTCGGCGGCGGTCTGACGCTCCGCTCCGTCTCCGACGAAGCCGATGTCGAGCGCGTCGCCGCGTTCAACGCGCTCATTCACGGCCCCTCGGTCGAGGGCATGACGCGCAACATGATCCTGCACCATCCGCACACGCGCCCGGAGCACTGGCTCTTTGTCGACGACGACGCCGGGCGCGTGGTCTCGTCGCTGTGCCTGATCCCCTGGACGCTGCGCTACGGCCCGGCCACGCTGCGCTCCGGCGAGATGGGGATTGTCGGCACGCTCCCCGATTTCCGTCACGGCGGGCGCAGCCTGGTCGCGGCGCTGATCGAGCGGTTTGACGAGCTGCTGATCGCCGGGGAATTTGACCTGACGCACATCCAGGGCATCCCCTACTACTATCGCCGCTACGGCTACGATTACGCGCTGCCGCTGGAGCCGCACCTCAACCTGGAATTGCGCTCGATCCCGGACGCGCTCGCGGGAGAAGACGACGCCTTCGCCATACGCGCCGCCGAGGAGCGCGACATCCCGGCGCTGGCCGCGCTGTATGACGCGGCGGTCCACGAACTGGACCTGTCCACCGTGCGCGACGAGGCGACCTGGCGCTACCTGCTGGCGCACACCGCCGGAACCGCGATGGAAGCGGACACGTGGCTCATCACCGGCGCGGGAGGCGGCGTCATCGGTTACTGGCGCGTCGCCCGTGAAGGCTTCGGCGAAGGACTGATCGTCAGCGAGGCATCTCGCCTGCCGCACCGCGCGGCGCAGGCGGCTCTGCGCCATCTCAAGGGGCTGGCGCAGGCGCGCGGCAAGCCGTACATCCGCCTCAACCTGGCCGCCGGGTCCTCGCTGGCGCGCACGGCCCAGGCATGGGGCGCCTACGACGACGGGGGGTATGAATGGCAGATCAGAGTCGTAGACGTGCCCCGCCTCCTGACGCGCCTAGCCCCCGCGCTGGAGCAGCGTCTCGCGGACAGCCCCTTCGCGGGGCTGAGCGAGACCGTTCTGCTGAGCCTGTACCGCGAAGCGTTCGCGCTGCGTTTTGAGAATGGGACGCTCAGCGGGGTTGAAAGCGTGGGCTTTACCCTTGACGGCGCGATCAAGCTGCCGCCGACGCTGCTGCCCGCGCTGGTGCTCGGACACCGCGATCGTCACGTGCTGCGCGCCACCTACCCCGATTTCGCGGCCTGGGGCCAGGCGGGGTACCTGCTCGACGTGCTGTTCCCGCCGATGCGCAGCTTCCTCTACACGATCTATTGAGCGATCTGAGCTAAGACACGCGACTGAGGTTGCTAAGAGGGGCCGCCGCGCGACTGCCATAGGGCGCGCGCCTCGGCCAGCGACAGCAGCCGCGTGTATTTCAGCGCGGCCTGCGCGCGCGCCGTGCTGAGCACCAGCCGCCGTGGCTGGCCGGCTGGCGCGTGCGCGGCGGTGGCATGCGTCGCTGGATCGTAGCCGGCCGCCTCCAGCAGGGCGCAGCCCAGGTCGTAGCGGCTGAGCGGCTCTGGCCCGACGACGTGCAGCAGGCCGCTGAGGTCTGTTTCTGCCAGCTCCAGCAAAACATGCGCCAGGTTCTCAGCCCAAATCGGACAGCGAATCTGGTCGGTGTACAGCTGCACCGGCTGCCCCTGCGCGACGGCGCGCAGCATCCAGGCGACCTGCGCGTTCGCCGGGTCGAAATCGTAAATCAAGCTGGTGCGCACGATGAGCGCCGCCGGGTCGAGCAGCCCGATCAGCCGCTCGGCGTCGGCCTTCGCCTGCCCATAGGCGCTGCCAAAGGTCGGGCGCGGCGGCGTGTCTTCGTCGTAGAGCGGCAGCGTCCCGTCGAAGACCAGATCGGTGGAGAGCGCAATCAGACGCGCGCCGGTTGAGCGCGCCGCCTCGGCGATGGACTGCGCCGCCAGCCGGATCGCCTCGGCGTATCCCGGCCCGCTCCGCTCGGTTACAGCCGCGTGAATGATCACATCGGGCTGTAACCCGGCGACAATCTCCCGGACACGCGCGCGGTCGCGCAGATCAAGCTGAACCGGTAGACCGGCGCGAATCCCCTGAGCCTGCTGGAAATACCCGGCGTACACGTCCCAGCCTGTGCCGGCGGCCAGCGCGCTGAGCGGGCCGCCGAGCGTGCCGCTGGCGCCGGTGATGAACACCCGCCGCCCGCGCCGCATCTCAGTCCGCCGCGTCGAACACGATTTCACCAGCCTCGATTGCGCGCAGGGCTTGCTGCGCCGCCAGTTGCGCTGCCGCCTGCTTGCTGTGCCCGACTCCGCGTCCGCATTCCGTCTGCCCGATAATCACCGCGACCGTGAACTCTTTGGCGTGGTCCGGCCCTTCGCTGGCAACCGTGCGGTAAATCGGCGTCTGACCCAGCTCGGCCTGGCTCCATTCCTGCAACAGGCTCTTGGCGTCTTTATCGGCGGCGCGCCGCAGAATGTCCTGCAGGGCTGGCTCCAGCAGCGGCTCGGCGAACGCCTGGGCCGCTTCCATCCCCTGGTCGAGATACAGCGCGCCGACCAGCGCCTCGAACGAGCCGCACAGGTTGCTGATCCGCCGCCGCCCGCCCGACTCGTCCTCACCCCGCCCCAGCAGCAGCGCGTCGCCCAGCCGGAGCGTCTGCGCGAAGTGCGCCAGCGTCTCGGTGCGGACCAGCCCGGCGCGCAGGCGGGTCAGCTGGCCCTCGTCCATTTCCGGGAAGCGATGATACAGCCACGCCCCGGCGATGAAGTCGAGCACTGCGTCGCCCAGAAACTCAAGCCGCTCGTTATCTTCGAGCATATGCTCAGGATGCTCATTGAGGTAGGACCGGTGAGTCAGCGCGCGCTGAAGCAGGAATGGATCGCTAAAGCGGACCTGGAGTCGCTCCTGGACTTTTGTCAGATCGGGCATAGGTCGCGTGTGTCCTCCTGGCGCCGGCACCCTTCAACAGGCGTCACGGCGTGCTGATCACAGGTTTAGCAGGTTTGGAGGCTTCCGGCGAAAAGAACGCTCACCGTTGGCGAGCGTCCGCTTCTCACAATCGTCTCCGCGCCGGATGAACTCGCGGCTTAGTGGAGCGCGTCCAGCGCACCGCGCGCGTCGAGGAGCGCCAGCACGCGCTCATCTCCGCCGCACACCAGCCATTGCCCCTCCATCCGCGCAACCCGGACGGTCCACGGCGCGTCGGCGGTGCGCCGCTCCTGCACTTCGAAACGCACATCATCCGAGCGCAAGCGCATCTCCATCTTCCCATACACCGCCACATCGACCGCCGGCGCGCCGTCCGCGTCCGGCGCGTCATAGCGCAGGTCGAAGGAATAGCTCACGTCGCGCTCCTCGCCCATGTCGAGGTTCACGTTGTCGCGGAAGTCCTGGCATAACAGAGCGCGCACGCCGTCCTGGTCTTCGTCGCGGAGCCGGTCGAAAAAGACCTCGACCGCTCCGGCGGGCGTGCCGCTGTCGGGGCTGTCGCATCCGGCCAGCGCCAGCCCGGCCAGCATCCCTGCCGCCAGCAGGATCAGAAGTCGCTTTCCGAGCATAACCGCCCCTTTCGTATGTTTCCGCCTGGAGACCGTCGCGTCCTCACCGGGCGTCCCCCGCCGGTCACACAAACCGGACGCGGACCACCAGCCGGCCCAGGCGAAGCTCGTCCCCATCGCGCAGGATGCGTCGCTCCGACGGAATGAGCCGCTGCCCGTTAAGGAACGTCGAGTTCGCGCTGCCCAAGTCAACCAGTCCGATGGTATCATGCTGCCGGATCAGCGCCAAGTGCCGCCGCGAGACTCCCTTTTCGATCGCGCCAAACGGGGTCAGGTCAATATCTGGTTGCTCGGTGTCCTGCTCATCGTGGCAGCGCCCGATCACGATCTCGCCCACCACCGGGAACGATAGCACGTCCTCCGTGTCGCGGAACGCCAGCTCCAGCCGGTTCCGATAATCGAAATAGGCGGTGCCCCAGCGGCGCTTAGGTGGCAGGGCCTCGTAGAGCAGCTCCAGGCGCAGCGTGGTGTTCGCCAGACCTGGCAGGCCGTCCGGCAGGATATGGCCGCAGGCATAGCAGTACGACTCTGCCGGGCCGTTAGGCTTTCCGCAATTGGGGCAGGCTTGCATCACGCGCGCTCCTTTGCGCGGCTCCGCGTGGGACATTGTGAACATTATACACCTGAGCGCACCCCAGGGGAATTCAGGCTGAACCATCCAAATCGCCGTCCAGCGCGGCCTCGTGGCCGGGCGCGGCGTGCGCGGCAGCCACCGCCTCCGCAATCAGCGCGCCGCGATCGACCGGCGCGCCCGGCGGCAGCGCCAGCCACGCCAGGAACTCGGCGTTGCCTGCCGGGCCTTTGATCGGGGACGCGATCAGCCCGCGCAGGCCGTACCCGT
The DNA here is from genome assembly GCA_035325905.1 of Aggregatilineaceae bacterium. Classification (GTDB taxonomy): domain Bacteria; phylum Chloroflexota; class Anaerolineae; order Aggregatilineales; family Aggregatilineaceae; genus DYGX01. Next base: position 47,519 of record DAOKYY010000016.1, on the reverse strand, counting down.
CGCCTTCCGCCGCCGCCAGCACGTCGTCGAGGACCTGCGCGTGAATCGCGGCGTCGCGCACCACCCCGCCCTTGCCAACCTGCCCCTTGCCCGCCTCGAACTGTGGCTTGATCAGCACGATCAGGTCGGCGGCGCCCGCGATCCAGCCCTTGAACACCGGCAGCAGCAAGCGCAGCGAGATAAACGACGCGTCGGCCACGATCAGGCTGACCGGCTCCGGCAGCCGCTCCAGGTAGCGCGCGTTGGTGCGCTCCAGCGGCACGACGCGCGGATCGGCGCGCAGCCGGTAGTCAAGCTGCCCGTAGCCCACGTCGATCGCGTAGACGCGCGCCGCGCCCGCTTGCAGCAGGCAATCGGTGAAGCCGCCGGTGCTGGCGCCCACGTCGGCGCACACCCGGCCGGAGACCTGCACCGGGAAGGCCGCCAGCGCCCCGGCGAGCTTCTCGCCGCCCCGGCTGACGAAGCGCGCCGCCTGCTTGACTTGGAGCGGGGCATCGTCCGGCACGCGCATCCCCGGCTTGTCGTGCACGTCCCCCGCGACGCGCACCTCGCCCGCCATGATCATGCGCCGCGCTGCTTCGCGGCTGGGCGCCAGCCCACGCTCCGCCAGCAGCACGTCCAGCCGGACTTTCCGCGCCATGCTCGCTCCTCTCGTTTCCTCGCCGCGCCGAGTGTACCGCAAGATAGCGCGCTGCGGGCCGGTTCGCACCACCCGCCCATCCTCGCTATAATGCGGGGCGTTCGCCCGTGCTGCATAAGTCGAGACACCAATGCAAGCTGTGCTAGCGCCTCTCAAAGCGCTCTGGATCACGATCCCGGCGCCGGTTCGCGGCCTGATCCGCACTATGCGGCCCAAGCAGTGGCCCAAAAACGGCTTCGTCTACGCTGGTATCCTGTTCGACCAGCAGATCTTAGACGCCGGACCGTTCGCCCGCGTGACGCTGGCCTTCGTGCTGCTCTGCCTGTCGGCCAGCGCGATCTACATCATCAACGACCTGGTCGATATCGAGCGCGACCGCCTGCACCCGCGCAAGCGCGAGCGCCCGCTGGCGTCCGGGCAGCTCCCGGTGCGCTGGGCCGTCGCCGCCGCGATCACGCTCCCCGCGCTGGCGCTCGGCATCAGCCTGGCGTTCAGCCCGCCGCTGACGCTGGTGCTGCTGGCGTACCTGGCGCTGCACATCGCGTACTCGTTCTGGCTGAAGAATATCGTGCTGATCGACGTGTTCGCCATCGCGGCGGGCTTCATTCTGCGCGTCGTGGCCGGGATCGTAGTGATCACGGTCACGCACTTCTCACCGTGGCTCTATATCTGCGCCGGGCTGCTCGCGCTGTTTCTCGCGGTCGGCAAGCGCCGCCAGGAGCTTCTGCTGCTGGCGGACGGCGCCAGCAATCACCGCGCGACGTATAAAGACTATAACCTGCCGCTGCTGGACGACATGCTCCGCATGGTGACGACCGGCAGCGTCATCACCTACATGCTGTACACCATCGAGTCGCAGACGATCCGCAGCAACGAGCACAAGATGCTGCTGACCGTGCCCTTTGTGATCTACGGCGTCTTTCGTTACCTGTACCTGATCCACGTCGAGGGCGAGGGTAGCGCGCCGGACGAGCTGCTGTTCAAAGACTGGCCGCTGCTGCTCGACGTAGTCTTATGGGTGCTGGCGGTCGGCTTGATCCTGTACGTGGTGTGATGGGGTAAACCCGCCATGCAGACTGCGCGCGCGCGCGCTCCCGGCAAGATCATTCTTTTCGGCGAGCACGCCGTGGTGCATCACCAGCCCGCGATCGCGGTGCCGCTGGCCGCGGTCCAGGCGCGGGCTGAGGCCATCCCCGACGACCTCGGCAGCGGCCTGACCGTCCACGCGCCGGACGTCAACCGCGTGCTGCGCGTCACCGGCGACCTCGACCAGTCCGATCCCCTCTACAACGCGCTGATTTACCCGCTGGAGCTGGCGCTCGCTGCGCTGAACACGCCGGTGCCGGACCTAGCCATCACGATCCGCTCCAGCATCCCGATCGCCAGCGGGCTGGGCAGCGGCGCGGCGCTCGCGACCGCGCTGGTGCGCGCGCTGGCGCTGGCGCTGGGCCGCTCCATGTCGAACGACGCCCTCAACGCCCTGATCTACGAGGTCGAGAAGCGTCACCACGGCAACCCCAGTGGCATCGACAACACCGTGATCGTGTATGAGCGCCCGGTCTATTTCGTGCGGGGCGCGCCACCCACCCCGTTCACGATCGCCGCGCCGTTCACGCTTGTCGTTGGAGATACCGGCGTCAACAGCCCGACACACCTGGCCGTCGGGGATGTAGGACGGCTGTTCGAGACCGAGCCGGATCGCATCACGCCGATCTTCACGCGCATCGGCGCCATCGCGACCGGGGCGCGGGCGGCTATCGAAACCGGGCGCACCGCCGCGCTAGGGCCGCTGATGAACGAGAATCACGCCCTGCTGCGCGAGCTGACCGTTTCCTCGCCGGAGTTAGACGACCTGTGCGCCGCCGCGCTGCGAGCCGGTGCGCTCGGCGCGAAGCTCTCCGGCGGCGGGCGCGGTGGTAACATGATCGCGCTGGTCGCGCCCGAACAGGCTCCGGCCATCGCCGGGGCATTGCGCGACGCCGGGGCGACCGCTGTCTTTGTCACAACCGTCGGCTAAGGCCCGTTCGCGCCCAGCGCACACCCGACTCTGGACGCTGCGCGACAAGCATTAGAGTTCCGCTAGAGTTCTCTGAATCGCGACTCGACGCCGCCGCCAAGCCTTGCCGATGCCCCGTCCCGCCGCTATAATTCGCTGTAACGGATCAGGGATACCACTGATGCTGAGCCGAAACCAATCGACACTTCAGGGGCGTCTGTTCGGGACGCTCCTTTTTACTTGCGACCCCGGCAGGCACCGGGAGCTAAAGGACGGATCATGACCGACTTCCTATTGGGACTCGCATCCTTCGCGCTGGTGCTCATTCCGCTGGTCGTGATCCACGAGTTCGGGCACTTCATCGCCGCCAAGCTGGTGGGGATCACCGTGCTGGAATTCGGGATCGGCTTCCCGCCGCGCGCCAAGATCCTGTTCACGAAGGGCGACACGATCTACACGCTCAACTGGCTGCCGATCGGCGGCTTTGTGCGGCCCTACGGCGAGGACTTCGTCAAGCCGAAGACCGAGGCTGAGCTGGCTGCCGACCAATCGGAAATCCGCGAGCGCGGCATCAAGAATCCCAAGAGCGTCTTTCAGGCCTCGCCGTGGGAGCGCATCCTGTTCATGGCGGCCGGCCCGGCGATCAACCTCGTCACGGCGCTGGTCATCTTCATCGTGATCGCGTTGATCGGCCAGCCCTTCGCCCGCGCCGATGTGACGGTGTATGACGTGCTGTCAGGCTCTCCGGCTGCGCGCGCCGGGCTGCAACCGGGCGACGTGCTGCTGGAACTGAACGGCGCTCCGGTTGAGTCGGCGGACGAGTTCAACGAGGCGCTGGCCTCGCAGAGCAACGAGACAGTCACGCTGCTGGTCGAGCGCGACGGCCAGACGCTTGAGCCGGTGACGCTCAACGCGGAAGTGGTCGAGGACGCGGACGTCACGCGCGCCTATGTCAACGCCGTCGAAGAGGACATGCCCGCCTACGCCGCTGGCATTCTGCCTGAGGATGTCATCGTCAAGGTGGACGACACCGAGATCACCAGCATCAAGCAGCTTCAAGACTACACCGCCTCGCACGAGGGCCAGGAGATTCAGGTCACGCTGTTACGCGGCGACAAGACGCTGGTCGTCCCGGTGACGCCGGTCAAGGACTCGACCGGCACGGCGCGCATGGGCGTCACGATCTCGCCGCTTCAGCCCGCCATCATCGGGCTGACCGCGGTCAACCGCGACGTGCGCACCTACACGCGCCCGCTGCCCTTCACCGAAGCCGTCGAGGTCGGCGTGGACCAGTTTGTCGAGGTGCCGCGCTTGATGGTCGAGTTGATCGGCGACGTGATCCGGGGCGATATCGGCGCCGAAGCGGCGCGACCGGTCAGCCCGGTCGGCATCGGGCAGCTTGGCGGCCCGGTGCTTGAGCAGAGCATCGAGACCGAGCAGGCGTACCCGATTCTAGGGTTCGCGGCAATGATCAGCATCGCGCTCGCGTTCACCAACCTGCTGCCGATTCCGGGGCTGGATGGCGGGCGCATCCTGTTCGTGATCATCGAGCTGATCCGGGGCAAGCCGATGGAGCCGGAACGCGAAGGGTTGATCCACTTCATCAGCCTGCTGTTCCTGCTCGCGTTGATCGCCGTCACCGTCATTAACGACATCGTCAATCCGATTGACGTCAGCGGGCTGCGCTAGGCCGCGCCCGGCCACCGAACCACACCCAACCGACAACGAGACACCTATGGGGACCGGTGTTATGGCACGTAAGACCAAAACCATCGACTTCACGCAGACACTGGAGCAGCTCAACGCGGACGCGCCGCTGACTGCCGAGGCTATCTACGGCCTGTCGGACCTGGTCGATCAGAACTGGGCCGATTTTCAGGTCGTGTGGCCGAATCTGCCCGCCGAGCGGCGGCGGCACGTCATCGACCGGCTGGTGGACACCGCCGAGACGAACTTCGAGCTGGACTTCAGCCCGATCGTGCACCTCGCGCTGGCCGATAGCGACCTCGAAGTGCGGCTGCGCGCGGTCGAAGGCGTGCTCGAAGAGAGCGGCCTGCCGACCATCCGCCGCCTGCTCGTGCTCGCTCAGGAAGACACGTTCTCCGAAGTGCGCGCGGCGGCGGCCCAGGCGCTCGGCGTTTTCGTGCTGCAAGGCGAGCTAGGCAAGCTGCCTGAACGCTTCAGCCGCGAGCTTCAGGACACGATTCTGGCGCTCTATAACAACCTGGACGAAGACCTCGACGTGCGCCGGCGCGCGCTGGAAGCGATCTCCAACTGCGGCCACACCAGCGTGCCGGAGCTGATCCGCGAGGCGTACTACGCCGACGAGCTGCCGATGCGCGTCAGCGCCGTCTTCGCGATGGGCCGCTCGTGCGACGAGAGCTGGCAGCCGCAGGTGCTGGAAGAACTCAGCAGCGAGTACCCGGAGCTGCGCTACGAGGCCGCCCGCGCCGCCGGAGAGCTGGAATTGCGCAAGGCGCTCCCGCGTCTGATCGAGCTGGCTTACGAGGGCGACCGCGAGATTCAGGAAGTCGCGATCTGGTCGCTGGGCGAGATCGGCGGGCAGCTTGCGCGCAAGGCGCTCGACCAGCTTGCCGCCCAGGCCGAGCAGGATGGCGACGACATCCTGCTGGAGGCGATCCAGGACGCGCAGTCGATCGCGGCGCTCGCCGGCGAGTCCGTGCTGCCGCTGCTCGACTTCGGCGGGCTGGACGAGCACGATCTGAACGACCTTGACGAGCTGGACAGCCTCGACGAACTGGACGCGCTGGATGACGAAGACGACGAAGACGAGGAGTTCGACTTCGACGAAGACTTCGCGGACTACTACAACGGCTAGCTTGCCTGCGAGCGCGGCCTAAGCGCCGGTCCAGGCCGCACACAGCCGCGGCCTGGTTTGTTCCAGCGGCCTACTCCCTGTAAAACAACCCAATGAGACGGAGATGGAATCGGTCATGACTGATCGCAACCACACGAATCCGCCCCGACCCGATGCGGATCAGGACGAGCGCGACGCGCTGCAACGGCGCTTGCGCGAGATGTCGGAAGAGCAGTTTCGGCGCCAGATGACGCAGGCGACTCGCCTGCTGACCCAGGGCAAGGGCAAGGAAGCGATCCCGTTGCTGGAGCGGTGCTTTGAGTTCCGCCCCGACGATGTCGACGTGCTGACTAACCTGGGCGGCGCGTATGTCCTGGCGGAGCGCCACCAGCACGCCGTCCCGGTGCTGGAGCGCGCCACCGAGCTGGCGCCCAATAACCCGGCGGTGTGGTCGAACCTGGCCGCCGCGTATCTCGGCAAGCTGGTCACTGCGACCGGCGAGCGCCAGACACGCGCGCTGGCGGCTTACCGCCGCGTGATCGAGATCGATCCGGCGTATCCGAACGCGCACTATCATATGGGGCTGATCTTCATCGACCGGCGCGAGTGGGACGACGCTCACGATGCGTTTACGCGCGCGCTGGAAACCAACCCGCACGACGACGATGCGCGCACCATGCGTGACCGCGTGCGCGAAATCCGGCGCCAGCCCCCCTCCCCTCTGAACAACTGACCCGCGAGCCGCACGTTGTGAGCCACCCGGCCGGCTGCTATAATGGCCGGGTGGCGCCTGCGGAGAGTCTTGCTTATGTCCGAACAACCGAGCGCGGAATTCCGGCGGCTGCATGCCATCGTATATGGACGGGTGCAGGGCGTCAACTTCCGGGCGGCCACGCAATGGGCCGCCGCGCAGCACCGGCTCACCGGATGGGTGCGCAACCGGCCCGATGACACCGTCGAGACGGTGGCCGAGGGGCCGCTGCCCGCGCTGGAAGCGTTCGAGCGCTTTCTGCACGCCGGTCCGCCCGCGGCCTGGGTCGAGCGCGTGGACGCGCGATATAGCGCGGCGACCGGCGAGTTTCACAGTTTTAATATTCGCTATTAGTTTTCACTGGTGATTTGTCCGCAGCGGACGAGGCGTGATGCGCGCACACCCCCAACGCCTGGCCTGGGTGACGATCCTGAGCGGGCTGCTGATCTTTTGCCTGTTGTGTATCAGCACAGTTGTTGTGGCCCGGTGGTTCGTCTTCGACTCGCCGACGGAGCTGAGCGTCCGCCTGCATGTGGGCCGGGGCACGGTCGGGCTGGCGCCGCCCGACGACCCGAACACCGAGCAGGCGATCCGCGCGCCCAGTTCGGTCGCGCGGGGGAGCCGCATGACGACCGACAACGAGGCGCAAGGCTATCTGTCGTTCGCCGATCCGTATTCCGGCGAGACAGTCGCCATCGCCTTCTTGCGCAGCAACACGCAGATCAGCCTGGTCTCGGCCAACCGCCCGCGCTTCAACCTGAGCGAAAACCCGTACACAATCCGGCTCGGCGGGCTGAACGGGCGGCTCGAAGTCTGGGTCAATTCCACGATCGAGCGCCCGATCCAGATTGAGGTTGACAGCCCCTTCGGCCTGGCGCGGATCAGCGAGGGCGGCAGCTACCTGGTCGAGAGCATGCCGGGCGCGCTGTCGCTCAATGCGCGGGCGGGCGGCGCGACCCTGATCTCGCCCGCCAACCAGACCCAGCACGTCGCCGCTGGTAACGAAGCGACCATCCTGGCCGGGTCCCAAGAAATCCGCGTCGGCCCCGGCCCGATCGACCTGCTCCCGAACAGCCTGTTCGGCGAGTCGGAAGACTGGCCGAAGCAGTGGGGCTGCGCCTTCTTCCCCTCGCCCGACGATCCGAACGGACCGCCGGGGCAGTTCCCGATCGAGACGGTGGACGGGCGGCGCGCCTACCACCTCTACCGGCTCCAGCCGGACGCGGGGCCGGGCGAGACCGGCTGCCAGCAGAGCTTCGGCGGCAACGGGCTGAATGTCATCTCGTACGACAGCGTGCGCCTGCGCGTCATGCTGCGCGTCGATTACCAGGAGATCAGCGCCTGCGGCGAGCAGGGCAGCGAGTGCGCCGTTATGCTCCGCATGGCCTACGAAGACCGCGACGGCAACGACTTTCTGTGGGTGCACGGCTTTTACGCCGAGATTACGCCGAACGTAGGCCGCACGACCTGTGACACCTGCCTGGAGCCGCACGAGCAGATCAACAAGCAGGCGTGGTACGTCTATGAATCGCCGAATTTGCTGATCGACCTGCCCCAGGATCGCCGCCCGGCGGTGATCGAAGAGCTGCGCTTCACGGCGTCCGGGCACAAGGTGGACGTTTTCATCGGCGAGGTGTCGCTCATCGCGGAACGGAACGCGCCCGCCGGCGGCGGTTGATTGCCCGGCGATCGGCGGCGTGCTATACTGGCCGCCGGCTGCCGGAACGCGCCCCGCCCCGGCCTGCTTCCACCGATCGTGGAGATAACGCATGATCGATCAGGACACGCTGAACACCCTTCTGCTCTACGCCGTGACCGCCTGCGGCGGCGTCAGCGCCGCGCTGTGGCTGGGCCTGATCATCTGGACGTGGCGCGACATGCGGCAGCGCTCGCGCGATCCGCTGGCGCAGATCGCGGCGGCGCTGGTCGTCGCGGTGCTGAACGTCTTCGGGCTGCTGATCTACGTCATGCTGCGCCCGCCGGAGACGCTGGCCGAATCCTACGAGCGGTCGCTCGAAGAAGAGGCGCTGCTCCAGAACATCGAGGAAAAACCACTCTGCCCCGGCTGCGGGCGCCCGGTGAAAGACCCCTGGCAGGTGTGCCCGTACTGCCACACCAAGCTCAAGAAGCCGTGCGTCGCGTGCGAGACGATGCTCGAACTGCCCTGGAATATCTGCCCGGTGTGCGCCACGCCGCAGGTCGCCTACGAAGCCGCCCCGGCAGCCGGGATGACTTCCCCCGCGACCGAAGCGGATTTCGATGGCGCGGCGCCCGCCGACGCTCCGGTGGAGTTCGTCGAGAACGACCCCTATTGAGGCTGCATGGCTGAACGCAGCGCGACGTGTCTGACCCCGGCCAGAGCGTTTTTCATCGTGCTCATCCTGCTGGCGGCGGTGATCGCGCCGCGCGCGGCGCAGGCCCAGGGCGACGGCCCGCCGGTGCTGCCCGCCGTGCTGGACGACCTCAGCCGCCGCGAGGGATCACCCGTCACCGCCGCCGACCTGGACGACTGGCGCTGGAGCCAGCGCACCTTTGACGACACCAGCCTCGGCTGCCCGCAACCCGGCGAAGAGTACGAGCCGCGCCCCACGTCCGGCTATCGCATCATCGTTAGCTTTCGCGGCGCGACCTACGATTACCGCGTCACGCGGGACGGTGCGCGCGTCGTCCTGTGTCCGACCGGTGGCGTGACGCCCTCGCCCACCCCGCAGATCATCACGCCGACTCCGTTGCCGACCATCCTGCCAACCGTCACCCCGCGAGGCCGCGACGTGTGCCCGGATGCGCTCCCGGCCCGGCTGGCGGTCGGCCAAAGCGCGCGGGTCGTCGATCGCGGCGCGCTCGTTCCGCTCCGCGCCGCGCCGGACCTGGATCGCGCGATCGTCGGGTCAGTTCAGCCGGGGCAGACGCTCGTCATCGTCGGCGGGCCGGAGTGCGCCAGCGGCCAGGTGTGGTGGCAGGTCGACCATCAGCGGCTGATCGGCTGGACGTTCGAAGGCCAGAACGACGTGTACTGGCTGGAGCCGCTAGGAGCGACGCTGCCGGCCAGTTCCACCCCCGGCCCGACCCCCACGCCGCAGCTCATCGATCTCGATCTGCCGCCTGACCGGGCGCCGATCACGCCGGAAAATGCGCTCAGGCTGAGCGCGTGGGTCGAGCGCCCGGTTGAGCAGGCGGCCAGCGCGATCGCGTGGTCCGCCGGCGGCCGGACGCTGGCGGTCGCCGCGCAGGAGGGCATCTGGCTGTTCGCCGCCGAGGATTTCAGCGCGCCGCCGCGCCTGCTGCGAGTCTCAAACAGCCCGGTTCACGCCATCGCGTTCAGCCCGGTCGCGGACAGCGGGCAAATGGTCACGGCCCACGAGGACGGCACTTTGCGGCTGTGGGAGGTCACGACCGGCGGCCAGACCGCCGTGCTGACCGGGCATCATGCGCCGGTCCGCGCGCTGGCGTTCAGCCCGGATGGGACGCTGCTGGCATCGGGAGGCGGCGCCGCGCCGGACGATCCCGCCGCGATCCTGCTCTGGGACCTGGCATCGCCCGGTCCGATCGGGCGGCTGGAGGGGCACAGCGGCCCGGTGCGCGCTCTCGCCTTCAGCCCGGACGGGACGCTGCTGGCATCAGGCGCGGACGATCAGACCGTGCGCCTGTGGGACCTCGTCAGCCGGACGCCGATCGCAGTCCTCGAAGGGCACAGCGGCCCGGTGTGGGAGGTGGCCTTCAGCCCTGACGCCGCGCTGATCGCCTCCGCCGGGGAGGATGGGTCGATCCGCCTGTGGGACAGCGCGGCGGGCGGCGGGATCACGCTCGACGACGGCGACACCCCGGTGCGCGCATTAGCGTTCGCACCAGCGGGCAGGCTGCTGGTCGTGGGTGGCGATCAGAACGACGCGACGGCGCTGGGCCTGTGGGATGTGTCGCGGCAGGCGCGGCTGGGCGCCGTCAAGCTGCCACGCGCCGGAGATGGCGCGATCACCGGCCTGCTGTTCGCAGATGGCGGCGCGGCGCTGGCGATTCTCACGACCGATCCGTCGGGCAGCGCGCTGCGACTGTGGGGCGTGACCGGCGCGCCGTAAGCGAGGGGCATTCGCCGCTACATCACCAGCGAGAGCAGCACGCTAAGCGAGACCGTGCTCAGCAGCGTGCTGATCAGGATCACGGACGTGATAAACTCCGCATCCTCCGGCCCGCCGAACTCCGTCGCCAGCACGCCGCCCACCACCGCCGTCGGCATCGCCGATTGCACCAGCGCCACCTGCCGCCCCACGCCGCTCATGTCGAGCAGCGCCACCAGCGGCAGCGCGATCACCGGGGCAAGCGCCAGCCGCATCCCGACCGCGAGCAGAACCGGCCGCAGATCGCGCACGCGCAGCGACGCGCGCGACAATTGGAAGCCCAGCACCGTCAGCATCGCGGGGACGGACGCCTGCGCCAGCACCGTCGTCGCCCGCGCCACGGGCGTCGGGAGCGTGAGATCCAGCCCGTTCAGGGCGAAGCCCACGATCACCGCGTAAGGCAGGGGCACGCTCAGCATGTTGCGCAACGCGCGCCGCGTCGAGACGGTGCCGCTCGATGCCAGGAAGACGCCGAACGTGTTTGAGAACGCGACCGTGACCACGAAGAAGATCATGGCGCGCGCCTCGCCCTCCGCCCCGAACGCGAAGTGGTTAAGTGGGACGCCGTAGTTCCCCGCGTTGATGAGCGTCACGCTCAGCACAAAGACGGCGATCAGCCGCCGGTCCAACCCTGCTGCGCGCGCGACCGTCCAGCCCGCCAGCGCCATCAGCGCCGAGATGCCCAGCGCGACCCCGATGATCTGGCCGGTTTCAGCGCCGGTCAGGCTGGACTTCGCAATGCCGTCGAGCACCAGGAAGGGGGTGAACAGGTAGATGACAATTTGCGACAGCGGGCGAGGGTCGATGTGCAGCCACCGGTCGAGCAAAACCGCCGCGCCGACCACAAGGAAGATCGGCGCGATGATATTGTACGCGATTTCAAAGAAGGTCGACATGACGCCTAGGCGCTGTCCATGTCGCCTACACGCAGCACTTTTAAGAAGTTCGTCTGGCCGCCGATGCCAAAGGGAACGCCGCCGATGATGACCATCGTGTCGTCCTCGTCCACCAGAGTCAGCGCCCGCGCCTGCCCGACCGCCACCCGGATCATCTCGTCGATGGTCTTGAACTCCTCGACCAAAATGGGCGTCACGCCCCATACTAGCGCCAGCCGGTTGTACGTCACCTGGTTCGGCGTCGCCGCCAGAATCGGTGTGCTGGGGCGCTCGCGCGCGACGCGCCGCGCGGTGTAGCCCGAATACGTGCTGGCGACGATCAGCCGCGCCCCAAGCATTTCCGCGAGCTGGCTGGTGACATGACTGATTGCCGCCGGAATGTTGCGCCGGTGCTCGCTCGCCAGCGCCTCAAGCGACAGCCGCCCGAAGTCCGGGTCCGGGTGGGTCCGCATGAACTCCTCCGCGATCTCGGCGATCCGTACCATCACCTCGACCGCCTGAAGCGGATACTTGCCGACCGCCGTCTCGCCGGACAGCATGATCGCGTCCGTGCCGTCGAAGATCGCGTTTGCTACGTCGCTCGCCTCGGCGCGGGTCGGGCGCGGGTTGTCGATCATGCTGTTGAGCATCTGCGTCGCCGTGATGACCGGCTTGCCCGCCTCGTTGCAGCGCCGGATGATGTTCTTCTGGTGGACCGGCACGCGCTCGGCGGGAGTCTCGACGCCGAGATCGCCACGCGCCACCATGATCGCGTCGGACTGCTCCAGGATGGCGTCGAAATTGGCGAGCGCCTCGGCTTTCTCGATCTTGGCGACCAGCGCCGCGTCGCCGTTCATATGGCGCACCAGCCAGCGCAGCTCGCGCAGATCGTCGGCGGATCGCACGAACGACATCGCGATATAGTCCACGCGCTGCTCCAGCGCGAACCGGACATGCTCGCGGTCTTCATCCGTGATTGAGGATAGCGTCAGCGCGGTATCGGGCACGCTCACGCCCTTGCGCGAGGTCAGCGCGCCCCCGATGATCACCTCGGCACCCACGTTGCTGCCAGTCTTAGACCGCACAATAAGCTCGATCTGCCCGTCGTCGATCAGCATCCGGTCGCCGAGCTTGAAATCGCGCAGCACGTCGGCGTGCGGAAACGGCACCAGAAACGGCTGTTCCGGGTCGAGCGGATCGGTCGCCGTGAACGTCAGGATGTCGCCTTCGGTCAGTTCCAGCGGCTCGACGCTCAGGTTGCCCAACCGCAGCTTAGGGCCTTGCAGGTCCGCCATCAGCGCCACGACCGCGTTTTCTTCGGCGGCCAGGCGCCGGATGTTGGCGATGTTCTTGGCGTGCGTCTCAAGGTCGCCGTGGCTGAAGTTGATCCGCGCCACGTCCATCCCCGCGCGGATCATCGCGCGCAACATGCCGGGGTGCTGCGTCGCCGGACCGATCGTAGCGACGATTTTGGTCCGCTTGTGCTGATCGATCGTGCTCATGCGACTTCGGTCCTTTCTCTTCGCGCCGAAACACAGGCCTGGGAGAGTGCGTTGCCCCGTCCCAGGCCTGGTCGATGTGCTCAATCGCTCGCCCAAATCGCGCCGGGTCTATAGCGCGCGCTTGATATTCGGGAAGGCGTTGCGGCCCGCGTAGACCGCGACCTCGCCCAGCTCTTCCTCGATGCGGATCAACTGGTTGTACTTGGCGATGCGGTCAGAGCGCGCCGGCGCGCCGGTCTTGATCTGCCCGGCGTTGAGCGCCACGACAAGGTCCGCGATGGTCGCGTCTTCGGTCTCGCCGCTGCGGTGGCTGACGACAACCGTCCAGTTGTGCGTCTGGCTCAGGCGGCTGGCGGCGATCGCTTCGGTCAGCGTGCCGATCTGGTTGACCTTGCACAGCAGCGAGTTGCACGCCTTGAGGTCAATCGCCTTCTGGACGCGCTCCGGGTTCGTCACCAGCAGGTCGTCGCCGACCAGTTGCACGCGGTCGCCGATGCGCTGGCGGAGCAGGCGCCAGTGATCCCAGTCGTTCTGGTCCAGGCCATCTTCAATCGAGATGATCGGGTACTTGTCCACCCACGCCGCCCAGAAATCGACCATTTCCTCGCCGGTCAGCTCGCGGCCTTCCTTCGCCAGGACATACTTGCCCTCCTGGTAAATCTCGCTCACGGCCGGGTCGAGCGCCAGGAAGACCTGCTCGCCGGGGACGTAGCCAGCCTTCTCAATCGCTTCGAGGATCACTTCAACCGCGCCTTCGTTGCTCGGCAGGCTCGGCGCGAAGCCGCCCTCGTCGCCGACCGTGGTGCGGTACCCCTTGCCCGACAGGACCTTCTTCAGGCTCTGGTAGATCTCAGCGGACCAGCGCACGGCCTCGGCGAAGGTTTCCGCCCCGACCGGCATGACCATGAACTCCTGAAAGTCAGTGCTGTCGGCGGCATGCTTGCCACCGTTGAGGATGTTCATCATCGGCACGGGCAGCGTGTGCGCGTAGACGCCGCCGAGGTAACGGTAAAGCGGCAGATTGACGCTCGCCGCGGCGGCGTGCGCCACGGCCAGCGACGCGCCCAGGATGGCGTTCGCGCCCAGCTTGCCCTTGTTCGGCGTGCCGTCCAGATCGATCAGCAGCTTGTCGATCGACATCTGGTCGGTCGCGTCCCAGCCCAGCAGCGCGTCGGCGATCTCGTCGTTGACGTGGCCGACGGCCTTCAGCACACCCTTGCCGCCGTAACGCTTCTTGTCGTCGTCGCGCAGCTCGACCGCCTCGTACTCGCCGGTGCTCGCCCCGCTCGGAACGATCGCGCGCCCAAACGAGCCGTCGCTCAGGGTCACTTCGACTTCGACGGTCGGGTTCCCGCGCGAGTCCAGCACTTCGCGCCCGATGACATTCTCGATAATTGACATCGTTGTCTCTCCTCAAATTGGGATGCAGAGCAATTCTGTTCCGTGACGCAGCGTTCAGCGCGCCGGGTGGGCATAGCCCCCACAAAGCCCCGTGTCTGATCCCTGCCGGCGTTCGGAAAGGGGTCAGACGGCGAGGCTTCGCGCGCCGTTTCGTCCGATCCAGCCCGGTGGCTAGAGGCCGAGGTCTTTGGTCAGCTCCGTATAGTGCAGGTGTTCGGCCAGCATCGCCTGGAAGCGGCCCAGCTTTTCGGGCTGGCCGAGGCTGGTGCGGCCAAACAGACTTTCAAGCTGCTCGACGGTTTCCAGCGTGCTCTCCGGCACAAGCAGCACGGCGACGTTCATTTCCTCGGCGCGCTTGACGATGGTCGCGGTCGGCTGGAGGTTGCCGGTCAGCAGCAGGCAGGTCGTCGAGGTTTCGAGCGCCGCCGCCTGAATGTCCGTGCGGTCGCCGCCGGTGATCACGGCCTTGTTCAGCAGGCGCCGGAAGCGCGGCATGGCCGCCTCGACCGACATCGCGCCGACGCTCATGTGCTCGATCAGCCGCTCGCGCAGGTGCGCGCCAGTCAGAACCTTTGCCTTAAGCTGGTCGATCACTTCGCCTACGCTCAGCGCGCGCAGATACGGGTCGTAGGGCAGCACGCCGTAGACCTTGATGCCCTGCTTTTCGAGGAACGGCACGGCGCGGTCGCGGATGTAGTTCAGGTCCTCGCGTGGGACGGCGTTGATCACGACGCCGATCAGGCGGTCGCCCAGGCGCTTCTGGGCGGCCAGCGCGTCGTCGAGCACACACATCCCCGACATGCATTCCTCGCCGTGGAAACTGACGACGCTCAGCGCCGGGACGTTGAGGCGCTCGATCACGTTGATCGTGTTGACGCCGACGGCGTAGCCCTCGCGCATACTCGCGCCGCCCTCCATGATCAGCATGTCATGGTCTTCGGCGGCCCGCTGATACGCTTCTTCGATCTCGCCCAGAAAGTCGCGCTCCGTCGTGCCAGCCATCACTTCGGCCAGCAGCTCCGAGGTGATCACGACCGGCGACAGCTCCCAGGGGGGAGTCTCCAGCCCCAGGGTGCGGCGCACAAAATCGGCGTCCTCGTCGATCACCCGCCCGCCGACTTCGTGCGGCTGCGTGCTGACCGGCTTCAAATAGTTGACCTTCAGGCCGGCAGCCTGCATGCGCAGCCCCAGCCCAAGACTCAACGCGGTCTTACCGGAATAGGTGCTGACTGAGGTCACGTACACACTTTTCATGCTTGTTGCCCTTTTCCGTTTACGTGCTGCGAAGGAAGCACACTTTGCTCGATAGCTCTGCTCGGTCGTTCTCTGAATAGCTTACGTCAGGACGCGCATTCTGTCATGCGACGGCGCTCAGCTCTTGAGCACCAGCCGCATATCGAGCGTGATCGCGCCGCGCCCTTCCTCGTAGACCATCAGCGGGTTGATGTCCATCTCGACGATCTCCGGGAAGTCAGTGACCATCTGGCTAATGCGCAGCAGCGTTTCGGCCAGCGCGTCCTTATCGACCGGCGGGCGCCCGCGCACGCCGCGCAGCAGCGCCGCCGCGCGGATTTCGTCCAGCATCTCGTAGGCATCCTGTTTTCCGAACGGCGCCACGCGGAATGTCACATCCTTCAGCACCTCGACCAGCACGCCGCCCAGGCCGAACGTCACCAGCGGCCCGAACTGCGGGTCGCGGTTCATCCCGACCAGCACCTCGACGCCGTCCATGCTGACCATTTCCTGCACCAGGCAGCCCCAGATACGGGCGTCCGGCACGTAGCGCTGCGCGCGGTACACGATCAGGTCGAAAGCGTCGCGCACGTCCTGCGCGCTGCGCAGCCCGACCCGGACGCCGCCCACATCCGTCTTGTGCAGAATGTCCGGGCTGGCGATCTTCAGCACGACCGGATACCCAATCTTGTTGGCGGCTTCGACCGCTTCGTCGGCGGTGGCGGCCAGCTCGTTAGCCGGCAGGCGCAAGCCGTAGGCTTCGGCCACGCGCCGCGCTTCGGCCTCGCCCACGCTCACGCGGCCCTCGGCGCGCACCTGCTCGAAGACCTGCTTGACCGTGGCGCGGTCGACGTTGTATGTGACATATTCGGGGTCGGGCCGGTCGCGCAGCACGCGGTAATCGCGCATCGCGGCGAAGGCCGCGCCCGCCTGCTCCGGGAACTTGTAGTTGGGGATATTGTAGCTGGCGAGCACGTCCACGCCCGGCTTGATGCGCGCCTCGCCCATGAAGACGCCGAGGATCGGCTTGTCGAGCGTCTGCGACAGCTTGCCGACCGCGTTGGCCGTCTCCGCGATCTCGGTCATGGCCTGGGGCGTCACGATGCACAGCATCCCATCGACGTTCGGGTCCTGCGCGACGATCTCGATCGCCTTGGCGTAGCGGTCGCTGCGCGCGTCGCCGAGCACGTCTACCGGGTTGGCCGCGCTGGCCGCGTCCGGCAGAAACTCCTCTAGCTTATGAATCGTCTCGACTTCCAGCCGCGCCAGTTGCAGCCCCCGGCGCTCCAGCGTGTCGGTCGCCAGGATGCCCGGCCCGCCCGCGTTGGTGATGATCGCGATGCGGTCGCCTTGCAGCAGCGGCTGGTAGGCGAAGGCGCGCGCGTTGTCGAACAGCTCTTGCAGCGAACTCATGCGCAGCACGCCCGCCTGGTAAAACGCGGCATCGTACGCCTGCTCCGACCCCGCCAGCGAGCCGGTGTGGCTCGACACGGCGCGTGAACCGGCCTCGGTCACGCCGCTTTTCAGCACCAGGATCGGCTTCTTGCGGCTGACTTCGCGTCCGATGCGGATGTACTCCTTGCCGTTCGGCACGCCCTCGATGTAGGACAGAATCACTTTGCTCTCCGGGTCGTCGGCCCAGGCGAGCATCAGGTCATTCTCGCTGATATCGGCCTTGTTGCCGAGGCTGACGAATTTGCTGAACCCCAGGTCCTGCTCGGCCAGCGCCCAGTCGAGGATCGCGGTTTGCAGCGCGCCGGACTGCGACATAAAGGCGATGCTGCCGCGCGGCGGCGTCCCGGCAGCGAAGGTGGCGTTGATCGGCGTGTACGTGTCGATAATCCCCAGCACGTTCGGCCCGATGATGCGCATCCCGTACTCTTTGGCGATCTGGACCACTTCGCGCTCGCGCTCGATGCCCTCGTGGCCGGACTCGCGGAACCCGGCTGTGATAATCACCACCGCCGGAACGCCCTTCTCGCCGCACTCGCGCAGCGCGCCCGGCACGATCTGGTAGGGGATCACCATGACGGCGAGGTCCGGCACCTGGGGCGTATCCAGGACCGACGGATAGACTTTGTGCCCGTAGATTTCGCTGGCTTTGGGATTGATCGGATAGATCTCGCCTTTGTAGCCGGACTCGATCACGTTGGCGAGCACGGTGTACCCCAGCTTGCCCGGTTCCGTGCTGGCTCCGATGATGGCGACAGCCTTTGGTTTGAAGAATGATTCAAGCATACAAGCTCCCGGAGGCACAACTAAGCTAATCTGACGATTAGCGTAACGCAAGCTAAGCGCAGTGGAGTTACGACGCGGGACGGCCCCGCCGCAATGGGCCGCCGCGCTGCCGGCCAGAGCGGCGCGCTGGAATACAGGCAGCGAGGTGAGGTTCGCCAGCCGGCTCCGGCCACGCGCGATTATAACCTCACGCTTTGAACGCGCTACCGAGGGAAGTCACGCCGCAGACAGCCGAATTACATCCCCCCTGACACGGTGTCCGGCCTGCGGTACAATACTGTCGAATATAGCACATATCGATCAAAGAAATCGGCCGGACCGGCCCGAACAGCGAGAGCGCAGAAATGCTCATGAGCCAGATTTACCTTGACCACAGCGCGACCACGCCGCTCGATCCGCGCGTGCTGGACGCGATGCTGCCCTATTTCGGCGAGACGTTCGGAAACACGCTGGCGGTGCACCGCTGGGGCCGCGACGCCGAGCGCGATCTCGAGACCGCCCGCGACTCCGTGGCGCGGTTGCTCAACTGCGCCCCGCACGAGGTGATCTTCACCAGCGGCGGCACGGAGAGCGATAACCTCGCGCTGCGCGGACCGGCGCAGGCCGCGCGGGTCGAGGGCCGCCCGATCACGATCATCACCACGCCGGTCGAGCACGAGGCCATCACCGCTACCGCGCGCCAGCTCCGCGACACGCTTGGGGCGGCGCTGCGCGTCGTTCCGGTCGATCATTACGGGCGCGTCGAGCCGGACGCCCTGCGCGCCGCGCTGCAAAACCTCCCGGCGGACGGGGTCGCAATCGTCAGCATCATCACCACCAATAACGAGGTCGGCACGCACAACCCGATCGCCGAGCTGGCGGCCATCGCGCGCCGTGCTGGCGCGCTGGTGCATACCGACGCGGTCCAGGCGGGCGGCCAGGTCGCGCTCGACGTGCAGGCGCTCGGCGTGGACCTGCTCTCGCTCTCGTCGCACAAGTTCTACGGGCCGAAGGGCGCGGGGGTGCTGGTTCTGCGAGATGGCGCGCCGTACCTCAGCGCGCAGACCGGCGCCAAGCACGAGGATCACCGCCGCGCCGGGACGCACAACCTGCCGGGCATCGCCGGCACGGCGCGCGCGCTAGAGCTGGCGCGCGCTGAGCTGGCCGAGAACACCGCGCGCCTGACCGCCCTGCGCGACCGGCTGATCGACGGCGTGCTGCGCCGCGTGCCGGACGCGCAACTGAGCGGCCACCCGACTGACCGCCTGGCCGGGCACGCGAGCTTCGTCTTCCGCCACGTCGAGAGCAACACGCTGCTGATGGTCCTCGATCAGCACGGCATTGCGGCCTCGTCGGGCAGCGCGTGCAAGACCGGCAACCCGCAGCCCTCGCCTTTGCTTGAGGCGCTCGGCTACGGGCCGGAGTGGACGCGCGGCGGGCTGCGCCTGACGCTCGGCCACAGCACGACCGAGGCCGACATCGACGCCGTCCTCGAAGTGCTGCCGCAGGCCGTCGAGCGCGTGCGCGCGCTAAGCGCGGTGCGCGCATCGTAGAAGATCGCGTTTTGGCCCATGACGCCGGATAAGAAATCGCGTGTCGTCGTCGCCATGAGCGGCGGCGTGGATAGCTCGGTGGCGGCGGCGCTGCTCGTGGAGCAGGGCTACGACGTGATCGGCATGATGATGCGTCTGTGGTCCGAAGACTGCGACGAGACTGGCGGCGAACGCGCCGCCAACCGCTGCTGCACACCGGGCCAGATGGCCGACGCGCGCCGGGTCGCGGACCGGCTCGGCATCCCGTTCTACGTGATCGACACGCAGGACGTGTTCCGCCGGACGATCGTGCAGTTCTTCATCGACCGCTACGCGGCAGGCGACACGCCGAACCCCTGCCTGGAGTGCAACCGTCACATCCGCTTCGAGTGGCTGCTCGATCACGCGCTGGCGCTCGACGCGGATTATCTGGCGACCGGCCACTACGCCCGCGTCCGGCGCGACGCGGACGGCACCGCGCGTCTGCTGCGCGGCTTGGACCCGGCCAAAGACCAGAGCTACGTGTTGAGCGTCCTGACGCAGGAGAGGCTCCAGCGCGCGCTGTTCCCGATTGGTGACTATGAGAAGCCGAGCGTGCGCGCCATCGCCGCCGAGCTGGGGCTGCCGGTCGCGCAGAAGCACGACAGCCAGGACCTGTGCTTCCTGTCGGATGGCGATTACCGCCGCTTTCTGAAGCAGCACGCGCCGGAGGCCGTGCGGCCCGGCCCGATCATCACGCGCGACGGGCGCACGCTCGGCACGCACACTGGCCTGCCGAATTACACCATCGGCCAGCGCAAGGGGTTAGGCATCGCCGCGCCGGAGCCGCTGTACGTCCTGGCGACCGACCCGGCGTCGAACGCGCTGGTCGTCGGCACGCGCGACGAGCTGGGCCGCAGCACGCTGAGCGCGAACCGGGTGAACTGGATCGCGGGGGAGCCGCCAGCAGAGGCGTTCCGCGCCGAGGTGAAAATTCGCTATAAAGCAGCGCCGGCGCCCGCCTGGGTTACGCCGCAGGGCGCCGATCGCTTTGAAGTGACGTTTGACGCGCCGCTGCGCGATGTCACACCCGGCCAGGGCGCGGTCGTCTACATCGGTGACGGATGCCTGGGCGGCGGGATCATTGCGCGCAGCGGCTTCACTGAGGTTTAGACGAGGGGTCCGCCGCGATCACTCGGTCGATTCGTTTTCCTCATCACGCAGCGTTTCTTCAACATCTTCCGGCTTACCTTCCGCCTTATTGGGCGTCCGAAGATGCTCCACACGTTTGTCTTCGCCTCGCTCGCCTTCGGCTTGACTGGGCAAGAATCGTGGTTCGTTTGCCGGTCTCTGTGGTTTTTTATCGCTGCTCGCCATGACCTGCTCTCCATCGCTGTCCCGTCCGCTTGACCATACCGCTCCAGGTCGGACCGTCTATCATGCACCACCATACAACAGGATAGGGCCGGGCACATGGGCGATCTGGCGAATGAGCGCGTAGGTGAGTTGGGGGATTTCGGGCCGCTGGCTGCCCGTTAGAACCCGTTCATCAGCACGTCTTGAACCTGCTCGCGGAATAGCAGCATGATCAGCGTGCCGATCACGATGTACGGGCCATAGGGCAGCGGAGTGAACCAGCGATGGCGGCGGCGCATCACCTGGAGCGCGGCGATATACAGCAGCGCGCCCACTGCCCCGGCGAAGACCGTGATCAGCGCGGCGAAGATGAACGCGCGCCAGCCGAGCATGATCGCGCTCAGCGTGCCGAGCATCACGTCGCCGAACCCGAACGCGATCGCGCCCGGCTGTGTCGCGGCGGAGAACAGCATCCCGCCGAGAAACATCAGGAAATACACCGCGAAGCCGACCAGCCCGCTGACCGCGTAGTAGCCGAACGAGCGATCCGGGTCCGGCGGGGCGACCGCCGCCACAATCAGCGCGAAGATCGACGCCGGGACGATCACCACAAACAGGATCAGCCGGTGCTCGATGTCGATCACCGTGACCAGCAGCAGCGCCGCGACGTACACCATCCAGATCGGCAGGCTGCGCTCGTCGCGGAAGGCCAGCGCCATCGCACCGAACGCCAGCCCCAGGGCGATCTCGGCCAGCGGGTAGCGCCAGCTTAGCCTGCGGCTAGGCGGCGGCGCGGCCTCGACCGGCGCGGGGCCATCCGGCGCCTCCCCGGCGGCGGGCGTCTCAGCCACATCAGGCCAGGGGACGCTCGCAAACGCGGGACGCGGCTCCGCGCCGGGCGGCGGCTCGCGCTGGCCGGTCAGGAAGGCCGTGATTCCGAGCCAGGCCGACGGCGCGCGCGGCGTGCCATCGGGATAGTGCGGGCGGCCCGGCGCGCGGCGCATCGGCAGATCGTCAGCCAGGGCGTTCAGCACCCCGCCGAGCGCGAGTCCCAGCAGAGCGGCGGCCAGCGCGAGCAGTATCTCCATGCGATTCGTGTCCTTCGCGTGCGTGAAACGACGGACGGCTTATTGCCCTGGGCGCGGCAGCGCCTCCGGCCGGTCAAGGATGTAAGGCGCGGTCGGCGTCGGCGGGCCGGGCGGCGGCGGCAGCAGGCGCACCGCGCTCGCCAGCACAGCTACGGCCAGCACGAGCGCGACCAGAATCAGCAAGATAACCCGACCCGCAGAACGCGGCTCGCTCATAATACGCTCCTCTGCGGGGCATTATACCAGAATGCGCGCCGCGCACACGCGCCGCAGACCCGCCAGACCGGTCATGCACAGGTGCTTTTCGCCCTAATTCTTGGGGATGTTCGGCACGACCGATTGCCCGTGTGTGTCATATGTTCTATAATAAGGGTGAAGCTGTTGGCGGTTGCCGCATCGCGCAACCGAATCAGTGAAAGAGGAAGGGACGGCCATGTTCGCCCCAAGCGCAAACATCTTCGGCGATCTGTTCGCAGATAGCATCCTCAACGTGATTTACGCCGCGGCGCTGTTCATCGGCGTGATCTACGCGCTGTTTCTGATGTTCTTCCACGGGATCGGCGACGCGCTCGGCGACCTGGACATCGGCGCGGACGTAGACACCTCGTTCGACCTGGACACCGACGCGGCGGGCGAGGCTGCCGGCGTGAGCATGCTCGCCATCGCGAGCTTCATCTCGGCCTTCGGCGCCTTCGGCCTGATCGCCGTGACGCTGCTCGGCGCAGGCTCGGTCGCCAGCCTGATCGCAGCCCTGATCGGCGGCGTGGTGATGGGCCTCGCCGCGCAAGCGTTCTTTGTCTACATTCTGTCGCCGACCGTCAGCAGCGAAGTGCGCCAGACGCGCCTGGTCGGCATGGCGGCTGAGATCATCACCCCTATTCCCCCGGCCGGGATCGGCCAGGTGGCGCTGGTGGTCGAAGGCAGCCGCATGACGTACTCCGCCCGCGCGACCTCCGAAGGCGAGGCGTATCCGCGCGGCACGCCGGTCCGCATCGAGCGGATTGTCGGCGGCGTCGTGTACGTCACGAGCATCGCTTGATCCGTGGTCACGCGCCGTAAAAGCCCACCTCGTCGATCACCTGATCCATCTAGAAAGGACATGGAGCTATGAATCCGGCTGTCGGGGCATTCGTTATCCTGTTGTTCCTGTTCATTGTCTTCACGCTGGTCGCGGTCTGGGCCACGCGCGTGCGCAAGGTCGGCCCGAACGAGGTCCTGGTGATCTCGGGCCGCCGCCGCCGCAACCCCGCGACCGGCGAAATCGAGCCGTATCGTATCGTCAAGGGCGGGCGCGCGTTCATCTGGCCGATCCTGGAGCGGGTGGACGTGCTGCTGCTCGAAATCATGACGATCGAGGTCATGACCGACGACGTGTACACCAAGCAGGGCGTCCCGGTGACGCTGGAAGGCGTCGCGCAGATCAAGATCGCCAGCGACGACGTGTCGATCCGCACCGCCGCCGAGCGTTTCCTGTCGAAGTCCACCGACGAGATACGCAACGTCGCGCACGAGACGCTGGCGGGCCATCTGCGCGCCATCATCGGTACGCTGACGGTCGAGGAAATCTACCGCGAGCGTGACAAGTTCGCCCAGAGCGTGCAGGATGTGTCCGCCAGCGACCTGGCGAACATGGGCCTGGGCATCGACAGCTTCGTCATCAAGGATGTGCGCGACAAAGAGGGCTACCTTGAAGCGCTGGGCCGCCCGCGCATCGCCGAAGTGAAGCGCGACGCCACCATCGCAGAGCAGCTCGCCCTCACCCGCGAGGCCGAGGCCAAGCGTGACTACGCGCTCCAGCAGGCCGCCTACGACGCCGAGGTGAACCGCCAGCGCGCCGAGGCCGACCTGGCCGGAACGCTCCAGACGAACATCACCAACCAGAAGGTGCGCGCCGAGGAAATTCAGATCCAGGTCGTCGAGCGCCAGAAGCAAATCCTGGTGCAGGAGCAGGAAGCCCTGCGGCGCGAGCGCGAGCTGGAAGCGACCATCCGCAAGCCCGCCGAGGCGGAGCAGTTCCGCATCCGCACGCTGGCCGACGCCGACCGCTTCTCGATCGAGGCGCACGCCACCGGTGAGGCCGAGGCGATCCGCCTCCGGGGTGAGGCTGAGGCCGACGCCATCCGCGCGAAGGGTCTGGCCGAAGCCGAAGCGATGAAGCAGAAGGCCGCCGCCTGGCAGAACTACAACCAGGCCGCGCTGATCCAGCAGTTGATCGAGGCGCTGCCCTCGGTCGCCGAGGCGGTCGCCAGCCCGCTGGCGCAGACCGACCGGATCGTGGTGATCAGCAACGGCGACGGGGCGGGCGCGGGCGCGTCGAAGATCAGCGGCGACATCGCCGCGATCATCGCCCAGGTCCCGGCCACGGTCGAGGCGCTGACCGGCATGAACCTGACCGAAGCCATCAGCCAGCTTCCGGGCGTCATGAACGGCGTCAAGGAGCCGGGCAACGGGCGTCCGCAGGCCACAGCATCCGAGGCGCCAAAATCGAGTGAGTAAGCACGTCCGGCGCCCACGCCGGCGGCCTTTCGCCGGGTGGGGCCAGTCGATCCGCCACGCAGGGGCACAGCGCGTCTGGCCCCTGCTGCGTTCCCGCCCCTACGCGTCGATTCTGGCGGCGGTCGCGGCGCTGGTCTTCTGCGCGTCGAGCGTGATCGGGTTGCGCGTCGCGCTCGATATGCGCGGCGATCTGGCGGGCGCTCCCTCAGCCGCCGATGCTACCGGCCTCGCCGCCACGCTGATCGCCCCGCCGACTATCCCGACCATCCCCGCTGCAACCCTGCCGCCGACCGCCGTGCCTACTCCCGTCCCAACTGTGACAGGCGTCGTGTTCGACTCGTCCGGCGTGTACGCCTTCCCGATTGCAGGAGACCCGGCCACCTATCGCTGGACGCACTATCACTGGGACGGGACGAACGCCGCCGACCTGGAAGCGCGCTTCGGGCTGACACGCGCCCAGTTCGAGGCGGCCACCCGCGCCCCACTGGTCGCGATCACATCCGGCACGGCGCTGCACCACAGCGGCAACATCGGCGGGCTGGGCTACGTGCTGCAAGGCGACGACGGCATCGACTATTACTACGGGCACATGTCCGAGCTGTGGGCGCCGGACGGCGCGCGCGTCGAAGCCGGGCAGCCGCTGGGGCGCATCGGCAACACCGGTGGCACAGCGCAGTTCATCGAGCCGCACCTGCACCTGGCGATCGGCCCGCGCGACACGCTGTGGGACCAGCCCGCCTCGATCAACGCCGCCGAGCACCTGCAAACGCTGTTCGGTCTGGCGTGGCAGTCCCGCCCCACGCCGGCCGTGCCCTTCGCGCAGCCTGCCGGCTCGCCCGTCACCCACCCCGACGCGCGGATCGTGACCCCGTTCGAGCGCGCGCAGGCGGGCGCCCTGGCCGAGCCAGCCGTCGAGATCGGCGTGACGCCCGGCGCCGCCGAAACGCTCGACGTGGTGTCCACGCTGGACGGCGTGGTGAACGTCAGCCGCTGGACCGAGGTCTATGGCACGCGCATCCAGATCACCAACGAGGCGGCGGACAGCACGGTCGTCATCTCCGGCGTGCAGGAATGGCTGGTCGAGGATGGCGACGTGGTGATGCGCGGCCAGGTGGTCGGGCGCTGGAACCCGGCGCAGCAGCCCGCGCTGCACTACATGATCTATCAGAACGGCGTGCTGATCGACCCGACGCCGGCGCTTGGCCTGCCCGTCGCCGAGTAAGCGAGCCGGCGCTCCCGGTCGCGCCGGTCATCATTCCGATCCAAAAACGGGGATGGTCAGCGAGACCATCCCCGTCTGGGCATACACGATGCGAGGTGCTGCGCTGGTGCGCCGCGTTCGATCAGGCCGCGTCGTAGCCCGGCCCGGACTGGAAGAAATCGTAGTTCGGCTGGATGTCGGCGGTCAGGTCCACCACTTCGCCGCCGCTCGCCGCGTAGCGCGGCCCGCCCGCCGGGTAACGCTCCTGCCCTGCCGCCATCTCGTAAGCCGCCGGGACTTCGTCCTCGACGAAGATCGCTTCGAACGGGCACTCCGGCACGCACGCGCCGCAGTCGATGCAGGTGTCAGGATCGATGTAGTACCACGGCCACTCGGATTCCGGCTGGCCGGGCACGATGCAGTCGACCGGGCACACTTCGACGCAAGCGCCGTCGCGCAGGCAGAGGCTGGTGATGATATGGGTCATGGGGTGCTCCTCGCAGTTGTACAAAAGGAAATGCAGGGCTTGCGCCCTACACGCCAACTATACGTGATTCTCGATTGTTTTCCATGTGACGAATACACGCTAGAGCGCGTGACGTTAGGCACAGCGCCCCGCCTGCCCGCCACATCGCCCACATCATAGATCACATCGCCCAAAACGCCAAATCAAAGTTTATGAATAATCAATGAAATCACACGGAAACGAAAACAGGCCCCGTCGCCGCGCGAGGGGCCTGCTGGCAATCAGATCGGACGCGTAAAATCTAGCCGCGCGCCGCCGCGAAACGCTCGGCCACGTCCGCCCAGTTGACCACGTTCCACCAGGCGTTAACATACGCGCCGCGATTGTTCTGATACTTCAGGTAATAGGCGTGCTCCCACACGTCGAGCACCAGCAGCGGCACCACGCCCCACTGCGTCAGGTTCTGGTGCTTCTCGGAGGTCAGCACCTCAAGCTGCCCGGCGTTCGGCTCCCAGACCAGCAGCGCCCAGCCGCTCCCCTCGACCGCGCCGGCGGCGGCGGTGAAGTGCGCCTTGAAAGCGTCGAAGCTGCCGAAATCCTTTGCGATCTGCGCGCCGAGATCGCCGGACGGCTCGCTCGGGCCGCTGCCCGCCGGGGCCATGTTCGGCCAGAAGATGCTGTGCAGGAAATGGCCGGAGCCGTGGAAAGCCGCCTCGCGCGACCAGTGCTTGACCAGCGCGAAATCACCGGCCTCGCGGGCCGCGGCCAGCTTTTCGAGCGCGGCGTTCAGCCCGTTCACATAGCTGAGATGGTGCTTGTCGTGGTGCAGGCGCATCGTCTGCTCGTCGATGTGCGGCTCCAGCGCGTCATACGCGTATGGCAGCGGGGGAAGCTCATACTTGTTCGCCATTCTCTTGCTCCTTGTGTAACACCATAGCTGATCACATCACGGCGCGCGGTGCATGGGTGAGCGCGCCGCAAGGGACAACGCAGCGCGGCTTCAAGAGGGATTATAAGGAGGCGCCCCGCGCCCCGACAACCAACCACTGAATTTCTATCATACTTTTAACGCGTACCAGCCCGTTTTCCGGCTGATTTCTCGCGCCCAACAGCCTATGCTATACTGCGCGTTGGGAGACGGGATGGCCCTTTATGGAGCAGCAACGCAGCGGCCATGACGCAGATCACGATTCTATACACCGGCGACATTCACGGGCGCGTCGAGCGCCTGACCCGCGCGGCCTACCTCGCGCAGATTCACCGCTATGAGCTGACGGCAGTGGGCCGTCACGTGCTGCTGCTTGACGCGGGCGACGTGGAAGAGCGCCAGTTGCTCGAAAGCGAGCTGACGAAGGGCGCGGCGATGTTCCGCCTGCTGAAGGCGGCGGGCTATAACGCCAGCGCGGTCGGCAATGGCGCGGCCTTGACCTACGGCCCGCAGGTGCTGTCGGCGATCGCCAAGAGCAGCGGGCTGCCGCTGGTCTGCGCCAACATGCTGACGCGTGACGTGCATCCGACGCCGGTGCCCGGCACCAGCCCGACTTTGATCATCCCGTGTGGCCCGGTGCGCGTCGGCCTGCTCGGCCTCACCAGCCAGATGAACGGCCTCTACGAGCGCTTCTACCCGGTCAAGATGCCGGACGTGCTGGACGTAGCCTGGCGCTATGCGCACACGCTGCGCGCGCAGGGCTGCGAGGTCGTCGGCGTGGTGTCGCATCTCGGCTACGATCTCGACGTGCAGCTTGTCCGGGCCGTGCCGGACCTCAGCTTCGTGATCGGCGGGCACTCGCACACGCTGCTCGACTACCCGACCGAGATCGGCGGCGTGCCCATCTGTCACGCGGGGCACTTCGGGCGGCATCTTGGGCGGCTGGACCTGACGCTCGACGGTCACGGGCGCGTGGCGCACTGGTTCGGCCAGCTCATCCACGTGCCGGAAGACGGCCCCGAAGCGCCTGAGGTGGTGTACGAGTGGCGGCGCATCCAGTCCGAGGCGGGCCGCGCCGTGCGCGAGACGGTCGGATACTTGAACGACGCGGTAGACCTCGCCAGCGATCGCGCCTGCGGTATGGGACAGCTTCTAGCCGACGCGCTGCGCGTGCGCTTTGAGGCCGACGCCGCGCTGTGCATCACCGGCCACCTGTACAGCGGCCTGCCCGCCGGGCCGGTGTCGCTCGGCGACCTGATCCGCGCCTGCCAATCTCCCGCCAGCGCCGGGTCCGCCTGCCTGACCGGGGCGCAGATACTACGCGCGCTGGAGTTCGGCGCTGCGCCCGATGTCTGGGAGCAGGCGCCGCACGCGCTGCGCGGCAATGCGGTCGGCGTGATCCAGGTCTCCGGCCTGAGCTACCGGCTCGACCACGCCGCGCCGGCCGGCAAGCGCGTGTCCGACGTGCGGATCATGGGCCGCCCGGTCGAGCGCAGCGCGACGTACCGCATCGCCGCGACCGACTACGAGCTGATGCCGCAGCGCGGCTACGTGCCGGATATCGACCTGAGCGCCGTATCGTTTGACTCACGCGTCCAGCTCCGCGAGATCTTGCAGGACCACCTCGCAGTGTTCAACCCGCTGGCGCCGGGCCTGCGCCCGCGCATCCTGATGGCAGGCTAGAGCGTGTTGTGAACTTGCGTCCGGGAAAAGCCCCCCATCCCCCGGCCCTTTACCCCCAAAATGAGGGAAGGGGAGTCCGTCCCGCTCTTTTCCTTCCCTCGTTCTGGGGGAAGGAAAGCCGACCGCAGGTCGGAAGGATGGGGGGATGGCCTGGACACTAGACCACGAAGTGCATCACAGCCTCAAGAGCGCCCGAATCGCAACGCGCCCGAAGGCGCGTAGGAGCATCAATTGCGGAAAACAGGATGGATACGCCGCAGGGAACGTCCGGCCTACAGCCCCTGCATCGTGCGGCGCATGAAGGCCAGGTCCTCGATCGCGCGCCCGGCGCCCACCGCCGTCGTGACCAGCGGATCCTCGGCGCGATAGGCCGGCACGCCGACGCGCTGGGTGATGAACTGGTCCATCCCGCGTAACAGCGCCCCACCCCCGGTCAGCACCACGCCGCGATCAATGATGTCCGAGGCCAGCTCCGGCGGCGTCTTTTCCAGCACACCCTTCGCGGCGGCGACGATCGCGGTCAGCGGCTCCTCGATCGCCTCGACGACCTCGCTGGTCGTAATCGTAATCGTGCGCGGCAGCCCGCCGACCTGGTCGCGGCCCTGAATCTCCATACTGAGTTCTTCGGGCATATCCACCGCCGCGCCGATCTGAATCTTGATCGACTCGGCGGTTGGGTCGCCAATCACCAGGCTGTATTTGCGCCGGATGTAGTTGATGATCGCGTCGTCCAGGCGCATCCCGCCCATCCGCACGCTCTCCGCCACGACAATGCCGTTCATCGCCAGGACAGCCGCTTCGCTCGCGCCGCCGCCCAGGTTGAAGACCATGTTTCCGGCGGGTGTGCTGATCGGCAGCCCGGCGCCGAGCGCCGCCAGCAGCGGCTCCGGCAGCAGGTACGCTTCGCGCGCCCCGGCGCGGACGGCGGCCTCATGCACGGCGCGTTTCTCGACGCTGGTCACGCCATACGGCACGCTGAGCATCACTTCCGGCCCGCGAAAGCGCATCCGGCTGCTGACCTTGCGGAAGAAGTAGCGCAGCATCGCCTCGGTCACTTCGTAGTCGGCGATCACCCCGTCGCGCAGCGGGCGCAGCACTTCGATATGCTCCGGGTGCCGCCCGTACATATCGCGGGCTTCCTGCCCGACCGCGACCACGCGCTCTTCTTCGATGGTCAGCGCCACCATCGAGGGTTCTTGCAGCACGATCTGGCCGCCGGCATAAATCATGACGTTGGTCGTGCCGAGATCAACGCCGAGTTTGCGCGAAAACATGCCCATACTGAAACGCCTTCCCGTAACGGGGGCGCCCGGTGCCAGCGGCGTTCGATCCCCCGGATCATCGCGGCGCACCAGAGAAACAAACTCGCGCCAGGGTAAAATCCTAGCGCGAATTCGTACAAGCGGCAATAGACCGTTCGTTGACGAGCCGGGGCGGTCTAGGGTGTTTCGTCTTCTTCCAGGCTGCGGATCCCGCCGCGCCGCGTGATCGCCCGGCTGCTAACCCGCGCCGCGATCTCGGCCCGGCGTAGCTCCTGCGCGATCGCGTGGCGCGCCGCGTCATTCGGAGCAGCCTGCATCAGATCGCGCGCCCGCGCCCGCGCCGCCTCGACCTGCTCCAGATCGATATCCACCACGGACTCGGCGTCGTCCGCCAGCACGGTCACGCGATCAGGGCGGACCTCGACGATGCCGCCGTAGATCACGAAGCTGATAATGTCTTCACCTTCCACGATGCGCAGCTCGCCAAACGACATGGTCGTCAGCAGCGGCGCGTGATTGGGCAGCACGCCCATCTCGCCTTCGCTGCCCGGCACGATCACCATGTCCGCCTTCTCGGTGTGGTAAAGCTGGCGGACCGGGGAGACTACTTCAACTTCGATCGGCATTGGCTATGGCTCCTCAGGCGCGCGGCGCTAACCCGCGAAGTCCTCGGACTCGCGGTAGCGTTCCAGCACCTCGTCGATCGTGCCCGCCATGTAGAAAAGCTGCTCCGGAATCTTGTCCACCTCGCCGTCAAGGATCATGCGAAAGCCGCGCACCGTCTCCGGGATCGGGACGTAGCGGCCCTCGCGCCCGGTGAACTGCTCGGCCACGAACATCGGCTGGCTGAGGAAGAACTCGATGCGGCGCGCGCGGGCGACGACCTGCTTATCTTCTTCGGATAGCTCGTCCACGCCCAGGATCGCGATGATGTCTTGCAGGTCCTGGTAGCGTTGAAGCACCTGCTGGACCTCGCGCGCGGTGCGGTAATGCTCCTCGCCGACGACCAGCGGATCGAGCACGCGGCTGGTGCTGGCGAGCGGGTCCACCGCCGGGAAGATCGCCTTTTCCGCGATCGAGCGGTCGAGCGCGACCGTCCCGTCAAGGTGCGCGAAAACGGCCACCGGCGCGGGATCGGAGTAGTCGTCCGCCGGGACGTACACCGCCTGGAGCGAGGTGATCGAGCCGGTCGTGGTGGAGGTGATGCGCTCCTGAAGGTCGCCCATCTCCTGCGCCAGCGTGGGCTGGTAGCCGACCGCCGAGGGCATGCGGCCCAGCAGCGCCGAGACTTCTGAGCCGCTGAGCGAGAAGCGGAAGATGTTGTCGATGAACAGCAGCACGTCGCGGCCTTCGTCGCGGAAGTACTCGGCCATCGCCAGGCCGCTCAGCGCCACGCGCAGGCGCACGCCCGGCGGCTCGTTCATCTGGCCGAAAACCATCGCGGTCTGGCCCAGCACGCCGCTCTCCTGCATCTCACCGTATAGCTGCGTGCCTTCGCGCGTCCGCTCGCCAACCCCCGCGAACACGGAAAACCCAGCGTGCTCCTTCGCGATCGAGCGGATCAGCTCCATGATGATCACGGTTTTGCCGGTGCCCGCTCCGCCGAAGATGCCGGACTTGCCGCCCCGGCGGAACGGCGCGATCAGGTCGATGACCTTGATGCCCGTCTCAAACATCTCGACCGAGGTCGCCTGCTCGTCAAACGGCGGCGCGGTGCGGTGGATCGGGTAGTAGGTCGCGGCGTCCACCTGGCCCTTGCCGTCGATCGGCTGGCCGAGCACGTTGAAGATGCGGCCCAGCACCGCCTCGCCAACCGGGACGCGGATCGGCGCGCCGGTCGCATACGCGCTCACGCCGCGCTGGAGGCCGTCGGTCGCGTCCATCGCCACGCAGCGCACGCGGTTGTCGCCGAGGTGCTGCTGGACTTCGAGAATCAGATCGTCCTTGCCGCTGCGCGGCACGCGAATCGCGTCGAAGATGTCCGGCAGGGGCGAGTCCGGCGGAAACGCCACGTCCACCACGCCACCCAGAATCTGCGAGACTGCGCCCTGAATTTCGTGCTTGACCTGTGTCGCCATAGTCCTGTCTGTGTCCTCCCGGGGGTTGGTGGCCGGTTATCCCTTGTCCGACAGCGCCTCGACGCCGCCGATGATGTCCAGAATCTCGTTTGTGATGACCAGCTGGCGCGCTTTGTTGTACTCCAGCTGAAGCGCGTCCGACAGCGCCTCGGCGCTTTCCGAGGCGTTACGCATGGCGACCATGCGCGCGCTGTGCTCGCTCGACAGGCTCTCGCGCGTCGCCTGCAGAATCTGAAGCTGCGTCAGGCGTGGGATGACTTCTTCCAGAATCGCCGCCGCGTCCGGCTCGTAGATGTAGTCTCGCGCCCGGCTGCGCACCTGCGGATCGGGCTGGACCAGGTCGATGATCTGCTTGTCGTGCATCTCAAAGGGGCGCAGCGGCAGCAGGGGCAGCACGCGCGGTTGTTGCGTGACCGTGTTGATAAAATGGGTGTAGGCGATGAAAAATTCGTGCACCGGCACCTTCAAGAACTCGTCGAAGACGATCTTGGCGATCTCCGCCACGTCGTTGAGGTCCGGGTCCGCCGGTAGAAACGAGAACTCCGCCACGATCTCCTGCTGCTTGAGCGCCGCCGGAGCGGTCTCGTCGCGCTCCAGTCGCGCAATCCAGCGGCGGACCGCGTCGCGGCCTTTGCGCCCGACCGTCACCCAGTGCACCGGGCGCTGGTAGTATTCGGCGAAGCGCAGCGCGCGCCGGATGACGTTGGCGTTATACGCGCCCGCCAGCCCGCGATCGCCGGTGATCAGCAGGATGCCGATCCGCTCGACCGGCTCGTGGACATACAGCAGCGGGTGCAGCGGGTCGCCTTTGCTCTGCGCGGCGACGTTCACCAGCACGTCGTAGGCGTACTGGGCATAGGGCCGGCTGGCGAGCACGGCGTTCTGAGCGCGGCGCACGTAAGACGCGGACACCGCTTCCAGCGCGCGAGTCACCTGGTTAATGTTTTTGACCGAGGTGATGCGGCGCTTGATCTCGCGTGTGGTGGGCATCGGCTACTCTCTCCCGGTAGGTGTTTCGGTCCGGCTCACAATATCCCTGGGCCGCCGTCAGGCCACCGACTCGCGGAGTTCTTCCCACACCGCGTTGAAGCCGCTGATCGCCTGCTCGATCTGCGCCTCGATCTCTTCCGTCAGCTTGTACCCCGCCGCCTCAAGCATCTGGTCGAAGTCAGGGTAATGGCTGTGGAAGTAGTTGAGGAAGCGATCTTCCCACTCTTTGACCAGCGGCACCGGCACATG
This sequence comes from Aggregatilineaceae bacterium, assembly GCA_035325905.1. GTDB lineage: Bacteria > Chloroflexota > Anaerolineae > Aggregatilineales > Aggregatilineaceae > DYGX01. The sequence continues at coordinate 14,666 of DAOKYY010000016.1, read as the reverse complement.
GTCCAGCTTGCCGCGCGTCCCGGCGAACAGCAGCGCCACCTGGTCGCGCAAAGCGGTCGGGCGATACTGCGGCTGCTTGAGGATTTCTTGCAGGCGCATACCCCGGTCAAGCTGCTGCTGCGTGGCGCGGTCCAGGTCGGAGCCGAACTGCGCGAACGCCGCCAGGCTGCGGAACTGCGCCATATCGAGCTTGAGGCGGCCCGCCACGCGCTTCATGATCGGGCGCTGCGCGTCGCCCCCGACGCGGCTGACGCTCAGGCCGGTGTTGATCGCCGGGCGCACGCCGGAATAGAACAGATCGGTCTCAAGGTAAATCTGCCCGTCGGTGATCGAGATGACGTTAGTCGGAATATAGGCCGACACGTCGCCGAGCAGCGTCTCGATGATCGGCAGGCCGGTCAGGCTGCCGCCGCCGCGCTCCGCCGAAAGCTGCGCCGAGCGCTCCAGCAGGCGGCTGTGCAAATAGAACACGTCGCCCGGATACGCCTCGCGCCCCGGCGGGCGGCGCATCAGCAGCGAGACTTGGCGGTACGCCCAGGCGTGCTTCGACAGGTCATCGTAGATGATCAGCGCGTCGCGGCCCGATTCCATGAAGTGCTCGCCCATCGCCGTGCCCGCGTAGGGCGCGATGTACTGGAGCGCCGCCGGGTCCGAGGCCGACGCGACGACGACGATTGTGTGCTCCATCGCGCCGTATTCTTCGAGCGTCGCGACGACGCGGGCGACCTGCGCGCGCTTCTGACCGATCGCGACGTAGATGCAGGTCAGGTTCTGACCCTTCTGGTTGATAATGGCGTCGAGCGCGATCGCGGTCTTGCCGGTCTGGCGGTCGCCGATGATCAGCTCGCGCTGGCCGCGCCCGATCGGAAACATCGCGTCAATCGCGCGGATCCCCGTCTGCACCGGGCGCGTGACGTTCTGGCGCTCGATCACGCCGGGGGCGACGCGCTCGACGGGCAGCGTCTTGTCGGCCTTGATCGGCCCCTTGCCGTCGACCGGGCGGCCCAGCGCGTCCACCACGCGCCCGACGAGGCCGTCGCCGACCGGGACGGACGCGACGCGGCCCGTGCCGCGCACTTCGTCGCCCTCGTTGATCCCGGTGTACTCGCCCATGATGATGACGCCGACGTTGTCCACTTCGAGGTTGAACGCCATTCCCAGGACGCCATTCTGAAACTCGACAAGCTCCTGAGCGCGCACGCTCTCCAGCCCGACGACGCGCGCGATCCCATCCCCCACCTCGACGACGGTCCCCACGTCGACGGCGCGGCGCTCGCGCTCAAAGCTTGCGATCTGCTCCAGCAGACCCCTGGTAATATCGCTGGTCACTTCCGCCATTGATTCTGGTCTCCTCGCGGCCTGGGAAAAAGGGGTGCAAAACGGGTGTTGTGTGCCAAATCGTGACTGTGGACTCGTGTGCTGAATAGCTCGCCCTGAAGGCGGTTGATCCCCGATGCTAAAGAGGCTGCGCGCCGGGCACAGCGCCGGTTTTTTCGCCCGCGTGCAGGCGCGTTAAGAATAGAGCACCTGAAGGAAAAAATCAAAAAACGATGAACTTATTCGCGCCGTGATGCGCGCCGCTGCGCGTCCGCTCAATCGCCCTCGTCGGGGGTGTCCTGATTCTCCGGGTGGCGCCCGGCCAGGCGCGAGACCTTGCGCCCGCCGCCCAGGCTGACGCTGCGCTGGTACGCCGCCCAGATTCCCCGCGAAATGACCGTCCGCAGGCCACCTTTTTCAAGCTGGTACAACGCCTCGGCGGACGTGCCGCCCGGGCTGGTGACTTGGTTGCGCAGCACGGCGGGATGCTCGCCCGACTGCGCCGCGTACTCCACCGAGCCGCGCATGGTCTGGATCACCAGCTCCTGCGCGACCGCGCGCGAAAAGCCCATGTGCACCCCGGCGTCGACCATCGCCTCCATGAACAGGAAGATATACGCCGGGCCGGTGCCGCTGAGCGCGGTCGCCATGTCGAGATAATCCTCGTCGTCCACGTAGATTTCTTTGCCGAGCGCGGTCAGCAGCAGGCGGGCCTGCTCGCGCTGCGCGGGCGGGACTTCGTGCGTCGCGGTCCACACGCTGATTCCCTGGCCGATACGCGCCGGGGTGTTGGGCATCACGCGCACCACCGAAGCGTTCGCCAGCCCATCGGCAATCAGGCGGATCGGCGCGCCCGCGACGATGCTCAACACCAGCGAGCAGGTCCGCGCGCCGCCGCGAACCTCCGGCAGCACGCGCTCCATAACCTGCGGCTTGACCGACAGCACCAGGATGTCCGCCTGCGTCGCCGCTTCGAGGTTGTTGGTCGTGCCGCGCACGCCATAACGCGCGCGCAGCTCGTCCACACGCGCTTCGTGCGGATCGGCGGCGATGATCTGGCTGGCGCCAACCAGGTGGTTCTTGAGCAGCCCCTGGATCATGGCCTCGCCCATATTGCCGCTGCCGATGAAAGCCAGGGTCGTATCTTCGAACATGGTCTGGCGCTCCTTCGCGCCGCACGGCGTCCGGCCCGCGCGGCCCGCTTCGAGTCTACTTCAGGTAGAACGTCATGTGTTGCAGGTGGACCACCGGGTCGATGTACTGGACCTGCACGCCTTCCGGCACCGAGATCGTGATCGGCGCGTAGTTGAGGATCGCCTTGACCCCGGCCTCGACAAGCTGGTTGGCGACTTCCTGCGCCGCCTCTAGCGGGACCGAGATCATCGCGACCTGCACGCGGTGAGCCGCAATGGCTTCGCTCAACCCGGTCATCGGCTGGACCGTCAGCCCGGCGATCTCTTCGCCGATCCTCTCCGGGTCGGCGTCGAAGACGCACACGACGCGAAAGCCGCGCGGCACGAAGCCCCGGTAGTGCACCAGCGCGCGCCCCAGGTCCCCCGCGCCGATGACGGCTATCGGCCACTCGCGATCGACGTGCAGAATCTGCCGAATCTGATCAAACAGGTAAGCGACGTTGTACCCGGTGCCCTGCTTGCCGAATTCGCCGAAGTGCGAGAGGTCCTTGCGTATCTGCGCCGAGCTGATGCCAAGCCGCTCGCCCAGCTCGTGCGACGAGGTATATTCGCGCCGTTCCAGGATCAGCCTGTCCAGCGCACGCAAATAGATCGGGAGCCGGCCTACCACAATATCGGGGATGTTCCTCATGCTGCCCATCAGGATCACCGCGACGGCGCCAGCAGTCTCCTGCGGTGGGCGCAGGTGCGCTCCTGGGCCATCTCCCTCCTTTCGTGCGTGGCTCAGATGTCAATTCTTTTCGGAATGTGAATGAGTGTACAAGCCTAGCATTGTTATACCAGAAAAACAAGCGTTTGAGGTAAAGCCACGCGAGTCAAAATGTGTTTCAAATCCCGCATAGAACCTTGTGGGTGTCCTTGATTCGCTGTTATGATCCCGGCAAGCAGAGTAAAGACAAGCATCGTCGCATCATGATTCGACTTACTCGACGCGAGCTGCTGGCGCTGATGAGCGTCAGCGTGGCGACAATCGGCGTCTCCGGCGCCGGGGGTGTGCTATACCTCCTGCTGAACTCCGGGCGCCGCGCCGCGCCGGAAGGAACGCCGCCCGCGCCTCCGGCCACCCCGGCGCGGCCCGCGCAGATCAAGCGGATCGACCGCCCGCCGATCGTGGCACGCGCCGATTGGGGCGCGCGCGAGCCGGATCACAGCGCGCCCAACGAAACCGGCTTCGCTGCTCCTGAAAACACCGAGGGCTGGCTCGACTATCCCGGTGACTTGCGCGACGTGTACCGGACGGTCGTCGTCCATCACTCGGTCCTGTACGAGGAAGACGACGTGATGACGATGCGCGAAATCCAGGCCGAGCACATGGACAAGCGTCGCTGGGCGGATGTCGGCTATCACTTCGGCGTGGGGCGCAGCGGCGCGGTGTTCGAGGGGCGGTCGTTGCGCGCGCGGGGCACGCACGTCGCGGGCTACAACACCGGCAGCGTGGGCGTCGTCTTTTTCGGCAACTTCCAGGAACAATCCCCTACCCCGGAGCAGCTTGAGGCTGGGACGCGCCTGATCAACTGGCTCGCGCTGCGGCTGGAGCTGACGCATCTCGCCGGGCACGCGGAGTTCAACGATTGGAGCGAGTGCCCCGGCGCAGACATGATCTACTACCTGGACTCGCTGGCGGAAAGCGCAGGGTTGGCGCGCGGCACTGGCGGCTATCAGGACCCGGACGATGTGCTGAATGGGGGAGTTGAGGAAAGCGGCGAGTCAGCCTAGACGCGGCGCGCCACCCCGCCACCATACATAGGTGGCCGCCAGCCCCAGGACGAGCACCGCGACCAATGCGACGAGCAGCACCGAAGGCTCACCGGCGCCTGGCAGGTTTTCATTCGGGGGATACCCCGTCGCCGGAAGACCGGTCGGCACGTAGACTTCGGTCAGCACGGCGTCTTCCACCATGCCGACAGGGCCACGGGCAGTAAGCTGAGCGCGGTTCCCCAGCGTCCCGCCGGGCGGGGTCCGCAGCACGGTCGCGTTGATCCGCATCTGGACCTGCTCGCCGGGCTGTACCAGAGGAGTATTGAACACCACCACCTGGCCGCTAATCGCAAAATCGCCGCGCTGCACCTCGACGCTGTCGATCCGCAGCTCCTCGCGCACTTCATCAGTCACGATCGCGTCCGTAAAGGGCGCCGGGCCGGTGTTCTTCAGAGAGATAACCCAGGTAATCCGCTCACCTGGCAGGCCGAGCGCGCCCGGCGCGAGGCTCCCAACGACTTCCAGCGCCAGGCCCGATTCGTCGTCGCGCGGCAGGAGTTGCAGGCCAGCAGGGATGCCGCTTGCCGCTACCGGCGAGGCCAGCAGCGCCAGGCTCACGAGCATCACCACCAGAAGGGTGGCCGTGCTCGCGACCGATCGTCCCTGCATACAAACCCCCTCTCCAATGCGCCCTCCGGCGCTTTGTCGCGCCTATTATAACGCTGACCAGGGCGGCCAAAAAGCAACGTCTTCCCTACGCCCCAGGCTTGTTCCCGCCGAGAGATCGGGCTTGCGGCAGACCCTCCGGCCTGTTACCATCGTGCCTGCAAAGCCCGGCGGGCGCAGAGGCGGGGTTGATGAGCGAGTCCACATTCCAGGTGTCCGACCACCCGACCATCCAGGCAGCGAATACGAGCGTGCTGGAGGGTCTTGGTCAGTTGGCGAGCTACTTTGGGTTCAGCAAGGTGATGGGGCAGCTCTACGGCGCGCTGCTGCTCAGCCCTGAGCCGCAGAGTCTCGACGACCTGATGGCGCAGCTTGGCATCTCGAAGGCAAGCGTCAGCACCAATTTACGCACGCTTGAGCACATGGGGATTGTCCACGAGGTTTGGGTCCGGGACGACCGGCGCAAATATTACCGCGCCGAAAGCGACTTCTGGCGGATTTTAACCGGCGTGCTTTCCAGCCGCGAGCTGCGCGACGTCAACCAGGCGATGCGCGTTCTGCAGGAGAACGCCGCCCGGCTGGAGACCGCCCTGCCCGCTATGAGCGAGGACGACCGGGCGCTGGCCGAGTTTTACCGCACGCGGCTGGCGCAGCTGCACGAGTTGTTCGGGCTGGCGCGCTTGCTACTGACCACCATCATCCAGCAGGCCCAGCAGCAGCCCGACGCGCCAGATTTCCAGCGGGATTTTCAGCGCGGCTCCTCTGAATAGCCGCCTGGCCGCGCTTCTGCGGGCCAACTTCAAGAAGTTTTTTTTCGATGAGATAGTGCTCCGCAAAAAATGACTTTAGGCGTCCAAAATGGCGTGGTAAAGGGCGCCGCGCGAGGTTATAATCCATTTAGAAAGTTCTGAAAGACACAAAAGCCCGGCGCGAGGTCCCGCCTTACCGGGCACGGGTTTGGGTTTCTCGGGAGGCGGCATGGCCGTAGACAACGCGCTCCAGCGGGTGGATGATTTGCTGCTATCGATCGCCGACAGCGCCGTCCCCCTGCTGCGCCAGACCAGCCAGCACATTCTGGGCGCCGGTGGCAAACGGGTTCGACCGCGTTTGCTCCTGCTGTCTTACGAGGCGGCTGGCGGCACGAACTTTGACGAGGCGATTCCGCTCGCCGCCGCCGTCGAGATCATCCACACCGCGACGCTGGTCCATGACGACATCAACGATCACGGCACGCTGCGCCGGGGCCGCGAGACGGTCAACTCGCGCTGGGGCGGCACGTATGCGCTGCTGACTGGCGATTACCTCTTCACGCGCACCTACGAGCTGATGGCGCCCTACTCGACCGAGCTGAATCGCATCCTGGCGCGCGCCTCGACCGCGCTGGTCGAGGGCGAGACGATGCAAATCCAGGCTGCGCGCGAGGGCACCTTCGACGCCGCGACCTACTTCGAGATCATCTCGCGCAAGACCGCCGCGCTGTTCGTCGCCTCCGCCGAGCTGGGCGCGACCGCCGCCAATCCGCCTGCCGCCTGGGTCAGCGCGCTCAGCCAGTATGCGTTCAACCTCGGCATCGCCTTCCAGTTGATTGACGACGTGCTCGACCTGGCGTCCGACTCCGCGCACCTGGGCAAGAATGCTGGGATCGACATCGCGCAGGGTCGCGGGATCGCCGTCGCCATCCAGAGCGCCGGCGGGTCCGGCAGCAAGTCGCCTGCCGCGGTAGAGGTCCAGAACGATCTCTCGCGGGACGCGCTGCAAGACGCCATTCTGCGCGGCTACACCGTCGATGATGCGATCGCCAAGGGGCGCGCCAAAGCGCAGGAGTTCGCCGGCCTGGCGCTGGCGCAGCTTGATACCTTGCCCGCGTCACACGCGGTGGAGGCGCTGCGCGACCTGGCGCATCAGGTCATCGAGCGCGATCACTAGCCCCAGCCAAATATTTCCAAGAGCTACTGCCCGGCGAGGGGCGCGTCCATCGCCCGGTTGACGCTCCCTGCCCCACGCGCTAGACTCCCGCCTCATGGCATACGACGAAGCGAAAATCCAGGTCAAGAGCGGCGACGGCGGCAATGGCATCGTGCACTTCCGCCGCGAAAAATATGTGCCGCGCGGCGGGCCAGCCGGCGGCGACGGCGGCAAAGGCGGCGACGTTGCGCTCGTCGTCGAACCGACCCTCAACACGCTGCTCGCCTTCACCCAGCAGAAATACTTCCCCGCCGAAAACGGCCAGCACGGCGGCACCAGCAACAGGACGGGCCGCAGCGGCGCGGACCTGGACATCCCGGTCCCGCCCGGCACGATCGTCCGCGACGCCCAAACCGGCGAACTGATCGCGGACCTGATCGAGCCGGGCCAGCGCGTCGTCGTGGCGCGCGGCGGGCGGGGCGGGCGCGGCAACGCGCGCTTCGCGACCAGCACCAACCAGGCGCCGCGCATCGCCGAGAAAGGCGAGCCGGGCGAGCAGCGCGCCCTCGCGCTGGAGCTGCGGCTGCTGGCCGATGTCGGAATCGTCGGCGTGCCGAACGCCGGCAAATCCACCCTGCTGTCGGTCGTCAGCAACGCCAAGCCGAAGATCGCTGATTATCCATTCACCACGCTGGAGCCGAACCTCGGCGTTGCCCGCATTGACGACCGCGACCTCGTGCTGGCGGACATCCCCGGCCTGATCGAAGGCGCGCACCTGGGCGTCGGCTTGGGGCACGGGTTCTTGCGGCACATCCAGCGCACGCGCGTGCTGATCCACCTGCTCGACGGCGCGGCGGACGACCCGCTGGCCGACTTCCACCAGATCAACTCGGAGCTGGCGCTGTTCGACGAGGCCCTGGCCGCCAAGCCGCAGATCGTGGCGCTCAACAAAATCGACCTGCCCCAGGCGCAGGAACGCTGGCCGGACATCCGCGACGCGCTGAAGCGGCTGGGCTACGAGCCAATGGCGATCTCGGCGGCGACGCATCAGAACGTGCGCGACCTGCTGGGGCGGACGCTCAACGCGCTCGACGCGCTGCCCGACATCGAAGAACCCGCCGAGCGCCCGCTCTACAGCCTGGGCGAAGACCCGCTGGCGTTCGAGATCAGGCGCCAGCCGGACGGTAGCTTCCGCGTCAGCGGCAAGCGGATCGAGCGCGCCGCCGCAATGACCTACTGGGATTACGACCAGGCCGCTGCCCGCTTCCAGCGCATCCTGGAAACGATGGGTGTCAGCGAGGCCCTGCGCGAGGCGGGCATCCAGCCCGGCGACACAGTCTTCATCGGAGATACGGAGCTGGAATGGGGCGAGTGACCTGGGTCGCGCCGTGCCGGAGGCGTCGTTGACGCGCCTCGGCATCCTGGGCGGGACCTTCGACCCGCCGCACTACGGGCACCTGATCCTGGCCGAGATGGCTGCCGATGGCCTGTCGCTTGACTGCGTGCTGTTTGTCCCCGCCGCCGATCCGCCGCACAAGGGCGCGCTGCGCGCCTCGGCGGAGCATCGCGCGGCGCTGGTAGAACGCGCTATCGCCGGGAACCCGCGCTTCGCGCTTTCCCGCGTCGATCTCGACCGCCCCGGCCCGCACTACACCGCCGACATGCTGCGCCTGCTGCGCCAGGAGTTCCCTGCGGCTGAGCTTGTCTTCCTGATCGGCAGCGACTCGCTGCGCGACTTGCCGAAGTGGTCACGCCCTGGCGAGCTGATCCGGCTGGCACGGCTGGGTGTTATGCATCGCCCCGGCTACGCGCCCGATCTGGCGCAGTTGGAACAGGGCATCCCTGGCATCCGCGAGCGGGTGGACTGGATCGACGCGCCGCAGATCGACATCTCCGCGACGAATCTCGCCCGCCGGGTCAGCGCCGGGCTGAGCATCCGCTACCAGACACCGGACGCCGTCCGCGCGTACATCGAAGCGCACAACCTGTATCGTAATGATCCCGAAACGGTGATTTCCCCATGACACGACGTATTCGCTTGATCGCCCTCTCGCTGCTGGTTCTCGCGGCGCTGGCGTCGGCGCTTGTGAGCGCCGCCCCGCCGCGCAACACCGCGTCCGCCCGCTTGCAGGCGACCGAGACGCCGCCCGCCGAAGAAGCGACTCCGGCGCCCGCCGGGCCGGCGCGCACGCCCAGCCCGATTCCGACCGAGACGCCCCTGCCCAGCCCGACCTTTACGCTCCACGCGCCGACGCGCATCCCCCCGACGCCCGTCCCGCAAGAGCCGACGCCCGCCGCGCAGGCGCGCGTCACTGAGTCGGCGCTGGCGCGCATTCAGGCAGACGACACCCTGCGGGTCGGCGCCTATTTCAACGCCGCGCCCTTCACCTGGCTCAACGAGCGCGGCGAGGTCGATGGCTACGAGGCGGACATCATCAACGCGATCGCGATCGAGCTGGGGCTGGGCGTGGAGTTCGTGCAGGTCACGCGCCAGAACGACACGGAGATGCTCGTCACGGGCGCGGTCGATCTGCTGATCGGCCAGCAGACGCGCAGCCGCGACCGCGAGGCCGTTCTCGACTTCACGCACCCGTACTATCTCAACGAGCAGCGAATGGTGATCCGCCAGGGCGAGCCGTATGCCACGCTGGAGCAGCTTTCAGGGCACCCGGTCGGGGTCGAGATCGGCAGCCGCAGCGAGCGCGCCCTGCGTCTGTGGATGGACGCGAGCGGCGTGCCGTTCGACATTCGCACCTACGCCACCGAGAACGCGGCGCTGGACGCGCTGGCGGGCGGCGAGGTGGACGGTATGGTCGGGCAGCTGGACAGCCTGCGCCGCGCCGGTCGCCAGCAAATGAGCCTGGTCGACGAGCCGGTGATGCTGGAGCCGTATGCCATTGCGCTGCGCCGCAACGACGATAACCTCTACCAGCTACTCAACCGGTCGCTTCAGCGTCTCAAGGCCAGCGGACGCCTCGAAGAAATCTACCGCGAGTGGTTCGGCGCGGAGCCGATGGACTTCGTCACGCTCGTCCCGGTGTACGACGATCTGTATGAGGACACGCGCGGCGTGGGCGACTTCGGGACCAGCCTCGTCGTCCCGGCCAGCCCGGTCCGCGCCCGGCTGGAAAGCGGCCAGCCGCTGCGCGTCGCGGGGATCGCCGTCGACGGCCAGGACGCGCCCGCCATCGTGCGGCTGACGAACGCGCTCAACCGGGCGCTGGTCGAGGAAATGGCGCGGCGCTGGAATACGACCGTTGAATACGTTCCCAACTCAATCACGAACCCGCAGGCGCTGGTCGCCAGCGGCGCGGCGGACCTGGCGGTAGGCGTCTATCCCCGCTGGAACGCCGAGGACGAGTTCGACTACTCGCTGCCGTACCTGATGCATGCCGACCGCCTGCTCGTCCCGGCGAACGAGCGGATCACCGGCTTCCGCGACATGCTCGGCACGAACTGGATCATCGGCTACTTTGCGGACGATCCCGACGGCGAGACGCAGATCAAAAAGTACGCCGAGCATTTCAACGTCGGCCAGAATATCCGCACCTTTGAGCTAACGCGCGAGTCCGACGCGATCTACACCATGACCGTCGAGGACAATATCTCGGCCATCTTCGGCGACAGCCTGCGCTTGCAGGCGCTGATGCGCGAGGGCGACGCATCCAGCGTCAAGCTGCTGGACGACGTGTTCGACTTGCAGCCGGTGGCCTTCGCGCTGCCGCGCGGCGACTCCGGCTTCCGCGCAATGGTCAACGGCGCGCTGCAGGATATGGCGCGCGACGGGACGTATCAGAGCCTGCGCCAGACGCACCTCGACCTGGGCGAGCCGGTCACGATCCCGCTCTGGCCGGAGCGCAGCGCGATGCGGCCGTAGTAAAGGCAGCGAAAGGCAGCTCAAAGCAGCAAGAGGCTGTTCTTCGCTAGACCGGTCGGCGCAGCATGAACTGGACCAGCTCCGGCAGGTAGCGGCGCTGCGGCATGTAGGTCAGCAGCGTGTCTTCGAAGCGCACCGGGCGTACCCCGCAGTATTCGAAGAGGTTGCCAAGCTGCGCCGTGCGGTTGCTGGCGAGGATGTCGAACCACTGGACCGTCGCCGGCCAGCGCGGAACCAGCCGGTTCATCAGGCCGGTCATGCCGCGCAGCGTGTGAGGGGGAACCCCGATCACGGTCCGCTGCGCACCGGTCACGCGCATCACGGTCCGCAATAGCTCGTTGAACGTCACATACTCCGCTCCGCCGATCTCGATCGTCGCGTCCACGAGGTCGATTGATTCCAGGCTGTTCGTGAGCGCCTGGACAAGGTCACGCACGTAGAGCGGGTGAAGCAGGCTGTCGCCCTTGCCCGGCTGGAAGAAGACAAACGGGTTGGTGCGCAGCAGCATAGCGATCCCGTTCACGAAGCGATCTTCCGGGCCGAAGACGACGCCGCAGCGCATGATGGTGTAGGCGATGCCGCTGTTGCGAATGAGCGCTTCGACCTGGCCCTTCGTGCGCATCAGCAGGTACGCCGAGGACGGCTCCGCGCCAAGCTGGCTGAGGTAGATAATTCGCCCGATGCGCGCCGAGCGCGCCGCCGCGATCACCTGGCGCGTGCCCTGGATGTCGACGCGCTCCAGGTCGCGCCGCTTGCCCCACCATTGCGCGCTCGCCAGGTGAAATACGGTGTGCACGCCCTGCATCGCCTGGTGCAGCGCCTCAGAGTCGTTCAGCTCGGCGGTAACGACCTCGACGCTTTCCGGCCACCCGGCCCCGCCGGCCCGGCCCCGCCGCCCGGCCTGCACCGCGACACGCACCGCCCAGCCCGCCTCGGCAAGCTGCGGCACCAGATGCCGCCCGACCATCCCGGTCGCGCCCGTAATCAGGATCATCCGTCTCGTCCCTCCGGCGCGAGATTATACCATGCCGCGCCTGTAACCATTCGCGCGCTGCCGGGTTATAGTCAGCGAGTTGACCCGGGGCGGCGCGCGGTCGCTCGCGGCGCGGCGCGTGGTGGTATAATACGGCGTGCCCGCCCGGAGTCAGGGCGCGGCGCGTTCACTGGTCAGGTGCCAGCACGTGGCGGCACGTCTCACGCAGCGGAGGGGTTCACCCGTGGAAATGAAGCGAGTGGTGGTCACGGGCATGGGGATTATCTGCCCGGTCGGCAACACCCTGGAGGAAGCCTGGCAGAACGCGGCGAACGGCGTGTCCGGTGCGCAGCATATGCCAGAATTTGAAGAAGCCGGCCTCAAGGTCACGATTGGCGCGCCGGTCAAGCATTTCGACGCCGAAGAGGTCATGGGCCGCCGCGAGGTGCGCCGCACGGACCGCGTAACGCATTTCGGCGTCTACGCCAGCCGGCAGGCGCTCGCCGATTCCGGTATCGATGTTGCGCAGGAGAACCCATACGACTTCGGCGTGGTGATGGGCACCGGTATCGGCGGCATCCAGTCGCTGATCGACGGCATCGTCGGCGTGATCGACAAAGGCCCGAATAGCGTCAGCCCGCTGCTGCTGCCGATGATGCTCCCCGACAGCCCGGCGGGCAAGATCGCGATTGAGCTGGGGCTGCGCGGCCCGAATATGTCGATCGCCACCGCCTGCGCGACCGGCAACAACTGCATCGGTGAGGCTTACGAGATGGTGCGACGCGGCGCGGCGACGATGATGCTCGCCGGCAGCAACGAGGCGGGCATGGTCCAGCTGGCGGTTGCCAGCCTGGCGAACATGCAGGCGCTCTCGCGCCGCAACGACGACCCCGAAGGGGCGTCGCGCCCGTTCTCGGCGGACCGCGACGGTTTCCTGATCGCGGAAGGCGCGGCGGCGCTGATCCTTGAGGAGCTGGATCACGCCCTGGCGCGCGGGGCGCGCATCTACGCCGAGGTGACTGGTTACGGCAGCACGTGCGACGCCTTCCACGTCACCGCGCCGATGGAAAACGGCGAAGGCGCGCAGGAAGCGATGCGCCGGGCGCTGCGCAGCGCGGGCTTGCAGCCGGAAAACATCGACTACATCAACGCGCACGGCACCAGCACGCAGCTTAACGATGTGAGCGAGACGCGCGCGATCAAGGCCGTTTTCGGCGAGCACGCTTACCGCGTCCCGATCAGCTCGACCAAGTCGGTCACGGGCCACCTGATGGGATCGGCGGGCAGCGTCGAGGCCGTGTTCAGCATCGAGGCGATTTGCCATCAGTTCATCCCGCCGACGATCAACCTCAACATGCCTGACCCGGAGTGCGATCTCAACTACACGCCGAACGTTGGCGTGAAAGCGGACCTGACGCACGTGATGTCCAACTCGTTCGGCTTTGGCGGCCACAACGCGGTCGTGATCTTCAGTCGATACACGGGCTAAATGGCAGATCAGGAAACACCCACCCGCCCGCTCCACCGCAGCCGCCTGGCGTTCACCAGCCGGCCCCGCATGCTGCGCTATGCGCATATTGTCGGCTGGGGGCTGGAGGTGCCGTCACAGGTCTTATCGAATTCGGACCTGGAGGCCATCGTCGATACCAACGACGAATGGATCACGACGCGCACCGGCATCAAGGAGCGGCGCATTGCAGAGCCGCGCGAGACCACGACCAGCCTCGCCACGCGCGCCGCGCAAAAGGCGCTCGACGTAGCGGACCTGCTGCCGAGCGCGATCGATCTGGTCATCGTAGCGACCGCCACGCCGGAGTACATCTTCCCCAGCACGGCCAGCATGGTGCAAGACTATCTCGGCGCAACCAACGCGGGAGCATTCGACCTCAGCGCGGCGTGCTCCGGCTTCGTCTACGCGCTCGACATGGCCGCCAGCAAGATCCGCACCGGCGAGATCAACTGCGCGGTCGTGATCGGCGCCGAGACGCTCAGCCGCGTGGTGGACTGGGCCGATCGGGGGACGTGTATCCTGTTCGGCGACGGGGCCGGGGCGGTCGTGCTGCAAGGCAGCGACGTGCCCGGCGGCATCCTGAGCAGCGTCTTGCGCTCGGACGGATCGGGCTGGGACATGCTCACGCTGCCGACCGTCAGCAGCCGCGACACTTACCTGCAAGATGGTGTGCACGAAATGCACCGCATCTACATGGACGGCAAGGGCGTCTACCGCTTCGCCACACGCATCATCGGCGATAGCATCAAGGCGGCGCTGGACCAGGCGGGCCTGACGCCCGACGATCTCGCGCTCGTCATTCCGCACCAGGCCAACCAGCGCATCATCGAGTACGCGGCCAAAACGCTGAAGATCCCGGAGGAGCGCGTTTACAGCAACATCGCGCGCTATGGCAACACGTCGGCGGCGTCGATTCCGCTGGCGCTGGCCGAAGCCGCCGAGCGCGAGCTGCTCAAACCGGGCGATATCGTAGCGTTTGTCGGGTTCGGCGGCGGCCTGAGCTGGGCTTCGATGGTCATCGAGTGGTCGGCGTTGCCGGGCCGCCCGGCGCGCAGCCTGACCTGGGGGCGGCGCCAGGGCGAATACGCGCTGGCGTGGCTGCGCCGCCCGCTGGTGCGGCTGTGGCGGCGGATCATGCTGCTCAGCCCGCAGGCGATCGCCCGGCGCGCGCGCGAGCGAGCCGAGGCGGCGCGCGATCGCGCCCAGGCCGCGCGGGAGAATCTGCCGACTCCGGCGCTGCCCCGCGAGTGGCCCCGGCGCGACGACGCGGCCAAGCGGGCCGAGGCAGCCCGGCGCGAGCCTGCCGCGAATGAGGGCGAGCCGCCGCCAACCAGCAACGGCGCGTGAGCTAGCCTTCGCCCCAAAAACAGCGCAGGGCGCCCCATTTCCACAGGCGCCCTGCTTCATCTACGTTTCTAGGTTTCTAGAAGCAGTTATGAACTTTCCAGACTGGACCACGAGAGAACAATCCGGCGTCCGGGGGGAGGGGCGGAAGCTCGCGCCGCCCGTCATCCCCCGAATGGGTCT
>DAOKYY010000015.1:14307-59142 GCA_035325905.1 Aggregatilineaceae bacterium | reverse complement strand
AACCTCACCCCTCAATCCCCTCTCCGGCGCGGAGAGGGGACTTCAAACGCGTTCCGCCGCTGCTTTTCTCCCCTCTCCAACATGGAGAGGGGCCGGGGGTGAGGTCAGCCTTGCGAACGGCTGCGTTTGCCAGATCATTTCGATAGGTCACTTAACCGCTGCTTTTCGCTGCTCGATGCTCCTGATACCAGTCGCAGATATCGGTCAGCGGGCAGCGCGCGCAGCGCGGATCGCGCCAGATGCAAATCCGCTGGCCGTGCCGCAGCAGCGCGACGTGAAAGTTGAACAGCACATAGGGATCGGCGGGCAGCAGCGCCAGCAGCGCCGCGTGGGCTGGGGCCGGCCCAACGGTCGGGCCGATCAGCCCGACGCGCTGGCTGACGCGATGCACGTGCGTATCGACCGGCAGCACCGGCTTGGCGAAGCAGAACAGCAGCACCAGCGAGGCAGTCTTGATGCCGACGCCGGGCAGCGCCATCAGCCACGCCAGCCCCTCGTCCGCCGGAAGGTCCGCCAGAAAATCGATCGACGCTTCGCCCCGCTCGGCGATGATCTGCCGCAGCGCCGCCTGGATGCGCGGCGCTTTCGTTTCGGGAAAGTTCGACGGCTCGATCGCCTCGATCAGCGCGTCGAGCGGCGCGTCGCGGATCGCTTCCCACGAGCCGAAACGGTCCCACATCCGCTTGAAGGCCAGGGCCTCATTCGCCTGCGTCGTGCGGTGCGAGAGCATGGTCGAGATCAGCTCGTGCATCGGCTCGCGGCGCGGCACCAGCGGCACCGGGCCGTGCAGCGCGACCAGCCGCTCATACGTGATGGCCGTCTTCTCGCGCAGAGCGTCGGCGTCCGTCACAGCGCGCGTCCTTTCAGCGTGCCGGGTCTAAAGGCATCCGGCCCTGATCGGATTATAGAGTCCTGCGCTCGTCTATGCCTCGTCCAGCGCGCGGCGCAGCGTTTCGCCCAGCTCGCGCACCGCGTCCACTCCCGCCTCGGCGGCGCGGACCAGCGCGCTCCCGACGATGAAGCCATCGACCAGGTGGTTCAGCTGGCGCGCCTGCTCCGCCCGGCTGATGCCGAAGCCGAGCACCAGCGGCGTCGAGGTCCGGGCGCGGACGCGCGCAATGAACGCGCCAAGCTCCGGCGGCAGGCTGTCGCGCGCGCCGGTCACGCCTGTCACTGACACCAGGTAGATGAAGCCCTGCGCGCGCTCGGCTACCACCTCGATCCGCGCCGGGCTGCTGGTCGGCGCGAGGAAGAAGATCAGCGCCAGCCCCTCGCGCGCGCACGCCTGCGCCAGCGCGCCCGCTTCTTCGGGCGGCAGATCGGGCACGATCACGCCCGCCGCGCCCGCCGACCGTGCGTCCTGCGCGAAACGGTCCAGCCCGTAGCTGAGCAGCGGGTTAAGGTAGCCCATCAGCAGCAGCGGCTGCGTCACGCCGCGCGCCCGCAGCGCGCGCAGCGCCTCCAGCCCGCGCCCGACCGTCACGCCGTTTTCGAGCGCGACCTGCGTCGCGGCCTGGATCGTCGGTCCGTCGGCCAGCGGATCACTGAACGGCAGCCCGATCTCGAAGCCGTCCGCGCCCGCCGCCGCCAGCGCCGCGATCGCGTCCAGCGAGGTGTCGTAATCGGGGTAGCCGACCGGGTAGTACGGCAGGAACGCGGCGCGGCCCTCGGCCCGCGCACGGGCGAACATGGCCGCGATGTCGTCCAGCCCGCTCGGCTTCGACGCGCCGTTCATGGCTGCTGCTCCAGCGCGCTCATGACCGTGTCGAGGTCTTTGTCGCCGCGCCCCGATAGGTTGACCAGGATGATCGCGTCGCGGGGCAGCGCGGGCGCGAGCCGGATCGCCTCGGCCACGGCGTGCGCGCTTTCCAGCGCCGGGATGATGCCTTCCAGGTGGCACAGCAGATCGAAGGCGGCCAGCGCCTCGTCGTCGGTCGCCAGGGTGTAATGCGCGCGCTCAAGCTGGCGCAGGTAGGCGTGCTCCGGCCCGACCGAGGCGTAATCCAGCCCGGCAGAGATACTGTGCGTCTCCCGAATCTGCCCGTCGGCGTCTTGCAGGACGAACGAGCGGGTGCCGTGCAGCACGCCGGGCCGCCCGATCTCCGGGTCGGCGAAGCGCGCCGCGTGCCGCCCGCTGGCGATGCCGCAGCCGCCCGCTTCGACGCCGATCAGATCGACCGATTCGTCATCGCGGAAAGCGTGGAACAGCCCGATGGCGTTGCTGCCGCCGCCGACGCACGCCACGCAGACATCCGGCAGACGCCCGGTCAGGTCGAGCATCTGGGCGCGCGCCTCGACGCCGATCACGCTCTGAAAATCGCGCACCATCAACGGGTAAGGATGCGGGCCGAGCGCGGAGCCGAGCAGGTAATGCGTCGTCTCGACGTTCGTCACCCAGTCGCGGATCGCCTCGTTGATCGCATCCTTGAGCGTGCGGCTGCCGCTTTCGACCGGGATCACCTCCGCGCCGAGCAGCTTCATGCGGAAGACGTTGGGCCGCTGGCGCGCCATATCGACGCTGCCCATGTAGACGTGACATTCCAGCCCCAGCAGCGCGCAGACGGTCGCGCTGGCGACGCCGTGCTGGCCCGCGCCGGTTTCCGCGACGATGCGCCGCTTGCCCATCCGTCGCGCCAGCAGCGCCTGCCCCAGCGCGTTGTTGATCTTGTGCGCGCCGGTGTGCGCCAGGTCCTCGCGCTTGAGATAGACGCGCGCCCCGCCGAGATGATCGCTCAGCCGCGCCGCGTAGCTGACCGGCGTCGGACGGCCGGTGTACGTCGCCTGAAGATGCGCCAGCTCCGCCTGAAACGCCGGATCGTCCCGCGCCGTGAAATAGGCGGCGGTCAGCGCGTCGAGCGCCGGGACCAGCGTTTCCGGCACAAAGCGCCCGCCGAACTCGCCGAAGTAGCCGCGCGCGTCGGGCAACTGCGCCCGCATCACGTCGATCTTGGCTGTCTGCTGTTCCATTTCGCTTTCCTCATTCTTGAGCGGCCCGCACGTGAGGGGCCGCGAAATTCACTCGCCTTGTCCGGCGTCCGCCGCCCGCACCGCCGCGACAAACGCCCGCACCCGCGCCAGGTCCTTGACGCCCGGAGCGCCGTTCTCCACCCCGCTCGCCACGTCCACCCCCCAGGGCCGGATCGCGCGCACGCGCTCGCCGACGTTGCCCGGCGCCAACCCGCCCGCCAGCATCACGCGCGGGGCGCGTTCCAGCACCGCGCGCGCGACTTCCAGGCTGGCGCTTACGCCCGTGCCGCCGTACAACGCGGGGTGATAGGCGTCCACCACCAGCGCGGGCAGGCGTTCGTCAGCGCAGGCGTAAGCGCCAAAGGAGTCAGTCAGCGCGGCGGCCTCAACCGGATTGCGCGGGCGCAGCGCCTTGATCCCGCGCCCATCCAGCGCGCGCAGCGTTGCGGGCGGCTCGTCGCCGCTGAGCTGCGCCGCGTCGAGGCCCACGCTATCTATCACCCCTGCGATCTCGTCCGCCGCCGCGTTGACGAACACGCCGACCAGCAGCGGACGGCGCTCGCCCAGCGCGGCCCGCAGCCCGTCCGCGATCGCCCGCGCCGCCTCGACCGTGACGCAGCGCGGGCTGCCCGCGTAGAAGTTCAAGCCGATCAGATCGACTCCAGCCCCGGCGCAGGCCAGCGCGTCGCCAAGCGTCGTCACGCCGCAGACCTTGACGCGCGTCATGCGGACCGTCCCTTCGGCTGGCGGCTGAGCGCTTTCACCAGCATCTCGCGCCGCGCCGCCGTGACCAGCGCCGCGCCGATCAGCACCGCGTCCGCGCCCGCCGCGCCCATCCGCGCCACGTCGTCGGGCGTGTGCAGGCCGCTCTCCGCGACCAGCGTCACGCCGGGCGGAATCAGCCGCGCCAGCCGCTCAGTCGTGGCGAGATCGACCGTGAATGTCGCCAGGTCCCGGTTGTTGACGCCGACCAGGCGCGGGTCCACGCGCAGCGCGCGCTCAAGCTCGGCCTCGTTGTGGACCTCGACCAGCGCCGCCATGCCCAGCGCCTCAATCAGCGCGTGCAGGTCTTCCAGCCGGGCATCGTCGAGCGCCGCGACGATCAACAGCAGGGCGTCCGCGCCCGCCGCGCGGCCCTCGTAGACCTGGTAGGGGTCGATCACAAACTCTTTGCGCAACACGGGCACGTCGACGGCCCGGCGCACGGCGCTCAGATGATCCAGGTGCCCCTGAAAAAACCGCTCGTCGGTCAGCACCGAGATCGCCGCCGCGCCGTTCTGCGCGTAGACCGCGCCGAGCGCCACCGGGTCGAATGGGTCGATCAGCACGCCCTTCGAGGGCGAGGCGTGCTTGACCTCCGCGATCAGCGCGACGGTCGGGCGGTGCAGCGCGGCGCGGAAGTCGCGGGCCGGGCTGACCAGGCGCGCGGCGTTCTCGAACCGCTCAAGCGGCACGCTCGCCCGGCGCGCGCTGACTTCTTCCGCCTTGTGCGCCAGGATCGTGTCGAGGATCGTGCCGGTGCGCAGATATGGCTCAGGCATTTGCGGCCATCTCCTGGCTGAGCGCGATCAGCGCGTCGAGCTTATTCAGCGCCGCGCCGCTGTCGATCACCTCGCGGGCCAGCGCGATCCCGTCGCCAAAGTCCTCGCACAGCCCGCCCGCGACCAGCGCCGCCCCGCTGTTGAGCAGCACCACATCACGCTTGGCGCTGTTGATCGCGCCGCTCAGCACGCCGCGCAGAATGCGCGCGTTCTCCGGTGGATCGCCGCCCAGCAGCTCGGAGATGTGCGCAGGCTTCAGACCGTAGTCGAACGGGTCCAGCGCGATGGATCGGACCGCGCCGCTCTCGTAGATCGTGACGCGGTTGGGGCCGGTGGTGGTCAGCTCGTCCACGCCGCCGTAGCCACTGACCACGATTGCTTTGCGTGCGCCGAGCGCGCCGAGCACGTGCGCCAGGAAGTCGGTCAGGTCCGGCGCGAAAACGCCCATGAGCTGGCGCTGCGCCCCGGCCGGGTTGGTCAGCGGGCCGAGAATGTTAAAGATCGTGCGCACGCCGACCTGCCGGCGCGGCCCGATGGCGTGCTGCATGGCGGGGTGCAGCTTCGGCGCGAACAGGAAGCCGATCCCGATCGCGTCGATGCACTGCCCGACCTGCTCCGGCGTCAGGTCCATGTGGACGCCCAGCTCGGCCAGCACGTCGGCGCTGCCGCATTTGCTGGTCGCGGCGCGGTTGCCGTGCTTGGCGATCCGCACGCCCGCCGCCGCCGCGACGAAGGCGACGGTCGTGCTGATGTTGAACGTGCCGGATTTGTCGCCGCCCGTCCCGCAGGTGTCGAGCAGGTCGCCGTTGGCGCGGGTCGGGACGCGCACCGCGTTGGCGCGCATGGCGCGCGCGCTGCCGATGATCTCTTCGTGCGTCTCGCCTTTCATGCGCAGGCCCATCAGGTAGGCGCCGATCTGCGCCTCGGTCGCCTGCCCGCTCATAATCTGGTGCATCACGGCTTCCGCCTCGTCGGTTTGCAAGTGCCCGAAGCGGCTGATGATCTCAATCGCGCGCTGAATGTCCATCGTCACAGCCCCCTGCCTCACAGGCGATTTTCCAGAAAATTCTGCAACAGGCGCGGCCCGAACTGGGTCAGGATGCTTTCAGGGTGGAACTGCACGCCGGCGATCGGGTACTCGCGGTGGCGCAGCGCCATCACCTCGCCCGCCTCGGTGAAGGCGGTCACTTCGAGATCGGCGGGCAGCGGCTCCTCGACGATCAGGCTGTGGTAGCGCGTCGCCTGGAACGGATTGGGCACCCCCGTGAACAGCGGCGTGCTCTTGTGGTAGACGGCGCTGGTCTTGCCGTGCATCAGGCGCGGCGCGCGGACTACCTTTCCGCCGAACGCCTGCCCAATGGCCTGCTGCCCCAGGCACACGCCGAGCGTCGGCGTCGCCGGACCCAGCTCCCGGATCAGGTCGAGCGAGACGCCGCCTTCGTCCGGCGTGCCGGGGCCGGGCGAAATCACGAGATGGGTCGGGCGCAGCGCGCGCGCCTCGTCGAGCGTGATCTGGTCGTTGCGGGCCACGCAGACCTCGGCCCCCAGCTCGCCCAAAAGCTGGACGAGGTTGTAGGTGAAGCTGTCGTAGTTGTCGATGACGAGAATCATGATAGCTGCTTCCTTCTGATCTAGCTCAGCCCCGCTTCGGCGATCTCGACCGCCGCCGCGACGGCGCGCGCTTTGTTGACCGTCTCGTCGTACTCGCGGGCCGGGTCGCTGTCCGCCACGATCCCCGCGCCCGCCTGGAACGTCACCGTGTCGCCGCGCATGACCATTGTGCGAATCGTGATGCAGGTGTCCATCGAGCCGTCGAAGCTGAAATAGCCGACCGCGCCGCCATACGGCCCGCGCCGCGTCCCTTCCAGCGCCTCGATAATCTGCATGGCGCGGACCTTCGGCGCGCCGCTGAGCGTCCCCGCCGGGAAGGTCGCGCGCAGCAGGTCGAACGCGTCCAGCCCCGGCCGCAGCCGCCCCTCGACCTGGCTGACGATGTGCATCACGTGCGAGTACCGCTCGACGGCCATCATTTCTGGCACGCGGACCGTGCCATAGGCGCACACCCGGCCCAGGTCGTTGCGCCCCAGATCGACCAGCATGACGTGCTCGGCGCGCTCTTTCTCGTCGGCCAGCAGGTCGGCGGCCAGCGCCGCGTCCTCGGCCTCGGTCGCGCCGCGCGGGCGCGTCCCGGCGATGGGGCGGACGGTCGCCACCCTGTCTTCGAGACGGACCATCATCTCCGGCGAGGCGCCGATCAGGCTGAAGTCGTCGCCGAAATGCAGGAAGAACATATACGGCGAGGGATTAAGCGCCCGCAGCGCCCGGTAGATGGTGAAGGGCTGAGCCGACGTCGTGCGGCTGAACCGCTGCGAGAGCACGATCTGGAAGGCGTCTCCGGCGGCGATATGCTCCTGGGCGGCGCGCACCATGCCCTCGAACCGCTCGCGCGTCAGGTTGGAGCGCAGCGCCCCGGCGGCAGCGGGCTGCGGCTGTGGTGTCGGCAGGTCCGGCAGCGGCTGCTTGAGCAGCGCCGCGAGCGCGTCGATGCGCGCCAGGGCGTCGTCGTAGGCGGCGTCTGGATCGCCGGTGTTATGCGCGTTGGCGAGCAGGATCAACTGGTGCTTGGCGTGGTCGAAGATGACGAGCGTGTCGGCCAGCAGAAAGGCGGCGTCCGGCAGGCCGAGGTCGTCGGTGGCGGTCGCGGGCAGGCGCTCGATGGCGCGCGCGATGTCGTAGGCGAGATAGCCAACCGCGCCGCCGACAAAGCGAGGCAGCCCGTCGAGCTTGACCGGGCGCACACGCTCGAACTCGCGGGCGATGGCGTGCAGCGCGTCCTCGCCCGGCTCCAGCGCGCGCGCGGTCGTGCGCCCGCCACGCGTCACGCGGACCGCGCCGTCCTGCACGGTCAGCACGCCTTTCGGCTGGACGCCCAGAAAGGAATAGCGCCCGATCTGCTCGCCGCCTTCGACGCTCTCCAGCAGAAAGGAGACCGTGCTGGCCTGCGCCAGCTTGAGGAAGACCGAGACCGGCGTCTCCAGGTCGGCCAGCAGCGTACGGTAAACCGGCACCAGGTCGCCCTGCTCGAACAGGCGGCGGACGGTGACGCGGTCCGGCGTGACGTGCGCGCGGGACGGGACGGCGGCGGGAGTGTGGGGTACCTGCGGTGTGATGATCATGAGTGCGCTCGCTCCGCTGGGCTGCCTCGGCTGACCAAACAAAATCCCCTTCGCGCTCAAGGACGAGAAGGGGATTCCCGTGGTGCCACCTTGGTTAAGCCGCCCGGCCCCGGAAGAAACAAAAAATCCACGGTGAGCGCAGATTTTTCGGGGAGGAGCCAGCTTCACTCGTTGGGGTACGGACCCGGATCGGGTCGATACCCGTCACCCTGATAACGGTGGTGTCTCCGGCGCGGGCTAGTGGGCGGCTGGCCGTTCGACCGCGCAGCTCCCTGGTCCATTCCACCCCGGCGCGTGTATCGCCTTCACAGCCCCCGGCGACTCTCTGAACACCGCTTTGAAGTGTACTATCCCAGATCGATGCTTTTCGTGCTATGCGATTGGAGTACAAGGTAGCAGGGAACGCGCAGCTTGTCAAGCAGCTACGCGGAAATTGGATCATGCGCATCATCAACCGGGCGGAATGGGCGCGGCCCGCTCCGCCCGAAGATTTGGCGCTAGGTTGCGCAGGCGGTATCGTCGCAGGCAGCGGCGCCATCGCGCGCCCCGATCACCTCGATGGCCGGGTGCGCGTCCGCCCAGGCGCGGACCAGCGCGCTTAGAAATATCTCAGGCTGTTGCGCGCCAGACACGGCGTAGCGCTCGTCAAACACGAAGAACGGCACACCCTGGCTGCCAAACTGCATCCCGCGACGCATGTCGGCGCGCACGTCGTCGGCATGGGCGCTGCTGTTCAACATCTGGCGCGCCTCGTCCGCATCCAGACCGGCCTCGACGGCTAGCCGCACCAACGTCTCATGATCGCTGACCGACAGGCCCTCGGTGAAATACGCTTTGTGCAGCCGGTCGCTCAGGTCGCTCTGCGCGCCATGCTTGGCCGCGAATTGGAGCAGGCGGTGCGCGTCAAAGGTGTTGACCGGCTGGACGCGGTCGAAGCGCAAATCGAGACCTTCCTGCGCGCCGACGCGAGCCGTCTGCCTGAGGATCGTCTCGGTTTCCTCGCGGCTGGTGCCATACTTCTTCGACAGGACATCACCGATGGATTGGCTCGTCTCACGCGGCGCGCGCGGGTCCAGCTCATAGCTGCGCCAGATCACCTCGACCTGGTCGCGGTGCTCAAACTGTTCCAGGGCTTTTTCAAAACGGCGCCGGCCCACATAGCACCAGGGGCAGGCGATGTCCGACCAGATTTCAACCTTCATGATCGTCCTTTTCCTCGCGGCTCCAACGATTCTTCGATGACAGCGAACAACACGAGTATAACAGATAGTTTACATATATACCAATACGATCACGCCGACCTCGCCACTGATGAGCGCCACTCGACGCGGCCCGCCCACACGCGGCGCGTCGCCATTCGCGCCACGAATTTTTATAATCTGCATCAAAGAAATTAAACCAGACGCTCGTTTCGCGACCGACCAGGAGACCTGCCATGACACGCATCACCCTCAACCACCCGGTGTTCCGGTCCGCTGGCTACGACGCCGAGGACCAGACGATGGAAATCTCCTTCCGCGATGGCAGCGTGCTGCTCTTTCGCGGCGTGCCGATGTCGATCTACAACCGGTTCATGCGCGCCAGCCAGCGCACGGACATAGACATCGAGACCTACTACCGCACCGTGATCGAAGGGCGCTTCCCGATGCGGCAGATCAAAGCGGCGCGCGCCCTGGCCTGATACGCGGCTTAGTGATTTTGTACGAAGGCGCGCCAACCGGTTGACAGCGCCCGCTGGCGTGTGCTACTCTGTGTGCTAACGTTTATCCAGGACGATTGAGCCAACTGATTCAACGCCATGCCATCTCGTCAGCGCTCCGCCCGCTCTAACCCCACCGCCCAGAGCACCGCCTGGGTCTGGTTCGGCTTTTATTTCTATTTTGGGAGCCATACGATGGGTCCGAGCTTGGCGTCCGCCCCAGGCGGCTGCTAGTCCCAGTTTCAAGCCAGAAACACAGGGCGCAGAGCACAAGCTCGGCGCCCTTTTTGTTGTTCGCGTGCTACAGAGACCGGATGAAGGAGCGACACCGTGACCGCTGCCCAGCCTGCCCGACCCGCCCGCTGCCGGGGTGTGCGCGGCGCGATCAGCGTCGAGGCGAACACCGCCGAGGCGATTGTCAGCGCGGCGCGCGAACTGCTCGAAGCGATCGTGGCGGCCAACGGGATTGACGCGGAAGACGTGTGCAGCCTGCTGCTGACCGTCACGCCTGATCTGACCGCCGAGTACCCCGCCGTCGCCGCGCGGCAGATCGGCTGGGACGCGGTCGCGGTGATGTGCGCGCAGGAGATGGCCGTCCCGCACGGGCTGGCGCGCTGCGTGCGCGCGCTGGTTCACTGGAACACCGACCGCGCCGCCGAAGAGATCCGCCACGTGTATCTGCGCGACGCGGAGCTGCTGCGCCCCGACCGCGTGGCGCGCCCTGCCCTGTAACCGAGCTTAGCCGAGCGTCAACGGTCCGTCGCGACCAGGAGATCACCATGATCATCGTCATGTCCGCCAACGCCAACGCCCGCCAGATTTCAGACGTAATCGCCCGCATCCGCGCGATGGGGTATGACGTGCACCTGTCGCACGGCAAAGAGCGCACCATCATCGGCGTGATCGGGCGCGGCACCCCCATCGACCGCGACCAGCTCAGCCTGATGTCCGGCGTGCAACAGGTGATGCCGGTCACGCACCCGTACAAGATCGCCAGCCGCGAGTTCCACCCGGACGATACGCTCGTCCCGCTGAACGGGATCGAGGTCGGCGGGCCGAACCTGGCGATCATCGCCGGGCCGTGCTCGGTCGAGAGCCGCGAGCAGATCGTCGAGACCGCCCACGCCGTCAAAGAAGCGGGCGCGACGGCCCTGCGCGGCGGCGCGTTCAAGCCGCGCACCTCCCCCTACAGCTTCCAGGGCCTCGGCGAAGAGGGTCTGCGCTACCTGGCCGAAGCCCGCGAAGCGACCGGCCTGCCGGTCGTGACCGAGGTCATGGACCCCGCGCTCGTCCCGCTGGTGTGCGATTACGCCGACGTGTTACAGATCGGCGCGCGCAACATGCAGAATTACGCGCTGCTGCACGCCGCCGGCGAGAGCCAGCACCCGGTCCTGCTCAAACGCGGCATGAGCAACACCATCGAAGAATTGCTGATGGCCGCCGAGTACATCCTCAGCCACGGCAACATGCGCGTCATGCTGTGCGAGCGCGGCATCCGCACCTTCGAGACCTACACCCGCAACACCTTCGACATCAACGCCATCCCGGTCCTCAAGCGCATCTCGCACCTGCCAATCATCGCGGATCCCAGCCACGCCGTCGGCAAGTGGGAATACGTCGAGGCGGTGGCGATGGGCGCGATCGCCGCCGGGGCGGATGGGCTGATGCTCGAAGTGCATCTCCAGCCGGAGCTGGCGCAGTCCGACGGGCAGCAGTCGCTCAAGCCGGAGCGGTTCGCCGCGCTGATCGAGAAGCTGCGGCGGCTGGCGCCGGTCGTCGGGCGCGAGGTCGCGCCGAGCTTGCAGGCAGCGCCGCAGCATGGCTAAGGCGTCTCCGAGCGGCGCGGCAGGCAAGGCGCTGGCCGATGGCGCGGTTCACATCGTCGGCCTGGGGCTGATGGGCGGCTCGTTGGCCCTGGCGCTGCGCGGGCAGGTGCGGCGCCTGACCGCCGCCGATCTGCGCGCCGACGTGCTAGCCGACGCCTGCCGGGTAGGCGCGATCGATGCGGCCCAGGAAAGCGCGCGGGGCGCGGATATCGTCGTGCTGGCGATCCCGGCGGATCAGATCGTCGCGCAGATCACGGCGCTGGACGTGTCGCCCGGCGCGCTGGTGATCGACCTGGGCAGCACCAAGACCCGGATCTGCGAAGCGCTCGACCGCCTGCCCGAAGGCATCACGGCGGTCGGCGGGCACCCGATGTGCGGGCTGGCCGAGAACGGCTGGCAGCACGCTACCCCCACCCTCTACCGGGGCGCGCGCTTCGTGCTGTGCGAGACGGCGCGCACCACGCCCGCCGCGCGCGGCCTGGCCGAGGCGTTGGTGATCGCCACCGGCGCGCAGCCGCTGTGGCTGGACCGGCGCCGCCACGACGAGCTGACCGCGCTGACCAGCCACCTGCCGCACCTGCTCAGCTTCGCGCTGATGCGGCTGGCGATGGCGCGCGCCGCCGAAGATGCCGAGGTCTTCGCGCTGGCGGCGGGCGGCTTCGACGGGGCGACGCGGCTGGCGCGCACCACCGAGAGCATGATCGCGGGGATGTTCAGCACCAACGCCGCCGAGCTGCGCCGCGCCGCCGCCGGGCTGCGCGCGCAGTTGGACGCGCTCGACGCGCTGCTGGACGACGCCCCGGCCCTGCGGCGCGAGCTGGGCGCGATTGTCGAGGCGCGGCGCGCCTACACCGCCGCCTACGGAGAGCGGATGATCACATGAGGCAAGCGCTGAAAGGCACGGTTGCGGTTCAGGTTCGGCCCGGCGGCGGATTGCGCGGGCGCTGCCGCGTGCCGGGCGATAAGTCGATCTCGCACCGCGCGCTGATCCTGGGCGCGCTGGCCGAGGGCGACAGCGCCATCGAGGGCCTGCTCGACGCGGGCGATACGCGCGCCACCCGGCGCGTGATGCAGGCGCTCGGCGTGGAGCTTGAGCAGGCCAACGGCGCGCTGATCGTGCGCGGGCGCGGCCTGCGCGGGCTGGCGCCGCCCGCTGCCCCGCTCGACTGCGGGCACGCTGGGACCGCGATCCGGCTGCTGGCCGGAGCGCTGGCCGGGCAACGCTTCGCCAGCGTGCTGGACGGCAGCGCGCAGCTACGCCGCCGCCCGATGCGCCGCGTGGTGGAGCCGCTGCGTCAGATGGGCGCGCAGATCGTCGACACCGAGGGCCGCGCCCCGCTGCACATCACCGGCGCGCCGCTGCGCGGCGTCGCGTACCGGATGCCGGTCGCCAGCGCGCAGGTCAAGAGCAGCCTGCTGCTGGCCGGGCTGTACGCCAGCGGCCCGACAGTCGTCCTTGAGCCGGGGCCGGCGCGCGACCACACCGAGCGGATGCTGCGCGCGATGGGCGTCGACGTGGAAATCGCCGAGGGCTGCTGTGTGACGTTGATGCCGCCGGAACGCCTGCGCCCGCTGAGCCTGCGCGTGCCGGGCGACCCGTCCTCGGCGGCGTTCGTGCTGGTCGCGGCGCTGCTGGCCGGGGTGGAAGACGTGACGGTCGCGGGCGTGGGCGTGAACCCGACCCGCACGGGCCTGCTCGACATCCTGGCCGCGATGGGGGCTGAAATCGACGTGACGAACCCCCGCGACGAATCGGGCGAGCCGGTGGCGGACCTGGTCACACGCCGCGCCGCGCTGCGCGGGACGGTCATCGAGGGCGAGTGGGTCGTGCGCGCGATTGACGAGTTCCCGGCGCTGATGATCGCCGCGCTGAAAGCCGAGGGCGTGACCGAGGTGCGCGGCGCGGAGGAGTTGCGCGTCAAGGAAACCGACCGGATCGCGGTGATGGCCGCCGAGCTGCGCGAGCTTGGCGCGGTGATCGAGGAGCGACCGGACGGCTTCCGCATCGCCGGGCCGCAGCGCCTGCGCGGCGCGGTCGTGGACGGGCACGACGATCACCGCGTGGCGATGGCGCTGATCTTGGCCGGGCTGGTGGCCGAGGGGCCGACGACCGTCACCGACGCCGCCTGCGTCGAGGACTCGTTCCCCGGCTTCGTGGAAACCCTGCGCGCGCTCGGCGCGGATGTGGAGCAGACGCCCGGTGACTGACACGGTGAAAATCGGCTTGCTCGGCTGGCCGGTCGAGCACAGCGTCTCGCCTGCCATGCACAACGCCGCCTTCCGCGCCGCGAAGCTGGACTGGCGCTACGAGGCGCTGCCGGTCCCGCCGGAGCGCCTGGCCGACGAGGTCGCGCGGTACGTGGCCGAGGGGTTTCGCGGCTTCAACGTCACCATCCCGCACAAGCGCGCCGCGCTCGACCTGCCGCAGATCGCGCAAGTCTCGCCCGCCGCCGAGGCCATCGGCGCGGCGAACACGCTCACCGTCCAGCCGGACGGCACGCTCAGCGCCGACAACACCGACTGGGAAGGCTTCACACGCGATCTGCGGATGTACCGCATCCAGCCGGACCAGCTTAACTGCCTGATCTTCGGCACGGGCGGCGGCGCGGAAGCGGTCGTCTACGCATTGGAACAGCTCAACGCGCGGACGATCACCCGCGTCAGCCGCGCCCCGGACGGGCGGCCCGGCGTGATCGGCTACGACGCCCTGGCGGACGCCGCGCCCTCGGCCAATTTCGTGATCAACTGCACGCCGCTCGGCCTGTCGCCGGACGTGGATCGCTCGCCCTGGCCGGATGATGTTCCCCTGCCGGATCACGCCATGCTCTACGATCTGGTTTATAATCCGCCGGTCACGGCCCTGATGCGGCGCTTCCAGCGGGCCGGGCTGCGCGTCTTCGGCGGGCTGGGGATGCTCGTCTGGCAGGGCGCGCTGGCGTGGGCGCGCTGGACCGACACGCCGCCGCCGGTGGACATCATGTTCGCCGCCGCGCGCGCCGCGCTGAGAGCACAAGGAAGCGCCTGATGCTGCGATTTCTGACCGCCGGCGAGAGTCACGGCCCGCTGCTGACCGCCATCCTCGAAGGGATGCCCGCCGGGCTGCCCCTCGCGCCGGATGACCTCGACCGCGACCTGGCGCGCCGCCAGCAGGGCTACGGCAGCGGCGGGCGGATGCAGATCGAGCGCGACCACGCCCGCATCACCGGCGGGGTGATGGCCGGGCGCACGACCGGCGGGCCGATCAGCCTGACCATCGAGAACCGCGACTGGAAGAACTGGGCGCAGAAGGACATCGCGCCGCTGGTCACGCCGCGCCCCGGCCACGCCGACCTGACCGGCGCGATCAAGTACGGTTATCGCGACCTGCGGCTGGCGCTCGAACGCTCCAGCGCGCGCGAAACGGCGGCGCGCGTGGCGGTCGGCGCGATCTGCAAGCGGCTGCTGGCGGAGTTCGGCATCACGGTCGGCGGCTACGTGACGGCTATCGGCGGCGAGACGGCCCGCCTGCCGGAGCCGCCCGATTACTTGGCGCGCTTCGCCGCCGCCGAAGACTCGCCAGTGCGCTGCCCCGATCCCGACGCCTCGGCGCGGATCGAAGCCGCCATCCGCCAGGTCAAGATCGACCGCGACACGCTCGGCGGGATCATCGAGGTCGTCGCGCTCGGCCTGCCGCCGGGCCTGGGATCGCACGTCCATTACGACCGCCGCCTGACCGGACGGCTGGCCGCGGCGGTGTGCAGCGTGCAGAGCATTAAAGGCGTCGAGATCGGCCCGGCCTTCGAGAACGCGGGCAAGCGCGGGACGCAGGTTCACGACGCGATCCTGCGCGACGACGCCGGGCGGCTGGTTCGCGCCACCAACCGCGCGGGAGGGCTGGAAGGCGGCATGACGACCGGCGAGCCGCTGATCGTGCGCGCCGCGATGAAGCCGATCAGCACCACGCTCACGCCGCTCGGCACGGTCAACCTGGCGACCGGCGAGCCAGATCAGACCATCTACGAGCGCAGCGACTTCTGCGCCACGCCGCGCGCCGTGGTCGTGATCGAGGCGATGGTCGCGGTCGTGCTGGCCGGCGAGCTACTGCGCAAGCTGGGCGGCGACAGCCTGGACGAGCTACGCCCGCGATTCGAGGCGCTACGCCAGGCGCGGGTCAACGCGCTGCCGATGGATAACGTCCCGTGGCGGTTCGGCTATGACGACTGGCTCTAGCGCGCCGCGCAATATCGTGCTGGCCGGGTTCATGGGCGCGGGCAAGACGACCGTCGGACAGATCGTCGCGACGCGGCTCGGCTGGCCGTTCGTGGACACTGACGATTGGGTCGAGCGGGCCGCCGGGCAGCCGGTCGCCGCGATCTTCGCGCAGCAGGGCGAGGCCACTTTCCGCCAGATGGAGCGCGACGCCTGCGCCCGCGCCGCCGCGCTTGAGCGGCACGTGATCGCGACCGGCGGCGGCGCGCTGCTCGACCCGGCCACACGCGCCGCATTCCTGGCGGGCGGGCTGGTGATCGGGCTGCGCGCCGCGCTAGACACGATTCTGCGGCGGCTTGACGGCGGCGTGCATCGCCCCTTGTTCAACGGGAATCGCGCGCAGCTTGGCGCGCTGTACGCGGCGCGGGCGCCGGTCTACGCCGCGCTGCCGCATCAGGTCGAGACGGACGGGCACACGCCGGGAGCGATCGCGGAGGAGGTGATCCGGCTGTGGAATCAACACACGAGCTAACCGTGTGCGGCGCGGACGGCGAGTACCCGGTCCTCATTGGACCGGGCGCTCTCGACGCCGCGCTGCCGGACTTCGTGGCGCGCGGCGGGTTCTCGCGCGTGGCGGTCGTCACCAACACGCATCTCGCCCCGCTGTACGGCGTCGAGCTGGCCGGGCGGCTGCGCGATGCGTGCCTGATCACCCTGCCGGAAGGCGAGCAGTACAAGACGCTCGACACGCTGGCGCAGCTTTACGGCGAGCTACTGGCCGCCGGGCTGGACCGCTCCGGCCTGGTGATCGCGCTCGGCGGCGGGGTGATCGGGGACCTGGCGGGCTTCGCGGCGGCGACCTTCATGCGCGGCGTCGCGCTGGTCCAGGCGCCGACCAGCCTGCTGGCGATGGTCGACGCCAGCCTCGGCGGCAAGGTCGGCGTCGATCTGCCGCAGGGCAAGAACCTCGCCGGGGCGTTCAAGGACCCGCTGGCGGTCTTTGCAGATACCGACACGCTGCGCACGCTGCCCCGCGTCGAGTGGCGCTGCGGGCTGGCGGAAGTCGTCAAGTCCGCGCTGATCGCGGACCCGACGCTGCTCGATCACCTGGGCGAGCGCGGCGCGGAAGCGTTCGAGATGATCATCACGCGCACGGCCCGGATCAAGATCGCGCTGGTCAACCAGGACCGCGCCGAGCGCGGCGTGCGCGCGTTCCTCAACCTGGGGCACACCTTCGCCCACGCCATCGAGCAGGTCAGCGGCTACGCCTGGAAGCACGGCGAAGCGGTCGCGGTCGGACTGGTGGGCGCGGCGCGGCTCTCAGAGCGGCTCGAACTCGCCATGCCGGGCCTGGTCGCGCAGGTCGAAGGCGTGCTGAGCGCGCTGGAACTGCCTACGCGATACGCTGATCTGGACCCGTCCGCGCTGTGGGCGGCGATGGCGCGCGATAAGAAGTGGCGCGGCGGCGCGGCGACCTTCGTCCTGCTGGAAGGCGTGGGTCGCCCGCGCGTGGAAAAGAACGTCGCCGCCGAGGACGCGCTGGCGGTGTTGGAGGAATTGCGCGCATGAAGATTCTGGTGCTGCACGGCCCCAACCTGAACCTGCTCGGCGCGCGCGAGCCGGAAGTCTACGGGCGCATGACGCTGGACGCGATCAACGCCCGGCTGAGCGCCTACGCCGCCGAGCGCGGCGCGGAAATCCGCGCGCTGCACAGCAACCACGAAGGCGCGCTGATCGACGCGCTGCACGAGGCGCGCGGCTGGGCGGACGCGATCATCCTCAACCCCGGCGGCTACACGCACACCAGCGTCGCGCTGCGGGACGCGATCAGCGCGGTCGGCCTTCCCGCGATTGAGGTGCACCTGAGCAACATCCACGCCCGCGAGCCGTTCCGCCACACCTCGCTGATCGCGCCGGTGTGCATCGGGCAGATCAGCGGCCTCGGCTGGATCGGCTACCGGCTGGCGCTAGAGGCGCTGCTGGAGCTTGGCGCGGCGGACGGCACATGGCGGAGGCTCGATTGGCCGAACCGGTGATCGCGTTTCAGGGCGAGCACGGCGCGTATTCCGAGGAAGCGATTCGCGCCCATTTTGGGCCGGAGGTCGGCGCGCTGCCCTGCGAGACATTCGCTGCGATCTTCGAGGCGATCAAGCGCGGCGAGGCCAGCGGTGGGATGCTGCCGGTCGAGAACGCGCTGGCCGGGACGGTCGCGCAAGCCTACGAGCTGCTGATGGAGCATGACTTCCGCGTGCAGGGCGAGCACATTCTGCCGGTGCGTCACTGCCTGCTGGCCCCGCCCGGCGTCACGCTCGACGACGTGCGGCAGGTGCGCTCGCACCCGCAGGCGCTGGCCCAGTGCGCCGATACGCTCCGCCGCCGGGGGTGGGAGCCGGTCGCGTGGTACGACACGGCCGGGGCCGCGCGCGAGCTGGCCGCCGACCCGGCCCCACACACCGCCGCCATCGCCAGCGCGCTGGCCGGGGAGATGTACGGGCTGAGCGTGCTGGAGCGCAGCGTCGAGGATGACCCCAGCAACTCGACGCGCTTCTTTATCATCGGCCCAACCGACGCCCCGCGCCGCGACCCCAGCAAGACCTCGCTCGTCTTCGCCGTGCGGCACGGGCCGGGCGCGCTGGTCCACTGCCTGGACGCCTTCGCCAAGCGCGGCATCAACCTGACCAAGATCGAGTCCCGCCCGATGCGTGGCCGCCCCTGGCAATACTGGTTCTATCTCGATTTCGAGGGCCACTGGCAAGACCCCGCCGCCGAGGCCGCGCTGGTCGAGCTGCTGCGCCAGGCGTCGCTGGTCAAGATGCTCGGCTCGTACCCGGCGGCGACCGGCGGCCCCAACAGCGCGTAATGGCGCACATCACCTCTGGCTATGCTCCATCCAGGGGCGCTATCTAAAGTTGAGGGGCGCGCGGCGCGTGATCCAGCGCCAGCGCCGCGCCCGGACCCAGCGTGCGCGCGCCGTCGGGGGCAATCAAGGGGACCGTCTCGCCTTCGTTGCGCAGGGTCGTGCGGCGGCCATCGGCGCTGAAGCGCACCCGGTTGCCGTGCCAGAAGAAGCTGAACGCGACGCGCTTCCAGTGCGCCGGGAGCTTCGGCCAGCCGAGCAGGCGCGCGCCCTCGCTCGCCAGCTCTAGGCGGCAAAAGCCGCGCACGATCGCCTGCCACGCGCCACCCATCGCCGCCGTGTGCACGCCGAAATTCCAGTGCGGGCCGGTCCCCAGCAGGTCCATCATGGCGGTCTGCATGAAGTAGCGATAGGCCCAGTCCGTCAGGCCGATGTCCGCCGCGACCAGCGCGTAGGCCATCGGGCTGAGGCTGGAGTCGTGCGCGGTGCGCGGCTCGTAATACTCCCAATTGGCGCGCTTGACGGCCTCGGTGAACCGCTCGCGCAGCAGGAAGAGCAGCAGCACGGCGTCCGCCTGCTTGATCGCCTGCGTGGCCTGGAACGGCCCCAGCGGCCCGCCGGGGTGCAGGTCGGGATGCGCCAGCCGCGCGCGCACCTCGTCCGGCGGCGCGTCTTCGAGCGCGAAATAGCCGTCGAACTGCTCGATCAGCCCGGTCACAGGGTCCGGCGCGGGGACGGTGAGCCGCGCGGCGACCGCCCGCCAGCGCGCGATCTCCGTCTCGTCGAGCGCCAGCCGCGCCCGTAGAGCGGCGAAGGCGTCCGGGTCGCGCTCGCGCAAGCCATCCAGCGCGCCGAGCGCGATCTCCAGGCTGCGCCGCGCCAGGGCATTCGTGTAGGCGTTGTTATCGACGCGCTCGTGATATTCGTCCGGCCCCAGCACGGTGCGCAATTCATAGCGTCCCTGCGCCTCGTCATAGGCCACGCGCGAGGCGAAGAAGCGCGCCACCTCGACCGCAATCGGCAGGCCGTAATCGCGCAGAAACGCCGCGTCGCCGGTCGCCTCGACGTATTGCCACAGCGCGTAGACGACATCCGCCGAGATATGAATCTGCTCGTCGGCGAAATACGAGCGGATTTTCTCGCCGGTCAGCGGGTTGTCGAAGACGTACAGCGCGCAGGTCTCGTCGCCGGTCTCCTGGCTCTGCCAGGCGTAATACGCGCCCGCGTAGCCCAAGCCCGCCGCCTTACGCTGCGCGCCGGGCAGCGTGTGCGCGCGGTAGATCAGGCTGCGGCGCGCGTAAGCGGGTTGGGTGTAGGTATAGAACGGCAGGACATAAATCTCATTATCCCAAAAGATCGATCCCCAGTAGTCCTGCCCCTGCAAGCCGCGCGCCGACACGCTGACGCGCTCGTCGTGCGGCAGGTTGGCGAGCAGGTGATAGAGGCAGAAGCGGATCGCCATCTGCGCGTCCGGGTCGCCCTCGATCACCACGTCGGACACGTCCCACAGCGCCGCCCAGGCGCGGGCGTGCTCGGCGCGAATCGTGTCATAACCGTCTTCTTCGGCGCGGCGCAGCTCGTCCCGCGCCAGCGCCAGCAGGTCGCCCGCCGAGAACCGGCTGTCGTAGATCGCCGCCAGCTTGGTCAGCGTCACGTCCTGCCCTGGCATGAGGTCGAGCGCGAGCGTGCAATTTAGGCGCTCGTCGGAGGCGGAAGCCCGCCACACGGCGTCGGGCGCGCCCGCCAGCTGATGCGCCGCCGCGACGACGGCCCGGTAGCCTTCCTCAATCGTAGCGACCGTGACCGCGCCGCCCGCGTCCCAGGGGGTGACTTCGAGCTGCGCGAAGTGCGTCGCCGCGAAGCGGTTGCTGACGCGGGCGTCCACCGACGAGCGGAGCGTGACCGCGCACGGCGCGCCGGCGCGCAGCCGCCACTGGATCGCGCCCAGGTGCAGGCGGCCCGCGCTGACCAGCCGCTCGCTGTCGAGCGTGACCGTCACGCCGCGCCGCGTCCGCCAGCGGTAGCTTTGCACCAGCAGCGCGCGGCGCAGGTCCAGCGCGCGGGAGTAGCGCCCCAGCCCCGGCGCGGCCAGGTCGAGCGCCTCGCCATCCACCGCCAGCGCCAGCGGCGTCCAGGCGGGCAGATTGATCATCTCGCGGTCGAGGATGCCGCCGCTGGGCGAGTCGTACAGCCCGTTAACGTAGTGCCCGGCCACGCCGGGCGCATCGGCCGGCAGAAACTCGGAGGCCCCGCGCGAGCTGGTGTAGCCGTTCGCCAGCGCGAAGACGGTCGCCTTGCTCACCTCGTCGTCGGGAACATACCCGGCGCGGTCGCGGATCAGCCAGCCGTCCACGAAATCATAGGCGTAGGTCATCGGGCCGCCGCTCCGCTCACAGCGCGTTGATCAGGCCGGACAGCAGCCCGCGCCCGGCGATGTTATCGCGCAGGCCGCTGACCTGGTCGCCATGACCGCCCTGGAAGCGCAGGGTCGAGGCGATCAGCTTGCCCGCGCCAACGTGCGCCTCGACGGCGTAATCGAGCCAGTAGAACTGGCGCGCGTCGAGCCGCCCGAACAGCGAGCGCACGTTGCGGATATCGTCGCCCAGCTCCTCGCCCAGCCGCGCCGTATCCAGCGCGACATCGGTCGCCAGGTGGTAGAACTGCACGTCCGCGAATCCGCCATGCGCCAGCGCGTCGATCGCGGGGTGGCTGCCCGGCAGGTTAATCGCCTCGCGCCAGAAGGAGCAGGCGCGCGCCGGGAGCGGCGCTTCGGTGGTTTGCAGCAGCAGGACGTTCCCGCCCTGGCGCAAGAAGTCCAGCACAGACGGGGTCAGGACGCTGGTCAGCACGCGGCGCGGCCAGGACTGCGTCTTCGAGGCGCGCGGCATATGCGGCGCGGCGGCGTACAGGTCGTCCAGCCCGGCCAGCGTCCCGCACGGATCGACGATGCCCAGGTCGTCCGGCCAGGCCGTGACCGGCGGATAGATCCACAGCGGCCACTCGTTCTTGATGTGGTGGCTGCCGCTTTGCAGCTCGACATAGAGTGTGACGCGGTAAATGTGCGGGCGCACCGGCGGGATGAACTGGATCGCGCCGATGGCCGCCGGGTTTCCGAGCGGCAGCGCGCCGGAGAGCGTCTGCTGCCCATAGCCGACGCTGTCCCCGGCGTCGTCCACCGCCTGCCAGCTCAGATCGCCGCCGCGCAGGCGCGGGCCGACATGCGCCAGCAGGACCGAAAAGGCGACGGGCTGCCCGCAGAGGTGGTTGGCGGCGTCCCGGCGGCGCGGGCGGTCGCCGCCGCGCACCCAGGCCCGCGCCCGCGCCTGTCCCAGCAGGAGCACCGAGTCAGCATTGAACTGCGTGAAGGTGCCGGCGTCGTACTTGGGCTGCATCAGGTCGTCGAACAGCGACGAGGCCGCCAGCCCGGTCTGCCGGATGCTGGTGATCACATAGCCGCCCATGCCGGACCGGGCGCGCACCTTCTCCAGAATCGCCTTGCGCACCATCAATGACTGGCGGCGCGAGATCGCCTGCAACTCGGCGTGCGAATACGGCAGCTTGAGCCGCGCCATGCGCGCTTCTTGCTCGTGATAGCCGAGCTTGCGGGTGTGGATCGGGTGCTGCTCGGTCAGCCACCAGGGCAGCCGTCCCCGGTAGGCGCTGCGCACCGCGTCCAGGTCGCGGTAGTCGTCCGCGTCGCAGAACTCGCCGAAAATCCACGGGCGCTGCTCGCGCCAGTCGCGCCGGAAGTGATCGACCAGCGGATCGAAGTAGTGCGGGTCCGCGTAGAAATGGTAATCGTAGAAATCGCTGGCGTCGGCGGTCTGCGCGCCATACGCCTCGCCGGAGCCGCTGTTGTCGCACAGCAGCATCCCCGCCGCCGAGCCGCGCACCGCGTCGTCCAGCGTTTGCACGAACTCGGCGTCCACGTCGCGCCCCAGCTCGCAGCCGAGGCTGACCAGCACGACCGAGGGGTGCGGCTGGACCAGGGACATAATCGCGCGGTATTCATCCGGCGCGCGGCGGCGCAGGTCGGGCGTCACGTCGGGCAGCCAGAGCGGGAACTCCTGCCAGAGCAGCATCCCTTCCTCGTCGGCGATGTCGAAGTAGGTCTGCGACGGCACGAACAGGCACAGCTTGACCAGGTTGAAGCCGAGCGCGCGCAGCTTGGCGAACTCGTCGCGCACGGTCGCGGCGTCCGGCGCGGGAGTGAGCGTGTCCGGGTACCAGCCCCAGTGCAGCGCGCCGCGCAGGTTGACCGGGCGTCCGTTCAGCAGCAGCGTATCGCCCTGGCGCGTCAACTCCCGGAAGCCGAAGCGCCGGACGCAGCGCAGCGCCGGGTCGCCTGCCGGTTCCTCGATGGTCAGCTCCAGCGTGTACAGCGCCGGGTCGTCGGGGGACCAGGGCAACGGGTGGTCGATCGCCAGCGCGAACTCCATCCCCCCGGCGCGCGCGGGCAGGCGGCTTGTCGCGGCGGCGCTGCCGTTCGGCGCGTGCACGGCCAGCAGCGCCTGGGCGCTGGGCGACGGCTCGGCGGGCGCGCGGACGGTCGCGGCGACGGTCACGCGCCCACTGCGCAGGTCGGGCCGGATGCGCAGGTCGTCCAGCGCGTAGCCCCGGTGCGCCACCAGCCGCGCGCCCTGCCACAGCCCGCCAAAGGGCAGCGAGACATCCGGGATAAACCCGACCAGCGCCTCGCGCAGCGGAAAGCGCCCGCCTTCCCAGCCCGGCGCGGTGACGATCACCTCGATCGTGTTGTCGTGGCCGGGCCGGATGAGATCCGTCACGTCGAACGTAAACGGCGTCCACATGCCCTGGTGCTCGCCCACGCGCTGTCCATTCACGATCACTTCGGCGTGGTAGCTGACCGCGTCAAACTGCAACTCGATAACGCGCCCCTGCCAGTGGCTCGGCACGCGCACCGTCCGCCGGTAGCGCGCCGGGCCTTCCGCCCAGCGCGGCACGTCGGTCTGCGCCTGCCACGCGCCGGGCACCGTGATCGTCCGGCTGACCCCGCCGGCGAAAGAGAATTCCCAGGGGCCGTCGAGGCTTTGCGCCTCGGCGCGAGTGTTAAGCAGCATAGTCCGGTGATCCTTTGCGCGTGCTCGTCTTAGCGCGTTTGCGTATCCGCCGCGTTGTCCTCGAACGTGTTGGCCTCCAGCGCGATCCGCTCAGCGTCCTCGATCTGCAGGGCGGCGACGGCGTGCTCCTTGAAGGTGTTGCCCTGCACCGTGCAGTCGTGAATCTGCGCCAGCCGCAAGCCGATCCGGTTGCCGGTGAAGGTGTTGCCGCGCAGGTGATAGCCGTGACACTGCGCGTCGACCGTCACTTTGCCGGTGTAACCGTTGAAGCCGAGCCAGTTCTCCTCGAAAAGGTTGTCTTCGATCTCGAAATCGTACGAGACCTCGTAGCCCGGCCAGTATTCCAGCACGGCGATGCCGCGCGTCCAGAGGCGGATGCCCTCGCGGTTGCGGCGGACCTGGTTGCCCCGGAAGGTGATGGTGTGCGCGTGCTCGGCGGCGACCCCGGCGATGAAATTGTCCTCGATGATGTTATCTTCGACGAGGTTGTCCCATGAGAAGCCGAGCCAGAAGCCGTAGTTCGACTTGCTGCAAATGTTGCGCCGGAAGATGTTGTTCTGCGAGAAGGTCGATTCGATGGCGTTGTTGGGGCTATACGAGCAGTCGTTGTCCTCAAAGAGGTTATCGTTGCACGGCTCGATCACGCCGGGATGCTCGTAGCCGGTGATAAACATACCGTCTCCCCCGCCGCGACAGGCATTCTTGAGCACCTGGTTGCGGCTGGAGCCGCGCACCATGACCAGGCCCGCCGCGTCGGCTTCGACGCGCTCGACCCCGCTCTCGCGCCGGTAGACGCGGTTGCAGAAATCGAGCACGTTGCGCTCGATGCGGTTGTCATGCGAGGCGGACAGGTACACCCCCCAGCCGCTGTTGAACGAGGCATTGTTGTCGCGGACGGTCAGGCCGCTGCTGTGATAGAGCAACACGCCGTTCTGCTGGTGCTGAAAGTCGTTGTCCGCCACCAGACCGCCCTGCACGCGGTTGAGCAGGATCGCGCCGCCGTAGGCTTCTTCGACCGGCTTCCACAGGTAGAGGAAATATTTGAACGGCTCCAATTCGGCGGTGCGCGTGATGCGGTTGCCGGTCAGCGTCAGGTCCTGGCAGTCGTCGGCGCGGATGCCATACCTGTACCGGAGCGCCGTCAACCCTTTGACCGTCACGCCGCGCTGCCCTGCGACGTGGACCGCCACGCCCTGCTCTTCGTCGCCGATCAGCGTCGCGCCGCTCGCGTCGAGCGTGACGCCGTCCGCCGCGATCCGCAGGCCGCGCGGCAGGTGGTAAACGCCCGGCTCCAGGCGTATGTCCTCGCGAATCTCCAGGCCGTCGGTCGGGATGATCGTTTTCATCAAGCTGGCTCCTCGTTCTTCGTGTTATCGTCGGCAAACTATCCCTTGTCGGCGTAGCGCCGGGCGCGCTCAATCGCCGCGTCCACCGCGTCGGGCGCGGCGGACAGCGTGCCATCCACAAACGCAATCGTCGGGATGTAATACGGCTCCGGCGGCAGCGGCTCGTAGGGCGCGAAGCCGCTCTCGAACACCCCCGTGCTGCCGCGCCCCGGCTCGGAATCCGCGATGTGCTCGAAGAAACGCCCGTAGCGCCCCGCCCAGGCCGGGATCGGCCGCCATTTGCGCGTCGTCTGGCATAGGGGCAGCGCGTCGAGAATACCGTCCCACCAGTCCTCGCCCGTCACCAGCAGCC
The DNA here is from genome assembly GCA_035325905.1 of Aggregatilineaceae bacterium. Lineage (GTDB taxonomy): Bacteria > Chloroflexota > Anaerolineae > Aggregatilineales > Aggregatilineaceae > DYGX01. The sequence continues at coordinate 34,109 of DAOKYY010000015.1, read as the reverse complement.
GGGGGCGCGCCGCCCGCAGATCGCGCACCAGCGCGTGCAGTCCCTCGCGCAGGTTATAGTCCGGGTCGTTGGTCCACACCTCGGGGCAGTCGAGAAACACCGCGTCGAGATCGTAGCCGTCCAGCGTGTCGAGAATCTGCCGGGTCAGCTCGGCCCGCCACGCCGGAGCGCCGATATTGAGCCACGCCTGCCAGGTGGTGTCGCGCCCGCGCGAGATGTCCCAATCCGGCCGGTTGCCGACGTAGGTCGTGCGGGTCGGGCTTTTCATGCGTGAGATCGGCCCGAAGCGCTCGAAACCGGGCGTCGTCCAGGCGTTGGCGCTGGTCACGCCGAAGAACGGCATCAGGTGCGCGCCGCGCTCGCGCGCCTCGTCCGCCAGCCGCGCGAAGCCGTCCGCCCCGCCCAGCAGCGGCTCCGGGCGGTAGTCGCTGTACTGCCAGTAATAGCGCCCTTCCCAGCCGGGCAGCAGCGCCAGCACGCGCTCGCCGGGCAGCCGGTCGGTCACGTAGCGCAGAATGGCGCGCACGTCGTCATAGGTGTTGAAGGTGTAGCCGGTCCAGTGCATGCAGTGGATCGTCAGCACCAGGCTGATGCGCCGCGCCCAGCCTGGCACGTCGGCGCGCTGCTCCCACGGGACCAGGCCCATCTGCGCCTCGGCAAAGGCCAGCTGCGCCGCGCGGAAAGCGTCGAGGTCCGGCGCGGGGCCGACGACCCAATCCGGCGCCTCGACGTGCGGCGCGAAGAAACGCGCGTCGTCCTCGAAGATCAGCTCGACCGCGTAGCGCCCAGCCAGCGGCCCGAACCGCTCGGCGTAGATCGCGAAACGCTTGGCGCGGCCCTGCGCGTCTTCGCAGCGCATCCCGATTGCGCCGCCGTCATGCTCTACGAACAGCAACGGCAGCCGCAGGTGATTGGGGTAGCGCAGCAGGGTTCCGGCGTCGGGCACCGGCTCCGGCCGGTCGAGCAAATCCAGCACGCGCAGCGGCGGCAGGTCGCGCACCAGCACCTTCACGCAGCGGATCGTCACCGCCGCATCCGCGATGATCGAGAGCCGCAGCGCGTCGCCCTCGCGCCGGATCGTCGCGGTCAGGCCGCCCGGCGCGCGGCGCTGTTGCCCGGCCCAGCTCAATTCCGTGCAGACCAGCCGCCAGCCCTCGCCGTCCGGCGTGACCGTCGTGCGCGCCGGGTTCAGCCCGTAGGTGTTTTCGAGGGTGATCACCTGGAAGCTGAGCCGCCAGGGGCCAAGCTCGAACAGCGGATCGCGCGTGTCAAAGCTATGAAACTGCATAGCGTCTCCCGATCAGCCCCCAGGTGTACAGCGCCACCGCCAGATAGAGCGCCGCGCCGAGCAGCAGCGCCGTATTGAACCCGTAGGACATGGCGAGCGCCGTCGCCAGCGCCGAGCCGAGCGTCGAGGCGACCGCGTTCGCGCCCCAGTGGGCCGGGATGCCGCCCGGATCGGCCACGCTCGCCAGCCGCAGCCCGCTCGGAAACGCCATGCCCATCACGAAGCCGAGCGGCGCGAGCAGCAGCACCGTCACGCCGACGCGCGCCGCCAGCGGTGCGGGCAGCGTGAGGTCGATCAGCGCCGGGTAAAGGAACGTTCCGGCCAGCACGCCGAGGCCGGTCGCCAGCGCGGCAAACGTCACCAAACGCGGCAGCCGGGCCAGCCCGAAGCGCCCCGAAAACAGGCTGCCCGCGCTCGCGCCGAGCAGCATCCCGCCGATGACCGCGATTAACGCCAGAGCGGGCGCGCCGAGCAGCAGATTGAACCGCTGGATCAGCGGAATCTCGACCAGCATGAACCCCGCGCCGAGCAGCGCGAAATAGCCGAGCCACGCCGCGCGCCGCCCCAGCGCCACCTGGCGCGGGTCCCAGGTGACGACGACCAGCGCGAGGTAGAGCAGCGCCAGGACGAGCACCGCGCGCAGCAGTGTGCGCAACGCGTCCGGCAGGCCCGGCTGGAGATGGTAGAAGAACGGGCGGTCGTCGGTCGTCGGGAAGTAGTTGAACTCCTCGTTGCCCGCGATGTACTCGTCGAGCGTCAGCTCGCCGGTCGCCAGCCCGCCGAGAAGCTGCTCGTTGATGTGCGGCAGATAGAGAATGCTCATGCCGCGCGCTTCGATCAGCGCGCGCAGCGCCTGCACGCGCGCCTCGGTCCAGGGCGCACGGTCGATGGTGACGATCGTTTGCCGCGCCTGCGGATCGGTCGTGCGCCGCGTGGTGAGCGTCACGCGGTCCAGCGCCTCGCGCAGCGAAAACCCCTCGCGCTGAAGCAGGTCGAGCGCGCCCAGAAACAGGCGGATGCCTTCCGGCCCGTTGTGCGTCACCGCGCCGATCCGCCCCTCGTCGCTGAGGTGGTCCCAGTAGGCGCCCAGCGCCTCGCGCGTGAAGACGTAATTCTCGGCCAGCGCCGCCGCGCCGGGCGTCGCCGCCTGGCTGTAAACCAGATTCAGGTAGATCAGGTCGTACTGCCCATCGGATCGCTCGACGTAGTTGCGGCCGTCGGTGACGACCGTCGTCACGCCCGGCAGGTGGAACACGTCGCCGGTGTAGCCCGCGTAATCGTTGGTCAGCTCGACCATCGTCGGGTTGATCTCGACCGCCGTGATGCTCTGCGCGCCCGCCAGCCGCGCCTGGATCACGTCCTTGCCCGCCCCTGCGCCCAGGATCAGCACGCGATCGGGCGGCGGCTCGATGGCAAACGGCAGGTTGTCGGCGTTGGCTTCCAGCCACGACGCTTCTTGCGGCGCGGCGGGGTCGTAGCGCACCATGACGCTGCCCGCGCCCGCGTCGGTGAAGACATAGCGCAGCGCCTCGTCCGCGATGCGCACCAGGTCCACCCGCGCGAAGGCGCTCCAGCGCGTGTCGAGCACCTCAGCCCCGGCGGCCGGGTCTTGCAAAACATGCGTCATGGTCTTGTCGGGCGGGGCGTCTCGCAGCCGGGCCGGGTCGTAATCGACCTCGCCCGCCGCCGCCAGCCCGACGCCGAGCGCGACCAGCAGCCCGGCCCCGCCCGCCAGCGCGCGCCGTGACTCCCAGGCCAGCAGCGCCGCCGCCAGCCCGGCGACCGCCGCCAGCGCCAGCACGCTACCCAACGCGCCAGCCTGCTCGACCAGCAGCAGCGCCGCGCCAAGACCCAGCGCCGCGCCGAGCAGGTCCGCGCCGTACAACAGGGCGCTGTGCGCGGCGTAGCGCGCGAACAGAGTTGCGTTCAGCCAGCCCAGGATCACGAAGGGAACCAGCCCCAGCCCGGCGGCGAGCGCGACCCGGTCGGCGGAGCGCACGGCAGACAGCGCCAGCGCCACGCCGATCAGCGCCGCGCCAAGCGCCAGCGCCGCAGCCCCCAGCGCCGCGTGTCGGGCGCGGGCGCGCGTCAGGTGCCCGATCGCCGCGCCGACGCCCAAGCCGAGCACGGCCAGCGAGACGATCAGGAAGACGTAGTGATACTGGAAGATCAGTGAGAAAAGCCGGGTGAGCGTGACCTCGTAGGCCAGACCAACGGCGGCGAGCGCCAGCACGGCGAGCGCCACCCGGACCCGCTCGCCAGTGGAGCGAAATGAATTCGTCACAGCGCCCGCTACCCTTTGAGGCCGGTGAGCTGGATACCCTCGATAAAGTACCGCTGCAGGAAGAAGAACAGGATGATCGTCGGCGCGATCACGATTGTCGAGGCCGCCATCAACACCTCATAATTGGTCGTGAAGTGCCCCTTGAACAGGTTCAGGCCGAGCGTCGCGGTGAACTTGCTTGGGCTGTTGATAAACACGTAGGGCGTGAAAAAATCGTTCCACGAGCCGAGAAAGGTGAAGATCGCCATCGTCGCCAGCGCGGGCATGCTCAGCGGCAGCACGATCCGCGTCAGGATCTGCGCCGTGTTCGCCCCGTCGATGCGCGCCGCTTCTTCCAGCTCCACCGGGATCGACATGAAGAACTGGCGCAGCAGGAAGATAAAGAACGCGTTGCCGAAGAACGACCGCAAGAACAACGGGTACAGCGAGTCGATCATGCCCAGGTCGCGGAAGATTTCGTAGACCGGGATCAGCGTCACCGGGAAGGGGAGCATCATCGTGCTGAGCAGCACCGCGAACAAAACCCCCTTGCCGGGCGCGCGCAGGCGGGCGAAGGCGTAGGCGACGACCGTGCACGACAGGAAGTTGCCGATCAAGTTGAGCGCGACGACAATGCCGGAGTTCTTGAAGAACGTCAGGAAATTCGCCCCGCCGATAGTCGCCGTCATGGCGCGCCGGTAGTTCTGGATGCGTAGATGCGGCCGGGTGTTGCGCTCCAGCGCGTCGGCGTCAACCTCGAACGCGTCGGGCACATCCTCCAGCGGCACGAGCAAAGCCATCTCCTGCGGCTGGCCGAACAGCGCCACATCCAGCACCTCGTCGTATTCCTCGAAGCCCTCTTTGATGCGGATGATCCCGCCGCCGGAGACGCGCATCGAGGTCTGGTCCTCGGTCAGCTTGGCGACCGGACCCAGGCGAATCCCCTCGGCGTACTCCTCCGGCAGGACGATCGTTTCGCTCGAGCCGGGCAGCAGGCCGACCACGTCGACCGGGTCCTCGCCCTCGGCGTGCAGCGTGAAGCGCGGCAGCGAGAAGTTGGGCCGCGTAAACGGCTCGTCCAGCGGCGTCAGATCGCTGTTGGGGGCGGTCAGCGCGTGATCGACGATCAGGTCCAGCTCCAGAATCGGCTGCCAGCTTTCGTCGCTGACGCGCACGTATTCCGTGCCGGACTCGTCGCCCGCAATCGTGTAGACGTCTAGCTCGGTTGAGCCGATCGTGACGCTGCGCGCCGCCTCGACTTCGCCCTTGCCCGCCAGCCGCGCGTGTTCGGCCACTTCGGGGGTCGAGACGACGGCCAGCTCGCTCTCCGGCCCCAGCTCGACCAGCACCTGCGTCTCGCCGTCCACCGCCATCTCGCGCGCCTGAAGGCGTACATCCTGTAGCTCGACGTTGGCGCGATCGGCGGCTCGCACCACCGTCAGGGGCATGACCTGCGCGGTCGTCAGCTGATCGACCTCGATCACCGCCATCGCATCCCCTGCGCGCCCGATCGCGACTACATCGCGCGGACCGTCAGGGCCGGCCCAGGTGCGGACGTTCAGCGGAACGCTCGCCTCGCCGACTTCCTTCAGCGCCGCGTCGCTCAGCTCCGTCTGCGGCACCGTGATCATGTGCTGCTCCAGGTCGCTGACCCCGACGACGGTCGTGTAGCGCCGCCGGCCCAGGCGGATCACCTCGGTATCCTCGCCGTTGCGCTCGACCGAATAGGTGTTGATGCCGGTGTTCTCGCTCCCGGCCTGCACCTGCACCCACTCCTGCGGAATCCAGATCGGCGGGCGGGTGAAAATCTGCCACTCCGGCTTAAAGCTGGCCGACAGCATCCACAGCAGCGGGAACAGCATGAAGCACGCGCCGACGAACAAGAAAAAGTAGCTGATCGCCATGCGGATCCGCTTCAGGCCGGTCTTGCCGAAGCGCGACGGCTGCAAGCGATACGCTTCGAGCGGGGAAGGCTGCGCCGGAGTAGTCTGTTCGACGGCCATGCTATTCCTTCCCTTCGGACTCGTAGTATACCCACAGCGCCGAGGACCGGATTACCAGCAGCGTGAGCGCCATGATCACCGCGAACAGGAACCAGGCCATCGCCGAGGCGTAACCGAAATGGATGAAGCGGAACGCCTGGTTATACAGGTTGAGCACATAGGTCAGCGTGGCGTTGTTCGGGCCACCCGACGTCAGCACCAGCGGGCCTTCAAACACCTGGAACGCGCCAATCAGGCCGAGCACCAGGTTGAAGAAGATCGTCGGGGTGAGCATCGGCACCGTCACATGGCGGAACTTCGCCCACTCCCCGGCGCCGTCGATCTCCGCCGCCTCGTACAGCGACTGCGGGATGCCCTTCAGCCCGGCCAGGTAAATCACCATCTGCCCGCCGATGCTCCACCAGCTCATCAGGATCAGCGAGGGCAGCGCCCAGGTCGTGCTGGCGATCCAGCCCGGCCCGCGCACGCCGATCATCTCAAGCAACTGGTTGACCAGGCCGTACTGCGGGTTGAGCAGATAGGTCCACATCACGGCGACGGCGACGCCGCTGACCATCGTCGGCAAGAAGTAGATCGTGCGCCAGAAGTTCACGCCGCGCAGGGCCTGCGCCAGAATCATCGCCACCAGCAGCGCGAAGAGCGTCCCGGCGGGGACGCTGCCGAGCACGTACAGCACCGTCACCTTGAACGACTGCCAGAACAGCGGGTCGTTGGTGAACATCTGGGTGAAGTTGTCGAAACCGACCCACTGCGGAGCAGAGCGCAGGTTGTAGCGGGTGAACGCCAGGTAAAACGAGCGGATCATCGGATAGGCGATGAACACGACGAACCCGACGACCCAGGGCAGAATCATCACGTAGAAGGTGACGGCTTCCTGGCGCCGCATCGGGCTTTTGCCCAGCCAGCGTAAAAACGCGGGGGGGTTGTTCTGAGTTCTCTGAGCCGTGACCACGCGGCCTCCTACGGTCTTTCTACCTGTCCAGGGCGGCGGCTCACAGCGCGTCGAGCCTGGGAATGATCGCTCCCTGGCGGCGCTGCCAGGGAGCGATTCATGGCAAAACGGATGAACGGGTTACTCGGCGGACTGCGCCAGGCACTCCGGCGAGGCAGCCGCGATCTCGTCGAGATACGGCTTGGGATCGACGCCCGCGCCCTCGTCGCCGAGCAGCAGCTCAAGCAGGTCAACCACGCCTTCCTCGATGCACTCCACGTAGTGCGGGTTCAACGCGTCGTCATGCACGCCGACATGCGCCGCCTCGGCCAGGAAAACGCCGAAGAACGGGTGATCGACCATGCCCGCCTCTTCCATCAGCGGGCGGTAGGCCGACAGGGCGTAGCCGCCGCCGTAAGCCTTCTGGCCTGGCTCGCTGCCCAACTCGCGCAGCAGCAGCCACGCTTCTTCGGGGTGCTCGGTCGCGGCGTTCAGGCCGAAGCCAGCCCAGCAGATCGTGCTTTCGCGGAAGCCATCCTCGCGTGAGGGCGGCGGAACGGCGGCGAAGGACAGGTCAGGGTTCTCGGTCCACGCGGTGTAGAACCACGGGCCATAGAAGGGGTACATCGCCACGAAGCCATCGCCCATCATGTTGCCTTCAAAGGCATCGGCGACCGCCAGGGTGGGCGCGACATGATATTCGTGCACCAGGTCACGATACCACTCGAACGCGGCGACCGCCTCAGGGCTGTTGATGTAGCCCTCCGCCGTGGTGCCGTCGGGGCTGATGGTGTGCGAGCCAAAGGTGAAGATCGCGGTCTGGAAGGCGCGCGCCCAGGTGCCCATCGTGCGCGTGCCGTACTGCACAATGTTGTCCGGATCAAAGTCCGGGCTGAGGGCGTTGTTGCCGTTGGCGTCCAGAGTCATCAACTGGGCGTAGTAGAGATAGTCTTCGTAGGTCCAGCCATCTTCGGGCAGCTCAAGCCCGGCGGCTTCCATCATCCCGGTGTTGATGATCGCGACCGTGGTAGCGTAGTCCTTGTTCAGCAGGTACTGCACGCCGTCGATCGCGCCCACCGCCAGGATTTCGGGATAGTAGTCGTCAACGTTGAGGCCAACTTCCGGGTCCGCGATCAGATCATCGAGCGGCATCAGGAAGTCCTTGACCAGGCCGAGGAAGCCGGAGTCCACCATCACCACGTCGGCAGCGGTTCCGGCGGCAAGCTGGGTCAGCAGCTTCACGTGGGCGTCGTCGCCGAGCGGCTCATTGACGACCGTAATGTTCGGGTACTTCTCCATGAAGCCGTCGAGCACGACCTGCGTGACTTTGGCGGCGTTCTCGTCGTCCCAGGTCGCCAGGCGGAGGTTAACCGTTTCCTCCTGGGCGGCGACCGGGGCGAGCGCCACCAGCGCCGCGCCGAGCACCATCACCAGCGCCACGCTTAACGAGAGTTTGCGAAACATCACTTGTTCCTCCTGTTAAAAAACGGATGGACAACGCGGTTCTCGCGACGGCCCAGCGGTGGAGTCGCGGCGCGAGACCCACACGATCCCCACGAAGAGCAATGGTTATGCTTGCAGTCACGGATATTTCGGAAGCCCGATGCTAATAGGGGACGATGCCTCCTTCCCGGCTGGCGGCCAGAAGAGACGGCGCAAGTCTTTATTACGTATCAAGAACTGGTCCGACTATAGCACGCTTTTTTTTGTTACGTCAAGTAGATGTTATCCTTGTTGAAGCTCTTACACGATAGGAGAACGCGATGGCGGAACACAGGCCGGGGCCGTTCATCAGCGCCGGGCGAATCGCGTGGCAGAACGCCGATGCGATCGTGCGTATCAACCTGCTCTGGTTCGCGCTCAGCGTGCCGATCGTCACCGCGCCGCCTGCTCTGGCCGGTCTGTACAGCTATGTTCACAAGCTGGCGCGCGAAGAGGGTTTTCCCTCGCGCGACGATTTCTGGCAGGGGTTCCACGCGCTGAAATGGGTCGCGTGGCGCTGGGCGCTGCTCAACCTGCTCGCCGCCGTGATCCTGACCTCCAACCTGCTTTTTTACGGCACGATCGACACGCCAGCGGCGACCGCGCTGACCTGGGGTTGGGCCATCGTCGGGGCCAACTGGTTCGCCGTGCAGGGCTACGTCTTCCCACTCTTGCTGCTGCAAGAGCAGCCGCGCCTCCGCACCGCGCTGCGCAACGCGCTGGTGCTGTACATCCGCCACCCGATACGGACGCTGGCCCACGCGCTGCTGGCTATGGGAATCGCGCTCGTCAGCAGCATCGCGCTGCTTCCCTGGGCGCTATTCACCGGCGCGGTCCTGGCGCTGTTGGGCGCCCAGGTGGTGCTCGACGGCATCCGCCTCCATCGCGCTCGCTCCCCGCAGCCCGAAAGCCCACTTGACACAGATTCGAGTGCAGGGTTTAATACGTAACAGCCAGACCATCTACATTCCCATCGCGATCATCGCGCTCCCATCGTGTGTCCTGTTGTGAATAATGCAGTGAGCGGTGTTGTAAGCCATGACCCGAAAACGCGTGACCCAGGCGGACGTGGCGCAGCGCGCAGGAGTATCCCAGGCAGCTGTTTCGCAGATCTTAGGCGGCCAGCCCAAAGAAGTCGCCGCCTTCCGCGACACGACACGCCAGAAAGTGCTCCAGGCCGCGCAGGAGCTGGGCTACGCGCCGAGTATGCTGGCCCGCGCGCTGCGCACCAATCGCACGATGACGATCGGCGTGATCTTGCGCTGGATCACCGACGAGCTGTCGCTGCGCGTCGCGCGTGGCATTCAGAGCGTGGCCCACGAGCGCGGCTACAACATCCTGATCGGCGACACCGAGCAGGACGCCGAGCTTGAGACGCAGCTTCTGGAACGGTTCGACCAGCACCAGGTAGACGGGCTAATTTTTATTGATAGCTGGTCGGATCGTGATTTCGTGCACGACGACGACAACTATCCTCCCTCGATTTTCGTCAACCTGCGCAACGGGGTCGGCCCGCGCAACTGCATTGCGGTGGATCACGTGCGCGCCGGGTACGAAGCCACGCGCCACCTGCTCGATCTCGGCTATCGCCCGGTGGCGCACATCAGCGGCCCATCCGACTGGCCGGCGGCGATGGACCGGCTAGAAGGCTACCGCCGCGCGCTCGAAGATTACGGCATCGCCTTCGATGCGGACCTGGTCGAAACCGGCGACTGGGAGATGGAAGCGGGCCTGAGCGCCGCCGACCGGCTGCTCGACCGCTCCCCGCGCCTGCGCGCGATCTTCTGCGCCAACGACCTGATCGCCGCCGGGGCGCTCCACACCGCGATGCGGCGCGGGCGGCGCGTCCCGCAGGACCTGGCGCTGGTCGGCTACGACGACCGCCGCTTCGCCCGTTACCTGTACCCGTCGCTGACCTCGTTCGCGCTGCCACTGAACATGATGGGCCAGAAAGCCGCCCACCTGCTGATCGACGGGCTGCTGACGCCGGGGGAGACTACAGTCCCCTCGATCATGGTGCCGGGCGCGCTTTCGGTCCGCTCGTCGTGCGGCTCGCTGGCGACGCCGGGCCGCATTCCCTGAGCACGCCTTTATCCACGCCCACGGAGACCCCAAGCCATGCCCGATCACGACACGGCTGTATTGGACACGACCCGCAGCCCCTCTGCCCGGCTGCGCCCGATCCCGGTCGGCGCGGTCCGCCTGAGCGACGGCTTCTGGCGCCCGCGCCGCGCCGCCAACGCCGCCGCCGGGATTCCGCAGCAGTTCGAGATTCTGAAGGCGCGCGGCCTGCTGGACAATTTTCGCCGGGTGGCCGCCGGAATGGAGGTGACTACGAAAGAGTTCATTTTCCGCGACAGCGACCTGTACAAGTGGATGGAAGCCGCCGCCTACGCGCTGCTGGACGGCGACGCGCCGGTGGGCACGATCCGCGCGCAGTTGGACGAGGCGATCGACGCCATCCTCCCGGCCCAGGGCGAAGACGGCTATCTCAACACCTCGTTTGGCAACGATCCCGCGCGGCGCTTCCACAACATCGCGGTCGATCACGAGCTGTACTGCGCCGGGCACCTGATCCAGGCGGCGATCGCGCATCATCGCGTAACCGGCGAGCGCCGCCTGCTCGACGCCGCGATCCGCTTCGCGGACTACCTGACGACCGTCTTCGGCCCCGGCCTGCGCCAGGAAGCGCCCGGCCACCCGGAGATCGAGCTGGCGCTGGTCGAGCTGTACCGCGAGACCGGCGAGCGGCGCTACCTCGACCTAGCAGGGTTTTTCCTGGAGCGCAGCGGGACGCGCGAAGCCGAACGCTTCGAGGGGCACGCGGTCCGCGCCGCGTACTGCGCGGCGGGCGCGGCGGATTACGTGCTGGAAACCGGCGACGAAGCCTGGCGCGCCTCGCTGGAGCGCCGGTGGCAGGACATGGTCCGCACCAAGCTCTACGTCACCGGCGGGATCGGCGGGCGCTATCATGGCGAGTCGGTCGGCACGGCCTACGAGCTGCCGAACCAGCGCGCCTACGCCGAAACCTGCGCTGCGCTGGCGACTATCTTCTGGAACTGGCGCATGATGCAGCTTGCGGGCGAGGCGCGCTTCGCCGACGAGCTGGAGCGCACGCTGTATAACGGCGCGCTGTCGGGCGTCTCGCTGAGCGGCACGCACTATTTCTACGTCAATCCGCTGGCCGATCACGGGCACGCCGAGGGCGATCCCTGGTACTCCTGGGCGCGGCGCGCGCCGTACCAGCGCAAGACCGACTACCCTTGCAACTGCTGCCCGCCCAACGTCGAGCGATTCCTCGCGTCGCTGCCGGGCTACTTCGCCAGCACGAGCGAAGACGGTGTCTGGCTGCATCTCTACGACGCGGCGCGCATCGAGTGGCGGCTGGCGGACGGCACGCCGCTCACGCTCACCCAGCAGACGCGCTATCCCTGGGAGGGCACGATTGCGATCACGGTCGAGCCAGAGCGTCCTGCCGAGTTCACCCTGTATCTGCGCATCCCGGCCTGGACGCCTGCCGCAACCGTGATCGTCAACGGAGCGCCCGACGCCGCTGCCGCGCCGCAACCGGGCAGCTATCTGACGCTGCGCCGCACCTGGCGGCCGGGCGACACCGTGACGCTGGCGCTCGACATGCCCGTCACGCTGCTCGAAGCGGACCCGCGCGTCCCCGAAACGCGCGGCAGCGTGGCGGTCCGGCGCGGGCCGGTCATCTACTGCGCGGAGGGGGTCGATCACCAGGGCACGGACGTGCGCCGGATGCGGCTGGACGCCGCCGCCCCGCTCGCGCCGCGTTACGAAGATGACCTGCTCGGCGGGGCGACGGTGCTCGACGGCCTGGGGCGTCTGCCGGCGAGCGATGCGCCGCCCGAAACGCTGTACGTGCCGCGCGGCCAGCGCCCGCCCGCCGACCTGCGCCCGGCGGCGCTGCGGCTGGTGCCGTACTACGCCTGGGCCAACCGGGGGCCGACTTCGATGGCCGTCTGGCTGCCGCTTGACGAGACGGTCCGATTCTGAATACCATTACGGCGTTACCTTCTCGCCCACTACAGGACGGACTCCCGATGCCCACCCGACACAGCGTGACGGTCGGCAGCGCGCGCTTCAGCCTGCTGACGCCGCACCTTCTGCGCCTGCAATATGCCCCTTTCGATGACCGCCGCTCGATGCGCGTTTTCACCCGCCCGCCCGCCCAACCGTTTGACGACGTGCGGCAGGCGGACGACGGCACCGCGCTGGCAAGCGAGCATTTCACCCTCACCTACCGCGCCGGGGCCGAGTTCAGCCCGGAGACGCTGCGGATTGAATGGCGCGCGGGTGGCCTATCCGGCGCGTGGCACCCCGGCCTGAAGGACGCCGCTAACCTGGGCGGGACGTTCTTCAGCATGGACAACATCAACCAGGACCTTATCGCGCGTAGCGTGCATCCCGCCGGGGTGGACGAAGACCTGATCGAGGCCGACGTGCTCTATAACCCCTGGAAGCTGCTGGGCGTGGTGCGCGACGACCTGCGCCGCACCCAGGGCGGGCGCTACCCGCTGGTCCGCCCGATGACCGGCCGGATCGCGCGCCAGCACTGGGACGAACTGAGCGACGAGGCGCGCCACACCATCGAGCAACGCTTGCGCTACCCGGCCGGCGTGCTGAGCCGCGCCGGGTATTTTCTGCTGAACGACAGCCGCTCGGCCCGGCTCGACCCGGACACCGGCTGGCAGGCCGGGCCGCCGCCCGCCGGGGCGCAGGACTGGTACTTCTTCGCCTACGGGCACGACTACGCCCGCGCGCTCGAAGATTTCGTGACGCTCTGCGGGCGCATTCCGCTGATCCCGCGCTGGGCGTTCGGCTACTGGTACAGCTATTGGGCCGACGTGGGCGACGAGGAACAGCGCGCACGCATCGCGCGTCACAACGAGCTGGACCTGCCGCTCGACGTGTACGTGATGGATATGCAGTGGCATTACCCGTCGCACTGGTGCGGCTTCGACTGGAACCCGGCGCTCTTCCCGGACCCGCGCGCCGCGCTCGGCTGGATGCACGACCAGGGCGTGCGCGCGACCTTCAACCTGCATCTTGACGGCGCGCCGTGGGACACGCGCCGCCTGCCCCAGATCGGCGAGAAGCTGGGGCTGGACTTCAGCGAGTCGATCGCGCGCTACGCCGTCCCCGACGCCGAAACGCCGACCAACCAAGTCACCGGCACGCGCGACGACCTGTGGACCTTTGACCTGGGGAACCAGGCCGAGTCGGACGCGGTCTTCGAGCACCTGATCGGGCCGCTCTACGAGGATGGGGCGGGCTTTCTGTGGCTCGACGGGCAGAACGGCACGACGCCCGGCATGAGCAACCAGTTGTGGACCAATCACCTGTTTTACTGCGATCTGGCCGCGCGCCGCCCCGGCGAAAGGCCGCTGATCTTCAGCCGCTATGGCGGCCTGGGCGCGCACCGCTATCCGGTCGGGTTCGGCGGTGACACGGTCGCGGACTGGGGCGTGCTGGCGCACGAGGTTGAGTTCACCGCTCGCGCCGGGAACGTCGGCCAGGTCTACTGGAGCCACGATCTCGGCGGGCACATGCACGGCTTTGAAGCGCCACAGACCGGGATGCCGATGGACCCGGAGCTGTTCATCCGCTGGGTGCAGTTCGGGATGCTGTCGCCGATCGCCCGCGTGCATAGCACGTATGGCAACGTGCGCGAGCCGTGGGCCTACGGCCCCGCCTTCCTCGACGCCTTCCGCGAGGTGGCGCACCTGCGCATGAGCCTGCAACCCTATTTCTACCACCTGGGGGCCGAGGCGTTTCTGCGCGGGCTGCCGATCTGCCGCCCGCTGTACCTGCACTATCCTGAGGACGACGCGGCGTACACGCGCCTCGACGAGTACCTGCTGGGCGACCGCCTGCTGGTCGCGCCAATCGTCGCGCCGGGCGGCCTGCGCGAGGTCTATCTGCCGGAAGGGCACTGGTGGGCCTGGCTGCCGGCCGCGACGCACGCGGGCCTCGGCGAGCCGCTGATCGCGGGCAGCCGCACGCTGACCGTGCACGCGCCCTTCGCGCAGATCCCGCTCTACAGCCGCGCCGGGAGCATCCTGCCGCGCCAGGCGCCCACGCCGCGCTCGCCGCTGCCGGTGCCCGACGCGCTGGTGCTGGACCTGTTCCCCGCCGCGCCCGGCACGACAACCAGCGATTCGCTCGCGCTCTACGAGGACGACGGCCATTCGACCGCCTACCGGACCGGCGCGTATGCGCGCCTGCCGCTGCATCTGGCGTGCGACGACGCGAGCCTGCGCCTGGAAGTCGCGCCAGCCGAAGGCAGCTACGAGGGGATGCCGGAGACGCGCGGCTTCGTGGCGCGCGTGCGCTTCGCACGCCAGCCGGGCGCGATCACGCTCGACGGCGCGCCGCTGCCCGGCGAGGCGTGGGCCTGGGACGCCGGGCGCGCCGAGTTGGAGATTGACCTCGGCGCGCGCCCGATCCGCGAGGGATGGGCGCTGGACGTGCGGTGGTAGCCCGTCAGGCGTAGACGCAGCGGCGCGCCTCGTCCACGAAGGCGCGCAGCAGGTCCGGCCCGGCGTCGAAAAAGTGATCGGACGGGCAGAGGATGTAGCCGCCGCCCGCGCCCGCCGCCTCGAAGCAGCGGCGCACTTCGGCGCGCGTCTGCTCCGGCGTGCAGCCGGTGAAGAAGTGAAACTGGTCGAAGCCGCCGATCATGCAGACGCGATCGCCGATGCGCTGCTTGGCCTCGGCCAGCCGCATATCGCCGCCCATGTCCGGCGGGGTGAAGGTCTCCATCGCGTCAGGCTCCATATCCGCGATGCGTTCCAGAAAAGGCATCATCCCGCCGCAGGTGTGGTAGACGATCCGCTGCCCGACCGAGTGCGCCAAGTCGATCAGCTCGGCGTCGTAAGGCGCGACGAAACGGTCGAAAATCTTGGGCGAGATCACGGTCGATGACGCCGCGCCGCCGCCCAATTCCAGCACGTCGTAGCGCGCGCCTGCCAGCGAGCGGATAAACGTCTTCTTGCGCTCCTGCAAGATTTTCAGCAGCTCGTGGACCCACTCCGGGTCGTCGTAAGTCGCCAGGATCAGCTTCTCGGTGCCGACCAGCTCGACCGCGTCCTGCCAGCAGCCCGGCTGCCCGTAGATGTCGAAGTAGGCGATGTGCCCGCGAATCAGACCGCGCTCGCCGAACTCGTCCGCCGCGGCGTTGACGCGCGCCACG
The DNA here is from genome assembly GCA_035325905.1 of Aggregatilineaceae bacterium. Classification (GTDB taxonomy): domain Bacteria; phylum Chloroflexota; class Anaerolineae; order Aggregatilineales; family Aggregatilineaceae; genus DYGX01. The sequence goes on along the minus strand of DAOKYY010000015.1, from coordinate 18,926 downwards.
TCGCATTTCGGGTGCGTGACGTAGGCGGCGATCAGGTCGATGTCACGCGGATTCTTGATCAGCGGCTCGACCACCCAATCGGTGTAAGCGTTGCCCTGCAAGACCATCGAGAGCGTGCCGCCCGGCGTCACGAAGCGATAGCGCGTGGTGCGGTATTCCGAGTCGGGGATCGGCTCCGGCTCGATGCGCCACGCGTCCGAGACGACGCGGTGCGTCAGGTCGAGCGGGTGGACGCTGGTCTGCGTCGGGTCGTGGTACTCCCCGCGTGACGTGTCGGCTTTGTACGGCACGACCCAGCGGATCGCGTCGAAGCCGAACGCATCGAAGAAATCCTGGTAATCCATCCCGCCCAGGTATTTGTCGAGGAAGTAGGGCTGGACGTGGTGCGTCGTCACCGGCAGGCGGTCCGGCTGGCCGCCGTCCAGCGCCGTAACCATCCGCTGCTTGGGGGTCATCTCCGCCATCAGCCCTGCGCTCCTTCCGGCACGAACTCCAGCGTGATCACCTCGCCGCCGCGCGCCTCGACCGTGACCGCGCCGCCGTCGAGGGCGAGCGCGTTGAGTCGGTCCTCGGCCAGGTTCGTGCGGTACGCCTCGCGGACCGGCAGCCCGCAGCGGATCGCGCCGCGCACCGGCTCACGCGTGATGTTGTAGCAGCGCACGATCAGCGTGTCGCGCTCGCTACGGCGCACCGCGCTGAGGACGAGTTCCTTCGGCTCGACCGCGATCGCGCGTAGCGCCGCCGGCAAATGCCCGCTACGCGGCCAGGGGATCGCGCGCACGCGGGCCGGGTCGTCACGCGTGATGTTCATATCGTGCAGCTCCAGGCCGGGGTGCGTGTCGGCGCGGCGGGCCATCACCAGCGCGTTGTAGTTATACGCCACCGGGTAGACCGCGCGCCAGTCCCCCGCGTGCGGCAGAATCGCGTACTGGTAGCGGTACGGGCCGGGGCATTGCGCGCCGGGGGTCGGCACCAGCGGCCCCGCCGCGATCCGCCGCACCCACAGGTCATCGCGCGCGAGCCACCCGACCGCGCGCAGCAGCGTCAGCGCAATCGTGCCGTCTTCGGTGACTTCGACCGAGGGCAGGCCGCGGTTCAGCACCGCCAGCCCGCGCGCGCCGTCGCTCAGATCGGTGAAGGCGCGCTGGTGCATGAGCGCGGTCGGGTCCTCGACCCAGCCGGCCGAGTCGGGCAGCGCCAGATCGCGCGCGGCGACCATATACGAGGCGTCGACGTGGGCCTGCTCGACCTGCAAGCCGGTCGGGAAGTTAACCGTCAGCTTGTGGTCGCGCGCCCGGTTGTCGATCTCGGTGGTGATGTAGAGGCCGCGCGTCCCCGCGTATAGATGAAGTTCGGACTTGACCGGCAGGCTGACGCGCTCGGCCGAGCGGCGCTGGCGATCGTCGCCGAGAGACACCGGAATCTGCATCTCCCGCGTGATGGTGAACGCGGCGAGGCATGGTCCCGCCTCGCCGCGCGTGATGCTCGCCGGCTGCCCGACCGTGCTGATCGTCTCGCTGTGCTCCGGCAGCGGGCAGAAGGTATACTCGTCGCCCGCGTCTTCCACGTCGAAGAAATGGTGCAGGCCCGCGTAGGTCGCGCCGGTCTGCTTGTCGGTGACGGTCAGGCCGCCGTCATCGGCGATGGTGAAGCTCAAGAAACGATTCTCCGCGCCGCGCTCGCTCACAACCAGATCGGTCGCCGGGGCCGCACCATCGACGCTACGTGGCTGCGCGTAGAACGTCGTGTAGCCCATCCCCGGCACCCGCGCCGGGAACAGCGCGTGGACCACGCGCTTGCGGTTCGCTTTCAGCACTTCCATCCAGAACTTCTGCTCGTCGCCGATGACCTGGTGCGGGATGACACGCCTCGCTGCGTCCACGATCTGGAAATCGTCCGCCGCCGGGTCGTCGTGCTCGAACTCAATCCGCGCTTCGATCATCTCGTCGCGGTCCCAGCCGAGCGGGTTATAGGCGAGCAGCGGCGTCCCAGTCTGCGCGCTGAAATCGACCTGGCGCGCAAGCTGGCGCAGGCTGTCGCGCACCAGCGCGTCAGCGATCTGGCGCGACTGGCTGAAGCGGTAGAGCATCTCATGGTGGACCTCGTCGATGCCGCTGCCGTACATGTCGTCGTGCGGGTGATTGAGCAGCAGCCAGCGCCACGCCTGCGCGATCAGCGCGGGCGTCCCTTCCGGCACGTCCCCGCCAGACAGCCACGCCAGCGCCGCCAGCGGCTCCAGATAACGTTCGAGCAGCACTTCCCCAGCGTGGTTCTGCTGCTTGAGGTGGATACGCGTCGAATAGACGCCCTGCAAAATTTCGGAATAGCGGCCCCAGCGGAACTCGCCCTCGAAGCGCGGCAGGTCCACGCCGGACGCGCGCACGCGATACAGGTGTTCGGCCAGCGTGCCGTGATGGATTTCGACCTCTTCGAGGCGCTCGTTGGCGCGGCGGATGATCTCCGGGATACGCGGCTCGGCCTCGGCGTGGTCGATGCCGTTCATCAGCAGCAGCGCGCCGGTGTTCGCCATCGGCTTCAAGGCTTCGATGGCGCGCTCGATCTTCTGCTGCGCGAGGTCCCAGTCGAACTCCATCTGGGACACGTCGCCCCAGTGGATGCCGTAGCCCAGGTTGGTGACGTTGTGGTAGCCCCACGGCATCAGAATCGTCGTCACGCACGAGCCGTCCGGCGCGCGCCAGGTGAACTCGGTGCCCAGGCGGTCGCCTTCCGCGCCCGTGCCGCGCCAGAAGAACGCGTTGTCCAGCCCGAAGCCGCGCAAAATCTGCGGAAGCTGCGCGATATGCCCGAAGCCGTCCGGCACGTAGCCAATCGGCATTACGCCGCCATACGGCTCGCCCATTTTGCGGCCCAACATCAGGTTGCGCACCAGCGACTCCGGGCTGACCAGGAACTCGTCGGCCAGCACGTACCACGGCCCGACCTGCACGCGCCCGGCGCGGGTGTGCGCCTGAAGTTCGGCGGCGCGCTCCGGGCGCACTTCCAGGTAGTCTTCGAGCACGCTCATCTGCCCGTCGAGCATGAACACGCGGAATTCCGGGTTTTCGTCCAGCAGCCTGAGCAGCCGGTCGACCAGCCGCACCAGCCGGATGCGGTACTCCTGGAAGGTCACGTACCAGGCGCGGTCCCAGTGCGTGTGGCTGACGAGCGTGGCGTGAAAGGGTTTCATCGTGGAGTCTTGTCCTTTTACGGGAAAAAAGCCGTTCTTAATACGTATTATCATAGCCTATCCGCGCCTGCCTGTCATGTATGCTCTGGCGCGCGAGTCAATACCGATTAATGCGCCATCGACTGTCGTAAGCAGCGTGCGCTTTTCCCCTGCGCCGGGCTATAATGGGGCGCGCGCCGCCCTGCGACCCTGAACTTTCTGCGCCCACGAGTGAGCCTGAGCCATGCCGGAAGTCATCGAGATCGCCGTTCCGATTGAGGAGATCGAGGCGCGGCGCGCGCGTGTCAAGCAGGCCAAGCGCTTCGAGACGCCCGACCGCGTGCCAGTCATCCCGGCTATCGCGCACCGTTTCCTGATTCCGAAGGTCGGCGTGCGCTTCCGTGATTATTACGCCGACCCGGAGACTATGCTCCGCACGCAGATTTTGTGCCAGAAATGGCTGCTGGAAAACGTCCGCACCGACGCGCACAGCATCACCGGGCCGTGGACGGGCGCCTGGACCGACTTCCAGAACACCTTCGAGGCCGGCAGCCTGGGCGTCGAGGTGGTCTTCCCGGACGACGACATCCCCTGGGTCGGCCCCGGCTGGGTGAAGGATGACGCCGACCTGCGCGCGCTGGAGGCGATTGATTTTGTCCACACCGGGCTGAACGCGCGCCAGATCGAGTACCGCCGCCGCATGATCGAGGTGGCGGACCAGTACCCGGTGCGCTTCCAGGGCGGCGAGGTGTTCTATCCTGGCGCGAACCCGGCGCTGACCCACACCTCGGACGGCCCGTTCGGCGTGGCCGCCGACGTGCGCGGGCAAATCGAGCTGTTCGCCGACGTGCTGGAGCGGCCCGACTTCGCGCGCGAGCTGATCCGCATCGTCACCGACAAGCTCATCGCCTGGCTCGACTTTTGCCACCACGAAGAAGGGCTGCCGGAGCCGCGCGAGCTGGCCTGGACCGACGACCTGGCAGTCTCGCTCTCGGCGCGCACCTTCCGCGACATCCTGCTACCCGACGAGCAGCGCCTGCGCTTCAACTTCGATGGGCGCGTTAGCCTGCATATGTGCGGCAAAGCCGATCACCTGCTTGAAATCTTCCGCGACGACCTGCAAATCCACGAGTTCCAGGGCTTCGGCTACCAGATCGATCTCGACCGCGTGGCGGAGGTGATGGGCGGGCGCGTCGTGCTGATCGGCAACATCAACCCGATGCTGATCCACACGGGCACGCCGGAGCAGGTGCGCGAGGCGACGCGCCGGGTGATCGAGAAGCTGGCGCACTTTCGCGGCCTGATCATCCAGGATGGCAGCAACATCCCGCCCGGCACGCCGCTCGAAAACATCAACGCCATGACCGAGGCCGCAGAGTTGTACGGGCAGTACGGTTAAGCGGCGGCAAGCAGAAAAGCAGCGAAGAACAGCGAAATACAGATCAAAAGCAGA
>DAOKYY010000015.1:0-14207 GCA_035325905.1 Aggregatilineaceae bacterium | reverse complement strand
GCTGCTCTTTTTGCTGCTCTTCTCTGCTTTGGGCTGCTTGTAGCGGCTCTCCGCCGTCAGCTTTCCGCCATACGCACGAACGCGTTGCGCACCAGGAACAGCAGGTCCTCGAACGCCTCGTCGCTCACCGGCGCCTCGCCTTCAGCCGCAATCGCGTCAATCTCGACGACGGTCGAACCCTCGCGCAGCAAGGCATAGCGCACGCGGTCGGTTTGCGCCACGTCGGCGGTGACGCGCTGCGGCGCGCGGTTGGCCTCGATCGTCAGCCCCTGAAGCTGCCATTCGCGCAGGCGCTTGGTCGCGGCAACCTCTGCCGCATCGTCGCTGCCATGCGCCTCGACCACGATGTAGGCCAGCGCGTCGTCGGGGCCTTCGTAGATCAGCGTGACATGCCCGATGGAAAAGACTGTGTCCGAGCGCAGGCGGACGGTGTCGTCATCGTCGCGCTCCCAGTCGTTATACTCGTCCGGGATGAAGCTGACGAGTTTTTCCGCTTCGGCGCGGGGCGTCGCGCCGCAGGCGGCCAGCGCAGCCCCCGCGATCAGCAGCAGCGACAGCGCCCCGAAGAACCGCATTCCCCGCCGGGTCCTCATCACCGCCGCCCCCTAGTGCTCGCCCAGATAGGCCGCGCGCACCATCGCGTTCTGGCGCAGCGCCTCGGCCGTATCGGAGAGGATAATCCTGCCGGTTTGCAGCACGTAGCCCCGGTGCGCGACCGCCAGCGCCATCAGCGCGTTCTGCTCGACCAGCAGAATGGTCGTTTCGTGCTTGTTGAGATATTCGATCACGCGGAAGATGTCGCGCACCAGCAACGGCGCGAGGCCCATCGACGGCTCGTCGAGCAGCAGCACGCGCGGGCGCGCCATCAGCGCGCGGCCAATCGCCAGCATCTGCTGCTCGCCGCCGGACAGCGTGCCGCCAAGCTGCCGCTGCCGCTCGCGCAGGCGCGGAAAGGTGTTGAACACGAATTCCAGATCGCGCGCGATGCCGTGCGGATCGGTGCGCGTGTAAGCGCCCATCTCCAGGTTTTCGATGACGGTCAGGCGCTGGAAAATCTTGCGGCCTTCGGGCGACTGCACGATCCCGCGCTCGACAATCTTGTGCGGCGCGAGCAGGGTAATATCCTCGTCGGCGAGCGTCACGCGCCCGGCCCCGGCGCGCACGATCCCGCAGATCGAATTGAGCGTCGTGGTTTTGCCCGCGCCGTTGCCGCCAATCAGCGTCACGATCTCGCCCGCCTCGACGGTCAGCGAGATGCCTTTCAGCGCGTGAATCTTGCCGTAATAGGCGTGGAGATTGTCAACTTCGAGAAGCGCCATCGCCGCTGTCCTTCGCCTGCGCTTATTCGCTGCCCAGGAACCCCGAAACCAGCTCATCCGCCGGAGCGCCCAGGTACGCCTCGATCACCAGCGGATCGCGCTGAACCTGCTCCGGCGTGCCTTCCGAGATTTTCCGCCCGTAGTCGAGCACTGTCACCTGGTCGGAAATCTCCATCACCAGGTGCATATCATGCTCGATCAGCAGGATGGTCAGGTCGCGCTCGTCCCGCAGGCGTCGGATGAAGACCATCGTCTCCTCGGTTTCCTGCGGGTTCATGCCAGCAGTTGGCTCGTCCAGCAACAACAGCCGGGGATTGCTCGCCAGGGCGCGCGCGATCTCCAGCCGTCGCTGGCTGCCATACGCGAGATTGGTCGCCAGCGTGTCCGCCTCGGCGTCGAGATCGATGAACTCCAATAGCTCGTAGGCCATGACCAGCGCCGCTTCCTCTTCCTGCTGCGTCAGCGGCATGCTGAGCAGCGCGCCGAGCGGAGTCGCGCGCAGATTGGAGTGAATCCCGACCAGCACGTTCTCCATCGCGGTCATCCCGGCGAACAGGTGGATATTCTGGTACGTCCGCGCGATGCCGAGCGCCGTGATCTGGTCCGGTCGCAGGCCGTGTATGGGATGCCCCTGGAAGAGAATTTCGCCTTCTTCCGGCGTGTAAAAGCCGCTGATGCAGTTGAACAGAGTCGTCTTGCCCGCGCCATTCGGGCCGATCACGCTGGCGATCTGGTTGCGGCAGACGACGATGTCCAGGTCTCCGACCGCGATCAGCCCGCCAAAGCGTTTCGTCACGCCCCGCGCTTCGAGGACGGGCGGATCGACGGCGGTCATGAGAGAGGGCGCCGGTTCGCTCATCGCGGCTCAGTCTCCTGTTCAGGCAGTGCGGAGCGCGCCCCGGCCAGCCGTCGGGCGCGCCCGGCCAGCTCAGCCGTCGGCTCCGGCAGCAGGCCGCGTGGCCGGATGATCACCATCGCCACCAGCAGCGCGCCAAACACAAGGATACGGTAGGTCGCCAGCTCGCGCAGCACTTCCGGCAGCCCGATTAACACAATCGCGCCCATGATCACGCCGGGGATGCTGCCCATCCCGCCGATGATCACCAGGCTGAGCACCTCAATCGACACGTCGAGCCGGAAGTCGCCGGGGAAGATGTTACGCTGGCGGGCCGCGAACAGCACGCCGCCGATCCCCGCGAACGCCGCGCCAATCGCGAAGGCCGTCAGCTTCGACTGCACCAGGTTAACGCCCATCGACTGCGCGATGCGCTCGTCGCTTTTCATCGCGCTCCACGCGCGCCCGGTGCGCGAGCGTTTCAGCCGCCCGGAAAAGAGCGCGATCAGCGCCGCGCCAAGCAGCACCAAATAGAGCAGCGTCAGATAGCTCGCCGGGCCGGAGACATCCGGCGGCACCGGGCGCGGAATCTGCAGCACGCCCTGCGGCCCGCCGGTGAAGTCGCGCAGGTTGTTGAACAACAGGCGGATGATCTCGCCGAAGCCGAGCGTCACGATCGCCAGGTAGTCGCCGCGCAGCCGTAGCACCGGGATGCCGAGCAGGATGCCCGCGATTCCGGCGACCAGCACGCCGGCTACCAGCCCGGTCAGGAATGGCGACGCGCCGGAAAACAAGTTCTGGTAGAGCGACGAGCCGTCGAGCGCCAGCGCGACGATCAGGCTGACGAGCGCCGCCAGCCCCACCAGCAGCACGGTTGCGCCGAATGACGGGCGCGGCGACGTGTTCAGCAGCGCGGGGCGGCCCAGGCGCCCCGGCGCGCTCGCCGCCCGGGTCTTCCGCCACCACCACAGCCCGGCCCCGATCACCAGCGCCGCGACAATCACGGTGATCGTCGCCCAGCCCGCCATGCGGATCACGGCCTCGTCGTTTCCGGCGAACTTCAACCCGATTGGCTGCTGCTGGTCGTCATAGATCAGTTGATCGGACGACAGGAAAGCATAGGTGTAGGCGCCCAGCGCGAAGAACGCGACGTACCCCAGGTCGAGCAGGCCCGCGTAGCCGACGACGATGTTCAGCCCCAGCCCCAGCATGATGTTAATGCCGACCAGCGTCATCACGTCGGTCTGGTACTGGTCGAGGTAGAGCGGGACAATCAGCAGCACGGCCAGCGAAAGCGCCTGCGCGAACTGGCTCTCGAAGCGGCCCGGCGCGCGCATCAGCAGCGCGCTACGCGCGATAATCATCAGCCCCGCGCCCGCGAGCGCCACCGTACTGAGCGTCTGGCTGCCGTTTGGCTCGCCGCCGGTGGCGATAAAAGTCGAGTTGTTGCCGACAATGCGCCCGATGCCAACCAGCAGGATCAGCGCCACGGACACCGCGACCACGCCCACGCGCGCCCGGTAGCCCAGGCCCCAGTCATTCGGCTCTGCGCGGCGCATGATGACCAGCGCCCACAGGATGATCAGAAAAGCGATCAGAAGCTGCGCTTCGCGCTCGCCTGAGCGCATTTTCAGAATCGGATCGACGGCCCCCTGCCCCTCGGTCAGCCAGAACAGGCCGAAGAAAATCAACGGCAGCAACATAATCGCCCAGTGCGCGATCGGGTTGCCTGCCAGCCCGATCCCGGCGCGCCGTCGCGCTCGCCCCAGGTCAGCGGCGATCCAGGCCCAGGCCGCCGCCCCCCCGGCCAGCGAGGTCAGGATCACTACCAGCAGGAAGCCGTACAGGCCGCCGATGATCAGGTTCAGATCGAACACCGACTCGCCTGTCAGGCCAAACTTCAAATGCAGCGCGGTGTCTTCATCAAAGGTCAGGCGGAAAGGATTGGTGCGCAGCGGCCTGCCCTCGACGTGCGTTCCGGTCAGCGGGTCAATCGGCGGGTCGGCGTGCAGGTCCTCGGCAGGCACGCCCGACAGCACAGAGACCGTCTGCCCCGACACCGCGTCGAAGAAGCGCCGGACATCGATCCCGCGCGCCTGCCAGCGGTTCACAAGCGCCATCAGCAGCAGAACCATCACACCCGCGACCAGCCCGGCGATCAGCGCGTTGTTCAAAACCGCGCCCGGACCTTCGTCGCGCAGCTTGCGCCCGATCCGCACGCCGAAGATCGCGACCGTCAGCAGCAGCGAAAACAGCGCCAGGTTCTCCAACCGGATTGGGACGCCGATCAGAATCAGGAAGATCAGGATCAAGCCGGTCACGAAGCCGGCGCTCAGGCCGGTACGCAGCGAGTCGGAAAGGCCCTGCAAGCGGTGTCGTAACATGGCTAGACCTTCTTTTCCGAGAGCACTTCGCCGAAGATACCGGTCGGACGGAAGATCAGCACCAGCACCAGCAGCCCGAACGCGATCACGTCTTTGTACTCGGTCGGAATACCGAGCATGGTCGGGCCTAGCGCCTCGACCAGCCCCAGAAAGAAGCCGCCGAACATCGCGCCGGGGATGTTGCCAATGCCGCCCAGCACCGCCGCCGTAAACGCCTTCAGGCCGGGGATGAAGCCGGTTCGGAAGTTGAACGACAGGTTGTGGAAGCCCATCATCACGCCCGCCGCGCCCGCCAGCAGCGCGCCAATGGCGAAAGTGACCACGATCACGCGGTCAACGTCGACGCCCATCAGCGCGGCGGTGTCCTTGTCCTCGGCGACCGAGCGCATCGCGCGGCCCGTCTTCGAACGCTGCACGAACGCGTACAACAGCATCATCAGCAGAATGGACACGACCACGATGATCACGCCGGTCTTGGTGACTGGGACCACGCCCAGGTCGCCCAGGCGAACGTCAATCGTGCCGTCGATCAGCTTTGGACGGACGTAGAACCGCTGGCCCGGTCCGAAGATATTGAGCATGGCCTGTTGCAGGAAGAACGACGCGCCGATGGCGCTGATCAGCGGGGTGAGGCGCGGGGCGTGGCGCAGCGGGCGGTAGGCGACGCGCTCCAGCCCAATCGCCACGAGCATCGACGCCAGCATCCCCATCGCCACGATAAACAGCAGGCCCAGCACGGTGATCACAACCCGGTAGAGATACGGCGCGAAGCCGCCCAGCGCCTGAAGCAGCCCATAGCCGACCAGGGCGCCCACCAGGAAGCGCACCGGCAGGCTGGAAACGGTCAGCAGCCAGGTCGGGCTGACCTGCGCGCCGCTGCTGCGCTCGCGTCCACCGCGCGACACCAGCAGCTCCAGCGGCAGGAACAGGACCGCGATCAACAGCGGCAGCAGCACGCCCGCCACCTGCGCCGCGCCGACCTCGAAGGCCCCCCCGCCGAGGTCCATCACATAGGTCATCGCGAAATAGCCGCCGTAGGTGCCGAGCACCAGCACTTCACCATGCGCGAAGTTGATCATGAACAGGATGCCGTAGACGAGCGTGTAGCCCAGCGCCACCAGCGCATAGACGCCGCCCAGCACCAGCCCGTTCGTCAGTTGCAGCCCCCACACCGCAATCGGGTAATTTTGGGATTCCACCACCGAGACGACGCGGATGGAAAGGAACAGAAAGACCAGCACGCCCGCGTAATTGATGATGATGCGCGTCGAGGAGACATTCTCCGCGCGCTGCGCCCGGCTGACCACGACCGCGATCAGGGCAATCAGACCCAGGCCCGCGTAGACCCACAGCAGCGCGCCGAGCGCGGCCTCGATATCGGCCAGCGCCGGGTCCGGTGGAGCGCCAAACAGGCCGGAAGTCCGCGCGATCGCCCACAACATCCGAGCGGCAGCTAGCAGCGCCCCGATCCCGAAGTATCTGCCGCTAAGCTGGTCGTAGTCGAGGTCCAATCGATTCTGCCAGCGGGCCTGTGTGACTTGTGCCATCGCGATCTCCATCCCGATAGTGGACAGGCCCGGCGGCAGGCTCAGTCGCAGACCTGGCGGGACCCCTCGCTGCTTGGACCCGTGTCGATTAGAGGAATCGCCGGTCCACGCAGCCGCTTGCCACCCCAAAGACTAGTCAATGTGCAGCCAGCGCCAGTATACCGAAGCGGCGCTGGCGCTGGCGGCACATCTCACGCGCGAGAGACGCCCGCAGGCGTCTGCCTCTTATTCTACCGCCTATTCAACTTCCATCTCAAGCAGGTCTTCCGGCACTTCGACCGGGACCCACTCGCCATCTTCGACCATGTTGATGCCGATCGAGCCGGCGCCGCAGTCACCCTTCTCGTCGCAGGTCAGCACGCCGGTCAGCCCCTCGTAGTCGGTCGTGTTGCGGATCGCCTCGATCAGGGCTTCGCGGTCGATCACCAGGTTGCCGTTGTCGTCCAGCACGGCGACTTCCGCCAGCGCGTTGAGGATGATCTTGGCGGCGTCATAGGCGTGGGCGTGATACGGCCCCTGCGCTTCTGGCTCGGTGCCGAACAGCTCTTCGTACTTCTCGTCAAACGCTTCGTTGGCTTCGGCGATACCTTCCACTTCTTCCACGAAGCTGGCGTAGGTGCCTTCGCCCGCCGGGCCAGAGCCTTCGATGAACGCGTCGCCCAGGATGCCGTCATCGCTGAAGAAGATCACGTCGCCGAGGCCCACATCCTGCATCTGCGTGACCAGCAGGATCGCCTGCTCCTTGTAGCCGCCGAAGAACAGCGCCTCCGGCGCGCCAGCCGCCAGCGGAGTCAGCACTGCGCGGTAGTCCTGATCTTCGAGGCTGATGCCCGCGAAGCCCACTACCTCGCCGCCCAGCTCGGTGAAGACATCGCGCACGACCTCCGCCAGGCCCAGGCCGTAGGCGTCGTTGTCATGCAGGACGGCCAGCTTGCGCACGCCGAGCACCTTGTACAGGTAATGCGCGTCGACCAGGCCCTGCGCGTCGTCGCGGAAGGCTACACGGTTGACCACGTCCACGCCGCGCTCCGTCACCAGGGCCGCCGTGGCGCTGGCCGAGACCATCGGGATGCGCGCGTCGGCGTACACGTCGGAAGCGGCGATCGTCGCGCCGGAGCAGGCGTGGCCCACCACCGCGACAATCTGCGGGTCGGAGACGACGCGGTTGGCGACCAGCGTGCCCTCGTCGCCGGAGCAGCGGTCATCCTCGACCACAAACTCGACCGGGAAGCCCTGGATACCGCCGGCTTCGTTCACTTCCATCAGCGCGATCTCCGCGCCCTGCTTGATGTCAAGCCCCATCTCGGCGATCGGGCCGGTCAGGTCGGTTGCCACGGCGATCTTAATCGCGTCGCCCGGCTCGAACACGACCAGGTTCTCGTCCCCTTGCGCGTAGACCGGGCTGATAGCTGCCAACAGCAGCGCGACGAGCAGTACAAAACGAAGGTGTTTTACGTGCTGCATGGTGTGTCTCTCTCCTCCTAGTCTTAAACGGCTAGCACACGACTTCTGCCTGATGATTAGCCCTGACGCGATGGTTAGAGCTTTCGGTGGGGAGTTAGCAACGTGCTTGTCTTCGATCGTCCGCTTGGCCTCCTCTTCGCAACTGCACAGCGCCCGGCGCCAGAGCCGGAGATCAAGCGAGCCGGACCGGACCCGGACGCAGCACGCCGCGCAGGACTCATCTACCAGAGAAGCGAAACAGATAATGGCCGCAAATAGTAACAATCTCTGCCAATGTCTGTCAAACCGAGGGTCTTACACGCCGCCACGCCAGCCTAACAAGGCACCCTGGCGGCAACCATACCGAATCCCCCCTCGGAAACCGAATAACCGGCTTGTGCAAAATAGACAAGCAAAAGGGGCTTCTGCCCGAAAATTCGCGCCAGAAGCCCCCGCAGTCTGTGAGACGCGCGCGTTACTTGTCGCGCGTGAGCGTAAAACCGCTCATAAACTGCTTCTGAAGCAGGATGAAGATAATCACCGGCGGCAGGCTGGCGATGACTGCGCCGAGCATCAGCGGCCCGTACTGCGTCGAGGCATCCCCGGTGCGGAGCGCGTTGAGGCCCACCTGGACCACGTCCAGGCTTGGGTCGGAGATGATCATGTTGGGCCACGTGTACATGTTCCAGGCGTAGATCGACTGCACCACCGCCAGCGCGCCGATCGTGTTCCAGCTAATCGGGATCAGGACGCGCAGCAAGAACTGGAGCGGGTTGGCGCCGTCAAGCTGCGCCGCCTCGGATAGCTCGGCGGGAATGCTGGCAAAATGCTGTCGAAACAGGAAAGCCCCCGTCGCGCTCGCCAAGAACGGCACGATCAGCGCGAGATAGGTGTTAGCCCAGCCGATCCGGTTGATGTAGCGGAACAGGGCGATGATGAAGACCTCGGTCGGCATCATCAGCGTGATCAGCACGAAGCCGAACACCAGCCACTTGCCCGGAAAGCGGAAGTAGACGAACGCCAGCCCGGCCAGCAGCGAGAACACCGTCTTGCCCACCGTGATCGCTACGGTCATGATCACGCTGTTGAGCATGTAGTTGTGCAGGCCGCGCATCTCGAACACCATCGTCCAGTTCTCGCGCAGCGAATCCCCGAAGGTGAACTGGTAGCTGTAAACGTCCGAGTTGTTCTGCGTGGCGACGATGATCGAATAGAACAGCGGGACGCCGAGCACGAAGCACGAGATCGACAGGATGATGTGGGCGTACCACCGTTTTGGAATCCAGGCGCGTAGCGTGCGGCGCAGCGAGGAGACGTTGGCCTGGGTCGAGGCCGTGGGATGAGTGAGTCCCGTCATAGCTTACGCTCCATAGGTGACTTGGCGCCCGCCTGTGCGGAACGACAGCAGTGTGATGCCGATCACCATTAGGAACAGCACCACGGACTGCGCCGCCGCTTTGCCGAGGTCGTTGTTGTCCACGCCCAGCCGGATCACCTGGTACATCATGGTCGTGGTGGACTGCAGCGGACCGCCGCCCGGCGTCAAGTAGTCGATGGTGGCGAAGGTGTCGAAGAAGGCGTAGGTCAGGTTGGTGATGAGCAGAAAGAAGGTCGTCGGCGACAGCAGCGGCCAGACGATATGCCAGAAGCGCCGCAGCAAACCCGCGCCGTCAATCGCCCCCGCCTCGATCAGATCGACCGGCACATTTTGCAGCGCCGCAATGTAGAACAGAATATTGAACCCGATGGACTTCCACACGCTCGAAATGATGATCGTCCACGGGGCCAGGTTGGGGTCGTTGAGCCACCCCGGACGGATATTAAACCAGTTCTTGAGCAGATAGTTGATGATGCCGCCCGTCGGGTTGAACATGAGCAGGAAGATAATGCCCGCCACCGCCGGCGAGATGGCGTAGGGCCAGACCAGCAGCGTGCGGTAGATCGACGCGCCTTTGACCGGCAGGTAGGCCATCGTCGCGATCAGCAGCCCGATCGCCATGCTCAGCACCACGATGAAGAAAGACATATAGACGGTGCGCGCGACCACGTCGAGGTAGGCGCTGCCTTCGAACAGCCGCGTATAGTTGTCCACGCAGACAAACGCCTCGCGCCGCGCCCCCAGCCGCGACAGCATGGTCGAGAGCCGCAGCGTCTCAAGCGAGGGATAATACAGAAACAGCACAAGAATCGTCAGCGTGGGGGCCAGCAGCGGCAGCGCAATCCACCAGTGCCGGAACGTGCCCTGCGTGGGTTGCGAGGTAGCCGAGACCAGGCTCTCACGGCGCAGCAGCTTGCCGCTCAGCCATGCGACCGGCGCCAGCGCCAGCAGCACGCCCAGCCCGACCAGCGCCACACCAAAAATGACGTCGATCGACTTGCGCTCGGCCTCGAACATGCAGTAGTCGAGCGGGATCATGAAGAGGAGCGAGCCGAGCGCGCCCGCGCCCGCGCCGATCACGGCGCCCAGCAGGCCGCGGTGGGCCGCGCTCGAAAAGACGAAGCCGATCACCACGGCGCCCACCAGAGCGCCAGCCAGCACTAAAAGCAGCGGAGAGATGATCATGGCGAATCCTTCAAGTTGCGGTGAAATGGCAAGGGTGGGGGCAAGCGCTGCCCCCACCCGTCGACTCCGAGGTGCACCACCACCGATTACGGGGCGTTGAGCAGGTTGTACTCCTCAATGATCGTGTTCGCTTCGGATGCGGCCTGCTCAAGCAGCGCCGCCGGGTCTTCGTCGGTCAGGAACAGGCGGTCAGTCGCGCCCGTCACGGCGTTGCGGATCGCCGGGAAGCCGCCTACCAGCGCGCCGCTGGTCGCCGGGGTCACGGTGCTCTGCGAGAGCTGCTCCATCGCCACCGTCTGGTTGGGGTTCTCGTCAAACCAGCCCTCGGACTCCAGCAGCTCGTTGGCGCTCTTGCGGATGGCGACGTAGCCCGTCAGTTTGTGCCACGCAGCCGCATTCTCGGTGTTCGAGAGGTAGACCATGAAGGTCAGCGCGCCCTCTTCCACCTCTGGGTCGAGGCCGTTGACCAGCCACAGCGAGCCGCCGCCGATCAGGTTGCCGGTCCAGCCGGTTTCCTGGTTGTAGGGCAGGAAGGACGCGACGGTCGTGAAGCCGTTTTCCTTACCCATGTTGGTATAGAGGGTCGTGTCGGAGCTGCTGTAGGCCGCCATCGCGACGCTCTGGGTCTGGTACGCCTGGTCGATAGTGCCCCAGGAATCGCCGCCCTGCGCGCCGCTGTAGTACAGGTAGCCCTTGTCGTACTGGTCGTTCCACCAGTTGAAGATCGCCAGCCCGGCGTCGCTGTTGAAGGCGACCTCGGTCGCGCGGTCGGCGCGGCCATTGTCGTTGTTGACGAACAGCGCGTCCTGCTGCGCCAGCCACTGCTCGAAGAACCAGCCGTAGTTGGGGAAGGTCCAGCAGTATTCGGGCGCGTTCTCCAGCGCCATAATGGCGGCGCAGTATTCGTCAACTTCCGCCCAGGTGGCGGGCGGCGTGTCGAAGCCCGCCGCGTTGAGGAAGTTCATGTTCGAAAACCAGATCGCCGAGGACGTGTTCCACGGGAAGCTGGTCCAGTTGCCGTCGAGGGTGTAGTAAGCGGTCGTGGGTTCGATGATGTCGTCGAAGTCGACCGCCAGCCCATTGATCTCGGTGCGGTCGCCCAGCGCCTCAGCGATCGCCTTGAAGTTGCCGCTGTCGCGGGCGTCCTGGGTGCTCGCCTCGTTGAAGTGGATCACGCCAGGCAGCGCATCCTGCTCCGCCGCCACCGACACCTGGGCGAACATCTCCTCGTAGCTCATACCGCCAACGATGTTCACCTGGTACTGGGGGAACATGGCGTTGAACTCTTCGGCGACCTCTTTCGTCCAATCCAGACGATAGTCGCTGAAGGCGATCCAGACGTCGATTTTGGCTGGCTCTTGCGCCTTGATCGCGCCCATCGGCGCGCCCAGCGCCAAGACGAGAGCCATCATGACCACTGCAAAAACGACCTTCTTCATGTGAATCTCCTTCGGTGGGATATAAGTTACCGACTGAATTTGCGCTTTCAGCAACCTTACGCGGGCTGCCTGCCAGAGCCTGGCGTCAAATTCAGCGTCACAAAATTACCTCTGCTCGAATACCTCTGATCGCGTTGACCCTCCGTTGACTGGGGCTGTTCTCAGTCGATTGCGACCTCCTTTCCGTGTGTCAACGGATCGTGCAGGCTCGATCCACTTGTGCGCCCTTGACCCCGCGCCCAGGAGAGAGCGCGGCGAACAAAGCGTTCAAAGACTACAACCGCATCGACCCCCCAAAAACACTCATGCCGGTAAACGCCGGGGCCGATGCCCACATTGTATGTTATAACATGTCATCCTGCCAGCTTGCATAACTCTTGCAATCAGCCGCAAAGCCGCCTGTTGCAGCGCGCCGCTTTTGCGCTACGATCAGGCTTACGGCGGCTCTGCGCGCGGCAGGCCGCCGTTGTGCGCGCTCCCGCGTGTTTCCCCCGCCCAGAGGGTCAATCGCTCGCCATGTCTTCCAAAACACCTGTCGTTCTGATCGTCTTTGACGGATGCCGCCCGGACGGGCTGGCGCAGGCCCGCACGCCACACGCCGACTCGCTCTGGCAGACCGGGGCGTATTCCTGGGAGGCGCGCTCGGTCGTCCCCAGCTATACGCTCCCGACGCATAACACCATGTTTCGCGGCGTCGCGCCGGACAAGCACGGCGTGACCGACAACACGTTCAACCCCGCCGCCAGCGCCTACGCCAGCATCCTGGATGTCGCGCACGCCGCCGGGCTGCACACCGCCATGTTCTACAGTTGGGGAGAGCTGCGCGACCTTGCCGCGCCGGGCAGCCTGGAATACAGCCTGCTGCGCGCGGCGCGCCCCGGCGAGGACGTAGACGCGCTCCTGGCCGCCGCCGCCGCTGACTACATCGCGCAGCAACAGCCCGACCTGACCTTCCTGTATATGCAGGAGAGCGATGTCGTCGGGCACGACGCGGGCTGGATGTCGCGCCCGTACCTCGACGCGATCGAGGCGATGGATCGCGCGCTCGGCGTTCTGTTGGACCGGCTCGACGCGGCCCGCCTCCGCGCGCGGACGACCTTCCTGCTGCTGGCCGATCACGGCGGGAACGGCCGCACGCATTACGGCGACGCGCCCGAAGATACCATCATCCCCTGGATCATCAGCGGCCCGACGGTCAGGCGCGGGCACGCGCTGAGCGGGCCGGTCCACCTGGCCGACACTGCCGCCACGGTCGCGCACGCGCTCGGCCTGACGCCACCCGATTCGTGGGATGGCCGGCCGGTGCGGGAAGCGTTCCGTGACTAGTGGCGGGCTGGCCGCCTGGCGCCAGGGGTTTTCGCACGACCGCGCGCTGTTCATCATCGGCCTGGGCGTCGCCGTTTCGCTGCTCGGCGACCTGACGCTCTATGTCGTGCTGCCGACGCACACCGAAGCCGCCGGGATCGCGCTGGCCGACGTAGGGCTGATGCTGTCCGCCAACCGCCTGATCCGCATCGCGATCAACGGCCCGGCGGGGATGCTGATCGAGCGCGTGCCGCGCCGCCGGATGCTGGTCCCGGCGCTGTTTATCGGGGCGCTGTCGTCGCTGCTGTACACCCTCCCCGGCTTCTGGACGCTGCTGATCGGGCGGCTGCTGTGGGGCACGGCCTGGGCTGGGGTGTGGCTCGGCGCGAGCACGATGGTGCTCGACCTGGCCCCGCGCCGCTCGCGCGGGCGCTACATCGGGCGGCTGCAAATGTGGTTCTTCATCGGATCGGGCGGCGCGGCGTTGATCGGCGGCGTGCTGACCGACTGGCTCGGCTACAGCCCGGCGCTGCGCGTCTGCTCGCTGATCACGCTGGTCGCGGCGGTGATGTGGCTGTTGTTGCTGCCCGAAACGCGCCCTGTCCGCGCCGCGCGCCCGGCAGATGGTCACGCGGCGGGGCCGGACAACGAAGTGGAATACACCGGCGCGTGGCGATCCTCGCTGCTGCCGCTGGGCACGGCGGTCGCGTTGCTCGGCGTCAACTGGCTGATCTTCATCGGCTTCCTGGGCGCGACGCTGCCCCTGCTGCTGGAACAGCGCATCGGCGAGACGATCCTGCTGATCGGGTTAGTCATCCCGCTGGCGTCATTCACGGGCGGGTTGTATGCCGCCAACCAGGTCCTCGGCCTGATCGCCTCGCCGCTGTCCGGCTGGGTCTCGGACCGGACCGGCAACCGCTGGCTGCTGGCGAGCGGCGCGCTGGCGCTGGGCGTCGTGGCGCTGGCGCTGACCGCGACCGGGTACGGCGCGGTGATCGTGCTGGCGACGATGCTCGGCGCGCTCGCGACCAGCGTGCTGCAAACGCAGGTCATGACGCTGGCGGGCGATTACGCGCCGCACGGCCAGCAGGGGCGCATCCTGGGCGTGATCAACACCGTCGGCGACATTGGCAGCGCGGCGGGGCCGCTGCTGGCCTATGCGCTGCTGCCGGTGATCGATCTGAGCGGCATCTTCTGGCTGGCGACCGGGCTGATCGCGCTGTGCCTGCCCTGGACGGCGTGGATCGGCGCGCGCGAGTCGCGGCGGATGGCACAGAAGCTCACTACAGCTAAAGGCAGCTAAAGGCAGAAAAGAACAGCTATGTGAACTATCGAAAGTCACTGGCAAATGTGCTGCGCGTGTTTTACCTCA
>DAOKYY010000014.1:0-59240 GCA_035325905.1 Aggregatilineaceae bacterium | reverse complement strand
ACACGCCCGCCGCGCTCGGCGATGGCGACACGATCACGCTCGGCCAGTCGGCGCTGCTGTTCCGCGCCGGGCGCGAAAAAACGGGCGAGTGACCGCGCCGCTCGCCCGTGTGCTCCGGTAAACCGCTGTCGGCCTATTCCTGCTCCTGCTCGACGAAGCGCACCTCGTACACCTTCGGCCACAGCTTGCCCGTGATCAGAAACACGTCGTTCTCGGCGTCGTAGGCGATCCCGTTCAGCACCGCGTCGGAGTCGCTTTGCAGCAAGGCGGCGCGCTCGTCCTCGGTCAGCAGGCCGCTGGCGTCGATTACGCCGACAACCACCCCGTTCGACTTGTCGATCTGCACGATGTAATCGGTCTTCCAGACGTTGGCGTAGAGATAGTCGCCCACGCATTCCAGCTCATTAAGGTTGCCGACCGGCTGGCCCTGGAGCGTCACCGCGCCGCTGAAGAACAGCTCGAAGGTGTCCGGGTCGCGCAGCTGGATGAAGGGCGTGCCGTCGGTCATGTACAGCCGCTCGCCGTCGTAGCACAGGCCCCAGCCCTCGCCCTCGTACTCGAACGTGCCGGTCTGCTCGAAGCTGTCCAGGTCATAGACAAACGCCACATTCTCTTGCCATGTGAGCTGAATTAGCCGGTCGTCCACCAGCGCCAGCCCTTCGGCAAAATACGCTTCCGGCACTTCGATCATCCGCTCGACCTCGCCGGTCTCAGGATCGACCGCGCGCAGGCTGGACAAGCCGCGCCGCCCCGTGCTCTCGTAAAACAGCCCTTCGTGGAGTAGCAATCCCTGCGTATACGCGCTGGGATCGTGGTCGCGGACCGAGATCACTTCCGGGACGAAGACCTGCACCGGCTGGGACATCGGGTTGCCGCTCTGCGCGGCGGCCAGGCCGGGCGCGATCCCAGCGGCGACCGCAACGGCGATCACCGCCGCGAGCAGCAGCAACGGCAACCGGGCGATGTGACGACTCTGACGTTTCATCACGCAAGCTCCTTAAACGGCACGCTGTGAACAGATTAGGATGGGTTTGGACGCGGCGCGTCGTCGCCCAGCGTGAGGACGGCGACCATCTGATCGTGCACGCGCCCGTTGCTGGCGACGATCTGATGCCCTTGCAGCGCCCGGAGCGACCGCGCGCCGCTGTAGTCGGAGACGCGCCCGCCAGCTTCTTCCACGAACAGCAGGCCCGCCTGCACGTCCCAGGGGTTCGGGCCGCTCTCCCAGTAGGCTTCGTAGCGCCCGCAGGCCACGTAGCACAGATCGAGCGCCGCCGAGCCGACGCACCGGATCGCCTGCGCCCGCCGCAGAAACCGCGCGAAGTGATCGGCGTTGTTGTCGGGGTTGGTCCAGCGATCGTACGGGAAGCCAGTGACCAGCATCGCGCTGCCTAGCGACGGCTCCTCGGTGACGCGCAGCCGCCGCCCGTTGAGCGTCGCGCCCCGCCCGCGCATCCCTTTGAACGTCTCGTCGCGCAGCGGGTCGTACACCACGCCGAGCAGCGGGTTGAGGTCGGCATCAGATAGCGCGATGCTGACCGAAAAGAACGGGACGCGGTGCGCGAAATTCACCGTGCCGTCGAGCGGGTCCACATACCAGTGATACGGCGTGCTCTCGGCGGAAGGGCCGTAGCCGCCGCCTTCTTCGCCGACAATGTGCGTGCCGGGGAACGCCGCTTGCAGCGCGCCGACCATAAACGCTTCGGTTTCCTTGTCGGCGGCGGTGACGAGATCGAGCGACGTGCTTTTGTGGCTGGACTCGCGGACGCGCTCGTAATGCAGGCGCAAAATCGCGCCGGCCTGACGCGCGATCGCCTCCGCCAGCTCCAGCGCGGCGTCCAGGTCCAGGTCGGGAATGTTTGGTGCGAGCATCAGGGTGTCAATCCTTATGGAGTGCAGATTCCGGCGAGACCGGCTCCGGTAACAGGCACAGCGGCGCATTATACCGCGCCCGCGCGGCCAGGGTCATCACGAATCGAGCCGCCCGCGGGCGGCTCTCAATAGAAGGACGCGCGATCGCTCAGTCGAAGCTGACGCGCACCAGCTGCGCAAAGCTGGGGTTGGCGTCGGCGGCGACGACATCCCCATCGCTGAGCACCGCCAGCCCGGCAATCTCGAAGAAGACGCCCGGCTCGAATGGCGGATACGACTGGGCGGCAGCTTCCGGCGCGAACAGGTCGAACTGCGACTGGCCGAAGCGCCCCAACAGCGCGCCGTCTGGCGCAAAATGATAGATCGCGCCGGTCGCGGGCGCGCCGACGTAGATCGAGCCATCCGGCGCGACCGCCAATGACCCCGGCCCGACAAACAGCACCGCCGCGCCGATCCCCTCGCGCAGCAGGCCGCCTTGCGTGTCGAACACGCGCACGCCCCCCTCGCCGCTGCTCTCGACGGCGTACAGCGCGCCGTCCGGCCCGAAGGCGATCGTCGCGTCGTAAGCGTAGTCGGCGCGCCCGATCTCGAAACGACGCAGCATCTGCCCCGCCGGGTCGAAGACGACGACCTGCCCGACCTGCTCGATCTCGGTCGCGCCCGGCACGGTCGTCAGCAGGTAGACATTCCCATCCGGCCCCGCCGCGATCTGCACGTTGAAGCTGACGGCGATTCCGGCGCCGTCCGTGACCGAGAACGTGGTGCGCGGCGCGCCGTCCGGCCCGACCTGCATCACCGTCCCGCCGTAATCCACGCCCCACAGCGTGCCATCCGGCCCGGCGCTGATGTCCGCGAAGTAGAAGGGAGCGCCTGCTCCGCCCAGCAAGCCCTGATAGGCGCCATCCGGCGTGTAGATATGCACGCCTGCGACCGCGTCCAGCACGTAGAGCGTGTCATCTGGCCCGGCGACCACGTCCAGAAAGCCGTTTACGCCGCCTTCGACCACTTGCTCGCCGGGCAGGGGCTGTTGCTGTTGCCAGACGACGCTCGCCGTCTCGACCGGCGCAGCCAGCGGGCGCGCGCTGAACGAGCCGATGATCGCCAGCAGGGGCGGCTCGGCGGCGGCCAGAGCAGCTTCATCCGGCGCGGCGGCGGCGATCAGCGCCAGCCCGCCCTCGCCAAGCGGCACGGCGTACAGCGCCTGCGCCATGCCAAGCCAGATACCGCTGGTCTTGATCGCGACCTTGTCCCCGGCGGCGACGGCCTGCGCGGGCGCAAACGACGCGCTCGCGCCGAGCAGCGTTACGTAGTCGCTGAGCAGCGCCTCCGGGCCGCTGGCCGCGCTGAGACCCATCAGCGCAAGCTGCTCGGCCAGCCCGGCGGGCGGCACGATCACGGCCGTCATCTGGCCCGGCTCCAGCGCGGCGGCGCGGTTGAGCGCGTCGAGCGCGGCCTGCGAGCTAGCGAGCGTGATGGTCCCGAACTGCTCGACCACCGCCCACCCGGCGGGATGCCGGAAGGTCAGCCCGCCGTCGGCGGTCGAGTACGTCTGGCTCAAATCCTCTTGCGCGAAGGCTGGCGCGGGCAGAGCGAGCAGCGCGGCCAGCGCGATTGCCACGATCAGTGAGGTGAGGGCGTGAAAACGGGGCATGATCCTTCCTCAGTCTAAGTCGTTATCCCTGCATCCGGGCGCGCCATCAGCGCGTGAAGTGCGCGACGCATTGCATCTGGAACGTCTGCGGGGCCATGTCGACCGGCTGCGTCTCGATCAGCCGGTAGCCCTTCTGCGCCAGCCGCTTCGCGTCGCGGGCCAGCGTGGCGGGGTCGGCGCTAATGTAGACCAGCGTGCGCGGCCCCAGCGCGGCCAGCGCGTCGAGCGCGCGCCCGTCCAGGCCAGACGGCGGCGGATCGACCACCGCCGCGTCGTAGGACTCTGCCAGCGCGGGCAGCACGGCCTCGGCGCTGCCTTCGATCAGGTCGATGTTGTCCAGGTCGGCCAGGTTCTCGTCGGCGTCGGTCACGGCGGGCGGATAGCTCTCGACGGCCGTGACCAGCGCGGCGCGCTCCGCGATGAACGCGGTGAAGGTGCCGACCCCCGCGTACAGGTCGAGCACCGTCTCGCCGCCGGACAGGCTCAGCCGCTCCAGCGCAAGGTCGACCAGGCGCTCGGTTTGCGGGAGGTTCGGGTGGAAGAACGCGCCCGCCGTCACGCGGAACCGCCGCCCGCGCACCGTATAGACGACGTGGCTGGCGCCGATCAGGTTGACCGGCTCGTTATCGCTCAGCAGAAAGTTGATCGACACCGGCAGATCGACTTCTAGCTCCGGCGCCTCGTCGTCTTTTGTGCTCAAGATCACCATCGGCGCGCCGTCCGAGCCGGTTTGCAGGCGCACGCGCTCCAGCTGCTCGATGCCTTCGAGCGCCAGCTCCTCGAACAGCGCGACCAGCTCCGGCCGGATGATGTGGCATTCCTCGATCGGGATCAGCGTCCGCCCGTCCGTGCCGGGATAGCACAGCCGCCCCTCGCCGTCCACCTGAAACGTCGTGTGGCTGCGGTAAGCCCAGGCGTCCGGGCTGGGGATGGTTGGCAGCACAATCGGGTTGCGGAAGCCGCCCACGCGCTGCAACTGGTCGATCACCACGTCGCGCTTGAAGCCCGGCTGCGCCTCGTAGGCGATATGCTGGAAGGCGCACCCGCCGCAGCGCCCCGGCCCGAAATGCGGGCAGACTGGCCGCACCCGCACCGGCGACGGCTCCAGCAGCGTCACGCCCTGCGCGAAGGCGTAGCGCCCCCGGTCGTCCGTGATCCGGGCGCGGATGCGCTCGCCAGGGATGGCATACGGCACAAACACCGGGCGGCCCTGGTGGTGGCCCAGCGCATTGCCGCCGTGCACCATGCCTTCCAGCCTGATCTCGATCGTCTCGTCGCGAGTCACGGCGTCTCCTTGCGCGCTCGGCCGGTCAGTGGGGCAAGTATAGCGTATAATGGGCGGCGAAAAGCAGCGAAACGCCGCAGCGCACGGCGAATAACAGCGAGAGCGTGTAACGACAGGAAGCCAGACGTGACTCACCCGCCCGAACCCTCCTCTGACACCGGCGCGCGGCTGTCGGACCACCCGCACCCACAGCCGGGGCTGCGCCGCGTCACCGGCTGGCTGGTCGCCGCCGGTCTGCTGGGGATCGCGGCCGGTGTGGCGGGCCTGCTGGCGCTGGCGATCGGCTACCGGCTGCCGCTGCTGCCGCTGGCGGCGGTCTTCCTCGGGGCGCTGGCCGCGCCGCTCCTGCTGCTGAGCGTGCTGCACCCGCAGGTCACTGTTTACGAGCGGGGGCTGTGGCTCAAACCGCTGATCTGGCGCGCAAGCTGGGTGCCGTGGGGCGCGGTAGCTGGTCTGCACGATCACACGCTCATCCAGCGCGGCAAGCGCACGCGCTGGGACCGCGCGCGAGACGGGCATCTGATCACGGTCGCGGGCGCGCTGCCGCCAGTGTACGCGGTCGTCGGCCTGATGGCCGGGCTGGGCGCGCGGCGCGCGTTTGGCGTCGCGACGCACAGCCACCGCGACTACCCCGCGCTGCTGAGCGCGATCCGGCGCCATCTGCCCCGCGCCTGAGCCGGTGCGCCTGGCCGTATAAACACAATCGGGCCGCCGAAGCGACCGCGATTGCGCAGGCTGGTTACAAAACCACCCAGGCGGTTGGCGCGGGCGCCCGTGCGCGCCGCCGAGCGCCAACCTCTAAACCCGCTTGAACTATCGATACCCCACACATCCGGTCCGATTGAACCGGCTTGCCTGCTAAACCGTCTGGATCAAACGAATCTTACGCGGATTCGCGCGTTATTTGCGTGAATTATTTGTGAAATAGAAAACGCGTCAGTCAAACAGCGCGCGGCCGATCTGGTCGCCGAAGATCGCGATGGCGAAAAACAGCGCGATCAGCAGAACCAGCAGCGTCCAGAACACGGCGCTGCTGCCTGGCTCGGCGGCAGCCCGCGCCGCGACCGCTTCTTCCGACGCCCAGCCGTGCACAATCGCGAGGTGATCGGCGACGGCGCTTTTCAGGTAGCCGGTGAAACTGGGGGCGATCCGCTGCCACGACGCGCTCCCGGCCAGGTACTGGTAGACGGGCGGATCGTCGCTCTCGCCGCTGAGGAAAAAGTCGAACGCGTCGGGACCATGCCCCGCGAAAACAATCGCGCTGTCCGGCAGCGGCGTCTGGACGCCGCCAGCGCGCAGCATCGCCTCGGCGTCGGCGCGCAGCGTGAGCAGGTGCGGCCCGCAGCGGATCTCGCTCTCGGCGAATAGCTCGCCCATCTCATGGCCCATCACCCGCAGAAACTCGCGATAGGCGCGCGGCAGCGGGCGCCCGTGATGCGCTTCCAGCGCGCGTAGCTCGTCCTCGGAGCAGCCCCGGATCGTGGCGGGCGCGGCGATCCCTTGCTCGACGAGAAGCTGGACCAGCGCGTCGAGCGGCGCGGCGGCGCGGGCCGGATCGGTCATGGCGTGCGCTGCTCCTGCTCGCTGCCGGGCGCGGCGGGCGCGGTAGCTGGATCGCGCTCGGCGCTCGCTTCCTGCTTGGTGCGGCGGAGGGTGGGGTCTTCGTGGCCGATCAGCTTCTCATAGGCGGCGCGCAGCAAGGCGGCGCTGCGCGTCCAGGCGTGGTTGGCGACCACCCACTCGCGCCCGGCGCGCCCGATGGCCGCCGCGCGCGCCGGGTCGTCGATCAGCGCCAGGATCGCGTCCGCGAACGCTTGCGGCGTGTCGCGCAGCAGCATATGCTCGCCCTCGACCGCGTCCAGCCCCTCGGCCCCAATCGTGGTGCTGATCACCGGGCAGCCGCACGCCAGGGCCTCCATCAGCTTGAAGCGGGTGCCGCTGCCGCTGCGGAGCGGGCAAACGAACATCGTGGCGCGCTGCAAATAGGGCCGCGTGTCGTCCACCAGCCCGGTCAGCGTGACCCCTGACGCCGGGTCGTCGTGCAGCGCGCGCATCTCCGGCGTCGGGTCCTTGCCGATCACGGTGAACTGAAACTCCGGCTGGCGGCGGCGCACGCGCGGCAGAATCTCCTGCGCGAAGTACAGCACCGCGTCGGCGTTCGGGAAATACTTGTAATCGCCGAGGTAGACCGCCGTCAGCGGGTCGCGGGGGATAGATTCGTCCGGCGTGAAGTAGTGCACGTCCACGCCGTTGGGCGCGGGCACGGTCGGCACGCCCGGCGTCGCGCGGTGAATGGTCGCCGCGTCCACGCCGGACATCGTGCCGACGACCGTCGCCTCGGACCAGGCGCGCGGCTCCCACAGGCGCATTTTCAGCGCCTCAAGCGCGACGCCGGGGCGCGTGTACCACGGCTGGGCCACGCGGGCGTGGCGCCCCCAGGCGACGTATTCGATGGCCGGCTCCGAAAGCAGCACCGGCACCTCTGGCTGGGCCGGCAGGTTGGGCAGCATATAGAACGACTCGACGTGGATCAGGTCGATCTCCCGCTCGGCGAGCAGCCGCGCGACCGTCGCTTCCATCGCGGGCGTGTGATAGAGCCGCACCGTCACCGGCTCCAGCGAGGTCAGGCTGAGCAGCGCGGCGCGCATCGTGCTGGGGCTGGGCGCGCGCGGCACGACGACCAGCTCGCACCACGCCTCCAGCGGCGCCAGATCGAACACCATTTCCTCAGGCCGTGCAAAGCACACCAGCGTGATCGTATAATGCTCGCTGAGATGCCGGACCAGGTTGTACGTGCGGCTGCGCCCGCCGCTGGTCGGCGGGTAGGGCACATACGGCGTCAGCATCAGCACGTGAGGCTTGGGCATAGGCACGCTTCCTCGTCGAATGTGCCCGACAGTGTAGCAGGTCGGCGGAAGAAGCGTCAAGCCGCCGCAGATTCGGGTCACTGGCCGTTCGCCGCAGATTCGGTAAACTTGCGGGTTGGCGCGTGAAGGGCGTCTGGACCCCATCCCGCACGCCAGCGCAACGCCGGTTCAGACCCAAACGGTGCGTGGCCCGCACCGTTTGAGGACGCAAACTGCTGTCGCGAGATCGCAGAGGAAGGAACCGTGCCGTCATGATTCGCCGCGATGAATCCGAGTCGACGTGGCTGATCCACCAGGCGGCCCACGCTTATATCTCCGGGCAGCTCGCCCAGCACTGGGTCGGGGATGGCTCGCTACGGATTTTCCCGCGTGAGGAAGTGCTGATCGCCGCCTTCGCCCACGATAACGGGTGGTCCAGGGCGGAAGAGTGCCCGATCATCAATCGTTACGGCCAACCGGCGACGTTTACCGAGTGGACGCTTGAGGAGCACCTGGCGATCTGGCGCGAGAGCATCGCGCTGGTGTTCGCGCAGAACCGGTACGCCGCGCTGCTCACCAGCCTGCACTGCTCCGCGCTCTACGACCAGCGCCTGCGCTACGTGGACGATCCCCCGGCGCAGAAAGCCCGCATCCATGAATTCCTCGACGAGCGCCGCGCCTGGGAAGCGAGCCTGATCGCTGCGTTGCAGCCGCACGCGCGGTACGGGCTGGCGGTCCAGCCGGAGCAACTGGCGCACAACCTGCGCCTGCTCCAGGTGTGGGACTATCTTTCGCTGCTGCTATGCATGGGGCCGGTGTTCGAGCAAACGCTGGAAGATGTGCCGCTCTCCGAGCACAACCGGGCGATTCTGCGGCTGGCGGCCAGCGGGCCGCGCGGCCTCGCGCTCGATCCCTTCCCGCTCGACGCGCCGCTGGCGATCTGGATCGACGCGCGCCAGATCGTCGGCGTCCCGTTCGCATCGACCGAGATTTTCCGCGGCCGCCTGAACGACACGGCCTACAGGCCGCTGATGTTTGAAGTCGAGCCGCTTGGCGCAGAGGGCGAGCGCCGGGGTCAGAACGCGAGATAGGGGCGCAGCAGCTCGCGCAGCTCGCCCAGCGAGAAGGGCTTGGTCAGATAGGCGGCGACGCGCTCCAGCGGGTACCGGGCGCGGGAGGCCGAGGTTTCGCGCTGGTTGGCGGAGAGCACGATCACCGGGATATGGCACAGCTCTGGGTCCGCTTGCAGGCGGTCGAACACTTCCAGGCCGTTCAGCCCCGGCAGATTGAGGTCGAGCAGGACCAGATCGGGCCGCTCCTGGCGGATCAGGTCCAGGCCGTGAATGCCATCATACGCCGTGTAGAAGGCGCGCGTCCACGGGCGCAGCGTCACCTGAATCAAACGGGCCAGGTCACGATCGTCTTCGAGGCAGACGACGACCTGCTCTTTTACTCGCGATGGCTCGCTCAGCACGGTCACGTTTACGTCCTTGGGGAAACTTTCACCCAGTGTAACGACTGCGCATTAAACATGAAATAACAATCCGTGAAAAAGATATAAAAAACAGCCCGCCAGACATACCGCTGATCGTCGAGGGAGACGAAAGCATAATGTTCAAGACGCTGAAAGTGCTGATTCTCGATACGGACTACTACGCCCGGCAGGCGATCAACAGCTATCTGGCCTGGGATCGCCGGACGCGCGTCGTGCATCTGGCCGACACGCTCGCGTCGCTAATCCAGTACGTCAAGCGCACGCCGCAAATCGAGTGGCCGGACGTGGTGCTGCTCGACGCCGGCGCCGCCGAAACCCCGGAGGACCTGGCGCATCTCGTCAAGCGGCTGGAGGACACGATCCCTCACGTGATGACGCTCGTGCTGGACCGCAAGCTGAACCTGGACACGGTGCGCGCCGTGGCGCGGGCCAACGCGGACGGCTACCTGTTGCGCGACGAGGTGCGGATGCACATCGCCTGGGCGATCGTCTGGGCGCAGGATCATGATTTCGTGGTGACGGCCAGCGTGAAGGATGCGCTGCACGACGAGTTCGAGTCGCGGCTGTTCCGCTCGGCGACCGTGCCGGAGCGCCGCCAGTACCCTGAGCTGACCGATCGCATCCGCCAGTCGCTGCAATTGTGCGTGATCGAAGGGATGTCCGCCGAGCTGGCCGCCGACGAGATGGGCCTCAGCCCGCACACCGTCCGCAGCTACATCAAAGAGGGCTATCGCATTCTCGAAGCCTACGACGACACGATCTATCCGCCGGATATGAGTCCGCAGGAGCGCGCTTTCATGCGCTTCACGGCGTTGAATGACGAGGGCGATGTCGAAGACAAGCCGTCCGGGGAAGACCCGGCGGGCGAGGCGCCGTAACGCGCCGCCGCGCGTCCGTCACCCGCGCTCGTGCGCCAGCAGCCGGAAAACCATCTCGGCTTTGGGGCTGTCGTCGCCGCAGCTTCCGTACACCGCGAACCCGGCGGGTTCCTCGACCACGCTCAGGCGGTGCAGTGCTCCGGTGTCCGCTTCGGCGAACGTGACCGCCCACGCGCCGTCCGCGCCGGGCAGCGCCTCGCGCAGCGTGTAGGCGTCCAGATTCCGCGCGCCGGTCGTCTGCCGCAGGAAAATCTCCGCCGCCTGCACCGGCTCGGCGTAGCAGGAACGCCCGCGCAACAGGTCCACCGTTACCAGCCCGTCGCGGCAATCGTTCATCAGCGCCCGTGCGCGCTGGGGCGGGACGCGCCCGTATACCGTCCCCTGCGGGAAGCAGATCACGTTCGGGGCGAAGCGGTGCCCGCCGATGTGGGTGGACTGCCAGACCGCCGGTCCGCCGTGCTGCATCATCTCGACATGGACCGGCAGCCCGAAGGTCGGGCAGCAGCGATCGCGCCGCCCGTGCATGCAGATCGTGAACAGCGGGCGCGCCCGCCGGTGCGCCTCGTAGCTCGCATCTCCCTCCGCGACCGCGCCCAGGTCCAGGCTCAGCAGCGCGTCATAATCGTCCAGCGCGAACTCGTACAGCGCCGGGCGGTCGGCGTGCGTCAGCGCGACGAACAGGCGCAGGCCGGGCGGCGCCAGCCGGGGCCGCTGGCGGATCAGCAGCAGGCGCGCGCGGGGGAGGTAGCGCAGGTACGAGTCGAGGCGCGCCTTCACCGGCTCCGGCAGGTCGTTGTCGTCCACGGCGCGCGGCAGCCAGCGGCCCGGATATTCGAGCAGAAACCAGGTCGTGATGTGCGGCGCCGTGCCGGTCAGCGGCTCACCCGCTGCCCGTGAGACGGCTGCGCAGTAGAAGCCGCCGCCGAGGTGCTGGTTCATGGCTTACTCCGCGTCCGCTTCGCCGGTGGCCCGGCCCAGAAACCGGCGCAGCGCGCCGCGCGCGGTGAAGCCCCGCATATAGCCCAGGTTTTCAGGGATGAACGGGCGCGGCGTGAGGCCGAACTGCTCCACCAGGGCGTTATGCGTCACGACGTTGTCGATCTTCAGCAGGTCGAGCAGGCTGGGCGTCACCGGGGGGTTGGGCAGCCGCGCCATCAGCGCGACGGCCGGGCGCAGCACCGGCACCGGCACGCGCACCAGCCACCGCCGCGCGCCGAGCGCCGCCAGCACGCGCCGCACGATTTCCTCATAGGTCAGCACTTCTGGCCCGCCGATCTCCAGCTCCCGGCCGATTGTGCTGCCGTCGTCCAGCGTCCGCGCCACCGCTTCGACCAGGTCGCCCACGTACACCGGCTGGAAGCGCGCCTGCCCGTCGCCGACGATCGGGAAGATCAGCGGGGTGAGGCGGATCAGCCGAGCCTGGACGTTGGCGAACTCGTCCTGCGGCCCCCACACGACCGAAGGACGCAGCGCGGTCCAGTCCAGGCCGGACGCGGCGACATAGTCCTGCGCCTTGCCCTTGCTGCGCAGAAACGGATACGGGAGCGCGCTGTCCGCGCCGTTCTGGCTCATGTTGACGAAGCGCCGCACGCCCGCCGCCCGCGCCGCATCCACCATGTTGACCGTGCCCCACAGATTGACCGCGTCGTAGGTCGCGCGCCCTTTTTCCATCGCGATCGCGACCAGGTGCACGACCGCGCTGGCCCCTTCCAGCGCCGGGGCGAGCGTCTCGGGCCGCGTCACGTCGCCGCGCGCGATCTCGATCCGGTCGCGCACGTCCGCTAGCCGCGCCGCCGCTTTTTCGGGGCGGTGGACCAGCGCGCGGACCGGCTGCCCCGCCTCGACCAGCCGCTTTACAAGGTTGCTGCCGATGTAGCCTGATGCGCCTGTCACAAGAATCATGGGACCGTCCCTTCGCCGCCGGAGCCGCTGGCCGCGCCGGATGCAACAGCCGGGCCTGGGATAGCACCCCGGCCCGGCGATAGATCAGCGCGTTGTGAGTAAGCCAGAGATGGCGACCGGCACGCGCCGCGCGAGCTAGACGCGCGCCCGGCGCCCGGTCAGAAGCGAAATTACCAGCAGAACCAGGAACACGACGAAGACGATCTGCGCAATCGTCGCAGCGACATCGGCCAGCACCGCGAAGCCGAGAATGGCCGCGACGACTGCTACAATCAAGAACAGAACCGCCCAGCCTAGCATGATGCCTCTCTCCTATTAATCTACACGGGTCAACGTTGGGTGAGATAGGTGGCTCGGCTGTAACGCGCCAGAGTGCCTGCGCGCCCTTGTCGCCCCTCAATCCTTCGCTGAAGGGCTTTCCTACAAATGTTATGGCACAGTCGCCTGGCAAATGCAACAGGCCATGCCTCTACGGGTGGGTGAAAAAACCGCCCCAGGGGGTCTCAAAAGTAAACACGATCAGCAGAAAGGCGAACGCCAGATAGAAGGCGATCATCGCCCCGCGTGCGGCGCGCGAAAATGTGGCGCTGGCGAGATCGCGCCCCAGCGTGGACAGCCCCAGCCCGGCCACAAACAACACGACGTTCGCGTAGGCGATTTCGAGCGCAACGGTTGGCAGCGGCTGCAAGCCCAGCGCGTCGGCCACGTACCACAGGAACATAGCCCAGGGCGCGAGCAGATTAGTCAACAGGTTCGCGTCAAACCCCCGCCGCCACGCACGCCGCCGCAGCGCCAGCTCGCCCAGTGACGCGAGCGTCCACGCGAAAAATGCCACTTTCATGTGCTGCATGACGGACTCGCTGCTGGCGGCGATGACGGTCACGCCCTTGTAGGGCAGCCAGTCGTGCGCGAAGTGCAGCAGCAGAAAAAACAGGTGAAAGGTGATTGTCTTCAAGAAAATGTAACGCACGCGAGCACTCCTATACAGTCAATTGAAACGATCTGGCGAATGCGACAGCTCGCAAGGCTTACCTCACCCCTCAATCCCCTCTCCGCGCCGGAGAGGGGACTTCAAAGCCGGTCCGTCGCTCCTGTGCTCCCCTCTCCACGTTGGAGAGGGGCCGGGGGTGAGGTAAACACGCGGATCACATGCGCCGGTGACTTTCGATAGTTCGCATAAAGAACTGAGGCTGAAATGTCCCGCTACGGCGCTTCGACGCGCACCGTTCTTAGCGGGAGCAGCTCGTCTGCCGCCGCCGGGCTGTCCGGGGTCAGGCGCTCGCCCGGCGCGTCGATCGGGTAGACGGCGACCGCCACGCGGACCTCGCCCGGCGGCGTATCGGGTGGGATCACCAGCCCGTGCGCGTCCCGGACGATCGCGTCCGGCGTCCAGCCGGTCGTCGGCGCGCGGTGGTTGTCCGGCTCGGCGTCGTGCTGCGCGATCAGCGCGCCATCCGGCCCGATGATCTGCGCCGTAACCTTGTAGCGCGCGTCGAGCGGCGCGTCCGTCCGCCAGAACAGCGTCACGCCGAGCGCCTCGCCGGGCCGGATCGTCTCCGCGCTCAGCGCGACGCCGGTCAGCGTGATCGACGGCCCGAAGCGCACGTTGAGATCGACCTGCGGCGCGCTTGGCGGCTCGGCCAGCACGGCGTACTGCGCCAGCCGCACGTCGCCGTACCAGGTCGAGGCCACCGGGAAGGCCCGTGCGTCCAGCGTGGCCTGCACCACGCGGCGCGGGTCGCGCTCGTCCTCGCCCCAGAACACGGCGAAAATCCGCGCGTGCCGCGCCAGCAGCGCCTCGACCTCGGCGCGAGTCTGCGCGTCGTCCCCACCCAGGCCGCGCGGCAGCCCGATTACCGGCGCAGAACCGTTGTAGTAGTACGAAAACACTTCGATCTGATTGGGCGCGTCGAGGATGATCGCGTCGCCGGGCCGGGCGTTCTGCGCCAGCCACGCGGCCATCGCGCGGTAATCGGCGCGCGCAGCCGCCGGGTCATGGTACAGCGTGTCCAGCGAGCGTATTTGCCCGGCCAGCGTCAGAGCCGCGAGCAGCGCGATCGCGGGCCGCAGCGTGCGCCGCCGCGTCCAGCCCGCCGCCGCGCCGCCGCCCAGCATCAACCCCGTCGCCACCCCGGCCGGGACCAGAAACTTGAGGTTGGTCGGGCGGTACGCGCCGGACAGCAGCAACCCGCCGACCGCCGCGCCGAGCCAGATCGGAGCCAGCGTGACGCGCCAACCGCGCGGCAGCGGAGAACTCGGCCACGCCGGGAACAGCCCTGCCAGCGCCAGCAACCCCGCCGCGATCAGCGCGGGCCAGGTCGCCTCGCGCACCGTTCCGCCGAGCGTGGCCGCGTCCAGGCTGGCGCGCAGGCGTTCCGGCAGGGAAACGGCGCTCTGCGCGGCGGGCCAGCCGGTGATCTGGTCCCAGGCGGTCGGCAGCCAGGGCGCGAACAGCGCCAGCGCCAGCGCGCTGAGCGCGAGATAGCCGGCCAGCACGCGCCGCGCCGCGTCCGCGCTGCCGCGCCGGGCAAGCCAGATCAGGGCCAGCGCGAGCATCACCCCCTGCGCCAGCAGCGTGAACGGATAGGCGTAGTGGGTGTACATCCCCGCCGCGTGGATCAGGCCGAGCGCCTTAGCCCAGGCCCACGCGGGCCGGTTCTGCGCGGCGCGGCCCAGCCACGCGACGAACGCCAGCATACTCAGCGCCGCCAGCAGGCCCAGCTGCGCGTACATGCGCGCTTCCTGGCTGTAGTAGACCGCCAGCGGGCTGAGCGCGACGAACAGCCCGGCCAGCGCCCCCGCGCCCGGCCCGTACAGCTGCCGTCCGAGCGCGATCGCGGCGGCGACGGTCAGCAGCCCGGCGAAGGCGGACGGCAGCCGCAGCGCCAGCTCGCTCGTCCCGGCCAGCGCGATCCAGCCCTTGAGCGCGAGGGTGTAGCCCGGCGGGTGAATGTCCCGCGCGGCGGCGTCGAGCAGGCCGCTCACGCGGCGCTCGGCCAGGCGCAGGCTGTTGCCCTCGTCGTTCCACAACGATTGCGCGTCGAGGCGGTACAGGCGCGTCCCGGCGGCGATCAGCAGCACGATCGCCAGCGCGGGCAACCAGGATCGAGCGGCTCGCCCTGCCACGCGCTACAGCCCCCAGCGGACCGCGTAAGCGCGCAGCGCGACCACGCCCACGCCGATCAGCGCAACAGCGCCGGTCAGCAGCCAGGGCAGGCGCTGGCGCGCGCCGAAATCGATCACGGCCAGGCTGTCCAGCCCCGTCCAGTTCCCGGCGGTGATCGCCAGCGTGTGCTCGCCTGCGCTCAGGCCCTCGGCCAGCGGCGCGCAGCCCGCCTCGCCGGGCGGGAGCGTGCGGTCCTGCGCCGGGTCGCCGTCCACACGGACATGAACCAGGAGCGGCGCGTCGAGCGCGGCATAACAGAGCGCGGCGCCCGTTCCTCGGATGCGAAAAGTTCGCGCCTCGCCCAGCTTGGTGGCCGCGAGCATGGCGTGGACCGCTGTGCTATGCCGTCCCGCGCCGAGCGTCTTCGGCTGCGCGTCGGTGATGTACGCCTTCAGAGACTCGTAGATCGGCGTGAGCGTGAAGTCCGGCTCGACCATGCGGAAGTAGTACCAGCTTGCGCCAAGCTCGGAGTCGTCGGCGCGCTTGAAGTACCAGTAGCTGATCACGCCGACCCACGGCCATTCCTTGATGGCGCGCGCGTAGGCCAGCGGCGCCCAGGCGGCGGCCTCGTCCATCGTCACCCGGCCGTACCGCTCCCAGTCCGCGATCGACGGATCGTCCGGGACTGGGTTCCAGCCTGCCTCGCTGATCCAGATCGGCTTGTCCGCGTCGCCATTGGCGACCATCATATCGCGCACCCACAGCACACGCGGGAAATTGATCGTAGTCTGGCGCAGGCGGCGGTCGGTCGGGCCGCTCCACAGCCCATAGCCCTGCACGCTCAGCACGTCGAAGCAGTCGCCCGCCCCGGCCTGGTACATGCGCTGCAAATAGAGCAGGTCATAGGCGTTGCGCCCGCTGAGGTCGATAGTCGGCCCCAGCGCGCCGCTGATGACCACGATCTGGGGATCGACCGCTTTCAGCGCGGCGTAGGTGCGGCACAGCATCTCGGTGTACGCCTCGGCGCTGACCGTCTGCTCGCCCCATTCCGGGTAGAGGTTCGGCTCGTTCCAGACCTGGTAATGCGCGATCCGGCCCTGGTAGCGCCCGGCCACCGCCGCCGCGTAGTCGACGAAGTCCTGCACGTCGGCGGGCGGCGCGAAATCGCCCGGCACGTCGGGCGACTGCGCCCAATCGGGCGGGGCGCTCAGGCGCGCGATGATCCGCACGCCGTACTGCTCGGCCAGATCGACAATCGTGTCGTACTTCTCCCACGCGCTGATCGCGTCCGGCTGGCCGTCGCCGTCGCGATCGTGGCGGCGGTCGACGAAGTCGCCCTTGCCCTCGATCTCGATGTCTTCCCACGGGAACTGCTGGCGAATCCAGCCGAAGCCCGCTTCGGCGATCAGGCGCATTTGCTGCTCGCGCTTGCCCAGCTCGACTTCCTGCTCCAGAAAGGTG
This sequence comes from Aggregatilineaceae bacterium, assembly GCA_035325905.1. Classification (GTDB taxonomy): domain Bacteria; phylum Chloroflexota; class Anaerolineae; order Aggregatilineales; family Aggregatilineaceae; genus DYGX01. Next base: position 42,744 of record DAOKYY010000014.1, on the reverse strand, counting down.
TTGACGCCGAAGGGGTTGACGTCGGTGTGCATGACCGGCGCGAACGGTTCCATCTGCGGCTGGACGCGCGTCCAGCGCGCGAGATACTGCCCGAAGCCGACGATCTGCCCGCCGGGGTCGGTCTCGCCGGTCAGCTCCCAGAGCGCCTGGTAGACGCGGCCCTCGAACGCCAGGTCGAGCGCCAGCGCCGCGCCGCCAAGCGCGACCAGCGCGATCAGCAGCGCCCAGGTGCGCAGGCGGAACCCAAGCAGGCGGCGGGCGGGGGATGGGGACGGTGGGGTGGTCATGCGAGGCATTATAGCTAAAGGCAGCGAAAAGCAGCTAGAAGCAGCCAGCAGTCGCAAGGAGCAAAGAAAACCAGCGCTTCGTGCTTTTCACTCCCCGCTGATGACTAACCGCTAACTTGCCGCATGGATCGCGTGCGGCTGAGCGTCAGGTGCCCCACATGATTGATGCTAGAATGAAATCGTCACGTTGAACCTTTGAGGGGCGGAGAACAAAACGATGAGGGCATCACGCTCGTGGATCACGTTCGTGTTGCTGGCGCTGGTAGCGAGCTTGCTGGCGCCAGGATGGGCCGGGGCGCAGCGCGCCGCTGCGCAAACCGGCTGCGAGAACGCCTTGCCGCCGCGCCTGGCGCCGGGGGAGCGGGGCGCGGTCAGCTTCACCGATGGGCAGCCGCTGAACGTGCGCGGCTCGGCCTCGCGCACCAGCCCGGTGATCGGGCGGCTGGCCGAGGGGGCGGAATTCGACGTCATGGAGGGGCCGGTTTGCGCTGACAGGCTGTACTGGTGGCACATCAAGACGCCTGACATCGCGGGCGTCATCGCCGAGGGCGCTGACGGCGTCTATTTCGTCGAGCCGGTGCCCGGCGCGTGGCCGACCCCGGCGCACGAGGCCGGGCCGCTGCCGCCGCTGACGACCGGCGGGCCGTTCACCGTCTGGGACTGGGCCGCGTTCGTCGCGGACTCCTGGCTGGAAGGCACGCCCGATCCGCTGGCGCTGCAACTGCCGCCGAGCTATCAGGGCGACCTGCCCGCGCTGCCGGTCGATCTGAGCGCGGTGATGTTCGTGGACGACGCCGGTCTGAACGCCGCCCAGCGCGCGCTGCTGGCGCAGAACGGGTTTGTCGTCGTGCCGGCCGGGCTGGAGCAGTTCCACGAAGCCTATGCCGGGACGGAGAACTGGTGGACCGTCCCGCCCGATTATGACTGGGAGAGCGAGGAAGCGGCAGGCATCGGGCACGCCTACTTCGTTACGACCGACGCGATGCTGCACGCGCTGCACTTCATCTTCGACAACCTGCTGACCGACCTGGAGAAACAGCGTTTCGTGGACCTGATGGGGTTCAGGGTGCTGCTGCCGGCGCTGCAAGCCGCGCACGCGCAGACTGCCGAGGCGGCGGGCACGCCGCTCGAAGACGCGGCGCGCGCGGCGGAGCTATACCTCGCCGTCGGGCTAGAGCTTTACAGACCGGGCGAGGCAGCGGCGATCGTCGGGCCAGAGCTGGCCGCCGAAGCGCAGTCGGTCGCGGCGCTGGCGCTGGCGGGCGAGGGTCAGGAGCCGATCCCCTTCCTGGGCGGCTATCTGGAAGACTTCAGCCAGTATCGCCCGCGCGGCCACTACGACGGGGACGAGATGCTGGAACGCTACTTCCGGGGCACGATGTGGCTCAGCCGGATCACTTTCCTGGAAAACGATCCGCAGCAGCTTCGCGTCGCGCTGATGCTGCTGCGCGCGCTGAACGCCGCGCCCGGCGCGCTGGCAGGCTGGAACGCGCTGCACGACACCCTCAGCTTCCTGATCGGCCCTTCGGACGACCCCGGCCCGCGCGAGTACCTGCCGCTGGCCGAGGCGAGCTTCGGCGTGGGGCTGCCGCTCGACGCGCTGGCCGGCGACGCGCGGCTTAGTGAGTTCCAGGCGCAGCTAGCCATGCTGCCTGGCCCGCGCGTTAACGGGCTGATCGTGCCCGACGACACAACGGCTGAGGAGCTTGAGGAGAACACGCGCGGCTTCCGCTTCATGGGCCAGCGTTTCACCTTCGATGGCTACGTCATGCAGCAGGTGATGTATCCGTATGTCGGCACGCGCGAGATGCCGCGCCTGCTCCCGCTAGGGCTGGATGTCGCGGCGGCGCTCGGCTCCGAGACGGCCTACAATCTCGCGATTGACGCCGGGGCGGGCGACTTCCTGAACTACGACGGGCAAATCCTGACGTTGGCGACTCAACTGGATGCGCTCACTCAGGACAACTGGCTGGAGAACACCTACGGCGCGTGGCTGTGGACGCTGCGCCCGCTGTGGTATCGCACCGGCGCCAACCCATACCCGCCGCTGATGCAAACCGACGCCTGGCTCCGCAAAGACCTGCAAACTGGTCTGGCGAACTGGACCGAGCTGAAACATGACACGGTGCTCTATGTCAAACAGCCGACCGGCTTTGGCGGGGGCGGTCCGCCGCTGACCAGCTTCGGCTACGTCGAGCCGAATCCGCTGGTCTTCGCCCGGATCGCGGTTGTGGCGACCCTGACCTACCAGGGGCTAGAGGCGCAAGGTTTCACTGTGCCGGTTGGCGAGTTCTTCGAGGACACGCTGATCACTTCGCTCAACGAGCTGCGCACGATCGGCGCGCAGTCGGCCCGGCTGGCGGAGATCGCGCGTAAGGAGCTGGCTGGGAAGCCGCTCTCCGAGGATGACTTCTGGATGATCCTGGGCTTCCACAACTACCTGTACGTGCTGCTCCACACGTTGTGGCAGGGCGAAGGCGAGCCGGACCCGGTCGCGCTGGTGACGGATGTCGCCAGCAATCCGAGCGCGGGGCTGGCGCTGCAAGAGGCGGTCGGCAACGTGGACTATCTCTACGTTGTCGTGACGCTGCCCGATGGCTCCTTGCAACTGACGCGCGGCGGTGTGTTCAGCTACTACGAGTTCCTGAACGACATCAACGCGCGCATGACGGACGACGAATGGCGCGCTCAGGTGGCGAGCGGCGATCTGCCGCCGCGCCCGGAATGGGTCAGCGCGTTCTTCAGCGAGTAACCGCCCTTGCAGCGGAACGGATCGGGCGGCGGCAAGCACCTATGCCGGTCAAACGGAGCGCAGCGAGACCAGGAATGGTCCCGCTGCGCTTGTGGGGTCGGCCCCTGCCAGCCGGGTTGAGGCAGGAGCCTGGGCCTCAACGGGGCAGCCGTGCGGCCGCCCCGCATGCCGTCAAACAGAGGTTATTTGCGCCCCTTACCGGGGTTGCTCTTGCCGGAGTTGCCAGGGTTGGCCGGCCGGCCGGCGTTGCCGGAGTTGCCAGGGTTTTCGGGCTTGCCGGGCTTATCCTTATCCTGGCCGGGCGGAACCCGCTGGCTACCGTCCTCGGCGCCGAGGGGCATGATTTCATCATCGCCGTCGCCGGCGATGTCATCGTCGTCGCCGTCATCGTCATCGTCGACAAAGCCGACCTTGCCCTTCTTTACCTGGCCGGGCGCCAGCTCGCTGGGGTGCACATCAAATTCTTTCTTGATTTGGCCCCAGCCCAGGCCGGAGTCCTTCATGTCGAGCACATCCTGGGCGGTGACGCCTTCCTCATTCAACTCGCCGAGGATCAGCGCGCGCGCGATCTCGCCGAAGCCGAAGCCGTCGCAGTGCCAGTCCATGATCTGGCCGTAGGGCACGTCAAACGCTTCGGCCAGGCGCATCCCGACCGGGTGCGGGTCAGCGCCGACGCAAATGTCGAAATCGTCCTCGTCTTGGTCGCAGGCGTCGCCGATACCGTCCTCGTCGGCGTCAGCCTGATCTGGGTTCGCGACCAGCGGGCAGTTGTCGAGCGCGTCCACCACGCCGTCTGCGTCGGTGTCGATCAGGTCGAGATCGCAGGCGTCGCCGATGCCGTCACCGTCCGTATCGGTCTGGTCATTGTTCGGGGCCAGCGGGCAGTTGTCGAGCGCGTCGGTGATCCCGTCCTGGTCGGTGTCGATCACGTCGGGGTCGCAGGCGTCGCCGATGCCGTCACCGTCGGTATCGATCTGATCGGCGTTGGGCGTCAGCGGGCAGTTGTCGATCGCGTCCGCCACCCCGTCCTGATCGGCGTCCATCGCATCGGGGTCACAGGCGTCGCCGATGCCGTCGCCGTCTGTGTCGGCCTGCGAGGGGTTGTAGGTCAGCGGGCAGTTGTCGAGCGCGTCCGCAACGCCGTCTTCGTCGATGTCGGTCAGATCCGGGTCGCAGACGTTCCCGATGCCGTCGCCGTCATCGTCGTGCTGCTCGTGGTTGGCGACGAGCGGGCAGTTGTCGAGCGCATCCACGATCCCATCGCGATCGGTGTCGATCAGGTCCGGGTCGCAGGCGTCACCGATGCCGTCCGCGTCGGCGTCCATCTGATCCGCGTTGGGCACCGCCGGGCAGTTGTCGAGCGCGTCCACAAACCCATCGTGATCGGTGTCGACCTGATCGGGGTCGCAGACGTCGCCGATCCCATCGCCGTCGCTATCAAGCTGATCCGGGTTGTAGACGGTCGGGCAGTTGTCCGCCGCGCCGAGCACGCCGTCCTGGTCGGGGTCTTCGGCCATGACCAGCGTCACCGCGAACAGCGTGTCGTCGCTCAGCAGGTAGCCGGTGACGGTCACTACATCGCCGACTTGCAGGCTCAGCGGGTCGAACACGCCGGCGGGGTCGACCTGCACCCCGTCCACCACGATATACGCGACGTTGACGACTTCGACGGCGCCGGTGATCTCGATCACGACGCCAAAGCTGTCGTCACCGCCTTGTGGCTCCTGGGCGACTGCCGTGGGCGCAGCCATGAACGTTCCGAACGCGAGCGCAACCGCAACGATCAGCGCTTGCAAGACAAGCAGAGATTTGCGTTGTGCGATCATAGGTTCTCCTTGTATTCCTTCCGTCTCAAGAGTGCTGGCGCCGGGGTCGGGTTCAGTCTCCAAATGCCGTAGGGATGGGTCTCTGCGAGACGGGCAGAGCGCGCGGCGCATTCGCCGCTACACACCGGGCCAGCTACAGGCTATACCGGGCGCGTGGCCGGAATTTAACTGGTACTTTTGTGCTAACGCGTGTTAGAGCCTTCACAGACCGGTGCGGGGGACCTTATCTTTCCCCGGCCCTTCTTGGCTTGCAGAGAAGAGCCGGGAGCACAGGGTGAAAGGGCTTGGCTCACCCTGGCAAGGTGAGCGGCGCGGGGGCCGGGGTTCGGATCAGCTTCCCCAGGCGGGCAGCAGCGTCGGCATCCCGTTGGCGACGATCAGCCAGTTAGGCCGCCAGCCGATGCCGAAGATGCTGAGGTAAATGTCCTTCTTATAGGGCGTGATGCGGTATTCCTCGACCAGCGACGCGGCCTCGCCCCACTGCGTATTGACCTCGGCCAGCGCGCGCCGAAGCTCAAGCTCGGTTTCCTCAAGCTGCCGCTCCAGCTCGTTGATCTGCGCCTCGGACTCGTAGATGTCTTCCTGGATGTAGCTTTTGTACCGCTTGGTGCGGCTAACGCGCGACAGCGTGTACGTCGTCCGGCCGCGCAACAGGCTCAGCAACGCCTCGCCGGTGGTAAACATCTCCTCGTTCTTGGCCGCCTCAAGCTGCTCGCGCTCGCCTTCCAGGCCGCGCACCAGGCGGCGCAGCTTGGCTTCGATCTTGTCGAACTGGTCGTCATAGCGCCGCGTGATCTGATCTACCGCTTCATCGCGCCGCTGGCGGGCCAGCGCCTGCGCCTGGACCAGAAAGTCCCGGCGGCGCATATCCGGGCCGCCGTAAAAGTCCAGCGCGGGGTTATAGGGCAGCGCGACGCTGCCGTTCTGGTAGATATAGTCCACCACGTCGCTCTTGAGCGCGGTCAGCCGCTTCGAGTCGGTCAGGCCGGGCGACAGGTCGGCGTAGGCCGCGTCAGCAGGCGGCTCCTGGCTGAGGAGCTTGGGGTCGACCGGCGGCGCCTGGTACTCTCCCCACTGGATCAGCCCCGCCTTCGGCACGTCCGGCACGTAATAGGCGTAGGTGCGCGCGAACGTGACATCCGCCTTGCGGTCCGAGTAGCGCACGTCGGCCTGCGCGATCAGAAGCGGGCTGTAGGCCAGCCGCGCGCCGCCGGAGAGGGTCGCCGCCATCCCGGTTCGCTGCTGCCATGCCACGCGTGCCTGATCGAGCGTCAGGCCGGGCGGCAGGAAATACTGCGCGATCGACGAGGCAATCGGCGGCGGCGTGTTGTTGACGCCCTCCGGCAGCGGGCTGCTGGCGGGCGCGCGCGCGATCGTGGCCTGCGGCGGCTCATAGGCCGGGACCGCGATCGGCTGAAGCGCGTCGCCGATGTCCTCGTCCGGCGCGGGGCGAACCGGCGGCGCGTCGAAGTCCGGCAGAGTCGTCGGGCGCGGGGTGGCCTGCGGCTCCGGCATCTCCGGCAGAGTGGCTGGCGGGGGGGTCGCGCCGGTCGGAACAGGAGCCTCGGCTAAGCGCGATTCTTCCGGCAGACGGTCCGGCGGCGGGATCGCCCCGCGCGCGGCCTGCATCTGGGCGTAGGTCTGGTAATAGGGCTTCTGGCGCTGGTCGGCCATCAGCGCCCGGATCTGCTGGCGGGTCAGCGGGCCGCGCAGGTAGCTCATCGCCCAGCGCGTGTAGAACGGGAACGCGCCGCCGTTATCGTGAACGTTGTGCAGGATGAAGACGCGCGGGTCGAGGCTGCTCAGCAGCCGGTCGATGTCGTCGATGTCGAACGGGTGGCTGGCCGATTGCAGCGATTCCAGCCCGGTCAGCACGCGGTTCTTGTCATTCTCGGTTTGCAGCTTGCCGATGAACCACGTCCCGGCGTTGGAGAGGCCCTTGTAGTCCAGGTCGCCGGGGTTCTGCGTGGCGAGCACCAGCCCGACGCCGAACGCCCGCGCCTGCTTGAGCAGCCGCAACAGCGGGTCTTTGCTCGGCGGGTTGTAGGGATAGGGCGGGAAGAAGCCAAAGACCTCGTCAAAATACAGGATCGAGCGCAGGCTGGTCGTGCCGCTGAGGGTGCGCATCCAGGCCAGCATGTTTTCGAGCAGCAGCGTCACGATGAACATGCGCTCGGCGTCGTTGAGGTGCGCGATATAGAAAATGCTGACGCGCGGCTTGCCTTCCGGCGTGTAGAGCAGGCTTTGAATGTCGAGCGGCTCGCCTTGCAGCCAGCTCTGGAAGCTGGGCGCGGCCATGATGTTGTTCAGCTCCATCGCCAGCGCGAAGCGATCTTTCTCCGGGAAGAACGTATCCACGTCGAACACGCCGAGCTTGGGGAACGGCGGCTTCTGCACGCGCAGAATCACATCTTCGAGCGTCAGGTCCTCGCCCTGGCGCCAGGCGTGCTCGAAGATATTGGCGATCAGCACGTGCTCGCGGTCTTTGACGGGCTGGACCTGCTTGCCGATCAGCGCCAGCAGCGCGGTCACGATGCCGCTGATGCGCTCGCGGTGCAGCTCCTCGTCGGCCTGGAAGCCGTCGGGCGGGGCGTGCATCGCGTCGAGGATGCTGACCGGCAGGCCGGTGTCGGAGCCGGGCGTGTAGATGCTGAAGCGCGCGTTGTCTTTCAGGCGCGCCAGGCGTTGCGGCGTGATCCCCCAGCTTGCCAGGCCGTCGCGCCATTGCTGCGCGACTTCCTGCGCGTACTCGTCGATCTCCTGCCCGGCGCGGCGCGCGTCGTCTACGTTGATCCAGGGCGCAAAGTCCTCCGGGCGCATCTCTGGAAAGGTGAGCATCAGGTTGGTGATGTCGCCTTTCGGGTCGATGATAATCGATGGGATGTTGTCCATCACCGCTTCTTCGAGCAGCGTGATGCACAGGCCCGTCTTGCCGCTGCCGGTCATGCCGACGACGACCGCGTGCGTGGTCAGATCGCGCGAGTCGTAATAGACGACCTCGTCGATCAGGCGGCGCGTGGTTGGGTCGAACCGGCGGCCCAGGTAGAACGTGGTGGGGGCTTCAATAAAGGGCATCGCGTCCTGCCTTCTGGACACCCTCACGGCGCGTCAGCGCGAAGTGCGGGCGATGATAGGTGGTCACACGTCGATTTTAGCACGGATTTTCTAGAGGCTGTTATGAACTTTCCAGGCTGGACTAAATAGGAGAAAAAAATCTGGCGTCCAGGGGTCGGGGCGGAGCTTGCTCCGCCCGTCATCCCCCGAATGGATCCGGCAGCGGGCGCAGCTTGCTGCGCCCCTACCAGAAAACAGACCGGATGCTCAATTGACCCCGTGTAAAGTGCATATCAGGCTCTAGGGCGGGTGATACACGTTCTTACGCCGGCGCGAGGGCCGCGTGGGGCGGTTGCCGCGCGCCCTTCAACAACGAAACGGGCGGAGTTTGCCCCGCCCCTGCCATGGCACGCCGGTCTCTCGCGTGTGCCCGGCTGCGCGGCTGATAGCCGTCTCTAGACCCGCACCTGCGCTAGAAATGCCTCGACCTCCGCGCGCCGGGGCGTGCCACGCGCGCCGGACCGTGTGATCGACAGCGCGGCGACCGCGTTGCCCCAGCGCACCGCGTCCACCTCGCCCAGCCCCGCCAGCCGCGCGGCGATATAGCCCCCGTTGAAGGCATCGCCCGCCCCGAGCGTGTCAACCACCGCCACTTCAAAGCCCGGCACATGCGCCTCGCCGCCCGGCCACGCGACGAACGCGCCGCCGTCGCCCAGCCGCGCGATGATCGTCCGCTGCCCTTCGCCCAGCGCGCGCGCCGCCGCCTCGATCGAGCTTGCGCCCGCCAGCGGGACGATCTCCTCCTGCCCGGAGCCGAGCACGACATCCGCCCGCGCGACGGCCTGCTCGATCGCGGGGCGCTGGCCGGGGCGCCATCCGCCCGCGCCCAGCTCCAGCCGCAAATTGAGATCGAGGGACACCGGCACACCGGCCTCCTGCGCGATCTCCATGCCGCGCAGCGCCGCGCCGGCGACCGGGCGCTGATCGAGGCACATGCCGGTCGTGTGAAGCCAGGCGGCCCGCGTGATTTGCTCCGCGTCGAGGTCTTCCGGGCGCAGATGGGTGTGCGCGCCACCGGTGGGCGGCCAGATCACCACCACGCGGTCGCCGTCGGGCAGCACGATCGCGATCACGCTCGGCGTCGCGACATCCGCCCGCACGCGCAGCCCGCTCAGATCAACGCCCTCGGCGCGCAGGTCGGCCTGAATATCGCGCCCGTACAGGTCGTCGCCGATCATCCCAGCGAAGACGACCGGCACGCCAAGCCGCGCCAGCGCGACGGCGGTGTTGGCGCCGGTCCCGCCGCCGCACATCTCCGGCAGCGGGGTTTTCGCCAGCGGGCCAGCGCCTGCGCGATCGGGCAGGCGGATGACGAGATCAACGTTCGCGTCGCCCAGCACGACGACCGGCCGGGGGGTCATACGAGCATCACCTGCTTGGCCGCCGCGACGAACGCCCGCACGCGGTCGAGGTCCTTGCGGAAGCCGCCGCCCGGCAGCGGGCGGTTGGTGTGCGTCAGCGAATCGACGCCCCAGGGCCGCACGGCGCGGATCGCCTCGGCGACGTTCTCCGGCGACAGCCCGCCCGCCAGAATAACCGGGATCGGGCTGGCCTCGACGATCGCGCGGCTGATGGCCCAGTCGTGCGTCGCGCCCGATGCGCCGATGCCGCCAATGTCGGGCGCCTGCGTGTCGAGCAGCAGATAATCCGCGACATCGTGATAGCTGCGCGCGTCGTCCAGCGCCTCTGGCCCGGCGACCGAGATCGCCTGCATGATCTGGACGCCGGGCAGCCGCGCCCGCAGCGCCCGCACCGCGTCCGGCGGCACTACCCCGCGCGGCCCGCAGAGGTGCAGAATGTCCGGCTGGACGGCGCGCACCATCGCCTCGATCGCGTCGAGGTCGTCGTCGACCGACAGCGCCACTTTGACCACTCCGGCAGGCAGCGCGTCGAAGATCGCGCGCGCGGTAGCCGGGCTAATCTCGCCTGGTAAGCCGCGCTCCGAAGGGGTTACACCGATATGATCGACGCCGCTCTGCGCCGCCGCGACCGCCTCGTCAGGCGTCTGCATGGTGTAAATCTGGACTTTCATGAGGACTTCCTTGCAACAGAAAGAACGCGAGCCAGAAGCCGCCTAACCTTACCGCATCGGGCCGGTTTTTGACAGCGCCAGGTCGCTCAAGTCCGGGGTGAGTAATGTCAGATAGGCGGCCTGCTGCTCGCGCTACAGCAGGCGGAAGCGGCGGTCGCTGTGGTACTCGATCATGACCGGCGTGCCGGGCGGCGGCACGACCCCCGACCGCAGATCGCCCCGTGCGCGCGTCGTCTCGCTGGTGATCACGCGGCCGGCCGGCGAGCGGAAGCGGAACCGCACCGCGAGCCGCTGACCGTTGCTCTTGCCCGCCACGGTCTGCGCCGCGACGACCTGGCCGCGCACCAGCCTGCCGCGCAGCGCGCTCTTGCTTGGCAGCCGCGCGATCCAGCCGATGACGCTGACCAGCAGCGCGACCGTGACCGCGCCCGCCGCCAGGACCGCTAGCCGCTCGCGGCGCGTGTCGTCCGGCGACGCGATGTCCAGCCGCGAGACGATTGGGTCGTCGGGCAGGTAGATCACCGGCAGGGTCTGCGGGCGCGCTTCCGCCAGCCAGCGATGCAGGCCGGCGCTGACGCGCTGCTCGCCGAAGAAGATCGGCGCGTCGTTGTTCGGCGCGCCGGGGATGCGGAACCGGTAGGCGGCGGCGTAGGGCGCTTCGGCAGCGGGGTCGAGCGGTGCGATCAGGCCGGTGATGGCGGCGTCGGCGCGCGCGCCGTCCTCGCGCAGGCGGTACCAGTCGTACCAGGCGGGCGCTGCCAGCCCGGCCAGGAACCCGGCGATCAGCAGCAGCGCCCCGACAATCGCGCCGATCAGCCGGCTGCCACGCGGGGACGGGGCTGGTCCCTCGGTCAGGTAGCGACGAACGAGGCTGCGGTGGGCCGGATTGAGCAGAAAGACGCTGCGCGGCGCGCTCGACCTGGCGCGCCCGCGTGCTGCCGGGGCGCGCTCAGCCGGTGTGGGCGCGGGCACGGACGGCCCCTGCCGGTTCAGGACGCGCCACACGGCCTCGCGCACGCCGGGATCGGGGTCTTTCTCGTAGAGATACTCGAAGACCTGGATCACACGCGGATCATCGGCCACATGGGCCAGCCCCTCGATTCCGCGCTGGCGATCGGCCGGGTCCGTGCTGCGGAGCAGTCGCAGGCTACGCAGGGTGTCGTCGGACTGGAGGGAATCGGCTGGGGTCATCGCGCCTCGTTTCCGCTGGCTGCTCCCGGCTCAGCAGGTGTAACTTTCCGCAGGTAAGGGGGTTGCTTCGGCCCAGCGGCGCTCGAACTCTTCCAGAAACGCGCGGGCGACGTCACGGTTGTGGATGATTAGCATGTTTTCGTCGTTATCGTTCGCCGCGCTGCTGGTGAAGTTGAACGAGCCGAGCGCGACCGTCGTATCATCGAAGATGAACACCTTGTGATGCAGAATGTCCGGGTTGCCGTCCTGCCGCACGTCCAGCCCGGCGCAGAACAGCGTCGTGATGTAGCGGCGCTGGCTGCTTTCCACAACGCCGCGCACGTCGAGCGCGCCCGCCCCGGCCTGCTCGGCCATAGCGGTCATCAGGTCGTCGCGGGTCAGGACGAACGCCATAAAGCGCACGCTGCGCGCCTGGCGGGCCAGCGCGATCAGCCGGACGATTGGCTCGCTCTGGTAGCCGCCCCAGGCCGGGCTGCCCTCGGATTCAAAGAACGTCTCGATCACCGTGCCGTTGACCGTCAGCACCGGGCTGCGCACGTTGTTGGCCGAGCGCGCCCCGAACTGGCCCGCCCACATCTCATCGAACTCGGCCTGGTAGTTCTCCGCTAATTGGCGCGAGCGGATCAGAATCGCGTTGTTATTGTTGTTGTACAGGTCGTTGTTCGTGATGTTGGTCGAGCCGGTCCAGACATACAGCCCGTCGATGATGAAGAACTTGTTGTGCATGAAGGCGCGGCGCGGCGCGTCGGATCGGACCGGGATTCCCTCGAATTCCAGCTCCTCGATGGTCGAGTCGGGGTGCTCCAGCCCGTACTCGTCGTCGGTCACGATCCGCACCTGCACGCCTTTGGCGTGCGCGCGCAGCAGGGCGTCCGTCACCGGGCGCGAGTTCAACTGGTAGACCGCCAGGTCGATCGTGCTCGTCGCGTTGTCGATGGCCCGGACCAGCGCGGCTTCGACCGGCGAGCCGGTGAAGCGGCTCTCGTCGCGCGTGTTGATCGGCGCGGTGAAATAGAGTTGGTACCAGCCGCCATCGATCCCGCCCGGAATCGGCTGCGCCTCGCCGCCGGGGATGCTGGCGACGGGGGTTCCATCCGGCGACGGGATGGGCGTCCAGGCGGCGGTCGGGACGGGCGTCCACGCGACCGTCGGACGGACGGTCGCCCGCAGCGGTGTAGCGGTCGGATCGGTACTGAGAATATTAATCCCCAGCACATATTGAGCGATCAGCACGATGCCGATCACGACCAGGCCGGTCACTGTGCCGATCGTGACGCGCTGTCCTCCGCTGGGGCCGGATGTGCTGCTGGAGCGTCTGCGGGTCATGGCTCCTCGTTTCCTGGTGGATGCGGCGTCTGGTCATTGGAAGCGCCCGCCGGATGCTCCGGCTCGGCGCGATCAGGCGGGTCGGTGTCCCCGGCGTCCGGTCGATCCGGCGCGCCGGTCGCGCTCTCGTCGGGCGGCGCGGGCGCATCCTGGCGGGGCGGCATGGGGATCGGCGGCGGGCGTCGCTCCGGCGGGACGGGTGGTATTTCGGGCGTCAGACGCGCCAGCAGGCCGCGCACCAGCGTCCCGTTGTCGTGGTTTGGCTGGTCCGCGATCCAGGCCGCGATCTCGTCGTCAGGCAGGGCGGGCGCGTCCGGCCCGAACAACTCCTGGCTCAATTGGTTGATCTTAAAAAAGGCGCGTGTCAGCCAGGCGTCGTCCTTTTTCGTGCGATAAGTGACCACCCAGTTGATGCGCGTCATCAGGCGGCCCAGCGTGTAGGCGGCCATCGCGACCTGCTCGCCGTCCGGTAGCGGGCTGGACTCGGCGAGACGCCGCGCGAGCTTCGCGGCCTGATCCGCGCCCCAATCGACCAGCGGCCGGGCCTCGTCGTCGCTCAGACCTTCGCGCAGGCCGCTGTCGCCGGCGAGCGCGTCCTGAATCTGGCGAGTCCACTGGTCTACCTGGTCCGTCCCAAGAGGCGCCATCCGCTGCCGATCCTGCTGGTGAGCCGCGCTGTTCGGGTTCATTCTAGCCGCGCCCCGGATAATCGGCAATTGGCCGGGCGAGTTCTCGCTCGCATGGCGGCCTGCGGTATACTGGGGCCGCGAGAACGGTATGGACGATGCGCGTGTGGCGGCGCGGTGGAGCGGGCGATGGTCAAAGCTCTGGTCACGGGCGGAACGGGTTTCTTGGGATCGCATATCGCGCGCGAGCTGGCGCGGCGCGGCCACGCGGTGCGGATCCTGCGCCGGGCCACCAGCCGCCTCGACGCCGTCGCCGATCTCGACGTAGAGCACGCCGTCGGCGACGTGCTCGACCCGCCGTCGTTGCGCGCGGCGATGGAAGGCGTCGAGTGGGTCTTCCACACCGCGGCCGTCGCCGACTACTGGCGCAACGACCCGGAGCGTATTTACCGCGTTAACGTCGACGGGACGCGCAACGTGCTGGAGGCCGCCGAGCGGGCGGGCGTCCAGCGTGTGATCTTCACCAGCAGCGCGGCGTCGATTGGCTACCGCACCGGCTTGCGCCCGATGGACGAAACGGTCCGCTTTAACTGGGACCCGCGCCTGACGCCCTACGGGCATAGCAAATTCCTGGCCGAGGTCGAGGTTTACCGCGCGATCCGGCGCGGCCTGGACTGCGTGATCCTCAACCCGGCGGTGATTCTGGGGCCGGACGATCTCAACCAGATTTCGAGCAGCGTGGTGGTCGAGATGGCGCGCGGCAACGTCCCGCCGACCGCACCCCCTGGCGGCGTGACGATCATCGACGTGCGGGATGTCGCCGCCGCGCACGTCGCCGCTGCCGAGCGCGGGCGCACCGGCGAACGCTATGCGCTTGGCGCGGTGGACCTGACGCACAAAGCCTGGATGCGCCTGACCGCCCGCGCAGTCGGGCGGCCAACGCATGTCATCACGCTTCCTGCGGTTGTGGTGCGGATCATGGCGCTGGGCGCGGACGCGCTGCGCCGTCTCGGCGTTCCCCTGCCGATCGAGGGCAACCAGCTTCGCCTGAGCACCCGCCTGATGTTCTACAACTGCGCTAAGTCCTGGCGCGAGCTGGGCGAGCCGCGCGTCCCGGTTCAGCAAAGCATTCAGGACTCGTTCACCTGGTACCGCTCACGCGGCGATGTTTAGCGCGGTGCCGATCGGCTGGACGGGGCGGTTTCGCGCCGAGGCCCGGCGATTGATCCCGCGCTATGCTGGCGCCACTTATTGTTTGTTTTGGGCTTTGGAAAGGACGGAAAAATGATGGCTGAAAACTATATGGCGGTGAATTACAGGGCGGAGCTGGTCGGCGTGCTGGGAGACCCGGTCGCCGAGAACCCGACCGGCGTGATGCAAGAAGCGGCGTTCCGCGCGGCGGGTCTCAACTGGCGCTACCTGACGATCCAGGTCAAGCCGGACGACCTGGCCGACGCCATTCGCGGCGTGCGCGCCTTCGGGATGCGCGGCATTAACCTGACCATCCCACACAAGGTCGAGGTCATGCAGTATCTCGACGAGATCGCGCCGGACGCCCAGAAGATCGGGGCGGTCAACACGGTGCGGCGGGTCGGCGATCAACTGGTCGGCGAGAACACGGACGGCAAGGGCTTTCTGCGCGGCTTGCAGGTAGACGCCAAGTTCAACCCGGCTGGCAAGCGCGTCGTCATCCTGGGAGCGGGCGGCGCGGCGCGCGCGGTCAGCACGGAGCTGGTGCTGGCCGGGGCGACAGAGCTGATCATCGTCAATCGCACGCACTCGCGCGGCGAGCAGATGGTGAACGACGTGCGGCAGCGCACCGGCGCGGCGATCTCGCTGGTGCCCTGGAATGAAACCTTCGTCGTCCCGCCGGAGGCCGATCTGCTGGTCAACGCGACCTCGATCGGGCTGTACCCGCACGGCGACGATATGCCCGACATCAGCCTGGAGCGCGCCCGGCCCGATCTGCTGGTCAGCGATGTGGTGTTCAACCCGCCGGAGACGCCCCTGTTGCGCGCGGCGCGCGAGCGCGGCCATCCGACGCTCGACGGCCTGTCGATGCTGGTTTACCAGGGCGTGATCGGCTTCGAGCTATGGACCGGGCGCGACGCTCCCGAAGCGGTGATGAAAGAGGCGCTGAAGCAGGCGCTCGGCCTGGCCTGAGCCGGGTCTGCGCGCAACGCGCCGCCGGGCGAGCGCGTAGCGATCAGCAGCAATCCACCAACCCAAAAGGTGCGGCTCGCATCGGGCGAGCCACGCGGATTGAGGAGATGCGTATGGCCCGCGTAGACGATCTGCTCGCCGAGAAGTTTGTCTGTCCGCGCTGTAGCAATCATGGCGCCCACGCCGAGCGCCTGTCGATGTCCGGCACCGGGCTGTCGCGCCTGCTGGAGATTCAGGCGCACCGCTATTCGTTCGTCTCGTGCACCAACTGCGGCTATACCGAGGTCTTCAATCTGCGCACGCTCGAAGGCAAAGACGATCTCGGCACCTTTCTGGAGATTCTGTTCTCGGATTAGGCGTCCTGCCTGCCGGAATCCGTGCAGAGCGAAAAACCGGGCCGCCCTGCGCCCGGTTTTTGTTTTTCCCCACCACCGGCGAAAATGGATTTATACTACGCTTACCATCGACACTACTACGCCGGAGCGCCGCTATGAAACGTCTGCTGATGATAAGCACTCTCCTGCTGATTGCTCTCTCCATGTTGCCAGCCCCGGCAGCCGCACAGGATACGCGCGAGGCCGGCACGGTGATCGCCGCGCTCAACGCCTGGCGGCTGGAGCAAGGTGTGTGGCCGCTGCGGCTCAACGACACGCTCCGCGCGCTGGCCGAGGACCAGGCGTCCTACCTGCTATCGCTGGCGGCGCTGCCGGAAGGCGGCGAGATTCATCGGGGGCGGGGCGGCGAGTTCCCGCCGGAGCGCGCCCGCCGCGCGCCTTACAACTGGCCGAGCTACAACCGCCCGGAGCAGATCGCGCTGACCGAGATCGCGTACGATGGACGGGACGTCGGCGCGGCGCTAGGCTTCTGGAAGTCGTCGCCGTTGCACCGGACCGCCGCGCTGAACCCGGTCTACCGCGAAGTCGGGGTCGCCGCGCTGCCGGACGGCGAAGGGTACCTGTATATCGTCGTGCTCGGCGCGCGCCCGAACGTGCTGCCTGCGCTGGTCAACCCCGACGCGGGGCTGCTGTACCTGTCGGACGAGCGGTATAGCTACGCCAGCGGCGACCGCTGGATTCACAACGCGGCGCGCGTGCGCTTCTTCGACGCCGAAGGACGCCCGCTGGGGAACGGGTGGCAGCCCTGGCAGATGACGCTGCCCTTGCCGCTTGACGCTGGCGACCGGCTGTTCGTGATGACTTCGGATGGGAGGGTGGACGTGCTGACGGAGGTAGACCTGCAAGAGAGCGCGGCGCTGCTGCCGCAAGGAATGGTCGCGCGTGTGCCAAGTCCGACGCCCGGCGCGAGCAGCACCCCCATTGCGATTGCCGGACCGACCGTCACACCCGGCGCCACTAGCACGCCGATCACGGTCCTGGGTCCGACGCCGACCCCGCGCGCTCTGCCGGGCGCGGCTCCGAGCGCGACGCCGGGCGCTGGCGGCGATCTGACCCTGATCTACGACGCGCGCTCGCTAACGATTCAGAACAGCGCCGGGCGCGCGGTCGATCTCACCGGGCTGGCGCTGGAGCAAGGCGCGCGGCGATTGAGCGCCGGGGATTGGCAGACGCCCTGGCTCAGCGGCACGCTGTCGGCCTTCGCCGCGCGGGACTGCTTGCAGGTCTGGTCGTGGGACGAGGCCAGCGACCCGCCCGCGCCCGCTGACTGCCGCTACGTGCGCGGCGCGATCACGATCGACCCGGACGAGCGGCCCTGGCTCGGCGCACCGTTCGACGTGAGCCGCAATGGCGAGCGGCTGGCGACCTGCCCTGTCGCGCCGGGGCGCTGCACATTCGCGCTGCGCTGAGGCGCGGCTCGGCGCGAGATCGGTGGCTCGCCGGTTGCGTCACCAAGCGTATGTGGGCGTCCCGAAGACCTGCGCGACCAGCCCTCTGATCGCCGCGAAATCGGGCATCAGGACCGACTGGTCGCCGATCATCGTGGCGTAGACGTAGGGGTAGCTCAGCACGCCGTAGGCGTAGTTCTCTTCGGGCACCGCGCTGATCTCGACGCCCAGCCGAAGAATCTCGTCCAGCGTGAGATCGGTGTCGATATTCTGGCGAAGCTGAACCCATAGCGCCGGGCCGAAGTCCACCAGCGCCTCGGTGAGGTTCAGCGTGCCGATCTTGTCGCGGACCGCCGCGACAACCTGCTGCTGGCGGCGCATACGCTCGCGGTCGTCGGAGTTGTGGCGGCTGCGGACGTATTTCAGCGCCGTCGCGCCGTCCAGGTGCTGTGGCCCGGCCTCAAGGTAAAACGGCTCGTAGCCGTAGCTCATGTTGGGATAGAGCGGATCGGCGATCGGCTGCTCGACCACCACATCCACGCCGTCGATCACGTCGATCAGCGCGATGAAGGCGGCGAAGTCGAACGCGACATACGCGTCGACCGGGATGCCGAAATTAAAGCTGATGGTCTGCATCGCCAGCGCCCCGCCCATGCCGCTGTATTGCCCGACGGCGTAGGCGGTGTTGATCCGGTCGTTCTGATAGCCGGGGATGGTCACGTACAGGTCGCGCGGGATGCTCAGCACGCCGATCTGCTGGTGCGTGCGGTCCAGGCTGACGAGCATCATCACGTCGGTGCGGAAGAAGTTCGCCGGCTCGTCGGGGCGCCGGTCGCCGCCCATCAGCAGCAGCGTGAAGCGCGGCGGCGGGGTTGGCGTGGGCGTCAGGGTCGCCGTCGGGGTAGGCAGGATGCCGCCGTCGCTCGCCGGGCCGTCGCCCATCGGCACGGGCGTTCCGATCCCGCCAAACGGCGTCAGGCTGGGCGTGGGCGCCGGAACGGTCACGATTCCGGAGCCGGGCGCGGGCAGGATGCCGGGCGCGGTCGCGGTCGGCGCGGCCTGGGCGAACGGCCCCGCTCCGGCAGGCAGCGCGCCGCTCAGCAGCAGCGCCAGAGCCAGCAGCGTCAGCGCGGCGGCGAAGGCGAGAAGACGACCGGGGATGAAACGACCGGACATGGCAGTTCTCCTGGACAAATCAAGTCGTCTCATGATACCCGTGACGCCGCCCCGTGAAAACTCAGGGAAGAGATCACCCGCGCACGAGCATGTGGCCCACTACTGATCCAGCTCGTCGCGCACGGCCTGGTACAGCGCAGCTGCCTTCAGCTCGCTGAGCGTGTAGCAGGGGCCGCCGAGCCAGTCCGCAAGCTGCCGCGCCAGCCCTTGATCGAAGGCGGCGTGCTCCATGTTGATCGTCACGTTGCGGATCTCGTCTTCCTTGATCGTCTCGGCGATCCGGCGCGCTTCTTCAAGCGGCGGCAGGTCGCTCATCGAAACGTTCCCCGCGCCGTCCGTGAGCAGAATCATCAGCGGCAGCACGTCGGGGTGGCTGAGCGTCTCTTTGTGGAAGACCTGATGCGCCAGCCACAGCCCGGCCGAGAGCGGGGTCTTGCCGCCGACCGGGATATCGGCCAGGGCCTTTTTCGCCAGCGTGACCGAGTTAGTCGGCGGCAGCACCAGCGAGGCGCGGTCCTTCTGGAAGACAACCAGCCCGACCCGGTCTCGGCGCTGGTAGGCGTCGGTCAGCAGCGACATGATCGCGCCTTTGGTCGCGTTCATCCGCTCCGCGACCGCCATGCTCCAGCTCGCGTCGACGACGAACAGAATCAGGTTGCCGGACTTGCGCACGCGGACCTTGCGCTGGAGATCGTCGGTGCGGATGGCGTAGGCCAGGCCGTGCTTCTCGCGCTCAAGCTGGTGCGGGGCGGCGGCGCGCAGCGTCGCGTCGAAGGCGATATCGTCGCGGCGCGGCCCGGCCGGGCGCGCCTGGATATAGCGGCCATGCTTGCCCTCGGTGCGCGTGCGGCTGCGGCGGCCCTGAATCTTGCGCGTCAGGCGATCGAGCGGCGTGTCGAGGCGGCGCGGGGTGAATTCCTGGCTGGCCTCGACCTGCTTGCCGCCTTCCCACCAGCGCGCATCCTGCGGGTTGTTGAAGACATCTTGCGGCGCGGGCGGCGCCTCGGTGTCGGTAATCTCGGCGTCAGGCTGACCGGTCTGATCGGTCAGCCTCTCGCTTTTTTTTCCGTTTCCGGGGCGCCATCGTCGACGGAAGCCGGCGCTGCGTTCGCGTCGCCTTCGTCGTATGATTCCACGATGTTGTCCAGCCGCTCTTCCAGCTCGCCTTCGTAGAGCGTGGTCTCGCTGAACGGCCCGCGCTTGAGGCGATGCGGCAGCGCCAGCTCGGCGGCGAGCAGAATGTCGCGCTCGGTGACGTGGGTCCGTCCCTCGAACGCGGCGTGCGCCCGCGCCGTCTTGAGGATGACCAGGTCCGCGCGGTGGCCGTCGACGTTCAGGCTGGCGGTCAGGTTCGCGATGGTGAACAGGTCGCGGTGGGTGTACTCGACCGAATCGACGATTTGCCGCGCGGCGCCGATCCGCTCCGACAGCTCGCGCTCGCGCGGGAGCCAGTCGCGCCGGAAGGCTTCGGGGTCGGCGTCGTACTGGATATGGCGCTCCAGAATCGCCATGCGCTGCTGCGGGTTGCCGAGGCCGTGCACCTCGACCGAAAGCGCGAACCGGTCCAGAAGCTGCGGGCGTAGCTCGCCTTCTTCCGGGTTCATCGTGCCGACTAAAATGAAGCGCGCCGGGTGTTGGAAGCTGATCCCCTCGCGCTCGACGACGTTGACGCCCATCGCCGCCGAGTCGAGCAGCAGGTCTACCACGTGATCGTCGAGCAGGTTGACCTCGTCCACGTACAGGATGCCGCGATTGGCGGCGGCCAGCACGCCAGGGTCGAAATGGCGCTCGCCCTTTTGGATCGCCTGCTCGATGTCGAGCGTGCCGACGACGCGGTCTTCGGTCGCGCTGACCGGCAAATCGATCAGGCGCGTGCGGCGCATCTTGATCGGAAGCTGCTCGCCGTGCGCCACGCGCTCGCGACATTCGGTGCATAGCCGCTCCGGCTGGCGCGGGTCGCAGTTAAACCGGCAATCCACCACCACCTCGATATCGGGCAGCAGGGCCGCCAGCGCGCGGGCGGCGGTGGACTTGGCCGTGCCGCGCTCGCCGCGAATCAGGACCCCTCCGATGCTCGGGTTGACGGCGTTCAAGACCAGCGCGCGCTTCATGCGCTCCTGGCCGACGATGGCGGTGAAAGGATAGACAGCGTGTCGCACGGTAAGCCTCGGATGACTGTGTAATCGATGAGCCAAGCGTCTCGATTATACCGCAGACCCCTGCTGCCGGGCAGGGCGGAGTTGGTCGCCACGCACAAAAAGCACCCGTTAGCCCTGGCAATCCGGCGGCAAGGGGGTGCGCCGGGTGCGCGGTTGTGCGTGACCGGACTTATCGACAGGTTGTCGGCAGCTTATTGGCAGTTTGTGGGCGGTGCGCTGCCCATTTATCAACGCCGCGCGCCGGAAAATAAACAGCCTGTGCGCAACAATCGGCGGGTTGTCGCCAGGTTGCGCGCAGGCTGTTGACAGTCTATCGACAGATCAGGCGAGAGTTATCAACAGTTTATCGACAGATCAGCGCCAGACGGCCGCATAGGTGGCTTCGGGATCGAAAAACTGCTCCGGCGCGTCAAAGGCGGGCTTAAGGTCGAACAGCCACGTCGCCGCCGGGTCGTAGTGCGCGAAAAAGGGCCGCTTGACCCAGGCCGGATCGCGCCCCTGGAGGAAGCTCAGCACGAATACGCGCTGGCCGCCAACCTGGGTCACGCCGTTGATCAGCACCTTGCCGGGCGTGGCCGACATGACCGGCCCGCGCACCGTCCGCCCCAGCCCCGAAACCTGGCTGTAGGCTTTGCGGAAGATGGCATACGACTCGGCCAGCGGCACCTCGAAGTAATTCTTCGGGCCGGTGTCGCGGCTGATGAACAGGTAGTAGGGGATCATCCCCAACTTGACGCCGTGCCGCCAGAGCGACGCCCACGCTTGCGGGCTGTCGTTGACGTGGCGGATGATCGGCGCCTGCATCCGGATCTCGCAGCCCGCAGCGCGCAGCCGTGACACCGCGCGCTGGGCGACCGGCGTCGCCAGCTCGCGCGGGTGGCTGTAGTGCGCCATGATCGCGACATGGCGCCCGCTGCGGATGATCTGCTCGAAGAGCCGTAGCAGGTCGCCGGCGTCGTCGTCGGTGACAAAACGCTGCGGCCAGTACGCCAGCGCCTTCGTGCCGATCCGGATCGTTTGCAGCTGCGTCAGATCGGATGTCAGCAGCGGCTCGATGTAGTCGCGCAGCGCGCGTGTTTTCATGATCATCGGGTCGCCGCCGGTGAACAGGACGTCAGTGACCTCAGGATGGGCGTGCAGATAGCGCGCCAGGTCATTGGCTTCCTTCGCGGCGAATTTCAGGTTTTGCAGGCCGACGAACTGCGCCCAGCGGAAACAGTACGAGCAGTAGGCGTGGCAGGTCTGGCCCCGGCTTGGGAAAAACAGCACTGTCTCAGGGTACTTGTGCTGCAAGCCCGGCAGCGGCTTGCCATCCAGCTTGGGGATGTTGTGCGTGAGCTGCCCGGCCGGGTGCGGGTTGTGGCGCAGGCGGATCGCGTCGGCGGCGGCGCGCAGCTCGGCGCTGGGCGCGCCCCGCCGGATCAGCGTGGCGATTGTGTCGAAGTCGCCTTCGGACAGCATGCCGCGCTGCGGGAAGGTGAGCTGGTAGATCGGGTCGTTCGGGACCTTGTCCCAATCGATTAGGTGTTGGACGACATAGGCGTTGGTGCGAAAAGGGAAAACGGCGGACACCACTTCCATTTCCTCGCGCAGCGAAGGTGGAAGTTGCTGGGCTTGCGGCAGGGTGTCTAGCGAGGCGCGCGTGACGGGACGGTAAGTGGTCTGCTGGGAAAGTTCGATCATCGCTCTCTCCTGGGGATAGGGCACGCGCCGTCGTATCGCAGGGACGGGCCAACGCGCAGCTAGGTCGAAGCCGGAGAACCGGCGGGCAGATGGCGGAACGAGCGTCACCCCTGGGGGGGCGTCAGACCGGCCGCGACGGCCCACGGCGGTGGAGTCGGTACGACGATGGTGGGGGCGCGGAAACAGAACGTCTGGCTGGCCGCGATCGAGCGCGCGCCAATCCAGACAGGGCCAGGGCGCTCTGCCCGGGCGGGCCGCGCCTGGGTCGCCGGGAAAAGCGCAACGATCTGGCTGATATGAATTGCTTATCGATTGCTCGACACTCCTGCATTATAAACCATTTTTGCGCATGAAAAGTGGACGACGGATCAAGGTTCCATGATCACGCGCCGGTATGAACGGCTGCGGGTGCTCCCCTGCATTAACGCAACCTTAAGACAGCAGCAATTGTGGAAAAACGCTGCGATTCGTTTGATAATCAGCGGCCCTGTGTGTATAATGCCAGCGCGTTCGCGAGTACCGGAGACTCAACTCATGCAGGCCAACAACCCAACCCTCGGTGACGATTTTCCCCGCGACGACGACCAGTCGCTCACCGAGCACCCTACCGCCGATTCTCAGGAGCAGCCTGAGATGATGGCTTACGACGAACAGCCGCAGTCCGAGGACGACCTGGGCGCCGCCGCGCTCGAAGGCGGGGCCGAAGCCGAGCCACAGGCCGGGGATGTCGGTGGGGACGACACCGTCGCGGCTGCGGGCGAAGACGCTGGCGGCGAAGAGACCGTGAGACAGGCCGCCGCCGAAACGGTCAGCGATGCCGCCGATCAGCCTGTCGAGGACTTCGCCGGGGCGTTGCCAGGCGACGACGAAGGCGACGAGCGCGCCGCCGGCGTGGAAGAAGCCTCTGACGAGCCGGAAGGCGAAGCGCCGCCGTTTCGCAAGGGTCAGATCGTGGACGGCACAGTGCTGGAGACCAGCCCGACCGAGGTCCTGGTGGACCTGGGCGAGGGATACATCGGTGTTGTCGCCAGCCGCGAGCTAGAGCGCATGGATCGCGCCGCGATCGAGATGCTGAGCATCGGCAGCCCGGTGACTGCTTTCGTGCTGAAGGCGCGTGGCGCCGATGGACGCCCGGTGCTCTCGCTGGCGCGCGCTGAAGAAGAAAAGAACTGGCGCCTGGCCGAAGAACACTACCAGAACCAGGAAGTGTACTTCAGCAAGGTCGCCGGTTATAACAAGGGCGGGCTGATCGTCCGTTTTGGCAAGGTGCGCGGCTTCGTGCCTGCCAGCCAGGTCAGCCGTGACCGCCAGCGCAACGCCGTCGGCGAAAGCCCGGAAGAACGCTGGGGCCGGATGGTCGGCGACGATATCGCCGTCAAAGTGGTCGAGATCGACCGCGCCCGCAATCGCCTGATCCTGTCGGAGCGCGCCGCCCAGCGTGAGGCGCGCGACCAGCAAAAATCGCGCCTGCTTAAAGACCTGGCGGTCGGCGACGTGCGCAAAGGTCGCGTGATCAGCGTCGCGGATTTCGGCGCGTTTGTGGACCTCGGCGGGGCGGACGGCCTGGTGCACCTGACCGAGATTTCGTGGAAGCACGTCACGCACCCGCGCGAAGTCCTGGAAGTCGGCCAGGAAGTCGAGGTCGAGGTCATCAGCATCGACCCGGACCGCAAGCGCATCGGCCTGAGCATGAAGCGCCGCGAGCATGACCCCTGGGCCAGCGTAGTCGCGCAGTACCAGGTCGGCCAGCTTGCGCAGGCGACCGTCACCAAGCTGACCAAGTTCGGCGCGTTCGCCCGGCTGGTAGATGCCCCGGAGATCGAGGGTCTGATCCATATCTCCGAGCTGGCCGATTACCGCGTCAGCCACCCGCGCGAGGTCGTGCTGGTCGGCGACGTACTGACCCTGCGCATCGTCAAAATCGACGCCAACCAGCGCCGCCTGGGGCTGTCGCTGCGCCAGGTTGACTCGGCCAAGTACATGGACCAGGACTGGCAGCTGTACGCCGAGGATTACGTCGAGGAGCTGGAAACCCCCGCGCCGCCGGCTGAAGTAGAGACGCCTGAAGAGGAAGCGCCCGGCGAGATCGAGCCTCCTGCCGAGGCGAGCGTGGCTGAGCCGGACACCGGCGAGGTTGAAGAAGAGCCTGCTGAGGAAATACCCGCCGAGGACGACGAGCAGCGCGGCGAGTAACTTTGCGCTAGACTGCCGTGAAAGCGAACTTCGAGGCCCTGCCCCTAATCGGAGCGGGGCTTTTTTCATGCGCGGCGGGCGCTCACGCCAGCGCGCTGAGCAGCCCCATCGCCGCGCCGAAGAGCACGACCCACGCCGAACTGAGCTTCCAGCGCACCAGCACCACCGCCGCGATGGCTCCGGTTACGAGCGTGAAGGGATCGACCAGCGCGGCCTGCCCTAATTCCCACGTCACCGCGATCATCAGCGCCAGCGCCGCGACGTTCACCCCGTCGAGGAAGCCGCTCGCCCAGCGCGAATTGCGAATGCGCGGGATCAGCGGGTTGCTCAGCGCGACCACCAGAAACGCGGGCGCGTAGAGCGCCGCCGTCGCCAGCAGCGCGCCCGGCACGCCGCCCAGAATATAGCCGACGAAGGTTGCAGAGGCGGAGAGCGGGCCGGGCGTGAACTGGCCGATGGCGATCGCGTCGAGCAACTGCTGCTCGGTCAGCCAGCCGTTCGCCTGGACCAGATCGGCCTGCATGTAGGCAAACAGCACGTAGCCGGAGCCGTACAGCAGCGCGCCGATCTTCAGGAAGATCAGCGCCATGCCCCACAGGCTGAAGCCGGTCGCGCTGCTGGCGGCCAGCCCGCCCAGCCCGCCGCCGAGCATGGGGAGCGGGAGCGCCAGCGTTGCGCCCGGACGGTGTCTCAGGCGCCGCGCATTGTCGAGCAGCATGACCGCCGCGCCGCCGCCCAGCAGCACGGCCACGAAGTTGACGCCGAGCAGGTCCAGCGCCAGCGCGCCAATGCCGACCGCGACGGTGACGGGGCCTTTGACCGCCGCCCGGCCCAGGCTCCATAGCGCCAGCGCGATCAGCGGGATGATGACCGGCTTGATGCCGTAGAGCAGCCACCCGGCGGCGGGCGTCGCCCCGTACTCGACATAGGCCCAGGCGATGCCGAGCACGATCAGCATCGCGGGCAGCAGAAACGCGACGCCGCCCGCCAGCAGGCCGCGCCACCCGGCGCGCACGAAGCCGAGGTGCATCGTCATTTCGCTGGAATTGGGGCCGGGAATCAGGTTCGTCGCGCCCAGCAGATCGAGGAAGTGCGCCTCGCTGACCCACTTGCGGCGCTCGACCAGCTCGTGGCGCATGATCGCGATGTGGGCAGCAGGCCCGCCGAACGCGGTTAGCCCGATTCGCAGGAAGGTCGCGGCGACCTCGCGCACCGCGCCGCGCGGCGGAGATGGGGAGGCGGGCATCAGGCGGTGTCAGCTGGTCCCCAGGCGCTCAACGCCGCTGCCTGCCGCCGCGTGGCAGACGTACAACTGCGGCGTGAAACCGGTTCGCGCGGCGTAGGCCGGGCCGACCGCCTGCACAAACGCCTCGACCGCTTCATTCTCGACCAGCGCCACCGCGCACCCGCCGAATCCACCGCCGGTCATGCGCGCGCCATAGCAGCCGGGCTGCGCGTTGGCGAGGTCGGACATGATGTCCAGCTCGCGGCAGCTCACCTCATAATCGTCGCGCAGGCTGGCGTGGCTTTCGCGCATGGCCTGTCCGGCGGTCTTCAGGCCGCCGCCGCGCAGCGCCATCGCGGCGACGTTGGTGCGCAAGTTCTCGCTGACGACGTGCCGCGCGCGCCGGTAAAGCACGTCGCCAAGCGCGTCGCGCGCCGCCTCGACCTGCTCGCGCGTGGCGTCGCGCAGGGCCGGGACGCCCAGAACCCGCGCCGCTTCTTCGCACTGCGCGCGCCGCGTCGCGTACTCCGAATCGACCAGTCCGCGCCGCTTGGCCGTGTCCATAATCACGATGCTGACGCCTCCGGGTACAGGGATCGGCGCGGCCTCCAGGCTGCGGCAGTCGATCAGCAGCGCGTGCCCTTCGACGCCCATGGCGGAGGCCATCTGGTCCATCACGCCGCACGGCACGCCGATGAAGCGGTGCTCGACCTCGACCCCGCCGAGCGCGATCGCCTGCTTGGAAAGCGTCCCGCCTGCCAGCGCCAGCCCCAGCTCGATGGTGACGACCTCGACCGCCGCCGAGGACGACAGCCCCGCGCCGATCGGGATGTCGCCGCCCATCACCGCGTCGAAGCCCGGCACGCGGAATCCCTGCTCCGCCAGCCACCACAGCGCCCCGCGCGGATAGCGGCTCCACGCCGGGAGATCGGGGGCGGTCAGGTTGCCCAGGTCGAAGCGTGTCTCGTCGTCAAAGTCGGTCGAGACGAGGCGAACCTCACTGTCCGGGCGGGGCCGCGCCGCGATCACGATCGCGCGGTCGATGGCCGCCGGCAGCACAAAGCCGTCGTTGTAATCGGTGTGCTCGCCGATCAGGTTAACGCGGCCAGGCGCGCGCGCCAGCAGCGCAGGCTCGGCGCCGAAGCGGGCGCGAAAGGTGCTCAGGACGTGCTCGCGGACTGTGCTCATGCCTTCTTCGCTCTTGTGTAGTGTTGGTCGCTCAGGTCGCGCAGGCGCGCCGCCGCCTGCTCCGGCGTGATGTCGCGCTGCGGCGTGCCGAGCATCTCGTAGCCGACCATATGCTTCTTGACCGTCGCGCTGCGCAGCAGCGGCGGGTAGAAATGCGCGTGCAGGTGCCAGTAGGGATACTCGCCGCCGTCAGTCGGCGCCTGGTGGAAGCCCATGCTGTACGGGAACGAGGTGCGGAACAGGTTGTCGTAGCGGACCGTGACGTGATGTAGCGCGTCCGCCAGCCCGTCGCGCTCGTCGGGGCGCAGCGCCGGGAGGCTGCCCACCGCGCGATGCGCGATCAGCAGCGTCTCGAACGGCCAGATCGCCCAGAAGGGCACCAACGCCGTCCAGCTGTCGTTGGCGTAGATCACGCGCTCGTCGCGCCGCCGCTCCTCGTCGAGGTAATCGGCCAGCAGCGTGCGGCCATGCTCAGCATAATAATCGCGCTGGGCGCTGTCTTCCTTGAGCGCTTCGCGCGGCAGGCGCTCGGTCGCCCAGATCTGGCCGTGCGGGTGCGGGTTGGAGGCGCCCATCATCGCGCCCCGGTTCTCGAAGACCTGCACGTAGCCGATAAAGTCGCGGCGGCCCAGGTCGTCGGTCTGCTCGGCCCAGGTATCGACCACGGCGCGGATGCCGGCAGGGTCCATCTCGGCCAGCGTCAGGTCGTGGCGCGGGCTGAAGCAGATCACGCGCGCCAGGCCGCGCTCGCCCTGGATACGAAAGAGCGGGTGCGCGGGCGGCTCGTCGCCAGGCGTATCGGGCAGCAGCGCCGGAAAGTCATTGTCGAAGACGAAGGTCCCGGTGTAGGCCGGGTTCACCTTGCCGCCCGCCCGCTCGTTGCCGGGGCAGAGATAGCAGGCCGGGTCGTAGACCGGCCGGGCTTCGGGCGGCACGTCCTCGACCTGGCCCTGCCAGGGGCGCTTGGCGCGGTGGGGCGAAACCAGAATCCACTCGTTGGTCAGCGGGTTGAGCCGCCGGTGCGGGTGCTGGCTGGGGTCAAGCACGAGTCCACCTCGTGGAGATGAAAAGCGCACGCTGGCTAGTGTACAGAACCGCGCCGGTTTGCGCCAGAGCCGCGCATTTCAAGCGCGCCCTGTGACACCTGCGATAGGCACCGCGATTGCGCGGCGCTAACACCTCGCTTAAAATGAGGCTACTTCCTAGCGAAAGGACACGACCATGCTAAAACGCCTCTGCCTTTTCATGATGTGCGCGCTGCTGATGGTTCCTATGAGCGCAGTGGTGGCTCAGGGAGACCCGTTCCCGAACCGGTACGTCGCTCCTGACGCCGGGTTCACGGTCTACTATCCGATCGGCTGGACGGCCGAGCTGAGTGGCACAGCCGTCACCCTGTCGTCCGGCGTCATCTGGCTGAACACTTTCCGCGCCGTGCCGAGCGAGCTTGGCATTTCGCCCGATGATGGTGCGGCGCTCCTCATGGAGGCGTTCAACCCGATCGACGAAACGGTTCTCTTCGACCCGGCAGGGATCGTGGCGCAGCCCGCTGCCGACCGCCGGATTTTCACGTATCCCTACGACGACACGAACGAGAACGGCCCCTACAGCGGCTTTGTGGTCGCCGTCGAGGCGCCGGATGGCTCGTACCTGCTGGCCGACATCTACCCGCGCCAGGGAACCAGCGTCGCGCAAGCCGACCTCGATCTGTCGCTGGACATCCTGCGCGCGGCCGTTGTGGGAGACAGCGGACCGGAAGTCACCACCGTGACGACCGGCGCGCCGGATGTTGAGTTTTTCCAGACAGGCATCGGCGTCGATCTGCCGGATGGCTGGGCCGACCTGATCGACGAAAATGATTTCTTGACGCTCGAAAGCGACGAGACTGTGCTTGAGCCGCGCTGGTATTTCCCCGACGAAGTCGCGGACCTGGGGCTGGCGGCGGGAGATGTATCCGGCGTGATGGCGGATGTCGCCCAACGGCTGGAGTTGGAGTTCGACCCGGCCAGCATCGAAACGCAGCGCGTTGATGGGCGGACGCTCTGGACGATGGATTACCTGCTGGAAGACTCAGGCGGCTCGTACGAGGCGCTGCTCGCGGGGGTGGCGCTCGACGATGGCACGGTTCTGACCGGGTGGATTTTCCCGCTGCTGTCGGCCACGCTCGACGAGCGCGACGCCGCGCTGGCGATTCTGGGATCCGCGCGCATCGCGGAAGGCGCTCCGGCTCCTGTTGGGGTGCCCACACCGGCGGACGCGCCGCTGAGCGAGTCCTATACCTTCGAGGACAGCGGCGTCACCTTCTTCTACCCGGCGGGGTGGTCGATCGGCGACGACGAAGGGTTCATCTACCTGGACAGCGAGGTGTCTTGGATCGATCCGTACTACACGCTGGCTGAGGACCTTCCGGGCCAGGGTGTGGTCGTCGGCGATCTCGTCGGCGGGCTGGAGTCGTTGTTCACGTCGCTCTACGAAGATATCCCGTTCGAGCGCCCGGCCGTTCAGCGGCGGGTGGTCGAGGGCCGCGTCGTGCTGGTCTACCCGTTCGAGCACACCAACGAAGACGGCACCCACCAGCACTGGCTGACGATCACCGAGATGGACGACGGCACGCAGTTCAGCCTGGATGCTTATCCCAAGAGCGGGCCAGAGTTGCAGGAAGGCGAGCTGGCGGCGCGTATAACTGCGGCGGCGGCGCTAGAGCCTGCCACAATCGGCTAAGCCCTCTCGCGCCAGGACCGGCGCACCCAGACCCAAGAACACGCCGGGCGGTCCAGGTACGGGCCGCCCGGCGTTGTGGTGCGCTTTACGAGCGTGGCATTGAACCAGCCTGGCTAGCCGATCGGCTCCAGCCAGTAGACTCCGCCTTCGCCTTCGGGCGTCCAGCCGAGCGCGCCGTTGTAATTGACCTGCCACCAGACGCGGCCATCGTTGCCGCACTGCGGCCCGCTCACCACCGTGAACTCCGCGCCGCCAGGGATGTAGCCCAGCACGACGCTGTTCGGGCCGGTCGCGGGCTGGCTACGCAGCGCGTTCGGATCGCCCGGCGTGACGCGCGCGCGGATGCCCGGCGCCAACCGCGTCAGTTGGCCGGAGCTGCACATGAACGGCTGCACCCAGTACTCGCTGCCCTGGCCCTCCGCCGTCCAGCCGGTGATACCCTGGTAGTTGACGCGCCACCAGTAGCGCCCTTCCGGCCCGCAGACCGGGCCTTCCAGCACGCGGAAGAAAGCGCCGCCCGGCATTTCGCCGATCACGTCGCTGCCCTCGCCGGGGCGCGGCTGCGAGCGCAACACGTTCGACGGGCCAGGCAGCACGAAGCCGGAAGCGCCCACTTGCAAGCGCGGCGCCAGCGTGCAGGCGACCGGCTGCGTCGGCGGAGTGCCGGGCAGCGGCTCCAGCCAGTAGGTCGTGCCCTCGCCTTCGGGCGTCCAGCCGGTCATCCCCGCGTACTCGACGCGCAGCCAGAACCGGCCTTCGGTCCCGCAGACGGGGCCTTCCAGCACGCGGAACGTGCCATAGGCCGGGATGTAGCCGATTACGGCGCTGCCGGGGCCGGTCGCGGGCTGGCTACGCAGCGCGTTGGCTTCGCCCGGCGTGACCCGGCCCTGATCGCCCGGACGCAGCCGCGAGGGCAGGTTGCAGGTGACGGGCGGCTGCGGCAGGCCAACATACGGCTCCAGCCAGTAAGTCGTCCCGGACCCTTCGGCGGTCCAGCCGACAATGCCGTTGTAGTTGACGTGCCACCACGACCAGCCTTCCGGCCCGCACTGCGGCCCGCTGAGCACCACGAAGTAGCCGCCGCCGGGGATCTGGCCCAGGGCGCTGCTGTTCGAAGCAGGCTGGACACGCAGCGTATTCGGCAGGCCCGGCGTCACGCGGCCCACGATGCCGGGTGTCAGGCGCGGCAGCGGGCTGTTCGGACAGACGAAGGGCGCGACCCAGTAGGCGTTGCCCTCGCCTTCGGCGGTCCAGCCGGTCATCCCGGCGTAGGAAATCTGCCACCAGTAACGCCCGTCCGGCCCGCACTGCGGCCCGCCGATCACCGTGAAGAACCCGCCGCCAGGGATACGCCCGACGACCGGGCTGTCAGGGCCGGGGCGCGGCTGGGCGCGCAGCAGATTCGGCAGGCCAGGCAGCACGTAGCCGGGCGCGCCGACTTGCAGGCGCGGGGTCAGCGTGCACTGCGGCGGCTGGCCGGTATACGGCTGGAGCCAGTAGGTCCAGCCCTGGCCCTCGGCGGTCCAGCCGGTCAGGCTGCCGTAATTCACGCGCCACCAGAAGCGGCCTTCCGGGTCGCAGACCGGCCCTTCGAGCACGGTGAACACGCCGCTGCCAGAGATTTGGCCCAGGATCAGGCTGTCCGGGCCGCGACGCGGCAGGCTGCGCACGATGTTCGGCAGGCCGGGCGTCACCTGGCCGAGCTGCCCGACCGTCAGGCGCGGCGCGGGCTGGCAGTAGATCGGCATCGCGGCGCCGGGGGCGGCTTCGGGCGCGCCCGCGCCGAGTCCGAACAGCGTCTCGACCTCGCCGGCCGGCACGCGCCAGGTCTGCGGACCCCAGAGCACGGCCGTCGCGCCGGTTTCGCTGGCGTCCGCCGCACCGGGGACTGTCTGGACCACGCCATTCGCCCAGACCTGCACCTGCTCGCCGACGAACGCCGCCGACAGCCCATCGGGCGAGATGGCGACGACTTCCGTCGTGGGATAGCCGGTGGTGTCCAGCGCCTCGGAGCTTGTGCGGTCAGGTGTCACCAGGAACCAGATCGCGCGCTCGTCGCTCTCCGGCTCGCTGTTCGGGGCCAGGATCAGCGCGGCAGAGGGTCCGGCCGCGCTGGCGCTGACCAGCTCAGGCGGCGCGGGCATTTCCTGCTGCTCGCCGCTGCGCGGGTCGAGCATGAACTGCTTGCCGGACGGGTAGAGCAGCCCGATCGTCTCGCCTGCTTCGGCGCTCATCCAGGCGTGCAGCAAGGTGAACTCGGTCGATGCGCTGCCGATCAGGTGCTCGGCCACCAGTGCGCCGCTCGCATCGTAGATCGTTAGCCGCTCCTCGAAATCGCCGCTTTCGGCGTTGGCGGCAACGGTGTGCACGCTGATGCCGGTTTCACCCCACTGCACCTGGTGGACCGGGATATTGCCCGCGTCGGCGTAGGGCACAGGCAGGCTGGGAACCAGCACGCTGGTCGCGCCGGTCGCGAGGTCGTACACGACGAGCCGGTACACGTTCGCAGGTGCTTCCAGCTCGCTCCACGCCAGCCGCCCGCCATCCGGCGACCAGGCCGGCTTGCCGCGCATGATCGCGTTCTGCCAGGCGCCATCCGCCCCGAGGCTGGCGCCCGCCGGCTGCTCGGCAATAGTCTGCGCCTGGCTGGTAGCGAGGTCCAGCACGGCGATATTGCTGGGGATCACCCCGCCGGCCAGCTGGCCCTGCGCCAGCGCGTTCACCGTGGCGCTCGCCCAGGCGTTATAAGCGATGCGTCCGCCGCCCGGCGCGAGCGCGGGCTGGCTGATATAGCCCCAGGTCGTCAGCTGCGCGGGCGCGGCGCTGCCCGGCGTCCAGGACCACAGGTCGCCGTTCTGAAGGATGATCAGCGGCGCACCGGCGGATTGCGCGGCAGCCGGGCGCTCGCCGCCCAGATGAGGGGTCAGCAGCCCCGCCGCGAGCAGCGCGACAGTGACCGCCAGAGATAACCACGATGACAGTGAAGATCGATGTGACAACCTGACGCGCTGCATCTGTGCGTATCCTTTCGCGGGCGGAAACACGTCCGCCGCACCTTGTCAATCGCCTTCATGATAAGGGGATTCAGGCAGCCGGTAGCGGTCTTTTGCCGGTCTGCTGGCCTGCGCTCAGCCGCTGCTCGGCCCACGCCGCGCCGCCCGCGCGCCCTGCCAAGTGACCTATCCCAAGATGCGCCACGTGCTTCATGCTCCGCCCACGTGAATCCCGTAAACTTCATTATGGAACAAACAGCCCGCCATGCAAGCAAAATAGCCGGCACAGCGGGCTGGTGGAGGAGAGAATGCCCTGGAACAAGCGGAACTATCCCGCCTCAATGAAGAACCTGCCGTCGGTGGTGCGCAACAAGGCGATTGAGATCGCCAACGCGCTGCTGAAGGACGGGTATGAGGAGGGGCGCGCGATCGCCATCGCCCAGGATCAGGCTCGCGAATGGGCGCGCAATCACGGCGAAGCCGGGCACCACGAGCGGGTCCACGTCGAGCCGCACGATCGCGGCTGGGCCGTCCGTAGCGAGGATGCGCAGCGTGCGATGAAGGTCTACGAGCGCAAGCAGGACGCGATCGCCCGTGGCAAGTCCGTTGCGCAACAGCGCAAGGGTCGCCTGGTGGTCCACAAACCCGATGGGACGATCCAAGAGAAGCACGACTACGGCCAGGCAGTCTAGCAGCGTCAGACGACGCTTTGTTGAGCTGGGTAAATCACAGAAGCATAACCGCACCTGCGAAGGAGAGAAGGAAGTGGACGACAAGCTGAAGAAGAACCTGGAAGATATGAAGTCGGACATGAAGAAGAGCGGCCTGTGGGACCAGCTCGAAGGCAATTGGAAGCAGTTTTCGGGCGAGGTTCAGAAGCGTTGGGGCCGTCTGACCGACGACGACATGAAACAAGTTCAGGGCCGCCGCGACATCCTGGAAGGCAAGATTCAGGAGCGTTACGGCAAGACCCGCGAAGAGGTCCAGCGAGAAATCGACGAGTGGGCCAACGAGCTGAAATTCTAGCTCCGCGACGACCCTGCGCGTAGATCACCGCAAGCCGAACAGCCCCCAACGTCTGGGGGCTGTTCGTGTTTCCAGCGCCCAGACGCGCCCGCTCTAGCCCATCTCCATGATCAACGGGCGCGTGATCGGCTGCCCGGCGATATCGACTGTGCGAACCGGCCAGCCGTAGATCGCGGTCAGGACTTCGGGCGGTTGCCCCCCGGCGCGGACCAGCACCGAGTCTTCGCTCTTGGTCCCGGTGATCGACGGGTTCCAGGCGCAGATCATCCCGGCTTCGAGCGTGAATTGCTCGCCGGGCGTGGCGATCACCTCGCGCGCGTTGTACCCAGCGACGCCGCCCTGGTGGTGGAGCTTCCACTCGCCGTCGAACCCGGCGCGGGCGTATGCTTCCTGCGTGATGCGGAAGATATCGCCCAGCGTGGCGCCCGGCTGCGAGGCGGCGATCGTGGCCGCGTCCACCTCGGCGCAGGCGTCCATTTTGCGGCGCAGATCGTCGGGCAGCGGCCCGAAATGCACCAGCCGCGTCAGCGAGCACACCAGCCCGGCCTGCCGCCCGCAGAGCACCAGCATCGCGTAGCGGTCGATGACTTTGCCGGTGGGCAGCGGGTGGCGCACGTTGTAGACGCGCTCATCGGCGGCGACCAATACGACGATTGGGGTGATGTTGAAGCGGCGCGTCTCGTAGCTCAGCGCGGCGGCGGCCTCGGCCTCGCTCATGCCGGGCGAAACGCGGTTCGCGGCGCGCTGCATCGCTTCGGCGCAGTTCACCGCCAGCGTGCGGAAACGATCCTGCTCGACCGGCAACAGGCGGGCGCGCACCCCGGTCAGCGCCCCGGTCAGATCGACCGCGCCGGGGATCGGGAAGTCCACGCCGAGCGGGTCGCCCGGCGGGCGCTGGCCCGGCTCGTACCAGGGCGAGACGTGAAAGGCGAAGCCGCGCTCTTCCAGGCGATCTTCAGCGCGCAGACGCGGGGCCTCGATGGTATCCGTCCACAGCTCGCACGACTCGCGCGTGATCACGACGCTGGCGACGCCCGGCGCGGCGGCGGTATTGACCGCGACATCCACGCCGCCGGTCATCCAGGCGACGTTCTCGACGCGGCGCAGCCACAGCGTCGCGACGCCTCGCTCGCCCATCAGCGCGCGCACGCGCTCCAGCTTGGTGCAGAGTTCAGCGGAGACCGGCATACAAAGCTCCTTTCCAAGAAGCGGAATCTCTTTCAAAGCGCCCCTCCTTTATTAAGAGTAACCGATCCTGGCGCGGAGGGGTACGCGCCGCCCACATCGCGCCGCGATTGTGCCGCGAGATAGCACTCCTGCCTTGACAGTGCTAATTTTGGGCGTAGAATTAGCAATCGCTGATGGAGACTGCTAATCTTGCGGACTTCTGATGCGCTTTATACGTGTTTCTTATGCAAGTGCGGTAAAGATCGATAACGTGGCATTGATCTCCCCGCACAGGCGAGGCGCAGCGACTAAACTGACCTCACCTGACGTTGTTCGGGACAGTTGCCCAGCGGTCTGATCGCGCTTACGCAAGCGACGGTAAACACACAAGCAGAGGAGTCATTACCCTATGGCGAAGCAGCTCGTTTTCGATCAAGATGCGCGCACCAGCCTGAAGGCCGGGATCGACACCCTGGCGAAGGCCGTCATGACGACGCTCGGCCCCAAAGGGCGCAACGTCGCCATTGACAAGAAATTCGGCGCGCCGACCATCACCCACGACGGCGTGTCGGTAGCGAAAGAAATCGAACTCGAGAACCCCTATGAGAATATGGGCGCTCAGCTTCTGAAAGAAGCCGCGACCAAGACCAACGACATCGCCGGCGACGGCACGACCACCGCGACCGTGCTGGCCTACTCGATGGTGACTGAGGGCCTGCGCAACCTGGCGGCGGGCGCCAACCCGATGCTGCTCAAGCGCGGCATGGACGCCGCGGCTGAGGCCGTGTCGAAGGCTATCAGCGACATGGCGATTGACATCAGCACCAAGGAAGAGATCGCCTCGGTGGCCGCCATCAGCGCCCAGGACCGTGAGATCGGCGACCTGATCGCCGACGTGATGGACAAGGTCGGCAAGGACGGCGTCATCACCGTCGAGGAAAGCAAGGGCCTGGCGTTCGAGACCAATTATGTCGAAGGGATGCAGTTTGACCGGGGCTATATTTCGCCCTACTTCATCACCAGCCCCGACACGATGGAAGCGGTGATCAACGACGCCTACATCCTGATTCACGACAAGAAGATTTCGGCGGCGTCGGACCTCGTGCCGATCCTTGAGAAGCTGCTGCAAATCGGCAAGCGCGAGCTGGTGATCATCGCCGAGGATGTCGACGGCGAGGCGCTGGCGACCCTGGTGCTCAACAAGCTGCGCGGGATGCTCAACGTGCTGGCCGTCAAGGCGCCGGGCTTCGGCGACCGCCGCAAGGCCATGCTGGGCGACATCGCGGCGCTGACCGGCGGCACCGTCATCACTGAGGAACTGGGGCGCAAGCTCGACTCGGTGACGATCGACGATCTGGGCCGCGCGGGCAAGGTCGTCGCGACCAAGAACGAGACCACGATTGTCGAAGGCGCGGGCGACGAGAAAGCCATTCGCGGGCGCATCGAGTCGATTCGCATCGAGATCGAGAACTCCACCAGCGACTACGACCGCGAGAAGCTCCAGGAGCGTCTGGCGAAGCTGAGCGGCGGCGTGGCGGTGATCGGCGTCGGCGCGGCGACCGAGACCGAGCTGAAGGAAAAGAAGCACCGCGTGGAAGACGCGCTGAGCGCGACCCGCGCGGCGGTCGAGGAAGGGATCGTGCCGGGTGGCGGCGTGGCGCTGATCAACGCGATGCACGCGCTGGATAACCTCAAGCTCGACTCCGACGACGCCAACACCGGCGTTCAGATCGTGCGCCGCGCGCTCCAGATGCCGATGCGCGGCATCGTGTCGAACGCGGGCCTCGACGGCGGCGTGATCCAGCAGCAGGTCATCAACGAGCAGAAGGCCCAGAACAACACCAACATCGGCTACGATGTGATGACAGGCGAGTTCGTCGACATGATCAAGGCCGGGATCATCGACCCCGCGAAGGTGACTCGTGGCGCGCTGGAGAACGCGACCAGCATCGCCGGGATGATGCTGACGACCGAAGCGCTGATCACCGACCTGCCCGAGAAGGAGCCGCCCATGCCGATGGGTGGCGGCGGCATGGACGGGATGATGTAAAACCTGCCAGGGCGGTCTGATTTTGCCCTGAGCGAGCCGGGGGCGGCGCGCGCGCTGCCCCCGGTTTTGATTCTATTACGGCGCGGCGTCAGGAGTTGGCGTCATTGGCAAGATCGGCCCTGTTGCGCGTATATTCATGCGGAAGCTCCGCGAAGATTCTTGCAGCAGAAAGAGACCCAGAAAGAGCAGATATGGAACCCATACAGCAATTGCAGGCGCACCTTGCGGATGTCGTCCGCCTGGGCCAGATTGGCGCGATCCTGGGTTGGGACCAGCAGACCATGATGCCGCCGGGAGGGGCCGAGGCGCGCGCCGAGCACTTGGCAACGATCTCGAAGATCGCGCATGAGATGTTCGTGGACGAGAAGACCGGCCGGCTGCTCGAAGAAGCCGAACGCGCGGTCCAGGGGATGGATGGCGATAGTTTCGAGGCCGCGCTGGTGCGCGTCGTGCGCCACGACTACGACCTCGAAACGAAGCTGCCGACCACGCTGGTCGAGGCCATCGCGCGGGAGACGGCCCGCGCGCACGAGGTCTGGGTCAAGGCGCGGGAGACGAGCGATTACGCCGCCTTCGCCCCGACCCTGGAGCGCATCTACGACCTGATGCGCCAGAAGGCGGAGGCGCTCGGCTACGAAGACCGCCCCTACGACGCGCTGCTCGACCAGTTCGAGCCGGGCATGAAGACCGGGCAGGTCGCCGAGGTGTTCTCCGGGCTGCGCGCCGAGCTGGTGCCCTTCGTGCAGCAGATTTTCGAGCGGCTCGACGCCGTCGATCACTCGATGCTGCACCTGCACTACGATGTCGACAAGCAGGCGGTGTTTGGGCTGGATGTGATCAAGAAGCTCGGCTACGATTTCGAGCGCGGGCGCCAGGACAAGGCCGTCCATCCCTTCACGACCAATTTCTCAATCAACGATGTGCGGATCACGACCCGCTATCTGCCGGACTTCCTGCCCTCGGCGCTGTTTAGCTCGGTCCACGAGGCCGGGCACGCGCTCTATGAGCAGGGCAGCGATCAGCGGCTGGAAGGCACGCCGCTGGCAGGCGGCACGTCGCTTGGGGTGCACGAAAGCCAGTCGCGCCTGTGGGAAAACCTGGTCGGGCGCGGCAAGCCGTTCTGGCAGCATTTCTATCCGCAGCTCCAGCAGACCTTCCCGGAGCAGCTTGGCGGGGTCGATCTCGATGCGTTCTACCGGGCGATCAACTTCGTCTCGCGCTCGCTGATCCGCGTCGAGGCCGACGAAGTGACCTACAACCTGCACATCATGCTGCGCTTCGAGATGGAGAACGACCTGCTCGAAGGCAAGCTCGCCTTCAAGGATGCGCCTGACGCCTGGAACGCGAAGATGCAGGAATACCTGGGCATCACCCCGCCCAGCGACAAAGAAGGTATTTTGCAGGATGTGCACTGGTCGTCCGGGCTGGTCGGCTACTTCCCGACCTACGCGCTCGGCACGCTGCTCTCGGTCCAGTATTGGGATAAGGCGCTGGCGGACGTGCCCTCGATCCCGGACGAGATCGCGCGGGGGAACTTCGCGCCGCTGCTCGAGTGGCTGCGCACCAATATTCATGTGCACGGGCGCAAGTACTGGCCGGCGGAGCTGACGGAGCGCGTGACCGGCGAACCGCTGCAATATCACTCATTCATGCGCTATCTGCGCGCCAAATACAGCGAGATCTACGGGCTGTAGCTTTTTCGCCCGCTGACGAGACACCAAAACGCCCCGGAGCGCATCCAGGGCGTTTTTTGTGCGTCGAAGCCCGGTCGTGGCGCGGGGCTGAGTCTACCGCCCATAGAGCCAGTTGAGCAGGCGGCGCAACAGCCCCGGCTTCTTCGGCTCCTGCACCAGCGTGTTGCCGCAGGTGTCGATCACGATTTGCAGCAACCGCCCATTCCGCTGCGCCTCGGCCAGGTCCATTTTGGAGTGGCGCGGGATCAGAAACGCGCGCAGCCAGCGGCCCTCTTTGGCGGCCTGGATGCGGAGCAGCTTCCACTCGTCATCGTAAAGCTGCGTGTTGTAGAGCAAAAGCTGGTATTGGTCGGAGGGCGACAACTCGCCGCGCTGCTGCGCGAAATCGTAGGCTGTCTCGGCCACTTCGCTCTCAACCGCGACGCGCGGCGGCGCGGGCGGGGAATAGTCCGGCTCGACCGGCGGGCGCTGCGGCGTGCGGCGGCCTATTCCGGCCTTGGCGTGGCCGTTGCCGCTTGATCGGACCGCCGGGATGGGGCGATACGAGCTGGCGGCATCAATCTCCCCGATCTCGTGAATGGGGCGGCCATCGTCGGCGGTCGTGTCGCGCAGCGGCGGCGCTTCAGGCGTCGCATCGTAGACCAGCGGCTCGTAGGGCCGCTCGTAGCTGTCGTGGATGGGCGAAACGCCCGGCACGCCGTCGGCGATATCCTGCTCTAGGTCGTAATCGCTGGGGTCGCGCAGGGAGGTGCCGCGCGCGGGAAAGACGCCCTGATCGGAGGGGAGCGTCGAATGGGTTTTCCAGCTTGATTCAGGGCGAGACGACGCCAGCCGGCTGGGTGCTCGATGGATATCGCGCGTCATAATCAGGCACTCCTCAGGTAGTCTAGCGCCCGGAATGTGGTCAATGTCTCAGCCCGTGATCCGCCTGGTGGAGCGGAGGATAGCAGCGCTCAGGGCGATCACACGGACAATCGAGCCGGATAGACGCCTTCCATCGCTGCCCATAGGGTCGCGGGCAGCCTGACCGCATTATACATGGTTTCAAACGATTACGATGGAACGACCGTTCAGATTCACGAACTTTTACGCTCGCTTCCCCGCGAATTCACAGATTTTTCACATACTTTACCCAAACACGTTTCAAACATACAGTCATTCTACGCGAATTCGCCAGCCAGCGCAAGCGGCCCCCGCCGGAGGGAAAGCCGCAGTTTGCCGGGATTCCGGCACGTGGCATCCGGGCGGACAGCCGGGCCGCTACGGCGAGCTATCGGGCAGACGGAACCGCTGCACGCTTTCGACCCAGCTGGCAGGATCGGCGGGCAGACGGTGCGCGCCCTGCGCCAGCAAGCTGCGGTTGCCGGCGGCGTCGCTTGGTCCGGCGAGCACTGCGCGCCCGTAGGCGTGCGCGAAGCGCGCGGCGTGCAGGCTGCCGCTGTCGATCCCGGCCTCGACCACGATCACGACATCCGCCAAACCGGCGATCAGGCGGTTGCGCGCGACCAGCGACGGGCTGTTCGGCGTCGCGTCAGGATGCACCTCGGAGAGCAGCGCCCCGCGCGCGGCGATCTGGGCCGCAAGCCCGGTATTCGACGGCGGATAGATGGTCGCCAGCCCGCTGCCGAGCACCGCCGCCGTGATCCCGCCGCGCAGCGCCCCGCTGTGCGCCGCCGTGTCGATCCCCAGCGCCAGCCCGCTGACGACCGTCCACCCGGCCCGCGCCAGGGCTTCGGCCAGCGCCGACGCCAGCGCATGAGCGGCGCGAGTCGGGCGGCGCGTGCCGACGATCGCAGCGGCGGGCGCGCCGTCGGGCAGTGGCCTCCCGCGCCAGAACAGAATCGCCGGGCCGTCGTCCAGCGCGCGCAGCCGCGCCGGAAAGTCCGCGTCGTCCGGCAGCAGCGGCGTGATCCCCCCGGCGCGCCAGCGTTCCAGCGCGGCCTCGATCGCCGCCGGGTCCGCGCTGAGAATGGCGGATGCGGTCTTGGCGCCGACGCGCGGCACGGCGCGCAATTCGGCTTCGCTGGCGCCCAGGATCGCGTCCGCCGATCCGAACTGCGCTTGCAGGCGCTCCAGCGTGCGGCGTCCCAGGCGCGGGACCAGGCTGAGCGCGATCCACTGCGCGCGCTCGTGAGGGGTTCGCGGCGCGGTCACGGGATCGCCGCGTCAGTCCGCGCCGGGCGGCTCGTCGTCGAGCCGCTCCTGTAGCGTCATGAACTGCCACGCGCTGGCGAGCGAGAGCACGGTGGACAGCGCGAACAGCGCCTCGAAGCCGATTGTTTTGGCGATCACACCGTTGAGCGCGCCGAAGATGCTGACTACGCCGATCCACGTGTTCAGCGCGCCCATGTACAACGGGCGCTCGTCTTCAGGCGTGACGTTCAGCCCGAGCGCCATCAGGTTGGCGAAGATCAGCCCCTTCTGGATCGCGGTCAGCCCGTAGACCGGGATCAGATAATACTCGGCGGCGCGGTCTCGCACGCCAAGCGGCAGCGCCAGCAGAAGCAGCAGCCAGCCCGCCGCCTGGGCCAGCATCCCGAACGAGACCGGCAGGCGGTTGCCGATCCGCACGCTGACGCGCCCCGCTGCGACGCTGAACACCGGGCGCAGGATCGAGCTGACCAGCAGGTAAAACCCGGCCAGCTCCAGGCGGACGCCAAGCTGCTGGCTGGCGAAGACGATGATCAGCCCGTTCGCCATGCTCGATAGCTCAAACAGCGTGCGCCCGCTCACGAACCGGCGATAGTTGCGATCCCCGCGCCACATGGTTTTGATCAGGCCGGGCGAAAGCCGGGGATGATCTTCCGTTGGCTCGGAGGGCGGCTCTTTGACCAGCGAGAACGAGAAGAAGCCGAGCATCTGCGTGACACCGGCGAAGACGAACAGCAGCGCGTAGTTCTGCGGAAAATCGAAGCGCACATCCGGCCCGGTGAAGAACAGCACCACCGGCGCGCCGATGATCGCCAGCACGCCGCCGAGCGCCCCGCGCCAGCCAAAGACCAGCCCGCGCTGCCGCGCCGGGATGACTTTGGCGACTACCTCGATGAACGGCAGCCCGGTCACGCCCGCCGCCAGCCCGCCGATCAGCACGAACAGCATCAGCGTCAGCAGCAGCACCACGGGATCGCGGAACAGAAACGTCACGACCACCAGCGCGATCCAGCTAAACATCCGCAAAATGGCGGAGTAGTGATACATCGGCAGCGCGTAGCGCGTGCGCCGCAGCCAGCCGATCGTCCAGATTTGCGGCAGCGACCAGGTGGCGTTTTGCAGCGGCGCGATCAGGCCGAGAATGAGCGGGTTGGAGGTCAGGTGCGCGGCGAAAGCGGTCAGCACCAGATCCGGGCTGGCGACCGAATTCGTCGTCCCGATCATCAGCGCGCCATTCAGAATGGTCAGGCGGGTGTTGCGACGGGTTGTTTCGGTCGGGAGGGTTTTGGTTGGCACAAGCGATTCCAGACCCACGGCAACGGTGCAACGCCGGGCGCGGCGCTCCGGGGCAGCGGCCCGGCGTTTAAGCTTACTCGCCGTCGGCGGTGGTGGCAAGGGCGGTTGTGTTTTCAGGGGCGCGGCGTCACAATCTTAGAAATGAGGAAACGGGAGTGACCCGGCGGCGCGCCGGGCCGGGGAGACGCCGATGACCGACCGGATTCGCGTGAGCTGCGCCAGCCTGTGCCGCATCGAGCACGAGGGCTGGTTTCTGCTGCTGCTCAACGCGGATCGGCGCCGGAATGGGCTGTACATTCTCTCTCCCATCGGCGGCGCGCTGACGATCACGGCCTACGACCGGCTGGCATCCTTCGCCGCCATTCTCGAAACGCCGGACAATGACGATCTGAGATTCAATCTGCCGCGCGCCAAGCTGCCCCTGTTCCGCGAGTGGTTTTACTCCGGCCAGGGCCGCGAGCGCTCGCCGTTCCGCGAGCTGCGCGAGGAGCTGGTCGAGGAGACGGGGCTGCTGCCCGCGCTGACGCCCGACGATGTCGCTTGGGAGCATCTCTGGACGGCGGAGGAGGAAGGCGTCACGGCGCGTGGCGGGCAGAGGGGCGTCTTCACCCACTATTTCCTCGAAGTGTTCGGCGTTAGCTTTAAGAACGACGCTGTCTTGGGCATGCTGCTCGCCGCGCCGCCCGAAAGCGGAGCGCGCTGGGTCACGCGCGACCAGATCGAAGACGCCTCGTCCGTCATTCTGCCCATCGACGGGGCCGAGCGCAGCGTCCGCATCTATGGCCGGGCGATTCTCAGGCCGCCGTAAAGGCAGCGGGCGAACGTGGCTTTTGCTGCTTTTCGCTGTATATTGCTGTTCTTGGCTGCTCTTAGCCCCACGTAATCCAGGGATTGTTCGGGTCGTAGGCGCCGTAGATGACGGTGA